>NZ_CAAJGM010000001.1 GCF_900996235.1 Paraburkholderia sp. BCC1885
CGAGCGGATCACGGATTTTCATCGGTGGTGGGTCGGGTGAGTGCGAGAGCGGCGCAGATGGGTCATGCGCGCGCGGTGGTATGCGAGGGCGAGTCGCTGTCGTACGAGAGGCTGGAAGCGTGGTCGAACCGGATCGGGCGGCGGCTGAAGGCGCTGGGGGTTCAGGCCGAGCAATGCGTGGGCCTGTGCGTGGAGCGTTCGGTTGGGCTGGTGGCAGGGCTGCTCGGCGTGATGAAGTCGGGCGCGGCGTTCGTGCCGCTGGACCCGTCGTACCCGGAGGCACGTCTGCGCGACATGATGGAAGACGCCGGGGTGCGGCGCGTAGTGGCCGACGCGGGCAGCGTCGCGTCGCTGGGTGACCTGCTGGCGGACTTCGAGGTGGTGTTGATCAGCGACGTGGAGGGCGAATCGCCCGACGCGTGGCAGGAGCCGGTGCATGCGGACCAGCTCGCGTACGTGATCTACACGTCGGGCTCGACGGGCAAGCCGAAGGGCGTGGCGATCAGCCACGGTTCGCTGAGCCTGCACATGGACGACTTCCTGCAGACGTACCAGATCACGGAAGCGGACCGTCAGTTGCAGTCCTCGACGATCAACTTCGACGTGTCGCTGCACGAGATGCTGCCGGCACTGATGAGCGGTGGCCAGGTGGTGATGCGTGGTCCGCAGCACTGGGACCTGGAGACGATGAGCCGTCGGCTGATCGAGGAGAAGGTGACGTTCTCGCGGATTCCGACGGCGTACTGGCAGCAGTGGCTGCGCGAGCCGCCGGCGGCCTCGGACCTGTCGCTGCGGCAGATCACGGTGGGCGGCGAGGCGCTGCCGGGCGACGCGCTCAAGCAGTGGCGGCGGGGGCCGCTGGCGCACATCCGGCTGGATAACCTGTACGGGCCGACCGAGACGACGGTGGCGTGCGTGTACCGCGAGACGCAGGACGAGGACACGGATCACGTGGCGGCGCCGATTGGCGCGCCGTACCCGTCGCGCAGCGCGTATGTGCTGGATCTGGATGGCAACGAGGCACCGGTGGGTGGGCTCGGGGAGCTGTGCATCGGCGGGGCGACGCTGGCGCGGGGCTACCTGAAGCGGCCGGGGCTGACGGCGGAGCGGTTCATCCCGGACCCGTTCGAAGGCAATGGCGGGCGGCTGTACCGCACGGGCGACCTGTGCCGGCGGCAGGCAGACGGGACGATCGAGTTTCTGGGTCGTCTGGACCAGCAGGTGAAGCTGCGGGGCTTCCGCATCGAGCTGGGCGAGATCGAGGCGGCGCTGCGCAGTGCGCCGGGCGTGCGCGATGCGGCCGCGGAGCTGCGTGGCACGGAGGCGGGCAAGCGGCTGGTGGGCTATGTGGTGGGCGAGGTCGACACGGCGCAGGTGCGTGCGGTACTGGAGTCGAAGCTGCCGGGGTACATGGTGCCCTCGGCGCTGATGGTGCTGCCGGCGCTGCCGCTGATGCCCAATGGCAAGCTGGACAGGAAGGCGCTCCCCGAGCCGGA
>NZ_CAAJGM010000002.1 GCF_900996235.1 Paraburkholderia sp. BCC1885
CGCGAGATCCGCTCCTTCTGGTATCCCACCTGGCTCGCGCAACCGGCGGCCCTGGTGCCGGAGAGCCGCGTGCTCGATGCGCCGGCGGATGGTTTGTCGGTGGACGCGGCGCTTGAAATTGCGCAGCAGTATGAGCTGGTGATCATTCATACCAGCACGCCGTCGTTTCCCACGGATGCGATGTTTGCGCAGGACCTGAAGGCGCGCAAGCCGTCGGTCATGATCGGTATGGTGGGCGCCAAGGTGGCCGTCGATCCGCACAATTCGCTCACGGCGAGCGACGCAATCGATTTCGTCTGCCGCGAGGAATTCGATTTCACCTGCCAGGAAGTCGCGGCGGGCAAACCGCTCGCGCAGATCCAGGGCCTGAGTTATCGCGCGGCGGATGGCTCGATCGAACACAACGAGGCACGTCCGATTCTCGAAGACATGGACGAACTGCCGTTCGTCGCGCCGGTTTACAAGCGTGACCTGAAGATCGGCAATTACTTTATCGGCTATCTGAAGCATCCGTATGTCTCGATCTACACGGGCCGCGGTTGCCGTTCGAAGTGCACGTTCTGTCTGTGGCCGCAGACGGTGGGCGGTCATCGCTACCGCACCCGCTCGGTGGAAAACGTGCTGGAAGAAGTGAAGTGGATTCGCGACAACATGCCCGAAGTCAGGGAGATCATGTTCGACGACGACACCTTCACCGACTTTAAACCGCGCGTCGAAGAGATCGCCCGCGGCCTCGGCAAACTCGGCGTGACGTGGTCCTGCAACGCGAAAGCGAACGTGCCTTACGCGACGCTGAAGATCATGAAGGAAAACGGCCTGCGTCTGCTGCTGGTGGGCTATGAATCGGGCGACGACCAGATCCTGCTGAACATCAAGAAGGGGCTGCGCACGGATATCGCGCGGCGTTTCAGCGAAGACTGCCGCAAGCTCGACATCAAGATTCACGGCACCTTCATTCTGGGTCTGCCGGGCGAGACCCAGGAGACGATCGAAAAGACCATCGAGTACGCCAGAGAGATCAATCCGCACACGATCCAGGTGTCGCTCGCCGCGCCGTATCCGGGCACGACGCTTTACCGGCAGGCGGTGGAAAACGGCTGGATGGAAGAGAACAAGGTCATCAATCTCGTCAGCAAGGAAGGCGTGCAGCTTGCTGCCATCGGCTATCCGCATCTTTCGCGCGAAGAGATTTATCACCATGTGGAGCGCTTTTATAAGCGCTTCTATTTCCGGCCCTCGAAAATCTGGGAGATTGTGCGCGAGATGCTGATGAGCTGGGACATGATGAAGCGGCGCCTGCGCGAAGGCGTCGAGTTCTTCCGGTTCCTGCGCGCTCACGAAGCCTGAT
>NZ_CAAJGM010000003.1 GCF_900996235.1 Paraburkholderia sp. BCC1885
TGAGCTTGCCCCCGAAAAACGAATCCCTTGCTGAGCAGGTAAACTCAAGCAAGGAGAAGAACGATGACAAGCAAGGCAAAGCGGGCACAGTACACGCTCGAGTTCAAGCTGGAAGCGGTACGACTGGTCAAAGCCGGGCAAAGCATGGCAGCAGTGGCGGCGACACTGGGTGTGGTTGAACAGACGCTGTACAACTGGGTGAAAGCTGACCGGGAAGGCAAGCTGGCGGGCGCAGGCACGAAGCCTGTGAGCCCGGAACAGATGGAGTTGGCGCGGCTGCGTGCGGAGGTAGCGCGCCTGAAGATGGAGCGAGACATATTAAAAAAGTGCGCAGCGTACTTCGCGAAGGAATCGATGTGAAGTACGCGTTCATCGAGCACAATCGACGCCACTGGCCAGTCTCGGTCCTATGCGAAGTGCTGGAAGTCAGTCCCAGCGGATATCATCAGCGCCGGCAACGCACCGCGCACGACAAGCCGCACCGTAGCCGCGTAAGCAACGATGCACTGCTCGCGCAAGTCAAGGCGATTCACATGCAGGTCAAGGGCGAATACGGCTGGCCTCGCATGTGGAAGGAGTTGCTCACGCAAGGCGTGCGCGTGGGCAAAGAACGGGTTCGCAAACTGATGGCGCAGCATGGCATTCGAGCCCGCCACAAGCGCAAGTACATCGCGACGACGAACTCGAACCACGATTTGCCGGTGGCGCCGAATCTGTTGGAGCGCGACTTCACCGCTAACGCACCGAACCTAGTCTGGACGACCGACATCACGTACCTGGCGACAGCCGAAGGCTGGGTCTACCTCGCGGCCATCATCGACCTGTTCAGCAGGCAGGTGGTGGGCTGGTCGATGCAGCCGCACATGAAGGCTGAACTGGTCACGGACGCGTTGCGAATGGCGTGGTTCCGGCGTCGCCCTGACGCCGGCGTAATCGTGCATAGCGACAGGGGCAGCCAGTATTGCAGCGGCCTGTTTCAGGACGCGTTGAAGGCCTACGGCATGCGTTCGTCGATGAGCCGACGTGGAAATTGTTGGGATAACTCGCCGACGGAAAGTCTATGGGGTTCGCTGAAGGTAGCACGCATGCACGGACGACACTTCCCCACCCGGCGGGCAGCAATGGATGAGGTGATTGACTGGCTGGGCTTTTACAACGCGCGCCGGTTACATTCAACGCTCGATTACGTCAGCCCCATGACATTCGAAAAGAACTGGTTCGCGGCTCATAGAGGCGAAGCCGCATAATTCACCCAGCTATGGGGTTCGTCAAACGGGGGCAAGGTCA
>NZ_CAAJGM010000004.1 GCF_900996235.1 Paraburkholderia sp. BCC1885
GCCATTGTTGCGGTGATCGCGGCACATTTCACGGCGACGTTGATGGGCGAATTGCAGCCGTTTGTGGAGCAGGCGAAAGCCCGGCTCACGGAGTTGCTGACGGACTGTGGCAACGAGGCGGAGAAGTGCCTGAACGTGCTGGCGAACGCGCTGGACCATCTTGCGGCCGGCCAGTTGACGGACCCGGATGAGAACCTGAAAACGGCGGCCACCCAGGCGTCACGGGTATCGGCCAGCGCGCTTGTGCACAGCCCGCTCAGGACGATTGACAGCCTGTTCGATGCGGTGTGGGAAGTCGGCAAGGCGGGAGCGAAATCCGGGGTCAACGCGGTGGCGAAAGCGGCGGTCACGATGTACCCGGGTACGGCCGCACGGGAGATCCGCCAGATGGCGGCCAACCTGCGTGGGTTCATTCCGGTCGTGAAGCGGCAGCTCGCGCGCCTGTCCAGCGAGGACGTGGGCACGATCATGTACATGCTCAACATCCTCGTGCGGGCGGTGCAGGTTTACGAGCAGACGAAGCATCACATTGAGGCAACGGTCCGGAGCAACGCGGCCAGCCGGGCGAATCACAAGGGTGCTGGCGAGGAGAGCGACGTGCGCTCCGATGAGGCGAAGGCACGCAAGCCCGGGCCATCGGTGTGCAAAAGCTGTGCGCAGGCGTAACCTGCTATCGGAACGGTCCCCTCCATCGGCTTCGCGCTGGGCGATGAGTCCTTCAGCCATACCGATTTCGTGCTGCCCGGCACGCTGGCGGTTCAATGGTCCCGCACGTACCGCTCGAACTTCGGTGCACACGATGCGCGTGGCCCGCTCGGCCCGCGCTGGACAACGCCGTTTCACGCGAGCTTCGAAATCCGCGGAGACACGCTCGTCTGGCACGATGCCTCGGGGCGCAGCGTCGACTATCCCCTTCCGGCCATCGGCAAGGCGCACTACGATGCCGTCGAGCAGAGCACGATCACGCGCGTCGCGGACACGCGGATCACGCTAGCGCGCGGCGAGCAGTCAGGCGAGACCTACGAGCGCCAGGGCGAGCGTTTCGCGCTCACCAGAATCGCAGACCGCTCGGGCAATGCGCTGGTGCTCACGTATGCAGACGGGCTGCTCGCGACGGTCACGGGCAGTACAGGTGAGGTGGCCGGCGTCACGCACGACGAACACGGGCGCATCACGCGTGTGGCGCTGCTGGATGACGCGGGTGAGGCAACGCGCACACTGGGCACCTATGTCTACGACGATGCGGGCGATCTGGTGGAAGCCGTCGACGAAAACGGCGCGTC
>NZ_CAAJGM010000005.1 GCF_900996235.1 Paraburkholderia sp. BCC1885
AGAGGTGGCCCCGGAAATCTGGACAGTCGGTTAGGTGGAATCGCTGGGTTCTGAGATAGGCATAATGCCTACAAAGGAAACCAGACGATGACGAAGAGAACCCGGCGCACGCACTCAGCGGCGTTCAAGGCGAAGGTGGCACTGGCAGCCGTACGCGGCGAGCGCACGCTGGCAGAATTGGCGCAGCAGTTTGAGGTTCATCCGAACCAGATCACAGAATGGAAGCGCCAGTTGCAAGAACGAGCGGCCGATGTGTTCGGCGCGGCGGGCGCGCCCGTCAATGAGCCGCCGGTGGACCTGAAGACGCTGCACGCGAAGATCGGCCAATTGGCGCTGGAGAATGATTTTTTGTCCGGCGCGCTCGGCAAGGCAGGCCTGCTGAGCGCAAAGAAATGATTGATCGTGCCCACCCCCTGCCGGTTTCCCGGCAGGTCAAGCTGGTCGGCATCAGTCGATCCAGTGCGTACTACGCGCCGAGCCCGGTCAGTGCCGCGGATCTGGCGCTCATGCGCCGCATCGACGAGTTGCACCTGGAGCATCCGTTTGCCGGAGCGCGCATGTTGATGCGCCTGCTCAAGCGAGAGGGCATAGTGGTCGGACGCAAGCACGTCGGCACGTTGATGCGCAAAATGGGCATCGAAGCGCTGTATCGCAAGCCGAACTTGAGCCGCAAACATCTGGCTCACAAGATCTGGCCGTACCTGCTGCGCGATCGGAAGATCGAGCGCAGCAACCAGGTGTACGCATTGGACACGACATACGTGCCTATGGCACACGGCTTCGTGTATCTCACGGCTGTGATCGATTGGGCCAGCCGCCGTGTTTTAGCGCACCGGGTCGCGATCACGATGGAAGCTGAGCATGCGGTGGCAGCGCTTGAAGAAGCGTTCGCGAAATATGGATTGCCTGAGATCGTCAACACCGATCAAGGCAGCCAATTCACCAGTACAGTCTTCACCGACGCGGTCCTCTCGCGCGGAATCGCTTTGTCGATGGATGGCAAGGGAAGCTGGCGGGACAACGTTTTTATCGAACGACTGTGGCGCAGCGTGAAGTACGAAGAGATATATTTGAAGGCCTATGAGTCCGTCGGCCAGGCACGCAAGTCCATCGCTAACTACCTGACGTGGTACAACCAGCAAAGGCCTCATTCAAGTCTGTCGGACAAGACCCCGGATGAAGCTTATTTCGCGATGCTGCCCGCGATTACATTGGCAGCGTGACCGCCCAGCGTTCCACTTAAAAATCGAAAAAACTGTCCGAACGAACGGGGCCACCTCT
>NZ_CAAJGM010000006.1 GCF_900996235.1 Paraburkholderia sp. BCC1885
ACGTCCTGGAGTCCGAACTCGACCAGAACTAACAAGAAAATCTACAATCAACACCGCGCAACGCCCAACCCCGCCGAATCGGTCACGTTCCCGAAATCGGCGGTCACGTTCGCCGAAATACGCAGCGCGAGCGCGTTCCTCGCATCGGCGCCGCTCAGACGGCCATAACCGACCAGCCGCCGCACGACGGAGCCGTTCTTCTGCTCCACCCAGGCCTGATCGTTCTTCTTGTAGGCCCGCGAGCGGGTCTGCTCAAGACCATGTCCCTTGCAGTAGTCGAAGACGCTCTGGTTCATGAATGCGGTGTCGTTATCCGAGTCCACTCCAAGCATTGCGAATGGCAGATCGGCGGCCACCTTGTCAAACGCCTCTATAACCAGCATCTGGTTGCGTACTCGCATGGCCACGCATTCTGTCCAGCCGCTGGCGATGTCGGTCAGCGTCAGTGTGTGGACGAAGTCACCGTCGGTCTTCGGACCGCCACAGTGTTCGACCATGTCGATCTCGAAGAAGCCTGGTGGCGGATCGCGCCAGTCGGCGAAGGTGCGCACCGGGATGCTGCGCCGGATGGCCGAGCCCACACCCTTGCGGCGTTTGCGCTGCCCGTCGATGTGCAAACGCGCATTGGCCAGCATGCGATCGATGGTCGCCGCGCTGACCTCAAGGAGTTTGGCTCTGATGACCGGATCCAGGTCGAGATGGCCGTGCCGTTCCATGGCATCAACCAGCTTCGGGATCAACGCCTTCAGGCGCTTGCCGCAAACCCGGTCGGCCGCTTCCCACAACACCGTCAGCGCCTGGCGTACTGCCTCGTCATACAGCCGGTTGCGCTCGCGCGTCCCCTTTGCCGCGCCGGGCTTCTCCCGCAGCAGCCGGATGGCGTGCTTGCGGTGATACCCGGTCAAAGCCACGAACTCATCCAGAATCCTGATCCGGTCACCGAACGTCGCGCTGCCATACCGCAATTGCAATGCTGCGACCAACTCCTTGCGTGTCGTCATGCTGATTTGCCTCGTCACCTCGTGCCGCTCCCGCCGGACAATCCGACGGGTAGCAAACTACGTGAGGCAACAGGTCAGCGCGAGTTGCAATTCTGATGAGTCAATGCGTTCCGCAAGCGCCAGATATGAAGCCGGCGTCTCCTGGGGGCACGATCGAGATCCGCATCGGCCGTGCGGTGGTTAAGGTAGACGGCCTGGTCGACGCTGACATGCTGCGTACCGTGCTGGGCAGTCTGCGATCATGATCTCTCTGCCGGTTGGTACGCGCATCT
>NZ_CAAJGM010000007.1 GCF_900996235.1 Paraburkholderia sp. BCC1885
CGGGTCTACACCCAGCGACTGAACGCCCTGTTCGGACTCGCTTTCGCTACGCCTGCCCTAATCGGTTAAGCTTGCCACTGAATGTAAGTCGCTGACCCATTATACAAAAGGTACGCCGTCACCCCCTTGCGAAGGCTCCGACTGTTTGTATGCATGCGGTTTCAGGATCTGTTTCACTCCCCTCCCGGGGTTCTTTTCGCCTTTCCCTCACGGTACTGGTTCACTATCGGTCGATCACGAGTATTTAGCCTTGGAGGATGGTCCCCCCATCTTCAGACAGGATTTCACGTGTCCCGCCCTACTTGTCGTACACCTAGTTCTTCCTCGCTGTTTTCGTCTACAGGGCTATCACCTGCTATGGCGGCACTTTCCAGAGCCTTCGACTAACAATGAAGATAAAGAGTACAGGCTGGTCCCATTTCGCTCGCCACTACTCTGGGAATCTCGGTTGATTTCTTTTCCTGCGGCTACTTAGATGTTTCAGTTCGCCGCGTTCGCTTCTCATGACCTATGTATTCAGCCATGGATACTCCATTCGGAGTGGGTTTCCCCATTCGGACATCGACGGATCAAAGCTCGTTTGCCAGCTCCCCGTCGCTTTTCGCAGGCTACCGCGTCCTTCATCGCCTGTGATCGCCAAGGCATCCACCACATGCACTTGTTCGCTTGACCCTATAACGGGTGTGTCTCTCTCGGCCAGCGTTAGTGCTTTAGCACTTACGCTGGCCCGACCCCCGAAGGGGGTGTCGATTCACAACCGCTACAGGTTGAGTATTCGTGTTGCGCCGTATTCCAAAGCAATCTTTCGATCACTTAAAAATACTTTCGATACAATCACAACCCTGATTCACCTACTCACACACCCATCTCTAAGTATGCTTTCGTGAATCTCTTTACTACTTCTTCCTGATTGTTAAAGAACGACAGCCGATATCGCAATCTCTGATTGCGTATCACTCTGACTGGCTCAATCGCCAATGCATAACACTCTGCAGCTACTGCGCTTGCAGAACACTAGGCATTGAGGATTGGTGGAGGATGACGGGATCGAACCGACGACCCCCTGCTTGCAAAGCAGGTGCTCTCCCAGCTGAGCTAATCCCCCAGTCATACAGATACCCCAGAGGTTTTAGACGATCAGCACACCAGACAAGACTTTGGTGGGTCTGGATGGATTCGAACCATCGACCCCCGCCTTATCAAGACGGTGCTCTAACCGACTGAGCTACAGACCCCT
>NZ_CAAJGM010000008.1 GCF_900996235.1 Paraburkholderia sp. BCC1885
CGCGGGCAGAGCCTTCCTGTCCACCTTGCCGTTCGGGCTCAGCGGCATTGTCTCCAGCACAACGATCGCCGACGGCACCATGTAGTCTGGCAGCACCCGGCCCAGCTCCGTACGTAGCCGGGCGCTGTCCGGCTCCTGTCCCGCCACGGCCGCGATATAGCCCACCAGCCGCGTGCCGCCCGGCCCCTCCTGCGCCGTCACCACTGCCTCGCGCACGCCCGCCTGAGCGAGCAGCTGTGCCTCGACTTCGCCCAGCTCGATGCGGAAGCCCCGCACCTTCACCTGGTGGTCAATCCGCCCCTGGTACTCCAGCACACCTTCGTCGCTCCACCGCACCAGGTCACCCGTGCGGTACAGCCGTCCGCCCTTCGGATGAAACGGGTCCGGTACGAACCGCTCTGCCGTCAGCCCCGCCCGGTTCAAGTAGCCCCGCGCCAGTCCGGCTCCGCCGATATACAGCTCGCCTACGGCGCCCGGCAGCGTCAGGTTCATGTCCCCGTCGAGCACGTACAGCGTGCGCCCGCCCACCGCACGACCAACCGGCGCATAGGCACTCTCAAAACGGGTGGTTCCTCCGGCCTCCCATACCGTCGGCGTGATCACCGTTTCCGCTGGACCGTATGCGTTGAAGATGCGCTCTGGCGAAAGATTGTGCTGCACCGCCTCGAACCCACTTCTGGACCAACCCTCGCCGCCCACGATACACATGCGTACCTTCACCACGCCCGCACCGATCTCCCGGGCAAACGCATCGATATAGGCTGGCGGCAGATACAGCACCGAGATGCCCTTCGACACGATCTCTCCGACCAGCCGTTGCGCGCTCCACAGCTCCGCGTCACGCAGCACCAGTGCTGCCCCGCTAAGCAGCGGGACCAGCCACTGCTCTCCGGCCGCGTCGAAGCTGATCGAGGCAAACTGCAACAGCCGGTCCTCGCGCCTCATCCCGTAGCGCGCCCCGATCGCCTGGCAGTGCATCGACAGCGCCCCGTGAGCAACGGCCACACCCTTGGGTCTGCCGGTGGAACCCGACGTGTAGATCACGTACGCCAGGTTCTCTCCGTTCACCTTCACTTCCGGCGCTCGCTCCGCCTCGCCCGACACATCCAGCGTATCCAGCTCCACCGTCTCCACACCCAACGGCACCGGCAGCTTCTCCATCAGATGCGACTGCGTGAGCAGCAGCCCAATCCCGCTGTCCTCCATCATGTAGGCCAGCCGCTCCGCCGGGTAG
>NZ_CAAJGM010000009.1 GCF_900996235.1 Paraburkholderia sp. BCC1885
TACTTTCTTTGCCGCCGCAAAGAAAGCAACTGTATTGAAGGTCAAGTGTCAGGGGTTCATTCGATCATGATTTCGGCGGACTCCAGGGGGTGGCGTCACGCATCATGGCGTTGAGCCGGATGAGCAGTTTGCGCATGCCAGCGACGAAGGCGACCTTGGTTTTTTTGCCTTTGTCACGCAGGCGGTCACAAAACGCCTTGATGTCGGGATTGGCTTTCTGGGCAGCGACGCAAGCCATATAGAGGGCACGTCGCACCATGTGCCGGCCGCCTTTGATATGGCGCTGCCCCTGCTGTTTGCCGCTATCGACATTGAACGGCGCGAGGCCAACGAGCGAGGCGATTTCCTTGCCGCTGAGCCTGCCCAGTTCAGGCAGAAAGGCGATCAACGTCGCCGCGGTTCCCCTGCCGACGCCAGGCGTGGAGCGCAGCAAGGCTTCGGTCTTGCGCCAGAGTTCGTTGGAGCGCAGGAAGGAATCGATGTCGTCATCGGCACCCTTGATGCGCTTTTTGAGGAAGGCGATGAGTTCGTCGATGCTGGCATGCGTGGCCTTATGAGCACGCCTGCGGCGGTTCTGCTCGGCGGTGAGCATCTCCATGAGCTGGCTGCGGCGCAGGATGAGCGCCTGCAACTGCTGGGTCTGCGCGTCGTTCAGCGCCCGGAGTTCGGGCTTGACCGCTGCGCCGTAGTGAGCGATGACGCGTGCATCGATACGATCGGTTTTGGCAAGGTGGCCGGTGGATCTGGCGAAATCGCGCACCCATCTGGGGTTGAGCGCGACGCCGGGCAAGCCTGCCTTGCATACGGCTTCCAGGACGGCTCTCTCAAGCTTGCCGGTGGCCTCGAGAACGATGAGTTCAGGTTTGAGAGGCGACAGCCGGGCGATCAGATCAGCGATACCTTCGGGCGAATTGGCGAGCCGGAAGGACTCAGTGGAGCCGTGAAAGGCCACATCGAGGAACTCGCCACTGACGTCAATGCCGACGAACAAAGGAGAAACGGAGGAGGATTGGTTCTGGTTCACCACAGCACCCCTACTTGCAAAAATACGAGCTCGAGGCTCAGTCAACTGTTCGGGTTCAAAGCGGTAAGTGGAAGCGGCGCCACCAGCTTTCTTTCGGGCTGTGAGCCCCGGTAAGCAAAACGGGCTACCGCTTCCGGTGAACGGAAAGGATCAGTTTCCGGACACTGGGACCAATATACAAGTA
>NZ_CAAJGM010000010.1 GCF_900996235.1 Paraburkholderia sp. BCC1885
GGAAGGTCTGCATAAATCATGCAGGAATTGAGTTGCCAAATATGCCGTCGACTGCGACGATTTGGGCATGAGACAAGCTAATCTGGGATTGGATTTGACGACCAAACGAACGCGCAAGCGGGAGTTCCTTGACGAGATGAACCGGGTGGTTCCATGGGGCGTACTGGTGGCGCTGGTATTGCCGCATGCGCCCGAAGGCAAGCGCGGCAGGCCGCCGTTTCCGGTGGAGACGATGTTGCGAATCCATTTCATGCAGCAGTGGTTCACCTTGAGCGATCCTGCAATGGAAGAAGCGTTGCACGACGTGCCGCTGTTTCGGGAGTTTGCTGCACTGGACAACTGGAACATGCGTCTGCCTGACGAGAGCACGATCTTGCGATTCAGGCATCTGCTTGAGAAGCATGAGCTTGCCGCCCAGATGCTCGCAGCGGTCAATGCGGTGCTTAGCAGCAAGGGCCTGCTGCTCAAAGCGGGTACGGTCGTTGATGCCACGCTGATCGCCGCGCCCAGTTCGACCAAGAACGCGAGCGGTGAGCGCGATCCCGAGATGAGTTCGACCAAGAAAGGCAATCAATGGTACTTCGGCATGAAAGCGCATATCGGCGTAGACGCCGAATCCGGGCTGGTACACACCGTTCAAGGAACGGCCGCGAACGTGCATGACATTGTCAAGGCGGACGCGTTGCTGCACGGTAAGGAAACTGTTGTGTACGGCGATGCGGGCTATCGCGGGATACAAAAACGTACGAGCACGAAGGCAGTGGAGTGGATGGTCGCGATGTGCCCTGGCAAGCGCGCAGCGCTGGACAAAGACGACGCGCTGGATCGCATCGTCAACGAAATTGAATACCTTAAAGCAAGCGTGCGCGCCAAGGTAGAGCATCCGTTTCGGGTGATCAAATTGCAGTTCGGCTTCGCGAAGGCGCGCTACCGTGGTCTGAAGAAAAACACCGCACAACTGACAACGCTGTTCGCGCTGTCCAATCTCTGGATGGCGCGTCGCAAGCTGCTGAAAATGTGAGCGGCAAACACCGCGAGAGTGACGATCTTCAAACATCGAGATCAATTTCTGGTCGGTATTCATTCGGTTCCCAACAAGAAAACGACTTTCGAGACCCGCCAATTTCGAATGTGGCGAACAGTCAGGCTGAAAATGATTTGTTCAGACCTTCC
>NZ_CAAJGM010000011.1 GCF_900996235.1 Paraburkholderia sp. BCC1885
TGATGCAGCTCCGTTTGAAGAACGAGGCGGATTGCCCCGACCTCCAACATACGGAACTGCGCAGCGGCCCTCTCCGAACCCCGTACGCCGGGTCGGAGCCCCCTACCGCGCGAGCGGTTTCGTTCGTCGACCCTGAGCCGTCATTGGAGCGAGCGCAGCGTCAATGACAGCTATGTAGGGACAACGGCCCTTTCCGTTCGCGCATGCACACGGTCATTGACTGTCTTCGATCCAACAAGGGTACCTGGATCGGCATGAGCGGATCTTAGTTGTCTTGCTGTTCGTGACTGGATATGCTGTGCATCGTTGATACGACAAAGCAGTCTAGGAACGTAACGATAAGTCCAGGGGTAAGAATGTCAGATCTATTGACGACTCCGGAAGCCAAGGAGTGGATAAAGAGTGCGACCGAACGTTACGCAGGTGGCATTTTTGGGCAACTGAAGCCTGCGGTGATCTGGTCAGACGCACGAGGTCCGGACGGAAGACTGCTGGTGGCTGCAGACCCGGCAGTCCTTGCCGGTCGTATCAATTCCATTCCTCACATGGTTCTACACAATCACGATCCTGGAAAACCTAAAGGGAAGATCCTTGAAGCAAAACCGTTCGTGAGCATCAGTGGGGATCGGTTTGTTGTTGCGATTCTAGGGTTCTACGCGGGCGGAGAAGTGCTGGGCTTCGCAGATGTCGGTTTGGACATCAATGAAGAGGGTATTGCGCCGCGACACCTTCAGGCACTTCCGCCGGATGTCCGGATTGAGCTGGCAGTCGATCCGCGCGAAGTTGATGCACTGTGGTTGGACACAGTTGTAAGCTCGGCGCCGGTCAAGCTAAAGCGCACGCACCTTTCGCACAATGCTGCCGAATCCGCATCTGAACTCATCAGGATCGGTCTTCCCTACATCGCCATTCTATGGAACCCGTTCGTCACGTCAATTGCCTCCGAAGCTAGCAAAGCGACCTACACCGCAATCCGCGAGTGGGTCCGTGGTTGTGCCGAGAAGCTAGAGGATCGTCGCGCACCGATTCTTGACATCCACAGTTTCTATGGCGATTGTCAGGTCACTTTTCTCCTGAGGGGAAAAGACGTTGCGCAACACTATGCTGCGCACGACAAGCTTTCAGAGGCCGCGGCGAGGGCGGCTCAGATGGTCGGAAGACTTAAAGACCGCGGGCAGCCAGCGCGGCAGCTCGTATACGAGTTCGATAAAGAGGCGACACTATGGTATCCATCGTACGTGATACTGGATGACGACAGGATAGTGACGGACAGCACGCAACTGATTGCTATCGAATCTCTGCCAAATGGTCTGAGCCTCGGCCTGAGTCAAGACGAGCAACTCGAGCCAATCGCCACGTTGCCTCCGGAGACGGGCGCTACATGAGGCACACGCAACAGCCCTAGTGCACTTCATCATCGTTTACTGATGATTGCCATAACCGCCTGGGCGGCTATGGCATGCTGTATTTTTGTTTTGAGCGCTGATTCTCTAGCGAGTCATTGCGGATTGCGTGGCCATGGCGAAGGCCATAGATCGACCCCGGGACCGGTGGTCTTGAGGTCAACATAGGGACTGCCTTCACTTGGATCGGACCGGAGACTACCATGCCCCAAATGGATCGGACAGTTCCCTACCACGCTGCGCCGCGTAGCTAGCCTAAGCGAGGGGGCTTTCGTTTGCACCAGACGCTACCTCGTCGGCGACGATGCGCAACGCGTGCACGAAGCCGAAGAGCTCTTCGGGATAGTAGCGGAACGTCGCCGATTGGAGAGGCGCCCCTTCGGCAACCCAACGCTCGCCGAGCGCTCGGTAGACTTGCTCGGAAAGGTGCTCGTATTTCTCGTAGGGGTAGCGCAAAGCGATGAAATTCCGGCCCCATTCCGCAAGGACTCCGAGGGCGTCACTGGCGAGCCCTGACGGCCCGATACGCTCGCCTGCAAGCCGCAGGAGCCGTGCTTGCATGGCAACCGGGAGCGCCGAGAATATGACTTCGTAGTGGTGCCCATGCCGCGAGACGGTGCGCAGCGTCGCTTCGTGGACGCACTTCAAGAGCAATTCGAGACCGAGCAAGCGTAAGAGGTAGGCGGAATCGGAAACGCTGCAAAGACGGGCTTCAGGCGCATCGGCATCGGCGATGGCCTCGGTAAGCATGTCGGCTTCGGCGAGCGTATCGGCATCGGCGAGCCGGCGCTCGGCCTCGCGGCGCATCAAGATGAGTTTGTGCCGGTTCAATGCAGTGTTCATGCCGACGATTCTAACAGGGCGGGATGCTGCGACCCTTCACGAGCGGCTTTCAGGCGTCTGCCGCCGGGGGCATTCCCACCGCCTGCCTTGGCTTTCCCTTCCTCTACAATGTCCGCACCGATCACAACCACCGGTGCACCATGAGCGAGCCGACCCCTCCCAGCTATGTGACGATATTGGCCGCAAGCAATTTCGATCCACATGGCCGAGACCGCAATGCAGGGTACTTCTTCAAGCAATCTGCCGAAGACTATGCAGCGGCAAGGTGTTGCTTGTTGAATGGCCTTTTCCCAGGCTTCGTGATGGCAGAACAAGCGGTCGAGAAGCTAATCAAAGGGTTCATCCTGTTCATGGACCCCAGCTTTAAGCCAAAGAAGGGAAAAGGACACAACCTTCCGAGTCTTATAACGGTCATGTGCTCCCATTACGCGCACGTCTCGCTTGCACCCTATGAGAAGACCATTGAGCTTCTGCAGTCAAGCTATGACGGACGGTATCCGGACTCGGAAACAAAGTCGCTGGCCCATATGACTGCGCAACTAAACGATGTGGACGAACTGTACATCTATCTGCTGGACCAGTCTCCGATTACAGGAGACCTTCGATACCAGATTGGGGCGTGGCCTTATTTATATGCCGCCTACCTTGAGATAACGAACATGCCCGATCCGAAGTGGGCGATGTTAAATAATCTCGCCGCGAGGCGCTTGTTAGGGGCGACCTATCCCGGCCAACATTCAACGCTGGAAGGACGTTCATGATAGGGATGTGAGCACATCCCTATAAGCGGTAGCCCTTTGCCGCTCCGTTTCCTGATCAGGTCAAGCTCGCGCCCAAAACAAGCCGCCCGAAGGCGGGTTTGGTGGTGTCACGATTTTGACGGATTTTGGTGGCCAGCGCCCGTGGCCGGAAGTAGAGTGGAGCCGACGTCTGAACGTCCGATCGACGGGATGAGCGAATGACGCTTCATGCCCGCCCTCAGCCGCACAGCTCTCCACGAACTCTCGACTGAAAGTCCACCACCTCCCCCCCTCCGAGCAACACACCCCCGCCCCGCATGCGATAAGCTACGCCTATGGATATCCGTCAGCTCAAGTATTTCGTTTCGATCGTCGACTGTGGAAGCCTATCGAAAGCCGCGGACCAGCTTTGCGTTGCGCAGCCCTCGCTGAGTCAACAGGTGGCGAACCTCGAAGTCGAACTCAAAACGCAGTTGCTGTTGCGCAGTCATCAAGGCGTAAAGCCCACGGAAGCCGGGCGGGCGCTTTATCTGCGCGCCCGTGACGTGTTGCGCCAGGTGGCGCAGATTCCACTTGCCGTGCAGGTAAGCGGCACGGAATCAGGCCAGGTCGCCATCGGCCTGCCGACCAGCGTCGCCGTCGTCTTCGCGCTGCCGTTATACCGCCACGTGCGGCGCCATTTCCCCGGCATCCGTCTACATATCGTCGAAGGCATGAGCGGCTACCTCGCCGAACTGATGGCAAACGGGCGCCTCGACATGGCCATTCTGTTTCGCGACGCCGAAACGCGTGGCGTGTCGGTTCAGCCGCTATTTGAAGAAAATCTGTACGCGTTCGGCGAAATCGACGGCATTCGCGCCGGCGCCGACGTCCCGCTGCGTCGCCTCGCAGGCGTCCCGCTCGTGCTGCCGAGCCCGGCCAACGGACTTCGCCTGCTGATCGAACGCGCCTTCGCGCGCGAAGGCATCGAGCCGGAAGTCGTCGCCGATGTCGATTCGCTCCCCACCATGCTCGCCATCGCTCGCGAGCTGGACGGCGTCACGATCGTCTCGTCGGATGCGTTCGGCAACACCGCCGACCAGCATCTCGTCCACCGTCTCGTCGAACCTGAAATTTCTCGCACCGTCTCGCTCTGCGTGCCAAATGCGCTGCCGACGAGCGCGGCGTCCGTTGCCATCCAGAAGGTTGTCGCGCAACTCGTGGCCGAGCTGGTGGCAAGCGGCATCTGGACAGGCGTGCTGTCCGAACACAACGCGTCCGGCGACCCCATATAGGCGCACCCTATACCAGGTAGCCTCAATTGGTATTTCACGGCGCACCCGCAGACGGTTAGATTGTGGCCTTCGACACGATAAAAGACGCCCGTGAGGCGCCCGAAGGAGACGCATGTACGCCCAGATTTTCGACCCGGTCGCCCACTCGATTGCGGCCTCGGCCGCTTTCGCGGCCCTTCCCCTTCTTACCTTGTTCGTATTGCTCGGGCTGCTGCGTCTGCCTGCGCGCTGGGCGGCGCTGGCGTCGCTTGCCGTATCGATGGCGGTGGCGGCATTCGTCTACGGCATGCCCGGCGGCCAGGTTCTGAGCGGCGCGTTGGAAGGGGCGGCCATCGGCTTCTTCCCGATCATCTGGATCGGCATCAACGCCATCTGGCTCTTCAAGCTCACGCAGGAAAGCGGTCACGCCAGCGTGCTGCGGCAAGCGCTTGCCAATGTAAGCGCCGACCAGCGCGTGCAAGCCGTGTTGATCGCGTTCTGCTTCGGCGCGCTGCTCGAAGCGCTCGCGGGCGGCGGCGCGCCCGTCGCGATCTGCGCGGTGCTGCTCATCTCACTCGGCGTCGATCCACTCAAGTCCGCGACCATCTGCCTGATCGCCGATACGAGTCCCGTCGCGTTCGGGGCGCTCGGCCTGCCTATCACCGTGCTGGCAAAAATCACGCGCTTACCTGTGCACGACATCAGCGTGATGGTCGGACGCCAGGCGCCGCTGCTTTCCCTGTTTATTCCGCTGATGCTCGTGTTTATCCACGACGGACGACGCGGTCTGAAAGAAGTGTGGCCGCTCGCGGTCATCGCGGGGGTGGCGTTTGCCTTCGCGCAGTTTGCCGGCTCGATGATGCTGCCCGTCGAACTCGTCGATATTGTGGCTGCGCTCTTCTGTGCCGGTGTCTCGATCATCTTTCTGCGCGTGTGGTCGCCGGCGTTTCTGCGCGGCGACCTGAAGGCGCCCGATACTGCTGTGGCTGCACGTGGCGGCTATTCGATACAACCGCGCGCAGGTATGCAAGGCGCAGTGCTGGCGATGCCGATGACGGCCGGCGATCCGCCGTTCGACCGCACCCGCGACAAGGTGAGCACAGCAGGCGGCGCGGCAGAGCCGACCACCATGCGCCACTCGCGCGCCGATATCCTTCGTGCGTTGGCGCCGTATGTTGCCGTCATCGTCGTCGTGGCGGCCACGCAGATCGGTTTCATCGGGCATGCAATGGGTGCCCTGACGTCGTCGTTTGCATGGCCGGGACTGCACGTCGTCGATCCGCACGGCGCAGCCGTTTCGGCCGTCAATGCAAAGTTCGAATGGGTGCTGTCCGCAGGGTCGATCGTGTTGATCGCGGGCATTTTCTCCGTGCCGATTCTCGGGCTCGACGCCCGGGTCGCCACACGCACTTATCTGAAGAATCTGCATGAACTGCGTTGGGCCGTGTTCACCGTGTGCTGCGTGGTCGGCGTCGCTTACATCATGAATCTCTCGGGCCAGATCGTCACACTCGGCATCTGGGCCGCGCAGGCTGGTGCCGCGTTTGCACCGGTATCGCCGATCCTCGGCTGGTTCGCCACCGCCCTCACCGGTTCGGACACGTCGGCCAACGCGCTATTCGGCATGCTGCAACTCACTACCGCGCATCACACAGGTCTCTCGGACATCCTGCTCGCGGCCGCCAACACCTCCGGCGGGGTGGTCGGCAAGGCGATCTCGCCGCAGAACCTGGCGGTCGGCGCGGTCGCGGTCGGCATGATGGGCCGCGAAGGCGTGCTGTTCCGGCGCGTCGCGAGCTGGACCATCCTGATGATCGCCGCGCTCAGCCTGCTCGTGTGGGCGCAGTCCACGCCGCTGCTCGGCTGGATGGTGCCGTAACCCGCGATACAGGCACGCATCATGGAATTCAAGCAAGGACCATCGACGTTATGAAAGACACTACGCTTCCGTTATCCGACATCACCGTCGTCTCGATCGAACAGGCCATTGCCGCGCCGCTCGCGAGCCGCCATCTCGCCGACTGGGGCGCGCGCGTCATCAAGATCGAACGTCCCGGCACAGGCGATTTCGCACGCGGTTACGACACCGCCATGGATGGTCTGTCGAGTCAGTTCGTCTGGACCAACCGCTCGAAAGAAAGCCTCGCACTCGATATCAAGGAGGAGCATGGTCAGGAGACGCTCGAGCAGTTGCTCGAACGCGCCGACGTCTTCATCCAGAACCTCGCGCCAGGTGCCGCACAACGTCAGGGGCTCGACGCGAGGTCCCTCGTCGAGCGCTTTCCCCGGCTCGTTGCCTGCGATATCTCCGGGTACGGCAGCGGCGGTCCTTATAGCAACAAGAAAGCCTACGACCTGCTGGTGCAATGCGAGAGCGGCTTTCTGTCGATCAACGGCACGCCGGAAACGCCCTCGAAATCCGGACTGGCGATCGCCGATATCGCGACGGGCATGTATGCGCTCAACGGCATCCTGATGGGTCTGCATCAGCGGGCACGAACGGGGCGCGGCATGGCGTTCGAAGTTTCGCTGTTCGACGCGATGACCGAATGGATGAGCTACCCCGCGTATTACACGCGCGGGCGCGGCGAGCCGATTCCCCGCAGCGGAGCCCGCCACGCGACGATCGCACCATACGGACCGTTCGCCACCGGCGACGGCAAGACGGTGTTTTTCGGCATCCAGAACGAGCGCGAATGGCGCAGCTTTTGCACGGTGGTGCTCGGCGACGCGCAGATCGCGGACGATGCGCGCTACGTGACCAACTCGCTGCGGCTGGCGAATCGCGATGCACTTGAATGCGCGATCACGGAGCGATTCGCGTCGTGGAGCAGCGACGAAGTCCTCGCCCGGCTCGATCGTGCGGCCATTGCAAACGGCAAAATGAACGATGTCGATGCGCTGCTGGAGCATCCCCAGATTGTCGAGCGCAATCGTTCCCGTAGCGTCGAAACGGAGCGCGGCGCTCAGGACATGTTTTTGCCGGCGGTGACAATCGCGGGCGTCGAACCGGTTATGGGTCCCGTTCCCGCCGTAGGCCAGCATACGCAGGCCATTCTCGCCGAACTCGCGGAAGAGCGCGCCGTCCATCAGCGGAGCAATGCATGAACGTTCCGCGCGCAACCCGCACCGTGCTCGCCGTGCCGGGACACCGGGAAAAAATGCTGCAATCGGCTGCAGCGAGCCCAGCCGATGCCGTCTTTATCGATCTCGAAGACGCCGTGCCGCCCGAGAAAAAAAGCGCCGCGCTCGCGAGTGCGGTCAAGGCGCTCAACGAACTGGACTGGGGCGATAAATGGGTGTCGGTCCGCATCAATTCAGACAGCAATGGCGTGGCCACAGGCGAGGTTGAAACGCTCGCACGCGACGCCCCGCGCCTGAATGCACTACTCGTACCGAAAGTCGAATCGGTCCAGACAGTGCACGACGTTGCGCATCTGCTTGGCGCCCGTCCATCGGCGTTATCGCCGCTCAAGATCGAGGCGCTCATCGAAACCGCGCTCGGCATTGTCAACGTGGACGCTATTGCGGCCTCGAGCGATCAACTCGTTGCGCTGCATTTCGGCGTCGGAGATTTTTCCGCCTCCATCGGCGCCCGCAATGTCGACATTGGCGGCACCCATCCGGGATACGCACTCACGCTGCGCAATGACGCCGGTAATTACGCGACCACACCGCTCGACCTGTGGACGTATCCGATGATGCGCATTCTGGTGGCCGCGCGCGCTTTCGGCTTGCGAGCCATCGACGGCCCGTGCGGCGCTTTTCGCGATCCCGTTCTGACGCGTTCGTGGGCGCTGAAGGCCGCGGCAATGGGTTTTGACGGCAAGCAGGTGATCCATCCGGACCAGATCGAGCCTACACGGACAGCATTCTCGCCGACACCGGCTGAAGTCGACGACGCCCGACGCACCGTCGATGCGCTCGCGGCCGCGCAGGAAGCAGGACTTGCCGCCGTCTCTCTGGACGGCAAGCTCGTCGACTTCGCGAATGTACGGATGGCCGAGCGCATTCTGGCGATGGCGTCTGCCTGATGGATGCGAAGGCCGCGCTCTTTTGCCCGCTACGGTCTCATGCAAATACCACGGTCATTCCACCTTCGGCATGATCATCTGGTAATTCGAATACGAATTTGCAGTGAACTTATCCATGAAAGCGGTCGGGCTCAGTTTCGGCTGCGGGTCATCTGCAAGCAGTTTGTTCCAGTGACTCTTGTTTTGCCCTGGGTACGAATTGATGAAATGCCAATCACCCGCCGTATCTTTTCTGAACGCGACCCAGTGCGCATTTTCGTTATTTCCCGATATGCCGATCATGACGCGATCGACTGAGGATTCATGCTTGGCCAAAGTGTCCTTCAACTCGTTTGCATTGCCTGTTTTGTGCTCGTGCGCATCGCCCATGGCCTGTGCCAGAGGCGGCCCATCGGCGCCGCCTTGGGCGATATCGTTAGCGGAGAACACGCCTGGCCCCAACGTGTCGTTGAGTTTTTCTGCTACTTTTCCTGCATCCATTCCGGGTTTGCCAAGATACGCGTTAGCCGCGTGAATGCCGCACGAGCCGGAATTCGTGCGTTGAACCTCGTGATAGAAGAGCGAACCGCTCGCCACCGGCCCGGTTGTCTGTTGATCGCTGATGTGACCGGCCAGGTAATTTTCTGCCGTTACGGGCTTCAGCGATTGAGTCGATTTGTCGATGACCGACTGAAACCCCTTGATCTTGTCCGATGACAGCTTGCCCGACGCCGCCTGAGGCGACTTGAAGCTGGCGGCCGGCTTGGTCCCGCTCTTGAAGGATTTCAGGCCGTCGAATGCAGCATTCGCGCTTGCAGTCGAGGTTGGCAGCGAGCTCTTTTTTCCCTGCGCCTTTCCAGGCAGGGACGAGGCGTTCAGGTCTGCCGTCGACGTAAAAGATGTTTTGGCTGACCCGCCCATGCCGGAAACTGTATTGCCCATATACCCTCCATTGTCGGGGCCGCATCAACTCAGCGTATGGCCTTAGCGTACCGCGCCGGTATCTCGCTCGATCCGCCTGTCCGAAACTGTGACCGCTAAAACGAACTGGGGCGAAATCGGGCAATGGGCGCGCCGGACCGGATCACTGCTGCAGTTGCAGGCGACGCGCATCTGGAACGACGCCGGGCTTCACGGCGCCCGACCCGATATCAGCCAGCCAGCAGCGACCGCTCACCCTCCCCTTCCCGACGGCAGTGCTGGTTGAGCAACAGCCATCCTGTCTCTACACGCCCGGGCATACCCCTTGCGCCGCCGCAAACACACACTTTGTCTTTCCCGCTTAGCCAAGGAGCTCCCCATGTCCAGCAGCCCAAACCAGTTCGCCATGCAAGACCCGACGACGCAATACCCGCAGCCCGATTTTGAACGGCAGCCGCAGTCCGCACCGGGCTTGGCCAAACAGATGATTCCACAGCCCGATCATGGCGAGTCCAGCTACAAAGGCTTCGGGCGCCTGGCCGGACGACGGGCGCTGATCACGGGCGCGGACAGCGGCATTGGCCGAGCCGTGGCCATCGCGTTTGCGCGCGAGGGTGCAGACGTTGCGTTGAACTATCTGGAAAGCGAAGAGGCCGATGCCCGCGAAGTCGTCAAATTGATCGAGCAAGCGGGATGCAAGGCAGTCGCCCTGCCCGGTGACATTTCCGAGGAAACGTTTTGCACGCGCCTGATCGACGATTCGATCGAGAAGCTCGGCGGCATCGATATTCTCGTCAACGTCGCCGGCAAGCAGACGTATGTCGAAGAGATTGCCGACCTGAGCAGCACGCAAATCGAAGAGACATTTCGCACCAACGTGTTCGCGCTGTTCTGGCTTTGCAAGGCAGCCCTGCCGCATCTGCCGCGCGGCGCTTCGATCATCAATACGACGTCCATCCAGAGCTATCAGCCGAGCCCCGGTCTGCTCGACTATGCCGCCACCAAGGCCGCCATCACCGCTTTTACTCACGCGTTAGCAAAGCAGGTGATTGGCAAGGGCGTGCGCGTCAATGCGGTCGCACCGGGCCCAGTTTGGACGCCGTTGCAACCGAGCGGCGGACAACCACAGGAAAAAGTCGAGAAATTCGGCTCCGAAGTGCCGATTAAGCGACCCGCACAGCCCGCTGAACTCGCGCCTGTGTACGTGCTGCTGGCATCGCAGGAATCTAGTTTCGTGACGGGTGAAGTGTACGGAGTCACGGGCGGCAACCATCTGCCGTGAGCGCGTAAAACAAGCACGCCGGGGAGCCAGCGCCGCCGGCGCTGCTGCTACCTCGCTATCGCAATACGCGCATTCACCTTGAGCGGCGCTGCATTATCGTCAAACGGCGGTTGCGGGACGAAACTGCGAATCACGTCCCGCTCGAACACCAGGCAGCACGTCGAACCGCCGTACTGGAAGAAGCCCAGTTCATCGCCCTTTCTGACTCTCTGCCCGGGAAGTGCATCGATCATGCACGACGACACATCCGCCATACCGACGAACACGCATCCCACCTTGCCGATAGCCGGATCGTCGGACTCGATCACCACCACGGCTCTCGCGGCTACCGCCGTGATGTAACCCTGCGAGTCGTTGAGACCGCCCGGATCCTCGCCTTCCGCGTCCGCCTCGGAATAATAGGTTCCGTCAACTGCATAGGCATCCAGAATAATTCCGCTCACCGGTGCATGCCAGCGGTGATAGTTGAACGCGCTAAGAAAGGCCTGATAAACAGAGCCGCCAACAAAGGCTTGCGCCAGATCGGCATGTTTCGCCGTGAACATGTCGCATAGCGAGTACGGTTGCGACTTGATCCAGAACGTGTCGTCGAGCTTCACATCGTGCTGGATATTGTATGGGGCGGCCTCGCAGGCGCTGACGATAACCTTGCTGTTTTCGGGTTCGTCAACCGGACGCATACCTTCGCGAAACTGGCGCGTGAAAAACTGGTTCCACGATGCAAAGCCCCAATGGGGCCTCGCCGGATCGCAAACGAATTGCAACAGACCTATGCGTGCATCGGCCTCTGCAGAAAACCAGCCGTCCGGTGACGAAGTATCGAGGTGTCCACGGGAATGCGGGCCGTCCAGAAATCCGCTCCAGCAATTCAGGACGCGTTTGATCTGCGCGTTAAGCGCCGGGTCCCGAAACAGCGCATAACCTGAAGGCATGCACATCGGCCAGTCCAGCACTGCATTCAAGGGACAATGAATCAGGCCGGTTTCGCTGAACGGCGGCGCGTAGGTCATCAGGTAGTCGATAATCGACATCAGTTCGTCGATCGATGCATAGCCCAGAATATGCCCTTCCTCATGCGACTGTGCGATGGCTCGCGTCATGTCCATTCTCAGAACGGCATCACCATTCACCAGGGCGGCCAATTCCTGGACCACGCTGTTGCGGAGTGTGGCAGTACCTCGGTCGCGCGCCCTCGCGGCCAGCGCGAGACGGTATTGCACCAAATGCTCTTCGTTACGCGGAAGCCAGTCTCCCAGGCGGCGCCTTTCTCCGCGCGGATTCACTATATGCTCTGTCATGCGACGCTCCCTCCCAGGTTGCTCTGATTCACGAGATGAGTCATGAGACGCGCTGGCGCTCATCTATCGTTTCGCTATGCGCGATATCGAGCAACCGGCGTGCCTGCAAGGACATTGCTCCGTGAGCGGACGATTCCATGATGGAAGAACATCACGATCCATACACTCCGATTCTTGCTTCGTAAATCCAGCGCGGGCGAACGCCATCCGTTCCTTGCGATTTAGTTCCGCAGGATCCATAACCCGGTCAATTTAAGAGGCAGCAAGATTCGGAGTTTCACACGGCGCCATCACGAACATGATTCGTATCAGAGCCCAACCAATCTGATAAGGATCACTGAAAATGGACAACTTGATGAGCCGAACGCTGTATCACCCCGCCATCGCACATCCGGTCATCTACCTGACTGAGACCATGTCGCGTGTCGACTGGAGTATCGGCGCCGCGATGGTCGTACTTCTCGGCGCCGCGGCAATTCAACTGCTGCGCTCCCTTGTGCGAAACGGCGCGCCCGTTCGATAAAACCGCGCGCGTATTCGTCATGAGAGTGCGGCGGGAAACGACGATCAAGATATGTCGCGCAAAGAACTTCGCATTGGCGCGGGTCGGACGCGCCACGGCTTGACTCGATTCGTCTGCGAAGGCCGGAGCACGTTCATATTTCGCTATGCCTTGAGCTGGCCCGGAGTTGTTATAGGCTCAGCCGGATCGACGTGCACTTCGAGTAGTGCGGGTCCATGCGAGTTGAGCATCGACGCAAGCGCCGGCCTCAACTCGTGAGGCTGCGTGCAGCGCGCCCCCGTCGCACCGCATGCCACGGCGACCTGCGCGAAATCTATCCCGCCAAGTTCGCAACCGTAAGGCGTATTGCCCAGTTCGCGCTGCTCGAATACGACCTCGGCCAGCATGTCGTTGCGCATCACGATGACTTTCACCGGCAACTGGTTTTTGACCGCCGTCGAAAGCTCGGCCATCAACATTGCAAAGCCGCCATCGCCCACAATCGCGACGACCTGACGGCCCGGATTGGCCAATTGAGCCGCGATTGCATACGAGAGCCCCGGCGCCATGGTCGCGAGCATGCCGGTAGCAATCAGTTGCTGATCCCGGCGCAAAGTCAGAAAACGCGCCGAGAAATGCGTGTTGGCGCCGCAGTCGAGACAGACGATCGCGTCAGGAGCCAGTGCATCGCTCACGGCGCGGATCACGCTCTGCGGCCTCAACGGCGTCCGTTCAGTCGCGGCCACCCTATCGAGCAAGGCATTCCACTCTCTGACCCTTGCCTGGCTTTCGCGCAGAAACGCGTCGTCCTTCTGGCGCAGCAAGGGCAACAGCGCGCGCAGCGTTTCCTTCGTGTCGCCCACCAGCCCCACTTCCACCGGATACCGCAAGCCAATCCGCTCAGCCTTGATATCCAGCTGAACGCCGCGCGCGGCGCCAGGGCGTGGGTAAGAATCCACCCATGGCATCGTCGAACCGATAATCAGCACGGTGTCACAGCGGTGCATCGCTTCCTCGGAAGGCACGGTTCCCAGATGCCCAATCCCGCCCGTTGAAAACGGTGAATCGTCCGGTAGCGCGGTGCGGCCAAGCAGCGCCTTGGCGACCGGCGCATTGAGCCGGGCGGCGAGTTGTTCGAGTTCCGGCGTGGCGCCGAGCGCGCCTTGTCCGGCCAGGATAGCGACGCGATTGCCCGCGTTAATCAAACTGGCCGCCGCCGCCAAATCGGCGGAAGAAGGCGTCGGGGCGGGCCGGCTCCACGCGCTCGACGTGCGCAAGCCGTGGTTCTCCATCGACGCCTTGTCGTCGGCAAGACGCAGCGCCTGGGTGTCCTTCGACACGGTCAGGTGGGCGACCCCGCGAGCGCCCAACGCACTGCGGCAGGCAATGTCGGTCACGACAAGCGCGTGGCGTGGACCTGTGACAACCATGTTGTAAAGCGCGACATCCTGCATCAAGGCGGACGTGTCCACGCTCTGCTGAAAACGCGTCCCGAGCAGATCGTGAAACGTCAATCCGGTAATGGCGAGTACCGGCGCGCCGTCGAAATGCGCGTCGTACAGGCCGTTCATCAGATGCACCGCGCCCGGGCCGGTGGTGGCGAGGCAGACGCCGAGACGCCCTGTCGCCTTGGCCCAACCGGAGGCCATGAACGCAGCGGCTTCTTCGTGCCGCACGCCAATGAAGCGAATCTTGTCCTGCTGCTCGCGCAGCGCTTCGATAATCGGATTGATGCCGTCGCCCACCATGCCGAAGACGTGATCGACGTCCCACGCCAGCAAGGTCTGGACGATCACGTCCGCGGTCGTAGCGTCGGCGGCGGCGTCGAATTGCGGCTGGTGCCCCCTGTTGACCGGCTGACCGGACGGCACCGTGCCGGTTTGCGCCGCCGCAATGCGGGTGGACAGGAGGCCTGCCCCGCCAGCCGCCGCGGCCTTGAGCATCGACCGGCGCCCCGGCGAACGCGGTGCATCCTTGCCCGGATCAGGCTGATCCGCGCTTGCAGAGGATGGCTCGCCGGCGTGCGTTGCGCGATTCGTTTCGGCTTCGGAGGAAGGGATTGAGGTCATCACATAGCTCCCGATTGCATTTCAACGTGCAGCCGCGCGATGTCGCGGGCGGGTCGGCGCAAAACGCATGGACAGGCGACGACTCTCATCACCAGCAAGGTTCGATCCCACTCACGGTCCAGCGCGACGCCATGTGGCCACCGGATCAATCGGCCATCGCGTGACGCAGATAGCTCGCGGTACGACTGTGCGCGGCGCGCGCTACGGTCTCCGGCACGCCGCTCACGACGATCCGGCCACCCTCCTCTCCCGCGCCAGGACCCACGTCGACGATCCAGTCGCTTTGCGCGGCGACACGCATATCGTGCTCGACCAGCACCACGGTATTGCCCCCATCGACGAGTCCATGCAGATGCACCATCAGACGATCGGTGTCGGCGGGATGCAGACCGGTGGTCGGCTCGTCGAGGATGTACAGCGTGTCGCCGCGTTGCGCGCGCTGCAGTTCGGTCGCGAGTTTGATGCGCTGCGCCTCGCCGCCGGATAGCTCGGTCGCCGGCTGTCCGAGCCGCAGATAGCCGAGGCCAATATCGCGGAGCACGCTCAGCGAGCGCATCACCTGCGCCTCGTCGGCGAAGAAGCTGCATGCGGTATCCACGGTCATCGCCAGCACCTCGGCGATGTTGCGCTCGCGCCAGCGGATCTCGAGCGTCTGCGGGTTGTAGCGGCTGCCGTGACAGGTCGAGCAAGGCGCATAGACGCTCGGAAGGAACAGCAGCTCGACCATTATGAAGCCCTCGCCCTCGCACGTCGGACAGCGTCCCTGTGCGACGTTGAACGAGAACCGGCCGGCGCTGTAACGACGCTTGCGTGCCGCAGGCGTCGCGGCGAACAGCTTGCGCACAGCGTCGAACAGGCCGCAATAGGTCGCCAGATTCGAGCGGGGCGTGCGGCCAATCGGTTTCTGGTCGACGCGCACGAGACGCTTGATGCTGTCCATGCCGGCGGTGATCCGGCCGTCGGTCGTGACGGGCGGCGCCGCAAACAGCGGGTCGACTTCGTCGTCCTCGGCAAGATCGGCTGCGCGGCCGAGATGCTCGGCCACGAGTTCCGTCAGCGCCTGGCTCACGAGGCTGGACTTGCCGGATCCCGAGATGCCCGTCACCGCGGTCAGACAACCCAGCGGAAAATCCGCCGCCAGCTGGTGCAGATTATTGCGGGTCACGCCTTCGAGCCGCAGCCAGCCGCGAGGCTCGCGCCGCGCACGGGCCGCAGCCTCGCGCGCCTGAGTCTCCGGCTCGTCCTGTGCAAACAGGTAGCGGCGCGTGTGCGAGCTTTCGACATCCGCAAGACCAGCGGGCGGTCCGCTGTAGATCACCCGTCCACCCGCCTCGCCGGCATCCGGGCCCACGTCGACGAGCCAGTCGGCGCGCTGCATCACGCCAATGTCATGCTCTACCACGAACAGCGAATTGCCCGCGGCCTTCAGGCGCTGCAATGCTTCGAGCAACGCGTCGCCATCCGCCGGATGCAGGCCGGCCGACGGCTCGTCCAGCACATAGACCACGCCGAACAGTTGCGACGACAACTGGGTGGCGAGCCGCAGCCGTTGCAGTTCCCCCGAGGACAGCGTCGGCGTGGCGCGATCCAGCGCAAGATAGCCGAGGCCGAGATCGATCAGGGTTTTCAGACGTTCGAGCAGTTCGATCGCGAGCCGCTGCGCGGCCACGCGCTTTTCATCCGACAGGTTGGGCGTCCGGCGCACATCAGGGGCGGCCTGGTGGGCCTGTCCGCCGGCCGCAACACGTTTGGCGGTTGCGTTGCGCCGGCTATCGCTGTCGAGGGTCGAGCCATCAGGCGAGGCACTGGAGGACGGCCACTCGCCGCGCGAGACAGGTTCGAGCAACGCGGCCAGCCGCGCTATGGGCAGTTGCGACAGTTCGCCGACATCCATGCCGGCGAACGTCACCGAAAGCGCCTCCGCCTTCAGACGCTTGCCGTGACACGACGGACATTCGCCGCCGATCATGAACTGCGACACGCGTTTCTTCATCAACGCGCTCTGCGTATTGGCGAAGGTATGCAACACGTAGCGGCGCGCGCCGGTGAAGGTGCCCTGATAGCTGGGTTCCGCCTTGCGCTTGAGGGCGGCGCGCGTTTCCTTCGGCGTAAAGCCCGCGTAGACCGGCACCGTGGGTTGCTCGTCGGTGAACAGGATCCAGTCGCGGTCTTTCTTCGGCAGATCGCGCCACGGCGTGTCGACGTCGTAACCGAGCGTGACGAGGATGTCGCGCAGATTCTGGCCGTGCCATGCGGGCGGCCATGCGGCGATTGCGCGCTCGCGGATCGTCAGCGAATCGTCGGGCACCAGCGAGCGCTCGGTCACGCTATATACGCGCCCGAGCCCGTGGCAGGTCGGACAGGCGCCCTGCACGGTGTTCGGCGAGAAGTCCTCCGCATACAGCATGGGCTGCTTCGGCGGATAGCTGCCCGTCCGCGAATACATCATGCGCACGAGGCTTGAGAGCGTCGTCACGCTGCCCACCGACGAACGCGCGCTCGGCGTGCCGCGCTGCTGCTGCAAGGCGACCGCCGGCGGCAGGCCCTCGATCGCATCGACGTCGGGCGCGCCGACCTGCTCGATCAGGCGCCGCGCGTAGGGCGCAACCGACTCGAAATAGCGCCGCTGCGCTTCCGCGTACAGCGTGCCGAACGCGAGCGACGACTTGCCGGAACCGGACACGCCGGTGAACACCACCAGCGCATCGCGGGGGATGTCGACGTCGACGTTCTTCAGGTTGTGCTCGCGCGCGCCGCGAACCTGGACGAAGCCGCGCGGCGTGAAGGCGGCGGGCTCGGGGTGATCGACGGAATGTCTGGCAGTGGCGGACCGGGAGGGCTTGGTCATGGCGGCAGGGATAGCTTCTCGGGGTGACGGTCTTGCATGCGGACGCAAACAACGTGCCGACGGGTCCAGCCGCACCGGACGAGCTTGCGATCGGGCCGCTCCCAGCCAGCGGGCCGCAACGCGCCAGCCTGCCCCGGCGCCGGCGCGATTCGTCCCACGGATCAGGGTTGGCGTTTGCCGCGGCCACCCGCGGGTTTGCCAGCCGGCTTACGTGAACCCGCAGTTGGCTGGCTGGCAGGCTTGCTGGCGGGTTTGCTGCGTGGCCTTTGCGCGCTGAATGGATTACCGCTGGGCGAGCCGGCGCCTTTACCCACGGCCACAGCGCGCTGCGCCGCAGGCTTGCGTTTGTTCTCGCCACTTTGCGGGCGCGGTTTTTTGCCGGGCACTTGCGAGGCACCCGGCGCAACGTTCGGCGCTTTGGGCTTCTTGGGCTTTTTGGGTTTCTTGATGATTTCGCCTGTCGCGCTGGTTTGCGGCACGCGGTGCTCCGCTTCAAAACCCGGCTCTTCTTCACGGCGTAGCGTTTGGCGAATCAGCGCTTCAATCGCAGCCAGTTGCGGTGCTTCATCGGCGCACACCAACGACACCGCCACGCCGCTCGCGCCCGCGCGGCCGGTACGGCCAATACGGTGCACATAATCTTGCGCCACGATCGGCAGATCGACATTGATCACCAGCGGCAGGTCGTCGATATCCAGGCCGCGCGCGGCCACGTCGGTGGCCACCAGCATCTGGACTTCGCCCGACTTGAAGCGCTCCAGCGCGCGCAGGCGCGCGGGTTGCGGCTTGTCGCCGTGGATGGTGTCGACCGCATAACCGGCATCATCCAGCATGGCGGCCAGATAATCGACGCCATTACGGGTTTTGACGAACACCAGCGCGTGCTCCCATTGGTTTTCGGCCACAAGGTGCATGAAGAGGTCGGGTTTGTTCTTTTTATCCACCGGCACCACCCACTGCTTGATATTGCTGGCGGTGGCGTTGGGCGGGCTGACGCTGATATTGACCGGACTGCGCAGAATGCCAGCCGCCATGGCGCGGATATCGTCGGAAAACGTGGCGGAGAACAACAGGGTTTGGCGCTGAACGGGCAACGCGGCAAAGACGGCGTCGAGTTCGCGCGCGAAGCCCAGATCCAGCATGCGGTCGGCCTCATCCAGCACCAGCGTTTGTACCTGATCGAACTGCACGGCGTTCTGCCGATGGAGATCCAGCAGACGGCCAGGCGTGGCAACGAGCACATCCACACCTTTGCGCAACGCCATCATTTGCGGGTTGATACTCACACCGCCGTAGGCCGCCAGGAATCGTAAGTCGAGGCCCCTGCCGTAATCGATAAAACTTTGCAGCACCTGTTCGGCCAACTCACGCGTGGGCACCAGCAACAGAACACGCGCGCGGTTACTGGACACCGCCGGGCCGTGCTGTACCAACCGCTGCAACAGCGGCAGCGCAAAACCGGCCGTTTTGCCGGTGCCGGTCTGTGCCGCAGCCATGACGTCCTTGCCACTGAGCACAGCAGGAATGGCCTTGGCCTGCACCGGCGTAGGTGTCTGGTAATTGAGGTCTTGCAAATTACGCAGCAAGGGATCGATCAGGCCAAGCGAGGCGAAAGACATTAGCGAATTCCGGGCTAAAGGGGCAATTCTAGCGGTTGCCGGTTGATAGCGGCGCGAGCGCCGGCGGCGATTGTATCGATAGCAAATGCGCCGGTGGTCGTGCAACCCTGCTATGCGCTCAGCGGCGTCGCTACCCATGGCCCGAAATAAGGGCAAGGTCCTGCCAGGACATCCGTGATCGGATCTGTCGTGGTAAGGAAATCTTCGTTTCCGGCTGGGGACGAATGAGTTCTGTTGAGCCTGGGCGGGCAATCGCTGCCGTGCGAATCCGGTGACGCATTTCAGGGTACAGCGGCCACTCGCTGGACAATTTGCGTGTAGCAATGGACGCGATAGCGCTGGAAGACGTACGCGCGATAGAGTTGCACCTAAGTTACAAAACTGTAAATCGATAGGATAATTCCCCTCCTGACGGCTTGCGATTAATCCGAGTTTCTTGTGTAACAAGGAGATTTTCGTTTATGGCAGAGCGAAAACGCGGAACGATTCTCTATTCCGATTCGGACATTTACGACTGGTTGGCCGATCAGAAAGGGGTTAATCACCTTCTCGACACGTTCGGTCTGGAGTTTGAGCGGCGAATCCTGCTGGGCGACCGAGCAACTGCGCGGATGTCTATTTCTTATGTCTCTCCGCACACAGAGGGCAGGTGGGCTGGTAAGGAGCGGCGCTATAGCTGTGGAACGTTTCCGACTGACTCGATCGAAGGTGCGCATCGCCAGATTGAAAATATGGACGCGCTGCTGGCGAAGGGCATCGACCCGAACGATGAGCGGGATGGGGGCCGTCCGAGAGTGGGCGACGGAATGGGTCCAGAGGGGAAGAACGGCAGAGGCTCTGGTGAATGATATCGTCCGGGACGTACGACCGCTTGCTGTTGTGGACGGTCATGTGAACGTCCGGACGCCGCATCCGAGGGAGGTCGCGTCCTGGCCGGTCGGTGCCTCGTGCGAATCGCAGGGGCTCCGCGAATCTCCTCCGGTGCGATCGACAGTGCGACCCGCGAGGGACACTCGCCTTTCTCTAAAGCGGACTTTCGCAGTGGGGTCGTGGCACACGCAACATTTGGATCGATAAAATAGCAAAATCGCAAACACGCTCCCAAACATGATTTCGATTCTCGATCACAACACGGCCTATACCTCTGCATCGCTGGAAACCGACCGCTTATTTCTGGCCGTGCCAACCCTCGATGACTTCGATGAGATGCATGCGATGTGGTCGGACGCGAATGTGGTTGGCCCAATCATCGGCCGTCCACTTACGGAAGAGGAAGTTTGGGCCCGCTTACACCGAATAGTCGGACACTGGGCACTCATGTGGTTCGGACCTTGGATTGTTCGGGAAAAGCATGGTGGGAAATTTTCGGGCGAGCTCGGTTTTTTCAAATTCAAACGCAAACTCGGCCCCGAGTTTGACGATGCGCACGAGATTGGCTGGATGTTTACCCCGGACTCACAGGGAAAAGGGTATGCAACCGAAGCAGCGAAAGCTGGTTTGAGTTGGCTGGATCGGGACGGCCAATGTAGAGATACCGTGTGCCTCATCCCACCTGAGAACGTTGCATCACTCGCTCTGGCAAACAAGCTCTCGTACGCCATCACAAACGAAATTACTTACCGAGGCAAGGCAATGCTCCTCCTGCGTCGAGGAGCTAGACAAAGTAGATAGGAACTTCCGCAGCGGACCCCTTTTCCGTGGTTCGCTTTTCACAAAGCGGACATCCAGCGGTCCCGCTCTATCCCGTAGAAACAGTAAAACTGCTCAATTGATGCTTCGACCGCGAGCGCTTGAAGCGGGAAGCAGCTCGCCGGGTCTTGAATATTTTTTGTATTCGACAGTCCCCGTATGAAGTCTTCGACAATGCCAGTCCTGACGAAGCCGTTACGATCCAGAAATTGCCCCCACAGAGGCATGTGGCGAAACCTCGACTCCGCAATCTTGGCGCTCGAAACGTATCCGTCTGGAAAGCACCGTTGATAGGCCCTTAAGTTGTACAGCCACGAAGTTCCGGCAATGCGTGTTGCTTCTTGCTGGTTGCGCCCGATGTGATCGAAAAGCGAGCGGAGTTCAGCAAGCCGTACAGGCAGACGTTCGATACTCAACGGGGAAACCGTGCTCGGCTCTGCATTTTGGAAGTGAATGCGCACGAGTCGCGCATCCTGCATAACGTATGAGAAGCAACCGAACGTTGCGACAGGGGGCCGTGTCTGATCGGCTTCAATGCGCTTGAGATAGAAGCGATACGTCCAGTCGCAAATGTCGACCGCGTGGATCAACCCGTCTGCGTAGCACCGCCAAGTCGCATGGCCCCGGTCGAAGGCGCGACCAAGCCCGAAGCGGATGTAGATATTCGTATAGTCGAGCAATGCCTGCTCGATCCTCGTACCAGTCAAAGCGACGATCGCCTGTGCAAAGCGGATTTGCAGGTCGAAAAATTCCTTGCTGTATCGCATCTAGGGCCCTCCAAACGCAAGGATGGTCAATGATCCACACCTCCGTGTCGACCGACCGCTCATGGCCGGTCACTTCCTCATGCGGCCGGCATGAAAACGCCAGATCACCTTGGGGTATCGACCGACAGTACGCGACCCTGAACAGCCATCGGCACTAGCAACGTGCCGACAGCCGCTTTCAAGTGACAAACGGTCATCCGCGGCCCACTGGCGCCAGCACATGTTCGGCCAATCCCGCAATTGGAATTCATCCAACCAACGCCAACCCTAAATTCTGCTGGCGAAATACGATGAGTAGCCATGTCAATCGCAATCCGATACCAAATGGCACAAGACCGTGCAATCTTCAACCGACTCCGATTCCGTATGCTGGGTGTGCTGTGACCACCGTCGCCGCATGCCAGGGCAGCGCCGGGCGAGACCGCTTGTCCATACCCTGCACACGGGTATTCGCCTGACCGCCAGGGCCTCAGGAACGCTGCTCTCTCTTAACGTTGGAGAAACCGTATGGCCGATTACAAAATCAACACTCTCGTCGTTGGTGCATTTGCCACCGCCCTGGCCGCAATTTCGGCCACACCTGCGAGTGCGCAGGAGTTCACCGAAGCACAGAAGAAAATTCAGGCCGAGCATACCGCGCTGGTGAAATCCGGCAAGGTCGAGCCGTGTTTCGGCACGGCATTGAAAGGGCAGAACGACTGCTATGCGGGTGCAGGCACCACCTGCGCCGGCACCAGCACGACCGACTATCAGGGCAACGCCTTCAGGCTGGTCACCAAGGGAACCTGCACCACCATTTCCACGCCGAACGGACCCGGCAGCCTGACGCCCAAGGCCTGAGCCCGATCAGTGACCGATCCGCGGCCGGGCACACTTCGAGCCCGGCCCCGCAGTTCCAATTGCAACAACGGCTGGCCATGTCAGAGTCAATACCCCTCGATGCCCCACGCCGCGTGCCTCCACGCGCCGGCGTGGGACTTAAGGCCGAGCATTACCGCACGATCCTCGAATCGCGGCCGGACGTCGGTTTCTTCGAGGTTCATGCTGAAAACTATATGGGAGCGGGCGGCCCACCGCACCGTTATCTGTCGGCCATACGCGAGAGCTATCCTTTGTCGGTTCATGGTGTCGGCCTGTCGATCGGTGCGGACCGTCCGCTCGACAGGGATCATCTTCTCAGGCTGAAAGCACTCATCTCTCGCTATGCCCCGGGTCTGGTTTCCGAGCATCTCGCCTGGTCCAGCCATGACTGCGGCTTTCTCAACGACCTGCTGCCGATTCCCTACACTGCGGAAAGTCTGGCTCGTGTCGTAGAGCACATCGACCACGTGCAAGAGGTACTCGGCCGACAAATACTGCTGGAAAATCCCTCTACCTACCTCGCGTTCGAAGAAAGTACCTATACGGAACCCGATTTCATCGCCACCGTCGCGCAGCGAACGGGGTGCGGCCTTTTGCTGGACGTCAATAACGTGTACGTCGCCTCGATCAATCAGCAGTGGGACCCTTTTTCGTATATCGATGCGTACCCGCTCGCAGCCGTGCAACAGATCCATCTGGCTGGCCACGCGCAGGAGATGGACGAAAAAAGGCGTCCTCTTCTCATCGACACTCACGACCGTTACGTCTCAGACGTCGTATGGGGCCTCTTCGAACAAACGATTCGCAGAACGGGACCGATACCCACATTGATCGAATGGGACTCGAACATACCCGATTGGGCAACGCTTCAGGCAGAAGCAGCGCAAGCTGAAAGCTTCATTCATGCAGCCACGCAACCTGCAGCTATCCCGCACATAAGCACGCAGTGTCAGGTAACCATCACGCAGCATCAGTTCACACAGGTACAGACAACATGATCAAGCGGAAAGTCCTTGTCTATTACGCGTGGAGTCGGCCAGGCGAAAACGGCGCGCCCCTCCACGTGATCGAAGATCGATTTCCGGCGCTGTTCGAAAGTCGCAGGATGGGGTTCCCGAGATTCCACGAATTCTCGGACCCGCGTCAATTCGACCAGAGCGTCGCGGGTTTCCTCGACCATATTATGAAGCGCAACTTCACCGCCTTCGTCGATCTGGCAGCAGCGCTGACGGGCCAGAGCGTGACGGAGATCGAGCGCGTGACGGACGACGGAACGCTCACGCCGCTCGATGCGCGCCTTCTCAACGGCGTCGACACGCTGATCGTCATCAGTTTCGACTCGCTCAGGACGGTTCAAACGGCGGAAAGCGGCGAAATCGAAGCACTTCGGACGTTCCTCGAACGGCCCGACCATCTCGCGTTCGTCTGCCCGCATCACGACATTGGCGATGTCGCGCACCTCCCTGACGACGAGCAGCTACAACGTCAGATTGCGGAATTCCACCACCACGGCGACAAAACCATTCCACCCCGGCAACGGTTCGGCGGCTTTGCACGCTCGTTGCTCGCGGGTCTTGGCGTGCCGGTGGAGAACCGCTTTGGACTCAGGCCGGCGGCCGAAGCAGACGGATCCCCCGCGCCGATTGAGGCCGATACGGCGCTTGATCGATTAGGTCTGCTTCAGAGGGTCGGCACTTTCAATCTACACCCTCATCTGCCGCAACTCGAGCGTCTCGGCGAGGCTATCGAGAAACTTGACGTTCTGGTCCGTCAGCGAATCGATCGCACCGCTCCACCGCATCCGTTTGCCAACGATCACGCAACATTCGATGCCCTCCTGCAGTCTCGACCCGACACTTTCGCCGGTAGCCTGCTCGTTAGCGATACGACGCTCTGGAGTTCGACTGCCGGGGGTGTCGACAGTCTTCGCGAGTTGTGGGCGAATGTCGTCCAACGTCCGCACCGGTCGTGAAAGCGCAATGGCACTTCAAAGACCAAATCCGGTGTTCTCCGGACAGTTGGGCGGCAGAGCCGGCAGCGTGAGCGCGCGCTCCACTTGCCTGCGGGAAAGCCAGAAGAACTTCGCGGCGGCGCTGCTGGATCCCAACATGCCTGTCCCTCGTGGCCTCGTCGGCCCCGATCGCGAGCCGAGCGAGACACGCTTCAATGTCTACCGGAACAATGTCGTCGCCGGCCTCGTCGAGACGCTGAAGGCTGCTTTTCCTGCCGCATGCCGCATCGTAGGCGATGAATTTTTCGCGGGGATGGCTCGTCTGTACGTCGCGCTCGAACCGCCGAAGTCACCCACGATGTTTAATTATGGTGCAACGTTTCCGTACTTCATTGAATCGTTTGAGCCAGCGAAGAGCGTGCCATATCTGGGTGACGTGGCCCGGCTCGAGCGCGCGTGGGTCGAGGCATATCATGCCGCGGAGGCGGCGCCGACCGACCCGGCCACGCTCGCCTCGATCGAGCCGGGCAGCCTTCCGCGAGTTCGTTTTACGCTGCATCCTTCGGTTCGCGTCATACGTTCTTCTTTTCCTGCCGTGTGCATATGGCAGATGAATATTGACGGGGGTGTCCCTGCCGCGGTCGACATCTTTGGCGGGGGAGAGAATGCGCTCGTTATACGGCCCGTCGCCGAGGTCGAGGTTCGCCGGGTGCCCGCCGGCGCAGCAGCGTTCATCCAGGGCCTCGTGGCTGGGGCGTCGGTTGCCGGGGCGGCAATGCTCGCATTCGACGAAAGCCCTGACTTCCAGCTTGCCGATGCGCTTGGAGAACTGTTTGCAATCAATGCGATCGTCGAATGGACCCTACAGGACGATTCCGATTTCACGCCAATTGCGGGGTATCTATGAGCCAGTCCAGCGCGCAGGCGAGAGGCCGTTTCGCACTGCTGATTTGCACGGTCGTGGAGCGGATCCAGTCGCTCGGATGGGTTCTCGCCCCGCCAATGATGCGGATTGCCCTTGCGCTTCCGTTCTTTCGTTCCGGTCTGACCCGATGGGACGGCTTCCTGTCCATTTCGCCGGCAACGCTCTACCTGTTCGAGAATCAGTTCAAGCTTCACATCTTCGGCGGGGCCTACGGTTTTCCCGCGCCTGACATGGTCGCACTTGTCGTTGCAATAGCAGAAGTTACGCTCCCGGTTTTGCTTGTACTGGGAATCGCGACCCGATTCGTGGCGCTCGCTCTCCTGATCATGACGGGAGTCATTCAACTGGTTTTCCCTGACGGCTGGGCGAATTTCCATCTCTATTGGGCATCGCTCGCCGTCGGGATCATGGCACTGGGCGCTGGGCCGCTATCGCTAGATCGGGTGATAACCGGCTGGCTATGTCCACGAGAATTTCGAAGATAGCATCAACACATTGCACCTGACGCTTTCGAGGCATTGATTCAGTCTGATGACAATCAGTTATCCTTATTTTTTTGACTTTAGAAATTTTTCAGAGAAAGGCAATGGACACCCCGGAAACCGTCGATGCGTGGAAGCACACTCTCGACTTGCTGATGCTGATGCAGTTGTCAAAGCGGTCCGGTGCTGCTGGCGAGGAAGCGCACAAGCGGTGCAAGCATCCCGCACTCGCCACCTTTGGCGCGCGATACGCTCGGCTTGGCCGGGTGGTCCATGTCCACGTCGTGGAGAAATATTCCAGTTCGACAATAGCTGTCTGCTGGCGCGACGCCACGTCCGGGTGCTACGTTGAACAACTTTGGAAGGCGGTTACAGCGCGCTCCGGTTCGACCTGCGCATTGAGCGGCTTGCAGATTCGCCGGGGCGACGCGGTCTTCCGGCCGTCGACACGCGGCTACAAACCAGCCAATAACGACTCCATGATTCTCGCTTGCGCGGTGGAAGCGAGAACGCGGGACGATGAAACCGATGTGCTCACCTGGTAGGCGAAGTAATCGCCTAAGTGAGGCTTCCGCCCTTCAATGCACTTCGCCGGCCGTGCCGGCGCGCGAACGCGGCAGGCGTGCACCCAACGTGACGGTGAAAACGCCTCGTAAAGTGACTTTGATCGGCAAAACCCGTTATCAGTGCAATTTCGGAAAGTGGAATGGCTGTTTCCTGGATTAGAGATTGAGCGCGACGAATCCGGCATTGCTCGACAAAGCCGATCGCGGTCATCCCCGTGCTTCGCTTGAACAGACGGGTAAAGTGAAAACGGCTGACATTCACGATGCCGGCCAGTTCAGCAAGCCCTATGGGCCTGTCCAGATTGTCTTCGATGTATTCGGTCAGGCGAGCCACCTCGACTTTGCTCAGTGCCGACACCGCTTGTGGCACAACAGGGTCAAAGCCGTTGTAACTGCGCAGCAGATGCGCGGCCAATGCGAAGGACATCTGATCGACGATCAGCGTTTGCGTGGGGTGCGGCTTGCGATCGAGTTCACCGATCAGGACTTGCGCGACGTTCTCGATGACGGGGTCTCGCGTCTCGAACACATTCCGGATCTCGATCTGCGAAGTGCTGCGTTGTCCTATTTGCTCGACAGCGGAATCGATAAGAGCGGTGGGAATGCGCAACCTCGCTGTCGCCGATGCACTCCCTTCCCAAAGCGAGTCGTACCCGGCCGGCATGAGCATTGAAACGCCTGTGGAGATAAGACTTTCGTGAACAATCCCATCCCGGCCCTGAACGAGGCGAGCGCTACCCGAGGGGCAATAGCAGATCAGATGATGATCGAGCGGAGGATATCTCTCGGATACATTGGGCAGCGGCGCGTACATGTCTACCGTAACGCCTGGCCATTCACGCTCACGGGTCGTCGCGGTAGGACGATGCGACAAGACACCCAGGATTTCATCGATAGTGACAGGCTTGTCGGCAGTTTGATAAATCGTGGACATGTCGGAGGGCCAAATTCGAGCCGAGATGCTATCACGCCAATATGTCCGGTCGAAATAGCGGCAAGACACGATACAGGGCGAGAAAACCGGCCCCTGTATCACGTTTGGCAGCGAAGCCGCTTTCCCTCGTTCAGGGCGCAAGGCTGATGAACCATTACGACGTCATCGTCATTGGATGCGGCGCGGGCGGTTACAACACCGCCGTTCGAGCAGGCCAGCTTGGCATGTCCGTCGCCTGTGTCGAACGTGCGTCGAATGTCGGCGGAACAGGCATCCGGACGGGCTGCATTCCGTCGCGGCTGTTGCTCCACACCTCGGAAATATATGACCTGGCCAGCAAGGGAAAAAACCTCGCACTCGGCGTCCACTGCGCACCCACACTCAACCTGGCGCAGATGATGGTCTATAAGGCCGCAACCGTCGAGAAAATGTCGAAAGGCGTTCACAAACTGTTGCGCAAGCAGGGAGTCACGCTCATCTATGGAAACGCGGTGCTTGCCGCAGCAGGACAGGTCGTCGTAGGGAAAGCCAATGGCGCGCAGCAAACGCTCTCGGGAACAGCCATCGTTATTGCTACCGGCTCTGAACCGGTCCCGCTGCCGTTTGCCGCTTTCGATCACACGCAAATTCTCGATTCGGCCGACGCGTTGTCGCTCGACCGGATACCACGGCATCTGGCGATCGTCGGCGCCGGTGCTGTTGGCGTCGAACTCGCCTCGATCTGGCGTCGCCTTGGCTCACGCGTATCTCTCGTCGAGCACCACGACCGCATATGCCACTGGCTCGACCGCGACGTCACGACCGCGCTGGAGCGGTCGCTTAAACGACAGGGCATCGACATCAGGTTATCGACCGATGTGGTCGGCATCGATAAGCACTCCGACGGTGTTTCGGTACGGCTGCGCACTGCGGAGTCCGACCCAGTCTGCACGCTCGACGCAGACATCGTGCTCGTCGCCATCGGCCGCCGGCCATCAACGGCGGGGCTGAATCTTGCGAGCGTCGGCATTCAGGCCGGCCCGGAAGGCGCATTGCCTCAGCACGCGACACCGGCACATGGCCCTGGAATATGGGCGGTCGGCGACGCCGCAACCGGCCCGATGCTGATGTCCAAAGCTGAGGAAGAAGCGATAGCCTGCGCCGAACGGATAGCCGGCTTGCCGGGCTTCGTCAACTATTCGTCCATTCCCTACGTCCTTTACACCAATCCCGAGATCGCCGTAATCGGGAAAACCGAAGATGACCTTCGGGCAACCGGGACGGCTTATAGAGTCGGCTACTGTCCGCTCGCCGCCAACGCACGCGCCGTAATCAGCAGCAACCCGGAAGGCTTTGTGAAGCTCGTGATCGACGCTCATACTAATCTTATCGCCGGAGCCCATCTCATCGGCCCGGGAGCGGCCGATCTGATTTCGCAAGTGGCCATCGCGATGGAGGCCTCCATGATCTGCGAAGACTTTGCCCGCATCTGTCACCCTTACCCGGTGTGGTCGGAGGCACTGCGTCAGGCGGCAATGGCCGCCGGTGGGTGGATGATGCACGCGTAACGCGCGACATCAATGAGCCGCCAGGGCAAGCCTTACCGCTATCTGACGACGCATCACGGTTTTGCCGTAGTGAACATCGTGGAAATCGCCACGAAAACCCAGGAGAACGAAGATGATTCAATATGCACTTTATGCACGACTCGAAGCGAAGCCGGGAAAAGAAGAGGCCGTGGCAGCGTTTCTTGCAACAGCCCTCGATATGGCGAATCAGGAAACGACCACGCCAATCTGGTTCGCGTTGCGCCTGACGCCTTCCACGTTTGGCATCTTCGACGCGTTCGCCAGCGAGGCCGACCGGAAGGCACACCTCGACGGTCCAATCGGACAGGCACTCATGAAGCATGCCGGCGAACTGCTTGCGGCCCCTCCGGCGATCGAACTACTCGACGTACTGGGCATCAAAACCCAGCCGTCAGCTTCATGAGCCGCGAAAGCTAAACCGCGACTCCTGCAGATCGACCTCCCGAACCGGATCGCGAACCCGTTCGTCCGTCAGCTTGACCGACTCGGCGACGCGATACAGTTCATCGACCTTCCTTCGCAATGCGCCGACCATCGAGAAACAGCAAGGGCGCGACAAACAGCAGCAAGAAACCGTCTGGAGCGAGCGAAATCCGGAACCTGAATTCGCCGCACGGAATTCCACCGGCACCGTTACGCCAGTTTTCACACAGGACCGTCCGCAACGGCCGATATCGAGGGGGTATTGATTCATGGAGCGCAAGGCGTCAGATCCCTGACGGTGATCCTGAAGTCGGCGCGGTGATCCGGTTCGCGCGGGGAACTGCGCAAACAGCTACCGCTGGCCCTGACCGTTCGACTGCGCCGATCGTAACCCCGAGCGCCGCCGCCCCTGCTCGCGCGCGAACACCGCCGGCGTGCACCCGACATGGCGATGAAACCGTCGTGTGAAATGGCTTTGGTCGACAAAGCCTACCGTCAATGCGATTTCCGCCAGCGGCAGATCCGTGTCGGTAATCAGCGCCTGCGCCCGGCGAATCCGGCATTGCTCTACGAAGCTGATAGCAGTGCTACCGATACTGCGCTTGAACAGACGGCTGAAATGAAACCGGCTGACGTTCACTACCGACGCCAGGTCTTCGAGGCTGATGGTCCGATCGAGATTGTCTTCGATAAATTCGGTCAATCGCGCAATTTCAACCTTGCCGAGCGAACGCTCGTTCGTACACTCCACAACCTCGAACGCGTTGTAGCTCCGCAGCATATGAGCGACCAGCGCTGTCGATACCGCATCGACGATCAGCGTCTGGACAGGATGCGCCTTCCGGTCCATTTCCAGAAGTAGCGTCTGCGCGAGGCGCTCGATCACCGAATCGCGCACCTGGAAGACATTGCGGATTTCCACGTGACCTGTTCGGCGACCGAGTTGCTCCGCTGCCGAATTTATAAGCGATGTAGGAATGCGCAACCGTGCGGATAATCCGGAATCACCCTCCCACGCCGAGTCGTGGCCCGCGGGCATGATATAGGAGGTACCGGCCGTGATGACGCCCGTATGAACGGCGCCGGCCCGGCTCTGGACCAGTTTGGCGCTTCCCGAGGGGCAATAGCAGACCAGGTGATGGTCGAGACCCGCGTAGCTTTCCGCACAACCTAAGTAGGGGCGGTGGAGGTCGACCGTCACGCCAGTCCACCCGCGCGCGCGGGTCGTGGCGATAGGCTGCTGGGGACGTGCGTTCAGAATCTCGTCGATCGAGATCAGTTTGTTACGGTATGAGGAATGCAGGCCGCTCTCAGCCATGATGTCATTCACGGACAACCCGCCAATGCCGTGGTCCGCCCGGAGAACAGTTTCCATCGCAGATAGCCTGTATTCCCGGGGACCGGCCATTGCCCCATGGCCCTGTGTGATGCGAAGCGGGTGACCATCCGTGCCTCCCATGTAACCACACCGAACTCCTGTTTTCCGACATCAACAGCTATCTCATAATTCTATTGTGTCACAGATAAGAGACCTCGGACAATGAGACCGTCGCGTTGAATTCCACCATCGCGCCGGGGTCAGCGCGGCTTTAATTCGACCGGTGAGCCGGCCCGATACCCGCCGCCGAGTGCCTTCGTCAACGCAATGTCCTCGCCAAGACGCTGTCCGTCGATCTCGAGCAGCGTGACCTGCTCGGTGATCACTGGCTCGCGCGCCTCCATCGCGGTCAGTCTGTCGGCAAGCCCATGCTGATAGTGGGTTTCGGCACTGTCGCGCGCAAACGTGACCGCCCGAACCTTGTCCGTTTGCAACTGCGCTTCCGTATCGAGGTCCTGCAGACGGCTGCCGGTCCTGGCGACGTCGCGCACCGCGTCGAGTACCGCCTGGTCGTATTGCTCGATCAACAGGTTGCTGGCCGTGCGTGCACCACCGAGATTCGCGTTCAGGCGGCCACCATCGAAAATCGGCAGATATGCGCCGGGAATAAGATTGAACTGTTGGCTCGCATGCGTGAACAGATCGGCCAGGTGCAGCGCGTCGACACCGAAGAACGTCTTGATGTCGAAGCTCGGATAAAACGCGGCCTTCGCTGCGTCGATCCGGTCGAACGACGCCTGCACATACCAGCGCATCGCCTGCAGATCGGGCCGGCGCGCGAGCAGGTCGTACGACAGCGTCGACGGCAAGGCGGCGCGCGAGGCAGGCAGCGGTACAGGCTTGATCTCGGGCAGGTTGTCCGCGCCGGCCCCGATCAGCGCGCGCAGCGATTCGCGCAGTTGCGTAACCTGCGCCCGCGCCTCGACGATCCGCCGCTGCGCGGCTAACTGCCTCGCTCGCGCATCTTCGACGAACGTGTGCGACTCGAGGCCGCGCGCGGCCCGCGCCTCATGCGCATCGATCGCGAACGCGGCAACCTGCTGTGATTGTCCGAGGAGGTCAATCAACTGATAGGTGGTCTGGATTCCGTAGTAAAGCTGCGCCACGTCGGCCGAAATCTCGAGTTCGACCGCCGATGTTTCGGCAAGCCGTGCATTCTGCACACCAAGCGAGGCCGCGACCTGTGCTCGCTGCTTCCCCCAGATGTCGATGTTCAGGCTCGCGCCGAGCCCAACGATCCCCTCCGTGTACCACGGGCCCGAGAAGCCTAGCGCCGGGTCGTTCAGTGCATACGGTCCAAGAAAGCCGTTCGACGACACATGCTCGCGGTCGATCGCCCCAAGCGCGACAACCTGCAGGTTGGAGCCAGCCTTGACGAGTTCGACGTCCGATCTGGCCTGCGCTACGCGAGTGCGCGCGATCACCATTGTCGGTGCGTTGGCGAGCGCGCGGTCCACCAGCGCGTCGAGTTGCGCATCGCCGTAGCCGGTCCACCAGTTCGCAGAAGGCCAGCCATCGCGCGCGAGGTGAATGTCGTCGGCAAGACGAATGTCTTCGGGCGCGATCGTCGTATACGGCGCGCTATCGTGGTGGATGACCGCGCAGCCAGCCATTACGCAAACGAACCCGGCGAGCAGCATGCCGCCACCCCGCAATGGACGCCAGTGGAGATGATTTCGTCTAGTCATGTTCGGGCAACCTGTGCAGGACACCGGAGCTAGGCATCGCAAGATCCCAGTCCGGCAGTCCGGCCACCTCGCCCGCCAGACGACGGGCGCCCGCCCAAAGCGACGCATCGGGCGAGTCGTCGGGCTTTAGGGGGACTTCGATGCGGCGCGGTCTGCGAGCCACGGGCGGGTTGACTGACAATTCGTTCGCGTAGAGGTCGAGGCACGCGGCCACCTGTTCCTCGACGACGCGTACCGCGGTGAGGACTTCCAGGGGTACCCGCGCGTCGCACGCATCGAGCGCCTGGCGCAGCGCGTCGCCGGCTAGCATGATCTCGCGGCCTTGGGCCAGGACCGCCTGTGCCTTCATCGTCAGAGATGCCTCCTCCCCTTCCTGCCAGTTTGGCTCGAGCGCGACCCGCGCGAGGATCGCCTCGCAGTCACCCAGCACGGCCCAGGCCTGCAACTGCTGCTGCGCATAGGACACCTGACCGGTCTCGGCCGTGCCGCTCACAGGGAAACGCAACAGGGCGGAGACAGGTCGCAGCATCGATACCAGCTTCAGGCGCAGCGCATCGCCGTCGCCCTCTCGCCAGAACGACAACTGGATGACAGTCGCCACACCGACGCCCAGCAGAATCCCAACCATGCGATCGCGGATGTCGGTGAGGTTGGTGGTGGGTCCGAACTGGCTCAGCACCGCCAGCGAGAACGTGAATAGCAGTTGCACACCGGCGTAGCTGACGCGCTCCGATCCGGCTGCGAGCCACGCAGCAAACGCGGCGACCGGTAATGCCATCAGCAACAGGCCGACGACACTGTCGAGCTGGGGGATCGCAAACACGATCACGAATAGCGCAAGCGCGCTGCCTCCGAGCGCACCGGCCACACGCAGAAGCGCACGTTGCGCCGACGCGCCCAGACTCGGTAGCGCGACGATCAGGCAGGTCAGCATGATCGTATGGACACCTTGCCAGTCGGTCGCGTTATAGAAGACGTATGAGACGAGCACCGCAAGCAGCGTCTTCAGCGAAAAGCGCGCGTATGCCGGGTTGGTCCACGCATCCTGCACGACCATTGGCTCTTCGGCGGAAGGCTTGCCGGTCGATTCGCCGCGTCTGCCGAAATCGCTTAACGCGTGGAGCGCCCGCTGCATTTCGACCGCGGTGTCCGGAATATCCATAGCGGCCGTTGCGCCTGATATGGCCACGCGTCCGATGCGATAAGGCTCATCAGCGCCAAGCGCGGTAGCGAGCGCACGGCAGTTCAGCCGTAACTCATCGAGCACCGAACGCTGCACCGCTGTCGGCCGCTGTACGCTGGCCGACAGTTCCCTCGCACCCAGATAGAGGCGCGTCACGGTGGCGATCGACGCAAGATGCCAGGCTTGCGTGTCGCGGTAGTGAGCATCGCGCATGGTGGCGAATTTGAGCAGCTTTTGCAGCGTCAGCGCGCCTTTCTGGACGTCGGGGAGCGTGATCGGCGCGGGCACCGGAGCGCCGTCGATCAGATACGTCAGATGCGCATCCGCGGCCATCAATTGCCGCTCAAGCTCCGCTTTCAATTGGCCCTGCGGCTCCGCGGGCAAGAGCAGCGAGTTGATCACGAGTGTCAACGCGATCGGATAATTCACCGCGACCCACACCCACAGCACAGCGCGGATCAGCAATTCGGCCTGATCGGTCTGGTCGACGAAGGTCTGCACGTAGATGATCACGATCGCAACGATGAAGAACACAATGCCGATCTTCAGGACGCGCATCAGATAGACGCTGCCGAAAAACAGCGCGCTGGCCACGACAATGCGGATCAACGGATAATCGAATGTGAACTTCAGCAGCAGGATAGAACTGCCGATTGCAAGCGTCGACCCGACGATGAACATCAGGCCGACAAGCCGCGTGATCACCACATTCGACTGCGTGACGTAGAACACCACGAGAAGCGACAGAGGGAGTTCCGGAACCTCGAGCGCCAGCGACGTGACGATCACGATCGCGCTGGTCAGCAAAGCGCGCAGCATGACGTTGACACGACCCGGAAACGGCGCGAGTTCGACACGCAGGAAGGCGCCCGCATCGCGCAGTGTCTGCGGCAGCATGTCCGCGAAACTCATGTGCGCTCCTCAACGGTGATTGGCATCGCTGCCGCGCCCGGGATACAGGACAGCGACCGCGGAGGTGCCGACGCGGAACAACTCCGGATTCGGGCTCCCGACGCGAATCTTGACTGGAAAACGCTGCGAGACGTGGACCCAGTTGAGCGTGCGCTCGATGTGCGGCAAGCCTCCTGGCAACGCGATACCGCCTTCGTTCGGTAGTACGCCGTAACTGATCGAATCGACCGTACCGCGAAAGCGCTGGCCGGTGTCGCTCAACAGGTAGACGGTAGCCGGCGTCCCGACGCGGATACCCTTCAACTCGGTCTCGCGAAAATTCGCGACCACGTACCATTGACGCGTATCGATCAGCGTGAACACCGGCTTGAGCGCAGACGCGAATTGTCCGGTCGACGTCTTGAGCGAGACAACCCGACCGTCGAATGGCGCACGTACCGTCGCGAATTCCAGGTTCAGCTCGGCGGTGGCGATCTCCGCCTCGACCACCGCTCGCTGCGCAACGAGCGCATCGACGCCGCTGACCGCCGCCGCAGCCTGCCGCGCCTGCAACTCGGCGGCAGCGAGCTCGGCCTGCGTCGCACGCTGCGCGGTACGGGCGAGATCAACCTCTTGCGCCGACACATACCCTTGCGATAACAACGGCGCGGTGCGATGCAGCGTATCCGCCGCCTGGGCCGCAGTGGCCCGCGCGCGTTCGACGGCTGCACGCGCGGACTGCGCGTTGTATTGCTGCGCGTCGACGGTACGCTGGGTCAGCGCGATCTGCTTGTCGAGCGCAGCAAGACTTGCCTTCGCGCGTACCAGTGCGTCCTGGTAGGGACGCGGATCGATCTGGAACAGCAGATCGCCCTGCCTGACCGCCTGATTGTCACGAACGGCCAATTCGGTAATGCGCCCGCTCACCTCTGGAACAACATCGATTGTGTCGGCATAGACGTATGCGTCATCGGTACGCGGCTCGCGATCGACAAGATGGATTACGAACAGAAGCAGCAGCACAGTCACCGCAACAAACGCGATGACCAGGTATTTTTTGGGCGATGCCTTGCTGGTTGCCGGCGTCGTCATGGTGTCCCCGTGCTCAAGCTCATTGCTGAAAAAAGATTAACCAGGCAAGCAGTGCCAGAAGAGTAACGAGTGTGGGATACACCACCGCGGAAGGTCCGAAGCGGCGGCTGCCAGGCAAGCGGACGAGAACCTGATGGACGGCAACGGTCAGCACAACACCCGTGACAATGCAGAACAGCCAGTCCGGAAAGTAGGCGCCCAGCACGCTCACCGACGGCGAATGCGTACAACCTGTCTCCAGCCACACCGGGACGGTGACGATGCCGGTCACCCGTACTGCGCGGCGCCTTCTCAAGACTGCTATGTAATTACTCCGTGGGGCATCGAGGGGGGTTGACTCTGACATGGCCAGCCGTTGTTGCAATTGGAACTGCGGGGCCGGGCTCGAAGTGTGCCCGGCCGCGGATCGGTCACTGATCGGGCTCAGGCCTTGGGCGTCAGGCTGCCGGGTCCGTTCGGCGTGGAAATGGTGGTGCAGGTTCCCTTGGTGACCAGCTTGAAGGCGTTGCCCTGATAGTCGGTCGTGCTCGTGCCGGCGCAGGTTGTGCCTGCACCCGCGTAGCAGTCGTTCTGCCCTTTGAGCGCGGTGCCGAAACAGGGCTCGACCTTGCCGGATTTCACCAGCGCGGTATGCTCGGCCTGAATTTTCTTCTGTGCTTCGGTGAACTCCTGCGCACTCGCAGGTGTGGCCGAAATTGCGGCCAGGGCGGTGGCAAATGCACCAATGACGAGAATGTTGATTTTGTAATCGGCCATACGGTTTCTCCAACGTTAAGAGAGAGCAGCGTTCCTGAGGCCCTGGCGGTCAGGCGAACACCCGTGTGCAGGGTATGGACAAGCGGTTTCGCCCGGCGCTGCCCTGGCATGCGGCGACGGTGGTCACAGCACACCCAGCATACGGAATCGGAGTCAGTTGAAGATTGCACGGTCTTGTGCAATTTGGTATCGGATTGCGATTGGCGCGCGCGGCAGCGGCCCATTCTTCCTGAAGTCTTCCATACCTATTCGCCAAGAGAGACCATGAGCTAGCCGTAGGGCAGACGAGGAGATAGGCGCAGTGGTGGTCAGGTTTCTGGGGCGGAGCCGACGTTCGAGTGTCCGCCGCACGATGCACGCCAAGGGCCGGGATTGGCCAACTGTGCCGACGACGGAAGCCGCACGTCGCCCCGAGGCGACTTGCCTATGCAGCCGGCTCAGCTCGACCCGTTTCTGCCGTACGGCTGGTTTCTGCGAATGCCACCACCTTGCTCCAAAGCGGTCGTTTTGTAAGCAGCGGTATTGTTCAACTGAAGCAGTCGAGGCCGTTATCCAAGACTGAGCCGGTCCCAAGAAATCAGGCAGGTCAGAGTGAGGGGCGAAAAGCCCTCCGTAAAAGCAATGAATTACATCGCCTTGCCAATGCCGTGCGCTGGATTCCAAATGCAAAGGTAGATTGCTGATCCATTGAAATATACGGATGTTTCTTCATTTCAATCCGCGTCTTGCCAACTAATCGGGCAGTTTATTACCGAATTCGAATGCCCGTTCGTAGTCCGGCGTGGTCGGATCGTCATCGGTTGGAGAGCGCGGAATGTTGTGGATGTTTCCGCTACTCACCGGGTGTATCTGAGTCGCTACTTTTGACACCTGCGTTTGAACGGTCCGCGCCACTTTGTCGATGTCCTGGTTCGACAACCGATTGGCCTTGTCGGGTTTCACTTTAGCGGCTTCGAATTGCGTTCGCATCCCGCTTTTTGGCGTCATGAACAACGGACCGGCGGGCACGCGCCCTTGATCGTCCCGGTATTCGCTCAACTCCCCACGTTCGTTAAACCACAGCACACATCCGGTGCACGGCGGCTTTGAGCCGGCCGCGCGTCCCTCCGACCTCATGTCCGGATATTGAGCGTCTATCGTTAGGCGAACGCTGACTTCTGCGTGCCGGGCTTCCTCGTTCTCGGTGACCGTAAACTTCGCGCCCGGATTCTTGTCGAGCCACGAATACAACTCTTGCGCCCGACGCAACTGGTCGTTTTCATTGTGCTGCGCTGAGCTACCTTGCGCGGGCGGCGTCTTCAGCTGCGTGGCGATGTATTTTCCGAGATCGTTCTTGAGCGCTGTCGTGTCCGGATAGCGCGTCGCCAGCTTCGCGTTCGCTGCCTGGTTGTTCATGGAAGCGACGATACGTCCATGCTGACTCGACGCGACCGCCTGCAGCTCAGTCCCTTTCTTATGCAGTTCGGGATTTGTGCCCAGCACGAAGGAAGCGAGGCGCGTGGATGTACGCTGGCTTTCACCGTCCAACTTCGAGTGCTCCCAAGCAGGCACGTTGTCAGGCTCCACACGAATGCTCGCCGCGCCTTCGCCAGCCTTCCAGTCGCTCAAGCCGCCCTGCTGGACCGCGTCCACTACACTGTTTCTGAATTTTTTGTCCATATCGGCGGCCCCCCTGGCTTTCGGTGCCACCGTCGGTGCTTTCGGTAATGCATTTGACGACCCTGCCGCAAGGGTCGGTGATCTCGACCGCATGGCCGAGGGTCCTGCCAACCTGGTAGATGGCGATTGGGTCACTGAGGGGGACGATCCTGGCGCCGCAGTTGATGACATCGGTAGTGTGGTCGCTTTCCTGGATGCACTGAATGACGAGCGGGTTGCCGTCCCGGAGCGCGAGGGTAGTCCGTCGAATTGGGCTGGTCGTGTGGGACTCGCGGACGATGCGGCAGCGCGATCAGGCGTTTGAGGGTGCAACTGCATGTCTGTGTCCGTTCGCGGCTCGATGGGACGCGAAGGCAAACGTTCGATGGGCATACCCGTCTCTGCAGAAAATAAGCTATGCCATTTTATATACCCGCCTGGACAGAGCATCTCTCGTCATGCGAAGCGATGATATACAAAGCGCAATCGTCGCGCGCACAGACACGTAACTTGATGTCCGCTCCCAGTTCAAAATCAGTCGTTTATTGGTTTGAGTCGAACGGCCGTTCCTGGCCACATTGGGACGGACGTCGACCGACGCATATCGACCGGCCCACAACGGACATTTTCAATGACTGGGAAGGGACACTCGCCGCCCAAGAGTCCTAAACCAGAACCTCATCCATCCAGTCCAACACACGCCGATTGACCAGGGAGCGGTTGCGCATCTCGCAATGCTCGCCGGCTCCCTGATTGCTGCCAAACCGAATCAAGGTCTTTGGGCAACGTAATGCATCGAAGAAATTTTGCGTTCCACCGGCAAGCATGTCGTTTTCGGCCAGCGTAAACAATGTTGGACACTGGATCTCTGCGATACGCCCATCCATCGTGTAGCGTTCGACAGACGCGAGGTACTCGCGCAGTGTCGCGGCACCATTTACCCAGTAGCCGCGTTTCACGACACTCCAGGTCAGTTTCCGGTCGTTCGCCACAATCTGCGCCAGGCGCTCCATGAGTGCCGCCGGCATCGCACCGAGGTTTGCCGCTTCATCGCGGGTTGCGCCGAGCTTCATCACATACGCACGAAACCCATCCGCCACGGAAGACAGCGCGGGGTCCGCGACACACGCCGCGAGACGATGTTCGCCGGACGCCGCACGTGGCGCCAGGTAGCCGCCCAAACTCCATCCGCACAACGCGATCTTGAGTGGGTCGACGTTCGACAACGTTTGCGCGAAATCCACGACTGCCCCAATCACCGTTTCCCAGTCCGGCCTGAGCGTGAGGCCGTGCTCAACCAGACTCGTACCCTGCCCGGGACCGTCAAAGATCAATGAGTGGTAGCCTCGCCGCGATGCGGCGACCGCCGATGCAAAGAAAAGATCGGTAATCGTACCGTCGTACCCATTGTTGAAGATCAGGAGTGGCCTAACTTCGTCAGCGCGACCTTGCGCAGGGATGACATAGGCGAGTAGCGAGGATCCTTCGAACTGAATATATTGTCGCGCAATAGCCGGCTCGCTCAACGCTAGTCCACGCTCGAACGCCGCGATCTGCTTTTGCGATCCTGCCCTAACGCGAGGATCGACCGGTTTCCCAAACAATGGATGAAAGGATTTTCCATAAAAGCACGCAGCTCTCAGAAAACTCTCGCGCGCGCTCGTCAGATGTCCCTTGGCTTCGGCTTGTTGACCGTCAATCATCATACGATCAGCAGCCGCTGTCCAGGTGTCGTGAAAGACGGTATCGCCTCCGTCACCAACCGCCCGCGCGATTGCCTCGATCTCTCCGTAATCGGCGCCCCCGTAAGGAATGTAGCCGAGCGGCCAGGTCCCGAGTTGTTCGTGAAGCTCGTCCTTGAAGATCGCAACCATGTTTCACCATCCTGGATGTCGTCATCATCACCAGATCGATGAGGCGATTGTCAACGGTTTTGCGCGGGACGTCGACTGCATCTTCCTGGCCGCACTCGGAAGTTTGACGCGGACCGAGTTCGACCCCGAGCCGCCGTTCGCACACCTATCCGCCCAAGACCGCTTCCCGCGCACACCGGACATTGGAATGCCCGGTACAAAAAAATCCGGGCTACTGCGAACGTTCCCGTTCACGCACATTAAGCGCTGGAACGCTGGAAAACGCATGTGCAATGAAGTCCATGAATGCGATGGCCCGCTTCGGGAGCAGACGGTTCGCCGCATATAGAATCTGGATCGGTACCGGCGCCGCAGTATGTTCGCTCAACAGCAATACAAGGTTGCCACTTTTTAGTCCGTCATCGAATAGCCAACGCGGTCCGTGCGCGATGCCAATGCCCGAACTCACAGCCTGCTGGACGGCTTGGGGAGAATTGACGCGCAGCCGCCCAGACACCGGCTCCTGGCGATTCAGGAAGTGCCATGTGTTGCCCGACGACAGCAACGTATAGACGATGCAATCATGCTCACTCAGGTCGTCGGGCACTTGCGGCGTGCCGCGTTTGGCAAGATAGCTGAGGCTTGCCACGCAGACCCGCTCGAAGAGTCCGATGCGCCGCGCACGCAATGTGCTGTCTTCGAGGTGTCCAATGCGGATCGCGAGTTCGGCACCCTCGTCGATCAGATTGACATACCCATCGCCGATTTGCAGATCGAGTTCCAGCCCAGGATAACGCGCGAGAAAATCAGGAATCGTCGGCATAACAAACGTGTGCGCCAGCGCGCTCGGGCAAGCGACCCGCAGCAAGCCCGTCGGCGCGACTTGAGCGCGAACCGCAGAATCGGCCTCGTTGACAGCATCGAGAATGCGCCTGACTTCAGCGTAGTAGCGCTCGCCCTCCGGCGTGAGCGACAACCTGCGCGTGGACCGATGCAACAACCGGGCTTGCAGATGCTCTTCCAGCGCGGCAACGTAACGGCTCACGTTAGGCTGACCGAGCCCCAGGTCACGTCCGGCAGCCGAAAAACTTCCCATCTCCACCGTTCGGGCAAAGCAGTTCATGACCAGGAAACGGTCCATTTCAATCTCCATTCATGCCGTTGGAGCATGAAATATATACGAATGGACCATCTTATCGCTCTGCCGGCATGAGTTCATTCTTCGAGGCAGCAGATGGGCGGCGTTTCCGTCCGTCTTGCACTGTCACCCTTAAAGGAGAACATCCATGTCACGTTTGCAAGGAAAGCGCACGCTCATCACCGGCGGCACCAGCGGTATCGGGCTCGAAACGGCCAAACAGTTTCTCGCCGAAGGCGCGCGCGTCGTCGTGACCGGCAACGATCCCGACCGCATCGCCAAAGCACAGATCGAACTTGGCAAGGACGTACTCGTGTTACGCGCAGATTCGGGGAGCGTCGTTGAGCAGCAGCGTCTTGCGCAGGCCGTCGTCGACCACTACGGACGACTCGACGCAGCGTTTCTCAACGCGGGGATATCCGTCTGGGTGCCGATCGAGGGGTGGACGGAACAGATGTTTGACCGCTCGTTCGATATCAACGTCAAGGGGCCGTACTTCTTGATCCAGGCGTTGCTGCCGGTATTCGCGAATCCGGCGTCGATTGTGCTCAACACCTCGATCAACGCGCACGTGGGCGCGGCGCGCTCGTCGGTGTACGCGGCGACCAAGGCAGCCTTACTGAATCTGTCGAAGACGCTGTCGGGCGAACTGATCGAGCGCGGCATCCGCGTCAACGCGGTCAGCCCGGGCCCGATCGACACGCCGCTTTACGACAAGCTCGGCATTCCCGATGCGTATCGCGAGCAGGTCAACAAGGACATTGTCGCAACCATTCCGTATGGTCGCTTCGGCAAGCCGGAAGAGGTCGCGAAGGCCGTGGTTTATCTCGCGTCCGACGAGTCGAAGTGGACGGTCGGCTCCGAAATGGTCGTCGACGGTGGCCGCACGCTGAACCGCTGACTGCTTCGGTTCGCTATCTGGCCCGACGTCACGAAGCGATAGAGGATGCCTTCGTGCATTGGCAGGTCTTCCGGCTTACGCGGTCGTCCCGTTCGCACGAAATAGTCCGGCGACCCGACCACCGCCCCTCTGACTGGCGGCGTAAGCCTGACGGTGGCCGAGTCCTTCTCAATGGACTCTTCCTGCCGGATGCCTGCATCGTACCGGCCGACAGCAAGTTCGACGGCGCCCTCGTCGAGCGACAGATCAAGCGTCACGTCTGGAACCCGTGTCGGCCGCGGCCTTTCATTCCGTTAATCCGCCCGTACATCAATGCGGCGCGGACGCGCTTCTTCGCGACGCGGGATGCAGAGTTTCAGCACGCCGCCTTGCAGATTGGCGTCGACCCTGGACGTATCGAAATCCTCGCTCAGGGTGAAGGCCCGCGCGAAATGCGGCGCGCGAATCTCTGCATGGTGCAGCCGCAGATCGCCGGGCGTGGGCACCACCGCCTCCGCTTCGATATATAACCGCCCATCGTGCACCTTCACGTCGAGCTTGTCGCGCGATACGCCGGGCAGGTCGGCCCACAGGGTGATGCCGTGGCTGTCCTCGATGATGTCGACGGCCGGTGTAAGCGTTAAACGGCGGGCGTTGTCCTGGTTACTACGGGCCACACTGCTGGTATCTCGCTGCGCGATTTGAGTCGTGTCGTTCATGGCTTCCTCCTCGTTCACTGGATGGTGATGGCGCGCGGCTTCGAGGCCTCGCGCTTGCCGATCCGGATGGTCAGGCAACCGTTCGAATAGCCCGCTTCGACCTTGTCCGGATCAGCGTTTTGCGGCAGTTCGATCACGCGCCGGAACGTGCCAAAAAAACGCTCCTTGGCGTAGGCGCGGGTTTCGCTCCCCGCCGCCGACTCGGGCGCCTTGCGCTCGCCGGCAATGGTCAAAGTGCCCTTGTCGACGGTCACTTCGAACGTGCCTGGGTCGATGCCTGGTGCGAATGCAACGATGTCGATGGACTCGTCGGTGGTGCCGATGTTAAGAGGCGGGAATGCGTCCGTGCGGCTCGAGCGGATGCTCGATGGAAGGTTGCCGAACAGCGCCGACATCTGCCGTTGCAGACGATCGAGTTCCCCAAACAGGTCGTTGCTAAAGTAGAAGTCACTCATGATTTAATCTCCCGTGATGCGAAATGATCAAAGGCGTCCACCTGCTGCCGCGCCCCGACGAAGCGCACGCGGTCGCACTTCCTGGAGACGCTGTATGGGCGGCGCGCGTCGCCTTTGCGGCCCAAAAATAGGTGCGTGACCAGGACTTTCAATATCGGTAGATCGAATATTGACTGCGCCTCAATATATTCCGTCGGATATATTGAAACACCCGGCGGGAGCCCTTATTTGCACCGCGCGGATTGTTCTGGAAGGAGCCAATATGGAATTCGATACCGACTGGGTGACGCTTGGCAAACACCGTGTCCGGCTGCACGCGACTCGCGGCTTTCCAGCCGAACGGCTGCGCGTCGTGGCCGAGGTCGCGCGGCTGGCCGTTGAAAGCAACATGAGCGCGCGGGCACGCCTCGTGGAAGTCGTGTTTCGCGATCAGGACGGCGCGTATGACATCGCCGTTGGCACGACCATCGCCGAAGACCGCTTGTGCGCGGCGCCGATCGAAGCGGCCCTTGCCACGATCCTCGGCCTCACCCCAGAACAGGTGGTGTTGACGGTAAAGGCCGTCTCTCAGGACGAGGTGGACTTGAGCTTCGGCACTTACGAGCGGTTGCTGGCGCAGAAGATCGGCGCCACCGCCGCGATCCAGTAGTTCGTTCGCGCTAGCACGGCGCTGAGAGTTGCCACGGAGTTCAATGCGACCGCTCTGACGCCGCGCCGTTGTTGCTTTCGTATCGACCTGGCTCGAACTTGCAGCGCCTCGCACCCGGTAGCCGGGCGCGCCTGCGGACTCGACCGGCCATAGCAATCTTGTGAGCGGCCACTCAGGAGCACGGGGTGAACGTCTCAAAGTGGCCGCGAGTCGCCCCATTCTTCGGGCACATGTCGACGCGAGAGAGCATTCGAACAACGGTAACGCTTTCGTTCAAGTTGCTAGCAACCGCCACGTCTCCTCATCGCAGAGGCCCACGTATCCTGATTCTCATGCCACGTGTTCAGCTTTCGACTGCCCCCTAACGCATGCATCGCGGTCTGGGCGGAACATGCGTTCCACCCGGGTTGCGCATTGATCTGATTCAAGACGCATGGTCCTCGTCTGCTAGTTCGCGAACGAAAACTTAGGCGCTTGCGGCCCCTTGGGCCAAGGGGCATACTGCCTGGGCGTTTCGTATGTTTTCTGGCGTCTGGTTTCAGCGCGGAATCATTGGCGAGCCCCGGAGCAGTGGCGGACGGGCTGCGTGCTGGCAGGCGTCCCAATGGCGATCCGAGATAACAAGACGATGCAAAAACGTACGCAGTTGCACGCGCTCCTTCCGCTCGCAGTTTCCGCGATCTTCAGCACCGCTGCTTTTGCCCAGTCCCCCGCGGTCGACGAACACGGCTGGGCGGGCACCGGCACACTCGCTACCCGCTACGGCAGCTTCGACTTCCGGGGTGGATATCCCACCGCAGATGCCAGCCGCAAGCTCGATGACGTCCTCGTGCTGAACCGCGCCGTTGAGGTGTATCTCGCCCAGATGCCCGCGGTCTCGTGGTACCGCGTCTGGAAAGGCGTGGCGGGCGCTGGCCAGGCTGTGCCCAACCAGCTTGTGGTGTGGGAAAGCCTCATGAACGCTGGCACGCTGCTCCTCACCGGCAATTCGGAAACCGTCTATGCGATGTGTGCAATCGATCTCAAGCGTGACGGTCCGGTCGTAGTAGAGGCGCCGCCACATCTGCTGGGCGGCGCTTCCGATCTCTGGCAGGGCGAAGTGGCTGGCATCGGCCCGACCGGTGACGACAAGGGCCGCGGCGGCAAATTCCTCTTCCTGCCACCTGACTGGCACGGCACCGTGCCGCCAGGCTACATAGTCAAACGCTCGCCCACATACCGCGTTGTGTTGGGTGTACGCGGCTTCCTCGTCGACGGTAAGCCCGACCGGGCCGTGGCACTCATCAAGTCCGCGCGCATTTATCCGCTGGCGAACGCGTCGAACCCGCCGAAGACGACCACTGTGGACGGATCGACCACGCGCATCGACACGATCTTCGATGACGACTACCAATACTTCGACGACCTCGCCACGATCATCGCGAGCGAGCCGACGAACGCCGTCCCGTCGCACGACCGGTTCATGCTGACGCAGATTGGCATCGAGCACGACAGGCCGTTCGCTCCCGACGCTGACCGCCGCGTGTTGCTCGACGAGGCGGGCAAGCTGGGCGGAGCGATCGCGCGCGAGAACACGTTTGCTTCGAAGGACCCGGCGCGGCTCATCTATCCGGATCGCCATTGGGAGTGGTTATTCATCGGCGGCAGCGCAACGTGGGATCCGCAGGGCTACCTGAACACGGACCGCCGCGCGGGCTTCGCGTATGCCGCCATCGGCATGTCGCCCGCGATGGTCGCGCAGGTCGTCGGCGCGGGCTCGCAATACGCGTGGACGCCGCGCGACGCAAACGGCGCGTATCTCGACGGCGCGAAGAATTATCGTATGCATCTGCCGCCGAATGTGCCCGTGAAAAACTTCTGGTCGGTCGTGGTGTATGACGCGCAGACACGCTCGATGCTCGACAATGGCCAGCCGTTCCCCACGGTGAGCCAGTACACGGGACCGGTTGTGAACGCCGACGGCTCAGTGGACATCTATTTTGGCCCGGAGGCACCCACCGGCCACGCGAAGAACTGGATTCGCACGATATCGGGCAAAGGCTGGTTCCCGATCCTGCGCCTCTACGGCCCGCTCAAACCGTTTTTTGACAAATCCTGGAAGCCGGACGACATCGTTCCGCTTTCCTGATTGACGCGCTTAGCCTCGAAGATCATCCATTCGAACGGAGCATCCATGCCTGAAACCGTGAAGCATACGCGCGCGCTGAGCGTATTCGCGCTTGCCGCGCTCGCCGCGTGCACGAGTGCATCGCCGCCCGCGAGCTACAGGATGACCACGCCGATCCCCGTGCAGATCACCACGCCCGCCTCCGTGGACACGCGCATCGGCACGCTGTCCTATTTCGATGGTGTCCCCACGCCGCAAACCGCCGACAAGGTTTACGACAACCTCGTCTTCATGCGCGGCGTGGAAGCATTCCTGAATGGCATTCCGGGCGCTTCGATGGTGGCCATCCGCACCGGCCTGCGCAGTGTGGGTGCGACGGGCAGCACGGTTGGAGTATTCGAGTCGCTGATGGACTCGAAGTCGCTCTTTCTCACGGCGAACACGGAAACTGTGTACTTCTGGAACTGGATGGACCTGAAGGATGGGCCAGTCGTCGTGGAGACCCCACCTGATATTCTCGGCGTCGTTGACGACTTCTGGTTCCGCTACGTGACCGACATGGGCAACGCAGGACCGGACAAGGGTAAAGGCGGCAAGTACCTCTTTGTTCCGCCGGGCTACACGGGCGCACTTCCATCGAGCGGCTACATCATCGTGAGGTCTTCCACTTACGGCAACCTGCTTTTCGGCCGGGCATTCATGAAGAACGGCGACCCACGTCCAGGCGTGGCGAGCCTGAAAGCCGGGCTCCGCGTGTACCCTCTTGCTCAGGTAGCGAATCCGCCCGCGACGCAGTTCATCGATCTTTCGGGCAAAGCAATCAATACGGTCCACGCAAATAACATCGAGTTCTACGACGAGATCAACCAGATTGTGCAGGAGGAACCCGCCGGATCGTATGGCCCAGACATGACCGGCCTGTTCGCCTCGATCGGCATGGTAAAGGGCAAGCCGTTCGCCCCCGACGCCCACGTGAAGACGATTTTGACCGACGCGGTGGCCGTGGGCAATACGACCGCACGCGCGATCGATTTCGCGAACCGCAATCCGGCTGCGCTGATCTACCCCGACGGACACTGGACGACACCGTTTATTGGCGGTAGTTACCAATGGCTCAACGACGGCGCTCGCAATTTTGATGCGCGCACGATGTTCTTCTATGCCGCCACGGTCGACACGCCTGCGATGGCGGTCGCAATGCCGGGCATCGGTTCGCAATACGCAGCGGCGAATGTCGACGCCGCGGGGAAGCCGTTCGATGGCGGAAACCGCTATGTGTTGCATGTGCCCGCGAATGTGCCGGTAAAAGACTTTTGGTCGGTTGTCGTGTATGACACCCAGACGCGCTCGATGCTGCAGACGGATCAGCAGTTCCCCAGTCTTTCGAGCGAGAAAAACCTGCAAAAGAACCGGGACGGGTCTGTCGACGTGTACTTCGGGCCGACACCGCCTGCCGGCCACGAAACGAACTGGGTACAGACGCTCCCAGGCAAGGCGTGGTTTACGATTTTCCGACTATATGGACCGCTGCAGCCGTGGTTCGACCATAGCTGGAAGCTGCCAGACATCACGGCCGCGTAATGCCGTCGAATTGGCTGCAACGCGACAGATTTCTCGGAGCTTTAGTGGCGGTTTCTGCCCAGTGAGTTTGCCCTTGTTCCAAGGCACACGATGGACAATGACAGCATTGCCGGATTTCATAACAATCTCCATTCAAGCGAAGGGAGATTGAGTGCGCGCCGCTTCGGGCGGTCGCTACCCGCCCCCGAAGGCGACTAGCGACCAATCTCAAGGTGTATCCCTTAACCGCCCACGACCGCACCTTGACCACAGCGCCTGTACATACACCTTAGCAACAATTCGCCATTTTCGTTGCCCCGGGGCCAGAGGACAGAAGCGGGCCGGACGGAACGCTATCGGCCGGCAATAGACCACAACTAGACCGCCGCTTCCCTATACTTCGCAAACTTCGACGTCTGTCCGATCCCCGGATTGAAACAGTTGCAGGGATCGAGCCGCTGATAGAACGCGGCGAGTTCGGGCTTCGCGCGGTACAGATGGCCAACGTTATGTTCCGCCGGATATTCGGCGCCACGGCGGTCCAGCAGCGTCCACATCCTGTGTTCGACTTCAAGGCAGTCGTTGCCCTTCCTGACGATGTAATCCTGATGGAACACGTGACAGAGAAAGTGGCCGTAGTACAACTTGATAGCGATCTTTTCTTCGATCTCGGCGGGCAGCGTCTCGATCCAGTCGCGGTCATTGCGTCGCAGTGCGATATCCAGCGCGACGATGTTCTCCACTTCCTGGGCATGCACGGCGCGATAGCGCACGGCTGCGCCGGCGGCAGCGAAGCGATGCAGGAACGCTTTCCTGCCTTCTTCGTCGGTGCATTCGAAATAGCCGCCAGTGGCGTTTGCGAAGAACCCTGAGAGGAAGGCTCGTGTCTCCTCTACGCTTTCGGACGAGACCTTCAGCATCAGGTGATGCTCGTACCTTTCACGATAATGTTTCATTCGCGGCGGCAGATGGCTCGGGAAAAGCCGGCTCGCAGCTTGCATAACGCGATCAGAGAGATGCGAAGGAAGAAAGCCGAGGCGATCGAACAAGGCATCGAAACGACTTTTTAGCCCGAACAGCGCGGGCAATCGCGACGTGCCGAGGTAGTTGATCGCGAGGAAAGTATCCTTGCCATACTCCTCAGCGATGTCGAAGGCGTCGCGATGGAGATATTCGCCCGAGATTGGCAAATGCTTGAACTCGTGCAGCGCGTGACGGCGAATCTCGGTAAGTTCGTCAGGTACGTTCGTACCGATGTAGAACACCTTTGCGTTCTGTTCAATCGGAAACGTGTCGAGCCGCACGCCAAACACCATTATCTTGCCGGCTGAGCCTGACGCTTCATGGAGGCGCTGCGGATCGGCGTTGAAGCGCGCCGGCGTATCGGCATCGATCTCACGAACATGAGTCGCGTAGCCATGATCGGACCCGGCACCTGCGTTGTGGCGAACATCTGCATCGGTGAACTCGCCACGCTCGAGCCGGCCAAGGATATCCTCGGGCGTGTCACCGAGTTCGATTCCCAGATGATTGACGAGATTCAGTTTTCCCGCTGCATCCACCTGCCCGAATACCGCCATTTCCGTATATGCGGGGCCGCGCTGCACCAGCGCGCCGCCCGAGTTGTTGCAGACCCCGCCGAATACCGACGCGCCGATACAACTCGAGCCGATCACCGAATGCGGCTCACGGCCAATGGGTTTCAATGTCTTCTCCAACTGGTCGAGCGTCGCCCCGGGAAGACAGACGACCTGCTTGCCATCGTCGATCACGTACACCTTCTTCATGCGGCTCGTGCTGACAATCACGATGTCGCGATCATAGTCGTTGCCGTCCGGTGTCGAGCCGCCGGTGAGGCCCGTGTTCGAGGCTTGCGTGATCACGATCACATTGGCCGCGATGCACGCCTGCAGCACTTTCCATTGTTCGACGATTGTGCCGGGGCGGACCACTGCGAGCGCCTTACCGGTGCCAAACCGGAAGCCGGTACGGTAGCGGCGGGTAGCGCCATCATCGGTCAGCGTGTGCTTCTTGCCGACGATGTTGCGCAGATCCGCCACCAAAGTGGAAGCCATACTGTCCTGCACGGCTGCCGACGGTGCACGCGTTGCTGACATTGAATTCTCCTGAAGAAACATTGAGTGGGACGCGCATCGGCTTCAATCGACCGGGCAGGTGTGACCTTTGAGCGCATCGGGTTGACACAAGGTTAAAATCAGGCCACTCATTAGTCCAATATCTCAAAGTCACTTTTCGGAGACGAAAAAGATATGGAATTTCGCCAGTTACGCTACTTCCTCGCCGTGGCCGAGCATCTGCATTTCACGGATGCCGCGACGCACCTGGGCATCGCCCAGCCGCCGTTAAGCCAGCAGATCCTCAAGCTCGAGCGGGAAATCGGCACTCCCCTGTTCGTCCGGCATCCGCGCCGCGTCGAATTGACCGAAGCAGGACGGCTGTTTCGTGAGAGCGCGCGACGCATTGTCGAGGACGCGCAACAGGCATTCGTCGAAGCACAGAACGCGGGACGTGGGACGACGGGCCGGCTTTCGCTGGGTTTTGCAGGTTCGACGGTGTTTCACCCGATGGTCGCGACGACAATGCAACAGTACCGGCATGCGTATGAGCGCGTGTCGATCAGTTGCGAGGAGAGCAACAGTTCGGCGCTGCTCGACAAGGTCGCGGAGCGCCAGCTCGATGCCGCGCTGGTACGCATGCCGCTGAATTGCAGGGATCTGATCGTAGAACCCTTGGCCGACGAAGACATGTTGGCGGTGCTACCGGCGAAGCATCGCCTGAGCCGGCGACGGCGCATCGATCTGGCAGAGCTTGCTGACGATCCGTTCATCCTTTTTCCACGGCCGATCGGCCCGGATCTGCATGACTCGATCATCGGTGCCTGCCGCCAGGCCGGTTTTGCTCTCTCGATCAGCATGGAATCGCCACAGATCTCATCGGCGGCGAACCTCGTCGCGGCTGGGTTCGGTGTGGCAGTGGTTCCTGCATCGATCCGGCAGATCCAGGTCGAAGGCGTGTCTTATCACGAGCTGAAGGGAAAACCGCTTTCTACGGGTATCGCGCTAATTCATCGGCAGCGCGAAAAATCGCCGACCGTGCAGAATCTTGTACGGATCTTGCGGCAGCAGCGAGCGGCCGCTCGCGCGGCATGATGGGTGCGAGAGTACGCCATGCCGAGGTAGCTCGAAGTGTCGGCTGCCGACATGGACCTGTGAATTTTGGCTTGGCACTTCCCCGCAAGGCCGAAGATCGCCAGTTGGCTGCGGGCGTATTGGGATCCCGCTGAGGTCGCAATCTGTCGGACACGAACGGCCGTAATGGACCTAACACCAGCCGTGCACCGCAAGCAGATGGATGTCTGCGTTGGCCGGTCACTGCTTCATACGGTCGGCGTGAAATGCCGGATCACCCTGGGGCATTGACCGTCAGTACGCGACCCATTTCGGTCATCCAGCCAAGCTCCAAACAGACGTTCGATCTGACGGCGCGCCTGTGCCAGAAGCTTGGCAGCCTTCGCAATTTAGTTTGGCGGCTGTGTTCGTTATCAGCCCGACAGATACTCGAGTACCGCGGCAACCGCTGCATTGCGCATTCGGCGCGCACGCACATCTCCAACGTAATTTGCTTCTTTAAGCTTCGCCTCCGTCGCATTCAAGACATCGCGCACAGTCTTCAGCCCAAGTTCCGCTAACTTTTCTAACTGCCATGCCGTCAAATCCAGTACTGTGGCCGGCCTGTTCAGTTGAACATTGAGCGCCAACTCCATGCCGTCGTTTGTGATTTGCGCTGCCTGATCTGTCAGCTTTTTATATGATGGAACATTCGACCCATATTCGGTCATCCTCTTCGGAGTCAATTGCTTCGCAATTTCAAACGCCGAATTTGTCGGAGATACTTCGAGCGCGAAAAGACAGCCTAAATTAATCACGTAGCGCTTTCCGATTTCGGCCCGGCTTGCCTTGATGCCGGTCGCATGCTCCACCACAATGCCAGTGTATGCAAGGACTCGCAAAGCTTCTTTTACCAGTTCCGGCGCGTCTCTATGAATCCAAAAGAAAGCGGACGTTGCTTTGTCGGAAGCCAAATATTGTTCATTTTTCGCCTTGATGTCTGGAAGCACTTGGGTTTCAATAAAATCTCTACCCCAATCAATTAAAGCTTTATGCCCTAGATATTTTTCGGACAGCGTCGAGTGTTCGGCCCAGATATCGGTTCGATAAAATTCCCTAATTGTCTCGTTTACTTGTTGGGAATTGACTTTTGGACATTGAGCAATCGTTTTCAGCAACAGACGTGGATTACCGGTCGCAGCGTAAGCCAGAGTGGAGAAATTTTTTCCATACTGGGCGATTTGAGCGAGAAGGTTGCTATCCGCCTGTTTTTGGACGATTTCCCGCATATTTTCTACATAGTCATCGGCGAGAATGTCGCGATCGATGGTAAGCATCGTCGCGTCGTGAACCGGTTGAAAAGTCTCGCCGAACGTCGTTACGCCCGGATAAACCGCAGCATTGCAAGTAATGCAGTGCGAACGCAGATCTCTAAACATCGTAAAGAACTGCCGCTGTTGTTCCGGCAAAAATATGTGGGCGGCCTCATCGAAGAGAAGGGCAAAGCGAGAAATATTGAGTTCCTCGCCCAAATCTTCTAACGCTTCCTTGAAGTCATCAATACTAGGAAGATCGTCTGCGTCCACTGCGATTTTCGGCGTTTTCCAAGAAGCTTCGTATGCGTCAGCGATTTCCTCAATCTTCGTGCGCCCAATCGACGTCGTCACGGCCCCCCCAGCAAGCAGCCCAATTGTCTTGGGCATGCCGCCGAGCAGGCCAGCTTTTGCTAGGCCTCTCATCACCGACGAGCAAATTCTTGCGAGCATCCAATGTTTGAACTGGTCCGGATCCGACGACTGTAGCAAGGAACTTCTGACGAAGCTGATGTAGATCGGGAACACACGATCCACTTCGAACGCATCCATGAGTTCCTTTTGTGCCACTCGAAGCAAGAATGACTTGCCCACGCCTCGACTTCCTACCAAAACGACGGGATTTCTATTTTTCAGCGCGTCAACGATCTGCCGGTCTTTCGAGGTTTCAACGAAATAATCAAGCACCTCTTCAGGCCGGATATCCTCGGTTCGAAAGAAAAAGTCTGCCATGGTAATCAGCCCATCGCTGGTTGTGAGAACATTGCCTGAACCGGCGGCAAATTTCCAAGCGCATCCGTAATTATCGGCTCCATTCGATCCGTTGCCTCTTTAGTAACGTAATTCAGGTAGCGAGCGGAGAAGGCAAAAATGATCGCCAATCGCATTGTTTCCGCTTTTTCATGCCAAGAAAAAAAAGCTTGTTTTTGAAATACAATGTCAGCAGGAAGGATCACATGAGTGCCGGCATTTCCGTGCACAAACTCCGAACATTCACGATATACAGCCTCAGCAATCGCTAAATATTGCTTGCCACAGTCCGCAAATGCCGGATTAAACGCCCTAATAAAATTAGTCGAAAATACGCCGCCTTGCGGATCTTTCAACGCATTCCAGTTTATATCTTTCGAATCTTTCGCCCACATTCGATAGTCGATTTCGTGCGCCGAAAATTGCACGGTGGCGAGCATGAGTTCGAAGAAAAGCCTGAGTCCACCGAAAGCGTGCCTATATTGGCCGGAAGTTAATGCAAAAAGGGCGAATTGATATTCTTTTACTGCAGAATCGAGGACGGCTACTTCTGGCCGATTCGCAATAGCCATTTTTATCGAATCGTAATCGAGGAGATAATTATGGGATGTTATTAGCGCCTCATTTGCCCCGGTCGCGCCGACCATCGTTTCTATGACGATGTCCGAGTTCTTTAAAAGAGCACGATAATGCTCGATTATATCCATTAGGATCCCCTGTTCTGCAACGAATATGGCGCGAGGACAACAAAAAATAGCTATCGCGTTCTAGCCGCACGCAATACCACGTGCCCGCCGACATATCCCGATTGTCGGCGATTCTGAGGCGATTGTCGAATGGCTGATTGTGGCCGGCAACCGCCCCATGCCATTAGCATGACTTGCCCATATCTTTAACAGCTTCGAACACCCCTTCCCGACGCCAGGCCGCCATCACCAAGATCCTGCCCGGCAGGTCACGACATACGTGATATCATTCGCCATATACCTATAGGGGGTACCCTATGTCTCACCTCTCAGCCCAGAAAGATGATCTGTTGAAACGGGTCCGCCGTATTGCCGGCCAGGTCCAGGCTGTCGAGCGATCATTGGAATCGGAAGCAGACTGCGAAAAGATTCTTCACCTCGTTGCTGCCACGCGCGGCGCCCTCAATGGGCTGATGGACGAAATTATCGAGGCGCACGCTCGCGAACACGTTGCGCATCCTGACCTGACCGCCGATGAGCGAAGCCGAGGTGTGGATGCCCTGATCGAAGCTATTCGGCGCTATTCAAAATAGTGGCTATGAACACCCGTCTTTCTACTTCGCCTTGCAAACACAACGGCTCGTTCCTGGGTAGTACCCATGACGAAAACGCGCGCCGCACCCAATCGGTCGTCGCGCTGACGTTCATCATGATGGTTGGCGAGATCGTAGCCGGCTATCTGACGGGATCGATGGCGCTACTCGCCGATGGTTTCCACATGGCGACGCATGCGGGTGCTCTCGGGATTGCCGCAGGGGCATATGCCTACGCAAAGCGGCACTCGAACGATCGGGCCTTCAGTTTTGGCACGGGCAAGGTGGGCGAACTCGCTGGCTTCGCTTCCGCCCTCATCCTGGCCGTCGTGTCGATAGCGATCGCTGTCGAATCCGCCCTCAGACTGTTCCGTCCAACCACGGTCGTCTTCGGCGAAGCAACCATCATCGCAGCCGTTGGGCTCGCCGTGAACATCGCCAGCGCCTTTCTACTTTCTGGCAGCCACGGTGGCCATGAACACCATGCCCATCATCACGGACATGATCACCACTCACACGGAAGCGACAACAATCTGCGGTCGGCCTACGTTCATGTTCTCGCGGATGCACTGACCTCGGTGCTGGCAATCGTGGCGCTGCTTGCGGGCCGTTATCTCGGCTGGGTCTGGCTTGATCCGGTGATGGGTATTGTCGGTTCAATCGTCATCGCCCGATGGTCGTGGACCCTCCTGCGCGACACGGCCGCGATCCTTTTGGACAAAACCGACGAGCACGTCACCGAAGAAATATGCGAGATATTGGCATCGCACGGAGACGCTCAAATTGCCGATTTACATGTCTGGCAAATCGGACCCGAAGCGCGGGCGGCCATTGTAAGTGTCAGCACGAAAGCGGGTATTACGGCAGATACGATTCGCGAGAGACTCGCGCCGGTTCACGAAATACTTCACTTGACGGTAGAAGTTGCCCGTCCTGCATCTCAGTGAGCGACAAAACCGCCGTCGACCGGCAACGCCACACCGACAATCAGGCCTGCGCCGGGACTACATAACCGCAGCACGGCGACAGGCACTTCCTCAGACATGCCTGCGCGACCGCTCGGCTGATCCTTGAGGAAGCCCTTCGCCCGAGCGTCGAGGCAGAAAACGCCAACATCTCCGCATTAACGCGGCGCAGGCTCCTCAAGGAAATTTTGCACCGCGTTGAACAATTGCAAGCGGTTCTTCTCCATGATGACCGTGTGCGTCCCTTCGCCGATCAGATCGTATTGCTTCCACGGCGTGCCGGTCAGCAGCGGAAACAAGGCCTGCGACATGTAAGGCGGCGTGTCCTGATCCCATTGCGCCTGAATCATGAGCGTAGGCGCCGTGATCTTGCCCGGATCGTAGGTCGCCTTACCGGACATGTAGTAGCCGCGAATGTCCTGCGTCACGCCGTTCGGTGCGCGCAAGGCCGGCGGGTTGGCCGATGCCGCTTTGGGATCCGTCGCCCACGTCGCCTGCTGCCACTTGTCGAACCAGCCGGGCGGAATCAGGTCCGAGCGCTTGTCCTCGGGCACGCCTTTGTACCAGCGCTCTTTCGCCATCTCCGCAGTGACCATGCGATACGCGCCGAGCTTGGCGGCATCGCCCGTTGGCGGGGTGTCATGCGAGAGCCAGACCGATGCGTAAAGCACGAGGCGGTTCACCTTGTCCGGTTGCGCGGCCGCGAAACCGCCGGCAATCGTCGTGCCCCACGACCATCCCATGACATCCAGCCTCGTCAGGTGGCGGCGCGCCAGCACCCAATCGACGACAGCCGCGTAGTCCTGCACCGCCTGGGCCGTCGTTTCCACGGGCTGCCCGGCGTCAGCCGGCTGGTCCATGGCCGCAGGGCGCGTTGAACGGCCGTAGCCGGGAAGATCGAGCAGGTAGACATCGAAGCCACGCCGCGCCATGTAATCCATCCACGACATGCCGTCCAGTTCGAGATCGAACGCGGTGCTGGCGGGATACGTGGCGCCGTGGACGAACACCAGCGTGTGGGCGGCGTCAAAATGCGTTTGATTGGCCGGATGCTTGTTTCGGACATATATCTGGATGCCCGGCTGCGGCGATGCCACCATTGCTTCTTCGGTGACCAGTTTGACAGGCGCCGCGGCATACGCGGATGTCATGCCGGCCAAACCAGAAAATAATGTAAGGATAACTGACGATGCAAGGAAATGTGCAAACTTCATTGACGTCTCCGTAAGCCGTTTTTCCGGCCGTTTCTTTTTGGATGGAGAACTTACTCTATCAAGACCTGAGACTTCATGTAAGAAGGTATTAAAAAAACTGGCCATCGATCGACCCGCGCGGCATAAATCACGTAGATGCCTTAGAAGGCTCGCACCCGACACGGACGGGCGGTTTCCGCACCACGTCGGCGCGCTGGCGGTTGCAAATGCTTTCCCTGAGCAATTCTGAATTGCTAAAAACGTGTTGTTCCAGCCCGACGGAGCGTCTCGCATTGCGGCCAAAGGTCGGTCGCTCGAATTGCCGGGATCGTGCTTCGCAAAGAAGCGTATTGTTCAGTCGCGGTAAATAAATCAATCGCGGTAAGTAAATCGGTCAATGAGGCAAACCCTTTTACGCACAACTGTTTTGCGTGACGGGTGGCTTTCCCAATGCTTCGCCAGCCGCTACCCTGCTCCGTTTGCAGCGCGGTGCTTGCCTCGGCAATTCGCCAGAAGCATCTCTATCGATCAATAGCAATAGTCGCTTCAAGGAAACAGCATGGTGGGGACAAACGGGGCATTCGCGTCAGATGCGGCACCCTCGGCCGAGGCGGATGATTCGATATACGAAAAAGTGACGCGACGTATCGTGCCGTTGCTGTTCATGTGCTACGTCGTTGCCTATCTCGACCGCGTCAACGTCGGGTTTGCGAAGATCCAGATGCTCGCGGATCTGAAGTTCAGCGAGACGGTGTACGGGCTGGGCGCCGGAATTTTCTTTCTCGGATACTTCCTTTTCGAGGTGCCGAGCAACTTGCTATTGCACCGCGTAGGCGCGCGACTCTGGATTGCGCGTGTGATGATCACCTGGTCGATCGTTTCGGCGGCGACCATCTTCGTCAAAACTCCGGCCATGTTCTACGCGATGCGCTTTGTGTTGGGTCTCGCTGAAGCGGGCCTGTTCCCTGGCGTGATCCTGTATCTGACTTACTGGTACCCGGCACGCAGGCGTGCCAACATGCTGGCGCTATTCATCACTGGAATTCCCGTTGCTGGATTGGTGGGCGCGCCGCTATCCGGCTGGATCATGAATTCAGCTTCCGGCGCGCACCACCTGGCCGGCTGGCAATGGCTTTTCCTGATAGAAGCGATTCCGTCGCTGGTGATGGGGTTTGTCGTGCTGCTCTTTCTGGATAACAGCGTCGAGAAGGCACGCTGGCTCACTGCCGACGAAAAGGCGCTGCTCGCACGCAATCTGGCGGACGACAGCAAAGGTGTCCAGTCCCACCGCGCGCGCGACGGCTTCGCCAACCCGCGTGTCTGGCTGATGTGTGTGCTGTATTTCTTCAACATGATGGGCTTGTATGGCGTGGGATTCTATTTGCCCACGCTGATCAAAAACACCGGTGTCAGCAATCCGCTTAGCGTAGGACTGCTTACCGCCCTGCCCTATGCTGTGGCGGTGGTTGCCATGCTGATAGTGAGCCGCCATTCCGATGCACGCCGCGAACGGCGTTGGCACATCACGATTCCGGCCATGGCAGGCGCGCTAGGCTGGATCGCAAGCGCCGTATTTATGCACCAGCCCATGCTCGCCACGATCGCACTGACGGTGGCAACGGCAGCGGTGCTTGTCACCATGACGCAGTTCTGGGTTTTGCCGACTGCCATGCTGACCGGCGCTGCGGCCGCATCAGGAATCGCCGTGATCAATTCGGTCGGCAATCTCGCCGGGTTTGTCAGTCCGTACCTGATTGGCGGCATCATCGACGCGACCCATTCGACCGTGTTGGCCGTGGTCGCACTCACCATCAGCATGTTGATGGTGGGCGTGCTCGCGCTGACGTTGCCTAAACGGCTGGTTAACCGCTAAATAATCGAAAGTTCGCGGCGCCGCGACCGTGCGGCGCTCGAGGACTGGCGGTCGATGTCATCAATGCGGGCCGCACTCTTTCCTATGTGCTCGCCAGATTGTCATCGATTCGACACACTTGCCCGACCGGCCGCGCATGGCCGGATCCAGCAAATCCACTGCTTTTGCTGCCGCATCGCCAACGCATCGTCGAAATAGGGGGCAAATCTCCGCCTATTCCGGGATTTGGCAACGGCCTGCATCCCACACACTACGGACTCCCAGGGCACACAGCGCCCTCCTTCCAGGAGTCCGTTCGTCATGCAAGTATCCAATCCTGTTTCCTCGCTCACCGGCAATACGTCCAATAACGCGCCGTCGAATGTCGGCGGCGGCGGCAGCGGTACTGGCCCGACCTTCCAGTCGCTGCTCGGCCAATTGACCAACTACGTGAACGAAACACCGCAACAACGGATGGAAGCCTCCATCCTCGCGCAGCTCGGCATCACGCCGCAGCAGTTGCAAAACATGACGCCGGCGGAGCGTCAGAAAGTCGAGGATGAAGTCAAGGAGCTGATGAAAAAGGAAATCCAGGCTCAGCAGCAACAGCAGCAGGCACAGCCGCAAATGCAGCAGGCGCAACAGACGGCGAACTCGCAAGGGAATTCATCTTCCAAACACAATACGACGATCAACATCACCCTGTAATTTGTCCGGTTGAGCGGCGGCGCGCGGACACGGAGGCATTGCGTCCGCGTGTCACTCATCGCGGTCCATCGCGCTCCATCAAGCCGCGTTGCACCGCGGCGTCACGGATAATCGCAATGGGTTGTGGGACAATGGAAAGCGTCGACCAACAGTCTGCAGGATGATCCGTATGGCACCGGTGCATATCAATCTGACGACCCCGCTCGTGATGAACGAGTCGGGATTGTGGTTTTCGGCGTATGGCTTTGGCTGGGGATATTGCGCGTTCGAACTCAGGCCGGACGTGATCTGCAAATCTCTTGGCGCAGCAAATGAAAGCCCCAAACAGTTGCTCCTCGCCTTCCAGCTCGGAAGGCAGAGACTGCTGGGAGTGGCGGGCCGTAAAGCGGTTCCGTCGAACGGCAATCGTATTCAGATCACCGCCGAGGATCTTTAAACCGGCTCAGGCCGGCGAAGTTTCCGCTTAAGCTAGGCCATCGCCGCGCCCATGGCACCGGGCCTTGCGTCCCGGTCGCTGCGGGTGGAGAAATCGCTCGCCTTGAGCGGCACCGTATCCGCGCTGGCAATCGACCGCTTTGCGCCGGCTCGTACCAGGATGCGATCCATATGCAGATAAAAAAGCTGTAATTGCCGCGCGTCCATTGCCCGGCGCTCCAGCTCGAACACCTCTTCGAGCACCGCGCGCGGTACATGAAACCGCTGAAGTCCGCGATTAAGCCTGATCTGGAAAACCACGCCGTCACTATTGTGCGGCACCCCGGCCCAGACGAGCGAATCGTTATTCATAAAGCCCCCCCGCGAGATAATTTTGACATCGACGGTTCTCGCGTATTGATCCTCGCATAAATAATTTCGCCGACCAATATATTTCAAAATTGTGTCGTCGCGGGTGTTGGCTTTTTAACGACGTCCGGATTGTGCCATTACCCTATTTCTTAGTTATCCGAACTAAAGACCGCGCAGTGATATCTCGCTGGACCAGCCGTGGAACGGTCGAAGCTCTTGTATTGGGCATCAGGCCGTGGCCGCAGGTCGCGAGTGCCTCCGAGTCGCCAGTCATCATCCGACCCTTCATTTTTTCTTTGACAAACTATCTTTATATATATCTTACGACACATCTTAAGACATAACGGAGCACCCGGATGCGTCACTCACGCCACTCCCATCATCGCCACGATAGCGACGACCTCATGTTTTCCACCGACAGCTTCTCGCTGCACGAACTGTGGCACGCCATCGGCCGCAGCCACCACCGCGAAGGCCACGACGGCCACGGCCAAAGCGCCATCGGCCGCAGCCACGACCGCGCTCATGGCCATCGTCACGGCCACGCCGGCCGCGGCTTCGAGGACCACGCCGTCGGCACCGCGCGCGGCTCGGCCCGTCCCGACCGCTTTACCCTGCACGCCCTCTGGCACGTCATCGGCCGGCATCATCATCGTGGTGGCGAACGCGGCGGTGACCGTGGCGGCCGCTTCGGTGGCTACGGCGGTCCCGGCGGCTTCGGCGGCGGTGACGGCGAGGGCTTTCCGCGCGGCCGCAAATTCACCTCGGACGATCTGCAACTGCTGTTGCTGGCCTTGCTGGACGCCCAACCGAGCCACGGCTACGAGCTGATCAAGGCGCTCGAAACGCGCTCGAACGGCTTCTACAGCCCGAGTCCCGGCATGGTCTATCCGGCACTGACCTACCTCGAAGAACTCGGCTATGTGACGGTCCAACTGGAAGGCAACCGCAAGCGCTACGAACTCGCCGAACCGGGCCGTCAGCATCTCGCGGACAACCGCGAGCGCGTCGAACTGATGTTTGCCAAGCTGACCCACATCGCCCGCAAGATGGACTCGGTCCGCCGCGCCTTCGCCGGCGAGGAACCGCTCGATCCGAGCGAAGGCGGCTGGCTGCCGGAGCTGATCGAAGCCCGTCGCGGGCTCAAGCACGCGCTGCTGCGCCGCGACAACGTGCCGGCCGACGAGCAACGCCGCATCGCCGCGATCCTCGCGCGCGCCACGGCCGAAATCGAAGGCAACCCGGGCGCCGCGAGCGGCACCGACAAAAGCGCCACGGATATCTGAGCCTGCGTGAACGGCATCGCGGGCGCCACCCGACACATTTGGAGAGAACTTTTATGCTGACCAGGTCCGATCTCGCGGTTACCCGCGTCCGTCACTCCCTGAAATTCCGTCTGCTGCAAGTCAAGCGGGTCGAACCGCTGACGCCTCACCTGATTCGGGTCACCCTGACCGGCGACGATCTGCACGATTTCGAATCGGCCTCGTTCGACGACCACGTCAAGGTTTTCTTCCCGGCGCCGGGCGCCGACAAACCCACGCTGCCGAGCGCGGGCCCGAACGGCCCGGTGTTCGCCGAAGACAAGCCGCGGCCGGTAGCACGCGATTTCACGCCGCGCCGCTACGACCGCGCCGCTCGCGAACTCGATCTCGAATTCGCCCTGCACGAGGCCGGACCGGCCGCGGGCTGGGCTGCTCAGGCCAAGGTCGGGCAGTATCTGGGCATCGGCGGCCCGCGCGGTTCGCTGGTGATTCCAACCGGCTTCGACTGGCATCTGCTGATCGGCGACGAAACCGCGCTGCCTGCCATCGCCCGTCGGCTGGAAGAGCTGCCTGCCGGCACGCGTGTGGCGGCAGTTCTCGAAGTCGCCGATCCGTCGGCGCGCATCGAGTTCGATACCGCAGCCGAATTGCACGCCGTGTGGTGTTACCGCAGCGACTCGCCGTATCGCGGCGACGCGCTGCTGCAAGCGGTCCGCGACACCTATCTGCCGGAAGGCGACGGTTATGTCTGGGCCGCGGGCGAATCCGCCACCATGCGCGCGGTGCGCTATCACCTGTGCACCGAACGCGGAGTCGACAAATCGCGGATCCGCGCGGCAAGCTACTGGAAACAGGGCGCCGCCGCGGTCCACGAAAATCTCGACGATTGAAGCGCCGCTCATCCAATATTCACCGCCAGCCATCCGGCTGGCTTTATTCCGTCAAGGACTTTTGCCGATGTATTCCATCAGCACCCGGCACGAGCGCCGTCTCTTATGGCTGCTCGCGCTGACGCAGTTCACCATCATCATGGACTTCATGATCATGATGCCGCTGGGCCCGCAGATCATGCACAGCTTCGGCATCGCGCCGGCCGCCTTCGCGACCGCGGTGTCGGCCTACTCGTGGTGCTCGGGGCTCTCGGGCCTGTTCGCCGCGACCTATATCGACCGCTTCGACCGTCGCAAGCTGCTGCTGACGATTTACGCGCTGTTCGCGCTCTCCAATCTGGGTTGCGCGCTCGCCAGCAGCTATCCGCTGCTGCTCGCGGCGCGGGCGTTTGCCGGCCTGAGCGGCGGCGTGCTCGGCTCGGTAATCATGGCGATTGTCGGCGACGTGATCCCGGTCCAGCGGCGCGGGGCGGCCACCGGCACCATCATGACCGCGTTCTCGCTGGCCGCGATTGCCGGCGTGCCTGCGGGCGTCATGCTCGGCGCGCGCTTTAACTGGGCGGCGCCGTTCGTGCTGCTGGTCGTGCTGTCCGTGCTGATCTGGATTGGCGGCTCGCTGATCGTACCGTCGCTCGCCGAGCACCTGAACCGCCGGCCGCCGCCGTTGCGCCAGGTGCTGCCCGACCTGATGCGTCTGCTCAGCAATCCGCGTCACCTGAATGCCTTTGCGCTCACCTTCACGATCATGGTGTCGCATATGCTGGTGATTCCGTTTATCGCGCCGATGCTGGTGCTCAACCACGGCGTGCCGCCCGCGCATCTGTCGTGGATGTACATGGGCGGCGGCTTCGCCACGTTCTTCACCTCGCGTCTGATCGGGCGCATGGCTGACCGCTACGGCAAGCACCGGGTGTTCCGCATCGCCGCGCTGATCTCGACGCTGCCGGTGCTGTTCGTCACCCACCTGCCCGATCTGCCGTTCGTGGCGGTCGTACTGTTCTTCCCGTTCTTTATGGTGGCGATGTCCGGACGGATGGTGCCGATGCAAGCCTTGCTGACCACCGTCCCCGAGCCGGCCCGGCGCGGCGCGTTTCTGAGCGCCAACAGCGCGTTGCAGGCGCTCGGCACCGGCTGCGGCGCGTGGCTCGGCGGCCTGATGCTGACCAATACGGCAAGCGGACAGATTGCCGGATATGGCACGGTCGGCTGGGTGGCGGTGGCGCTGACCATGGTGGCCGTGCTGTGGGTTGGCCGCGTCAAGGCTGCGGCGGACAGGGCGCCGGCACACGCGGCGGCGGACCTCGGTCCGGAACCGCTCGGCGAGGCCTGAGCCTCGCCTGGGTTTTCGCGCGGGTCGCGTGCCGATTGCGCCGGTTGCGCGGCGGTTGTGCTTCGGCATCACGCGGCGCCGCTTGCGGGCTCAGCGCGGCGACGTATTCGTGCCGCCCAGCAGATCCGGAAAGTCCTCTTCCCAATACTCGCCAGGCAGGCGTGCGGGTTCCGTTTCCCGCTCCAGCTCACGGCGCCGCAGTTCGACGCGGCGGATCTTGCCGGAGATGGTTTTTGGCAATTCGCTGAATTGCAGCCGCCGCACCCGTTTGTAGGGCGAGAGTTTCTCGCGTGAAAACTGGAATACGCTGCGCGCCAGTTCCGGACCCGCTTCGTAGCCGTGCCGCACCGTCACGAACGCCTTGGGCACGGCGAGACGCACGGCGCAGGCGCTCGGCACCACAGCGGCTTCGGCAATCGCTTCGTGTTCGATCAGCACGCTCTCGAGTTCGAACGGGCTGAGCCGGTAATCGGACGACTTGAACACGTCGTCGGCGCGGCCTACATAGACGTAGTAGCCATCTTCGCGGCGCAGCGCGACATCGGAGGTGTGGTAGTAGCCGTTGCGCATCGCCTGCACAGTGGCGTTCGGGTTGTTCGCATAGCCCGTCATCAGGCCGAGCGGACGCTGCCCAGTCAGCGGCAAAGCAATTTCACCTTCCGTCGCGGCCTGATCGTCGGCGTCGACCAGTTCGATCCGGTAACCCGGCAAGGGGCGCCCCATCGATCCCGCCACGACCGGCTGCCCCGGCGAATTGCCGACGAGACAGGTGGTCTCCGTCTGGCCGAAACCATCGCGGATCGTAATGTCCCAGGCATGCCGTACCCGCTCGATAATCTCCGGATTCAACGGCTCGCCCGCGCCGACGATCTCGCGCAGCTTGACCGGATATTGCGTCAACGGCTCCTGCACCAGCATGCGCCAGACGGTGGGCGGGGCGCACAGAGTGGTGATGCGGCAGCGCACCAGCACGTCGAGCGTTTCTCTCGGCACAAAGCGCGCGTAATTGAAGACGAACACGCAGGCCTGCGCGTTCCACGGCGCGTAGAAGCAGCTCCAGGCATGTTTGGCCCAGCCTGGCGAACTGATGTTCCAATGGATATCGCCGGGTTGCAGGCCGATCCAGTACATCGTCGACAGATGGCCGACCGGATAGCTCTGGTGGGTATGCTCGACGAGCTTGGGCTTCGACGTGGTGCCCGAGGTGAAATACAGCAGCAGCGGATCGGTGGCGCGGGTCGGGCCGTCCGGCGTGAAGTGCGGCGAGGCCCCGCCGGCGGCGGCCAGATCGATCCAGCCGTCGCGCGGCGCGCCGACCGAGACGCGCGTCAACGGAAACTCGATGCCGTCGAATTTCGCCAGTTCACCGCTGTCGGCCACCGCGAATTTCGCTTCGCCGATCTGCAGGCGGTCGCGCAGATCGTCGGCGGAAAGCTGGGTGGTGGCGGGCAAAACGATAGCGCCGAGCTTCATGGCCGCCAGCATCACGTCCCACAGTTCGACGCGGTTGGGCAGCATCAGCAGCAGACGATCGCCGCGCCCCACACCGATGCCGCGCAGAAAGTTCGCCATCCGCGCCGAACGCTCCGACATCTGCGCGTAGGAGTACTTCGTGCCCTCGCCCGTGGGATCGTCGACGATCCACAGCGCGGGCTGGGGGTTGTCCTGGGCGACGACGTCGAAATAGTCGAGCGCCCAGTTGAATTCGCCGAGCGCCGGCCACGCGAATTCACGATACGCGCGGTCGTAATCTGTACGATGGCGCAGCAACAGATCACGCGCCGCGAGAAAGTTCTGCGTCGAAACGGTCGGGCCGGTCATCGTCGTCTCCTCTGGGGTGGCGCATCTGCGCTCTATTCGCGCTTTATTCTGCACTCAAACGTGCCGCGCGATCACCATTCTTTGTACTTCGCTGGTCCCTTCGTAGATCTGCGTAATGCGGGCATCGCGATAATGGCGCTCCACGCCGTAGTCCTCCAGATACCCATAGCCCCCATGAATCTGGATTGCCTTCGAGCAGACTTCCTCGGCCATCTCGGAGGCATACAGCTTGGCCTGCGACGCCTCCGACAGGCACGGCTTGCCCGCGCTGCGCAACCGCGCCGCGTGATGCACCAGCAGGCGCGCCGCGTTCAGACGCGTCGTCATGTCGGCCAGCATGTTGGCCACGCTTTGATGCTCCTTCAAGGTCTTACCGAACTGCACACGCTCGCTGGCGTAAAGACGCGCCGCATCGAAAGCCGCCCGGGCGATCCCGAGCGCCTGCGCGGCAATACCGATGCGGCCGCCTTCGAGATTCGACAAGGCGATGCGCAGCCCCTCGCCGCGCTGGCCGAGCAGATTGGCTTCGGGGATGGCGCAGTCCTCGAAGGCGATCGGACAGGTGTCCGAAGCGCGAATGCCCATCTTGTGCTCGGGCCGGCCGACGTTGAAGCCGGGCGTGTCGGTGGGCACGATGAAGGCCGAAATGCCGCGCTTGCCCAGGTCCGGGTCCGTGACGGCAAACACGATGGCGAGATTCGCCCGCGCGCCGTTGGTCACGAACTGCTTGTTGCCGTTGACGATCCACTTGCCGTCGCGCAACTGAGCGCGCGTGCGCAGATTGTGGGCTTCCGAGCCGGCCTGCGGTTCGGTCAGGCAAAAGGCGCCGATCCGGCGTCCGCTGGCGAGATCTTCGAGGTAGGCGTCTTTTTGCGCCTGGGTGCCGAAGTTCAGGATCGGGCCGCAACCAACCGAGTTGTGCACGCTCATCAAGGTCGCACACGACGCGCAGCCGGCGGCCACTTCCTCGATGGCCAATGCATAGGCGATGTAGTCGGTGTACGAGCCGCCCCACTCGGACGGCACGATCATGCCCAAAAAGCCCAGTTCGCCCATCTGCCTGACGACTTCGTCCGGCAGGTGCGCGTCGCGGTCCCACTGCGCCGCGTGGGGCGCAAGGCGTTCGACCGAAAAGTCGCGCGCCGCGTCGCGGATCATGCGTTGGTCGTCGGTGTAAAAATCGTCCATGAAAGGGTCTCGCCTCTGCGTCAATGTGAGCTTGAGTGTAGGCAAGCCGCTGGACAGGTTCGATGCTCTGCCCGATCATTCTACGTGAGCGGATTTGCCATGGCGGCCGATCTAGGCGGCCGCTTTGTGGCTGGCTTTCTGGTTGGATTAGCCGCCCGGATTCGCGCGTTTCGTATGATCCGAAGCGCCTGCCGCTGAGCGCATTTGCCAGCCCCGGCAGTCCTGCCGCCCTTGACAGTCTTGACAGCCCAAAGCCAAAGCCACACAACCCAACTGACTCGATGACGTCCAAAACCGATAAAGGAACCATCTCGCTGAGCCTCGTCGAAGAGACGCTGGCGTTGGCCCGCGCGCGCGGGCTCGACGTGCGCCCGCTCGTCGAAGCCGCCGGCATTGCCCCGCATGTGCTGGCCGCGCCGAAAAGCCGGGTGTCGTCGGCGCAATACGGTGCGTTGTGGAGCGGCATTGCGCGGGCGCTCGACGACGAATTCTTCGGCCAGGACTCGCACCCGATGCGCTCCGGCAGCTTCATCGCCATGACGCAATGCGCGCTGACGGCGCGCAACGGCAGCCAGGCGCTGTCGCGCGCGCTGGGTTTCATGCGCCTCGTGCTCGACGATCTGAGCGCCCACCTCACCTCGACGCCGGAGCGCGTGCGCATCACCTTCAGCCATCGCGAGGGCGCGCCGCAGCCGACCATGTTCGCCTATGCGACCTACTTCATCCTCGTGTATGGGCTGGTGTGCTGGCTGGTGGGCCGGCGCATTCCCCTGCTGGCGGCGCGCTTTCGCTGCGCCGAGCCCGCTGCGGCGCAGGAATACCGGCTGATGTTCTGCGACGACATGCAGTTTGAGCAGCCCGCCTCCTACGTGGATCTGCCGCCGGAATTCCTCGAACTGCCGGTGATCCAGACCGCGCGGACCATCAAGCCGTTTTTGCGCGACGCGCCCGGCAACTTTATCGTCAAGTACCGCAATCCCGGCTCGCTGGCCGCGCGGGTGCGCAAGACGCTACGCGCGCTGCCGATGGCTGCCTGGCCCGCCGCCGACGCCATGGCGCTGCATCTGCACGTGGCCGAAGCGACCATGCGGCGGCATCTCAAGCAGGAGGGCTATACCTACCAGTCGATCAAGGACGACCTGCGGCGCGACATCGCCATTGCCGAACTGCAGGACAGCCGCCGCACGATTGCCGAGATCGCGACGCGGGTCGGTTTCGCCGAACCGAGCGCCTTCCACCGCGCGTTTCGTAAATGGACCGGCATGCGGCCCACCGACTACCGGCTCGCGCGATCCGATCTGGTGCCGCCAGCGGAATCGGAGTGAGCAGCATGGAGCAAAGGCTCCTTCTGCCGACCGCCCTCGACGCCCCATCTCGCGTGCCGCGCAAGGTATCATCTCGCCCCTTCGACATCGCCATGCGTGCCGCTACCGCGCCGCCAAACCGCGGCCGACTGTTGCATCCGCTCCACGGCAAACGTCCCGACCCGCTATTTCACCTTCAATCGTGACTACAATCCGCCCGTAGCGTCTTGCGAACACCCGCTCTCCCAAGAAGCGGCGGCACCTTTCAATTACCACAACAAACAACTTCAAACACGACCCGAGACTCGCCTAATGGACTCCATCAAACGATACTTCGGCTTCGACGAAGCTGGCACCAATCTGCGCACCGAACTGCTCGCGGGCCTGACCACCTTCCTGACGATGGCCTACATCATCTTCGTCAATCCGGCGATTCTCGGCGACGCGGGCATTCCCAAAGACGCCGTGTTCGTGGCCACCTGCCTCGTCGCCGCCCTCGCCTCGCTGATCATGGGCCTGTATGCGAACTACCCGATTGCCTGCGCGCCGGGCATGGGGCTGAACGCCTACTTCGCCTATACCGTGGTCAAGGGCATGGGCTTCACCTGGCAGGCGGCGCTCGGCGCGGTATTCATCTCCGGGTGCCTGTTCATGATCGTCACGCTGTTCCGGGTGCGCGAGGTTATCGTCAAAGGCATCCCGCAATCTATCCGGATTGCCATTACGGCCGGCATCGGGCTGTTTCTCGCCATCATTTCGCTGAAGACGGCCGGCGTCGTGGTGGGCAATCCCGCCACGCTCGTGACGCTCGGCAATCTGCACGATCCGCACGTGATTCTCGCGATCATCGGTTTCTTCGCGATCGTCACGCTCGATTTCCTGAAGGTGCGCGGCGCGATCCTGATCGGCATCGTCGGCGTGACGGTGCTGAGCTTTTTCTTCGGCGGCAACCAGTTTCACGGCATCGTTTCCGCGCCGCCGTCGATCGACGCCACGCTGTTCCATCTCGACATCCGCGGCGCCCTCTCCACCGGCATTCTCAACGTCATCCTGGTGTTCTTCCTCGTCGAACTGTTCGATGCGACCGGCACGCTGATGGGTGTCGCCAATCGCGCCGGGCTGCTGGTGGAAGGCAAAATGCACCGCCTGAACAAGGCACTGCTCGCCGACAGTACCGCCATTCTCGCCGGCTCCCTGCTGGGCACTTCGTCGACCACCGCGTACATCGAAAGCGCCTCGGGCGTGCAGGCGGGCGGCCGCACCGGCGTCACCGCCATTACCGTAGCCGTTCTGTTCCTCGCCGCGCTGTTCTTCGCGCCGCTCGCGGGCGTGGTGCCCGGTTACGCCACCGCGCCGGCGCTGCTGTACGTTTCCTGCCTGATGCTGCGCGAAATGGTGGACCTGCCGTGGGACGACGCCACCGAAGTCGTCCCCGCCGCCCTCACCGCGCTGCTCATGCCGTTCACCTATTCGATCGCCAATGGCGTGGCGTTCGGCTTTATTTCCTACGCGGGCCTGAAGCTGCTGACCGGCCGGGCGCGCCAGGTCAAGCTGGTGGTCTGGATCATCGCCGCGGTTTTCCTGTTCCGCTACTTCTATCTCGGCGCGGATTAAGCGCCGCTTTGCAGCCCGCAGGACCAGCGGGCTACGGTGACCTGAATTATGCCTATTTGCGCGCCTGCGCAACATTAGCCGTTCGGCCAGTTCCCGTACCGGACGGCGTTGGTTATCATCCGACCATTACAACAAAGACCAACCACATCACGGGAGTCCGCATGTCCTCGCAACGCAGCCAGGAACGCTATTCACAGCCGGCCATCTTCTTTCATTGGGCCATTTTTGTGCTGGTGGCGCTGGCGTATTTCGCCATTGAAATCCGTGGCCCGAAAGGCACGGATAGCCGCGCTTTCTGGACCAGCGTGCATTTCTGGGCCGGCACGCTAGTGCTGACGCTGGCGATCGGGCGGCTGGCGTGGCGCCTATGGACGCCGGCGCCGCCCGATATCGACGTCAACCGCTTGATGGCGTTTCTCGCCCGGCTGGTGCATCTCGCGCTGTATCTGTTTATCTTCGCGCAGCCGCTGCTCGGCATGCTGATGGTCAATACCGGCGGTCATCCGGTCACGCTCGCATGGCTGAATCTGAATTTCACGCTGGTGAGCGCCGATCCGGCCGCGCGGCCGCTGCTCAAAGCCGCGCACGTATGGATCGGCAATGCGTTTTATTGGGTGATCGGCGTGCACGCGCTGGCCGCAATCGGCCATCACGTGCTGCTGAAGGATCGCACGCTGCGGCGCATGATCTGAGCGACAGCCTTAAGGACGTGGCGAAGGCGTGGCGAGCCTGCGCACGGCGGGCGCCGCGCCAAGCCGCACAATGCTCAGCGAGAGCGGTAGTCGCTTAATTGCGCCAGTTCGCCTCGTAGAAACGCACGTAACCGCTGCGCAGAACGAGACATTGTGCGCGCGTCTCCGAGAGCAAACGGCGCGTCGCCGCTTCGATCCGGCTGCGATGCTCCGCGAAGGCACCCACCATGTCTTCGAGGCGCGGCGAAGCTGCGCCGTAATGGTCTTCAAGCGCCTCGGCCGTGATCATGCATTCCACCCTCTCGCCGTCGACCATCGCCGGGAACGCCAGAGTAAGTTCGCGCCCCGAATACGCAGGGGTTTCGTTCGGGAAGATGATCTGCATGGAAGTCGCCTTGGTTTGACGGTGGATCGCTCGGGGCCGCGCACGCCTGTTCTTGATTGCCTCCTCTATGGTCGAGGCGCGGGCTACAGCAACCGCATAAAAGTGTGCAAGTACGCATGATGCGGTTGATTTGATTCACTTTAGACGAGTTCCAGCGCACCGCAAGTTTTCCTTCCAGACCGGGGCTCCGGCATGGCTGCCTTGGGGTTAGCCCTCGCCCGCGTGCATCCGCGCTTCAATCCTGTAATATGAATTTTCGGCTGCGCGGCTTGCTGCGCCGCACGATGCCAACAGGCGGGCAACGTACCCCCTGCGTCGAAATCCAACCGGAGACGAGCAGTGACACATCGCCCTGGCACGCCCCCTATGGCGCCTATGGTTGCCCGCCCTTTGGCGGGGCAGCCCGAGGTAATCGCGCAAGCGCACGCTCGCTCGCTCCACGTCGGTCTGCGCGCCGCCGAAACGCCCGACTTCCATCCCTTGCGCGAGCCGGCGCTGCGTGCGCTGGTCGAGCGCAATCATTCGCTCTACACACACGCGCTGCCTGTAATGGAGACGCTTCACGCGCAGATCGTCGATACCCAAAGCATGGTGCTGCTCACCGACGATCAAGGCGTGATCCTGCACAGCCTCGGCGACAGCGACTTTATCGAAAAGGCCAACCGCGTCGCGCTTTGCCCGGGGGTGTCGTGGGCCGAGTCGGACCGCGGCACTAACGCCATCGGCACGGCGCTGGTCGAGGGTCAACCGACCGTCGTGCATGCCGACGAACATTTCCTGCATGCGAATCGCATTCTGACCTGCTCGTGCGCGCCGATCGCCGATCCATACGGCCGCATCATCGGCGCGCTCGATGTGAGCGGCGACACGCGCGGCTTTCATAAGCACACCCTGGCACTTGTGCGGATGTCCGCGCAGATGATCGAGAATCATCTGTTTTCCAATCAGTTCGCCGATGCGGTACGCATCCATTTTCACGCGCGCGCCGAATTCATCGGCACGCTGGTGGAAGGCCTCGCGGCATTCGCGCCCGACGGAACGTTTCTCTCGGCCAATCGCAGCGCACTGTTCCAATTAGGACAACCATTCGCCGAGTTACAGCGGCGGCCATTCGAAGAGCTCTTCGGCATGGCGTTTCCCGCCTTGTTGCAGCACACGCTGTGCGCGCCAGGCGAATGCGTGACGCTAACCCTGCCGAGCGGCGTGCGCGTGATCGCCCGCGGCGAATTCGCCGCGCCGCGCCAGATTTTGCCGGCGGCCGGCATGAGCGGTGAAGCGGGAGTCGCGGTGACAGTCCGTCCCGTCACCCGCCCAGCGTCGCCGTTAACCCTCGCCGCACTCGACACCGGCGACGCGCAGATGGCCGCCATCCTGCGCCGGGTCGAAAAAGTCCGTGGCCGCGATATTCCGATTCTTGTGCTCGGCAAAACGGGGACCGGCAAGGAGTGGCTCGCTCGCGCCATCCATCACGATTCGCCGCGCCGCGCGGCGCCCTTCGTCGCGCTCAACTGCGCGTCGCTGCCCGACACGCTGATCGAAGCCGAGTTGTTCGGCTATGAAGACGGGGCATTTACCGGCGCGAAAAAGCGCGGCAGCGTCGGCAAGATCGTGCAGGCCGATGGCGGCACGCTATTTCTGGACGAGATCGGCGATATGCCGCTCGCCCAGCAGGTGCGGCTCATGCGCGTGCTGCAGGAACGCATCGTGACGCCGCTCGGCAGCACGCGGGCGATTCCGGTCGATCTGCGCATCGTCTGCGCGACCCACCGCGACCTGCGCGAGATGATCGAGGCGGGCACTTTCCGCGAGGATTTGTACTACCGGATCAACGGCCTCGCCGTGACCTTGCCCGAGCTCAGCGCGCGCACGGATCTGGCCGCGCTGGTCTCGCATATTCTGGAATGGCAGCGCGAAAGCGAACGGATGCCGGTGCGCGTCAGTCCCGCCGTGCTCGAGTATTTCCGGCGCTGCCGCTGGCCGGGCAATTTGCGGCAACTGGCGAATGTGCTGCGCACGGCCGCCATCATGGCGGGGGGGACGCGGCAGATCGAGACGGAGGATCTGCCGGAGGATTTCCTGAGTGAGTGCGAGGCGGCTGGCGAGGTGCCGCCCGGGAAGGCGACAGAGGCCGGCTGCACATTGACGACGCATCCAGCCGCGCAAAGCAACAACAGCCGTCACAGCAGCAGCGGCAACGGCAACAGAACCGCCAGCGAACCCGTCGACAAAACCCTCGCTCGCGCCCACGCGGCCGCGCCTCGCATGGAGGATTGGCAAACCACGCTGATCGCTCAAACGCTTGCGCGCCATGAAGGCAATGTGTCCGCCGCGGCACGCGAACTCGGCCTCGCACGCAATACGGTGTACCGGTATCTACGGCGCGGCCAGGCTCATTGACGCGCACGGCATTCGCGCATTTCGCGTCGTTTCGGTATCGTGGCGGACTGACTCCCGTTCGAAGCCATGTCTGAAACCAAGCCACCCTTCTCGGTACGTGTCGAGCCGCTCGGACGCACGTTCGAAGCGCCCGATTCGCTCACCGTGCTCGAAGCCGCCGGCTTCGCCAATCTGCGGCTGCCGCGCTCATGCCGAAATGGAACGTGCCGGACGTGCCTATGCAGGCTGGTGAGCGGCTCGGTGTCGTACACCATCGAATGGCCGGGCGTTTCGCGCGAAGAAAAAGCGGAAGGGTTTATCCTGCCGTGCGTGGCGGTGGCGCGCTCGGATCTGGTGATCGAAGTGCCCGATGCAGCGGAGCTTGGGTCGCGTCAGGGATAGCGCATTCCTTCGCGCCGCAAAAAGCAGTTACGTCCCGCTTCCCCGCCAGCTGCTACGCAAAATGTAAAACCTGCCCGCCAGATCAGCCGTTTTTGCAAACGGTCAAACTCAAAGCGAGCGATCCGCACCCGAGCGCGATTGCGTCGTAGTACCGCCAGCCAAAAATGGTTCGAGGCCGAAAAGCCAGGCAAAACAAAACGTCATCCGGGCGAGCGGAGTGCGACCGGTTAGCGAGTCGTCGCCGCCCGTATCCGGCGACGCAGCCGGGAGGGCCTCGAGGGACTGGGCATAGTCAGCAGTGGTGTGATCTGGGCGCATGGTCTTTCTCGTTATTGACATCGGGTAGCCCTGACTTAGCAAACCGCGTGCCTCGCCGGATTCCCCCGCCCCATACCGCTTTGCCGCCCTCACCCGAACGGCGGAGCCACGACTGCCACGACTGCCACGCCGCAGCATCAGCCCACGCGCAAGCGGCCGTTAGCGTCGCCCGCCGAGCGCACGCTCGATCTTCCGATCCGTCGTGTACTGGCTCAGCGCATACACCGACCAGATTGCCGCCGGAATCCAGCCGATCAGCGTGATCTGCAAAATCAGGCAGATGATTCCCGCAAACGGACGGCCGATCGTGAAGAACTGGAACCACGGCAGGATGATGGCAAGCAACAGGCGCATGCTGATTTCCTCATGAGATCTGAGATCCCGCTCGCCGCCTACGCGCGGCGTAACGGATCAGTTGATAGGCGCGAAGCGCGGCACCTTGCCGCCTTCGTGATCGACCAGTTCGAAAAATACCGAGGCCGGACGGGTCCAGATCGTACCATTTGCGGCCCGGTAGACAATCATCGTGACGGCCGGATCGGATTCCAGAGCCGCCTCGCAAATCAGTTCGTAAATGCCGCCTTTGTAGTGCTGATAGCGCACGGTGCCGGACCTCGTAATCACGGTTGATAAAATACAGCGCGGGAAAAACGCGCATCCTACGCGAGCCGCGCCGCCAACGCGAGCGCTCCCAGACACACGTGGTGGGCGGACCACGACGTCTGCATTTTTGTCCGCTTGGCGAGCGGAATTTGTCATGCGATAAAAGAGCGACCTATTTCACGGAGCAACAGATGGCCACGCTCGAAGCGCTTCGTGCCGTGCTGGACGACGAAGGCACGCCCGAAATCATCCGCAATCACATCATCGATTCCCTGCAGTACACGCTGCGCAATCACGGCCAGATTTTCACCTCGAAGGAAGTCGAATGGCTCGCAGTCTGGGACGACGCGCGCATTCCGCTCGCCGCCTCCCGTGAACTGAAGAAACGCATCGCGGAAACAACCCGCTAACGCCACCGCAATTTCAGAAAAATCGCCAGTTTCACGCTGGCGCCCCGCCCCATAAGGCGTTCGCCGCAGCCACCACGGCCAGCGGCGCGCTTTTCCACGGCATTTTCCCGCCCGCCGCCGCTCGTCCGGCAGTTTTTGCTATCCAACCTGGCCCATTTAGTGCATCATATTGAAATAGCTGTATTCCGCCGCATCTGCAGTATCAGCAGCAGCATTTAGCATCTCCGCACCACCCCCGACTGTTCGACCGCCGCCTGTCGGCGATTCCGGCAATGCGCAACACGCATTCGCCGTCGCGAGTTGTGCAGTTTTTCCAGCGCCTGATGTCTGCGCGACGTTAGCGCGTTTTCTTCTCCATCGACCCCGCGATTTCGCGCGGCTGCGCTCAAGCCCCTTGCCACCGGGCCTGTGCCACTCTTTTTCCATGGCGGCGCGCCCCAAGGTGCTGCGCTGCCGGGCCTGTTGTGCCGCGCGTAACACGCGTGACACGCCAGCCACGTATTACAGGACAAGGACTTAATGAATTCAGTTGTCAAGACCTACAAGGGCTACGAAATCCATCCCCTCGTGTATCCGCGCCGCCCCGCCGACGGCACGACCAGCCGCAATCCGGACGCAGGCTACGACGCCTCGGTGCGCATCTGCCGCGTCGGCGCCAATCCCGCTGCCGATGGCCGGGTGTTCCGCCTGCCGTATCTGTGGCCGTTCGAAGGCACGGGCAAAGCCCGCATCGCGTGCATGGCGCACGCCGAACAGTTGATCGACGGCCGCGTAGACGGCCAGTCGGTCGCCGATCTTTGATCGGTCATCCCGTCTTTGCAAGGCGCGCTGTGCGCGCTGCGCCTCTCCTTTGTCCGCGGGTGCGCCGTCCGGCCGCCCGCGCTACCGCCTCACAAGCTTTGCCGTTGAGCAAAGCCCCCTTACCCCATCGACCAGGAGTTATGCATGGCGAAAGAAGAACTGCTTGAACTTGACGGTATCGTCGACGAAGTACTTCCGGATAGCCGTTACCGCGTGACGCTCGACAACGGCGTCGTGGTTGGCGCTTACGCGTCCGGACGCATGCGCAAGAATCACATCCGTATTCTCGCGGGCGACCGCGTGACGCTGGAACTGTCGGTCTATGACCTGACCAAAGGACGGATCAACTTCCGTCACAAGGACGAACGCGCCTCCGGTGGCGGCGGCGCCCGCAATACGCAGTTCCGTCGTCGTTAAGCGTCAGTGAGGTGTCGGCGCGCTGGCCGTCGCCTTGACGGCGGCCTGGGTCGACGCCGCGCCTTGACGGTCGCTACCCGCTAGCGCAGCTTTTCGCGCGCCTGCTCCGGCTTGAGCAAAGCCAGAGCGGCGCGCAGCGGGGCCGCATCGCCGCCGAGCTGCTCGCTGGCTTCAATGGCGGTCTCCAGCATCATCCGGCGCATACGCAGCATCAGTGCTTCGTCGACACGCGAACGCGGCCCAGCCAGCGTGAACGTGCCGGCAAGCGGCTGTGCCGCCGAAAACACCGGCGTCGAAATTCCCGCTGTCTCCGCATCGCGCTCCCCCACCGACATGTAATACCCGTCGTGGCGGATCCGCTCGCACCATTCCCCCCGCCCGCCTCCAAACGCGCTCAACACGCGCCCGCCCGAGCCTTTGTCCATTGGCAGGACGTCGCCTTCGCGCACGTGGTCGCGGATCGTGTGGGTGGAATCGACCCGATGCAGGCAGACCCGCAAGTTCTTCTGCCGCACGTAAAACGACACGCTTTCACCGCTGGCATCGCGCAGGCGCCGCATCAGCGGCAGCACGACGTCGCCGAGTTGCAGACTGCGCTGATACAGCGCGCCAAGTTGCAGCGTGGCCGGACCGACGTAATAGAGGCCGTCGTCCGAGCGCAGCAGCATGCGGTGATGCGCGAGCGACGCGATCAACCGCAGGATCGTGCTTTTGTAGAGCCCGGTGCGGGCGGCCAGTTCGGCGAGCGACACGCCTTTGTCCTCTGGGCGAAACGCAAACAGGATAGCAAAGGCGCGATCGAGCGCGGCCACGCCGTCAGGCGCGCCGGATGGCGCCGGGGCGGTGCGGCCGGCGTCGGTGGCGTGTGCCGGGTCAGAGGATGCGGAGTCGGCGGAAGAACGGGAAGGGGCCATTGGCAGTATGGGAGCGGCGCAGGACGCCATTTTACCTGCCGAGACCGGCGGTATTCCATTGCGTCGTCAGGACCGAGCCGCTGCTCGAATCCGTGATGAACAGGCTGCTGCCATGCGCGCCGCCGAAGGTCACGTTGGTGATCGTGCGGCCGGCGCACGATTCGATTTTGGCGATGCCCTCGCCGTGCGGATTGAGCACGAACACCGCGCCGAGCGAGGCATGCGCGACAAACAGGTTGCCGTCGCGGTCCATCGTCAGGCCGTCCGGCCCGCTCACGCCATAGAACTGCGCGAAGCGGCCCACCTTGCTGGTGCTGCCGTCCGCCAGCAGCGGCAGACGCCACACCGAGTTGTCGCGCGTCATCGCCACGAACAGCACTTTTTCGTCGGGACTCAGCACGAGGCCGTTCGGGCTGGGGCCATTCGAGATCAGGCAATCCAGCCGGCCGTCCGGGCGCAATCGGTAGACGCGGCCGGTGGGATCGTGCAGGCCCGTCTGGCCCTGATCGGTAAAGTAGAGATCGCCGTTGCTCGCGACGATCAGATCGTTCGGCCCTTTGAAACGCTCGCTGTTACGGCGCGCCAACAGTGGCGTGACAGCGCCGCTCGCGGGATCGAGCGCCAGAATGCCGTTCTTGTAGTCCGCAATCAGCAGGCGGCCGTCCGGATGCCAGGCCAGGCCATTCGGCTCGCCGTCGTATTCGGCCGCGACGCTCCATTCGAGCGCCGGCGAAATCCGCATGATCCGTCCGTGCGGAATGTCGACGACATACAGATTGCCTTGCTGGTCAAAGCACGGACCTTCGATAAACGAATCCACCACCGCCCCGCCCTTGTTGGCGCGCGACCACTCCGTCACCCGGTGACGGCGCAGCGTCTCAGGCATGCTGGTGTACACCGCGGTCCCGATGACGGGCGGCGCCGGATACCAGTTCATTGTTCGTCATCCTTATTTTCGACGTGACGCGTGGCATGGCCCGTGTAGCGATACGCCATCTGGCGCGGCATGGGGCCTTTGTTGCGCTCGCCGCGTCCGCGCTGCTCCCATGCATGCGACAGAATGCCGACCGCGCGTGACAGGCAAAATACGCCGCGCGCCAGTTCAGGCGCGAAGCCGAGTTCGGCGTAGATCACGGCGGTTGCGCCGTCGATATTCATTGGAATCGGCTTCGATTTGCGGCCCTTGAGCAAGGCTTCGATAGCGCGTGCGATGGCGGCATAGCGGCCGGAGACCACGCCCTGGGCGGCGGCTTCATCGACCATCGCCAGCAGGCGGCCGGCACGCGGATCCACCGGATGGAAGCGGTGTCCGAAGCCCGGCAGATATTTGCCGTGCGTGGCGATAAACGCATCAATGGCGGACTCGACCGCTTCCTCAAGCGAAGCGCCTGCGGCATGCGCGCGTTCGATGATATGAAACAGTTCGACGCTCTGCTGCCCCGCTCCGCCGTGCACGTCGTCGAGCGTATTGAGCGCCGAGGCCATCGCGCCGTTCAACGGCAAGCCGCAACTCACCGCCATGCGCGAAATCGCGATGGAAGGCGCGTGCGGACCATGATCGACCGACGCCACCAGCGCCGCTTCCAGCAGACGCGCCTCGCCCGCGTTCGGCAATTCGCCGCGCAGCATGAGCCAGATCATCTGCGGAAAACTGATCGCGCCGATCAGTTCCTGGATCGGATAACCGCGCACCTGGATCGAGCCCGGATGAATGTCGATGATCGACGTGCTCCAGTAATCGGCGGCGAGCGCGGCGGCATCCATGGGAGTGTTGTTCATGGCAGTCGTTTCAACGGTTGATATCTTCGAGGGCGAGACCTTTGGTGGCCGGTCCCATGATGCCGATCAGCAGCATCACAAACACCATGCAACTGCTGATCATGACGAACACGCCGTTCGCGCCGAAATCGCGCAGAAAGAACGCGACCAGAAAGCCCGAGAAAATCGCGCTCAGTCGGCTCCAGGAGTAGACAAAGCCAATTGCTCGCGCGCGGATCTCGGTCGGATACAGTTCCGACTGATAGGTCTGGAATGAATACGTCATGATCGTCAGCGCGAGGTTCATGCAGAAGCCGAATACGATCAGGCCGAACGATCCGGTCTGATGCGCAAAGGCGAGACCGAACACCGCAATCGCGCCCGACGCGCCCACGAGGCTCCACTTGCGTTCGATCTTGTCGGCGAAGGCGAAGAACAGGGTAGGTCCCAACGGCAGCGCAATCGACATCAAAAACGAATACTGCAGGCTATGAACCAGGTTGATGCCCTTGCTCGTGAGCAGCGACGGAATCCAGTTGCTGAAGCCGTAAAAGCCGATCACCGAGACCGCGTTATAGACCGACATCATGATCGTGCGCTTCAGATACGGTGGCTTCAGGATGTCGCGAAAGCGCCGCTCGACGGTGGGCGCGCGATGCGTGTGCGGCATCGGTTGCGGCAACGGCTGTCCGTACTGCCGTTCGACGACGCGCTCGATCTGCAGGGTAATGCGCGCCGCTTCGTCGAGGCGGCCCCGCGTCACAAGCCAGCGCGGGCTTTCGGGAATGCCGAGCCGGATGACCCACACGAGCGCCGCACCGGCCGCGCTCGCCAGCACGACCCAGCGCCAGCCATCGAGACCGAACGGCTGTTGCGGCACCAGCCACCACGACATCAGCGCCACCACCGGCACCGCACAATACGGCACGATCTGCGTGATGGCGAAGGCGCGGCCGCGCAAATCCTTCGGCATCAGTTCAGCGACGTAGGTATTGATGGTGACCATTTCGACGCCTAGCCCGATCCCGGCCAGCAGGCGAAACACGTTCACACCGAGCGCGCTTTGCTGAAACACCATCAGAATGCTCGCCAGCGTATAAGCCAGCAACGCCACCACGAAGATACGGCGGCGACCGTACAGATCGGCGAGAAAGCCGAGCGCCATGGTGCCGATGAAGAGGCCCAGAAACGTCGCCGCGACGAAGGCCGCGATACTGTTCATCGCAAAGATCGAGGTCGACGTTTTGACGAACAGACCGCTCGCCGTCAGCCCCGGCGCGATATAGCCGGTCATAAACAGATCGTAGAACTCGAAGCAGCCGCCGAGCGACAGCAAAAATACGATCTTCCAGATATGCCGCGTGGCAGGCAAACGATCCAGCCGCGCGACAATGCCGCGTGCCTGGGACTCCTGATCGGTAGCTGATTCGATTGTGTTCGCGAAGCCTGCGCGCGTCACGGTATTCGATGCGGGTCTCATGGTCTCCTCCAAGCGGGCCTCCTTTGATGCGGCGTCAGATCGCGCCGTCTTCTCTCAAGCGCGCGATTGCGGCGGCGTCGTAGCCCAGACGCTGCAAATGCGCTTCGGTGTGTTCGGACAGATGCGGAGCGCGCGAGGCGGGCGCCCCGCTCGCCGCTTCGCCTTGGGCATCGACAAAGCGAAAGCCTGCGCGTGTCACCCGCTGCACGGTGTCGCCGTCCGGCAATTGGTGGACGAAACCGCGGCCGGTGAGTTGCGGCTGATTGATGGCATCCGGCACGCTGAGGACAAGCCCGGCCGGCACACCCGCCGCGGTCATACGCGGCTCCCAGTTGCCGGCGCTATCGGCTGCGAGAGCGGCTTCGATCTCGCGCTTCAATTCCGCGCGGTAACGCTTGCGCGTATTGCGCTCGCTAAAACGCGGATCTTGCGGCAGATCGGGTCGGCCAATCAGTTCGCACAACGCAACAAACTGCCTGGTCTCATTGGCGGCGATATTGAGCATGCCTTCGCCGCACACAAAAGTGCCGGACGGCGCCGCCGTAAAATTTTCGTTGCCCATCGGCGTGGGCGTCACGCCGGCATTCAGATAGTTCGATACCACCCAGCCCATGCTGGAAAGCGTCGCCTCCAGCATCGAAACGTCGATGATCCTGCCCTCGCCGGTACGTTGTGCGGCGAGCACCGCGGCGCAGATCGCCAGCGCCGCGTTCATGCCGCCCACCGTATCCGCGACCGGATAGCCGACGCGCAGCGGCGCGCTTTCGGCGTCGCCCGTGACGCTCATCGCGCCCGACATGCCCTGGATGATCTGGTCATACGCCGGACGATGCGCGAGCGGCCCATCGTTGCCGAAGCCGGAAATGGCGCAGTAGACCAGCCGCGGGTTCACTTCGAGCAACGACTGCGCGCCCACGCCGAGACGGTCCATCACGCCGGGGCGGAAGTTCTCGACCAGCACGTCCGCGCCGGCCACCAGTTTGCGCAGGATTTCTTTGCCGGCCTCGTGTTTGAGATTGAGCGTCAGCGACTCCTTACCTGCATTCACAGCCACGAACGACGCGCCCATATTGCGCGCCGAGGCTTGCGGATCCGCGCCCAGCCGCCGGGCGAGGTCGCCGCCAGCGGGGTTCTCGACCTTCAGGACGTCGGCGCCGAGCAGCGCAAGCTGATAGGTGCAAAACGGTCCGGACAAAACATTGGACAGGTCCAGCACGCGAATGCCGGAAAGCGGAAGAGAAACCATAACGTGCCTTTTTGAGTCTTACTCGCTGTTCTATCTGATAGAACGTCGTTCTATAATTTGATGAAACGGATTGTGGTCCTTCGCGTGTGCGGGTGAATATAGGGGTTACCCCGGGTGGCCTCGGTGGGGCTGGGTGGGCTTGGGTGACCAGGCCGCGCCAGTTCAGTGCGCGCACTCGTGATCGCGCACCGCTGCCGTGCATGCCACCGCTTGCCGTTGCGTGCCGACGCCGATCTCAAGCTCTTGCAGGCCCGCCCGGCACCGCGTTTGCCCTGATGGCATGTAGCTTGCTTGATCTGCACGGTCTTTCGTAATGACGTAAACCGGCGTCGCTTCACATTCCCGCATGAACCGCAGCCCCGGGCGCAACTGCCTTCCTTCTTCGCGGCACCACAGCATGCCGCTGACCCGATTCAAACCATGCTGCGCGTACTCCTCGTAACCGACACCGACAAGCCGATTGGCGATCTGCGCGATGCCCTCGCGCGGCTCGGCTATGACATGCTGGCCGGCACGGCGACATCGCAGGCGCTGCACCGGCGGGTCGAAAGCGAGCGGCCGGACGTGATCATCATCGACACCGAATCGCCCTCGCGCGACACGCTCGAACAACTGGCGGTCATGAAAGCGACCGCGCCGCGCCCCGTGCTGATGTTCAGCAACGACGCCAACCAGCAACTGATCCGCGATGCTGTCGGCGCAGGCGTGACGGCCTACCTCGTCGAAGGGCTGGCCTCGGAGAAGCTCGCGCCGATCCTCGAAGTGGCGCTCGCCCGTTTCGCGCAGGAAAGCCAGTTGCGCGAGCGTCTCGCCGAAGTGGAAAACGAACTGGCCGAGCGCAAGCTGATCGATCGCGCCAAACGTCTGCTGATGGATCAGCAAAATCTGGCCGAACATGCCGCTTATGCAAGCCTGCGCAAGCGGGCGATGAACCAGGGCGTCAAGCTCGCCGAGATCGCGCGCCAGATCGTCACGGCTGCGGACTTGCCTAAATGAAGCGTGGCTCATGAACCAACCTGCTCCTGTCACCCAACCTTCCACGCCCATGCGGCTCGAAAAGACCCATCTGCGACTGGGTTTCGTCTCGCTCGCCGACGCGGCGCCGCTCGTCGCGGCGAAGCTGCTGGAGTTCGGCCACGCCCATGGACTGACCCTCGAACTCTCGCGCGAACCGTCATGGGCCGCGCTGCGCGACAAGCTGCTGGCTGGCGAACTGGATGCCACGCACGCGCTCTACGGCATCCCGTATGGTGTGCAGCTTGGGCTCGGCGGCCCGCAAACGGACATGGCCGTACTGATGGTGCTCAACCGCAACGGCCAGGCCATCACGCTATCGAACCGTCTCGCCGACGCACTGGCGCAACAGCATTCATTGCCGCGGGCGCTGGCGACGCTCGGCCGCAAGCCTGTGTTCGCGCAGACCTTCCCGACCGGCACGCATGCGATGTGGCTGTACTACTGGCTCGCTTCGCAAGGCGTGCACCCGTTGCGCGAAATCGAAAGCGTGGTGATTCCGCCGCCGCAGATGGTGGCCGCGCTCGCGGAGGACCGGCTGGACGGACTGTGCGTGGGCGAGCCGTGGAATGCCGCCGCAGAAGCGCGCGGCGTGGGCCGCACGATTGCCTATAGCAGTGAAATCTGGCCCGATCATCCGGAGAAAGTGCTGGCCTGCCGGCGCGATTTCGTGGACCGCCATCCCAGCACGGCGCGCGCGTTGGTGCAGACCCTGCTCGAAGCCTGCCGCTGGCTGGATGGGCCAGGGCATCGCAACGAAATTGCGCGCTGGCTGGTGCGGCCGGAATTTATCGGTATCGACGAAGCGTTGATTGCGCAGCGCCTGACGCGTGACAGCGTACCGGCGGAGTCGAAGCGCTTACCTGTGCGTTTCTTCGAAGACGGCGCAGTCAACTATCCGCGCATCACGGATGGTGTGTGGTTTCTGACGCAATACGAGCGCTGGGGCATGATCGCGCGGCGCGACGACTATCGTGCAATCGCCAGCGCGATCAATCAGACGCAGTTGTATCGAGAGGCGGCGCAAGGTATCGGCATTGCGATTCCGCCGGAGACCATCAGGCAGGTGTTGATCGACGGACGCGGGTGGGACGGCAGCGATCCGCAGGAATATGCGGCGGGGTTCGAGATCCGCGCCTGAGTGCGGGAGGGACACCGCCGAAGACGCCCCGGCGATGTCCCAGTCGTCATCGCAAATCGCTACATTTCATTTAGCCGTTGCCGCCATGGAACAAGGTGAGCTTGTTCGAAACCGACGTCACCCCCGGCACGGTATGCGCAACCTGCTCGGCCTGGCTGATCTGGTCGCCGGAATCCACGCTGCCGGACAAGGTCACCGCACCACTGCGCGCCCGCACGAACACGTTCGACACGTTGAAGCCTGGCGTCTTCGTCAAAGCACGGCGCACTGATCGCGCGAGCGCCCGGTCAGATCTGGAAGCGGCTTTCTTGCCGCTTGCCGTCGAGCCGTTGTCCATTCCGGCCATCGCGTCGCTGGCCTGCGCATAAGCGGCCACCGGCAGGGCGACCGCTACCGTCAGACATAACGCGCTCAAGATTCCGACTGTCCTCATGTTGTTCTCCTCTCGATGCAAGGTGGTGGCGGTCTATTCATGCAGTATTGTGTGACCAATAGATTCGCCGGCACGCCCAGCCTATTTCAAACTCTTGCCGCGCGCGACCGGTAGACCCTTAGTCAATCTAATTCATCGGCTGGCAAAGCGCAAAGCATTCAGCCGCCCGTCGGCCGGCCATTCGAAGCGAGTGCCGGCCCGGCAACCTCGCTCCAGCCGCCCCCCAGCGAGCGGTACAGCGCCACCGCAGCCAGTGCGTGCTCGCGTCTAGCCTGATTCAGCGAATCGGAGTCCTGCAGATAGGTTTGCTGCGCCGACAACACATCGAGGAAATCGGTTGCGCCCCCTTTGTATAACTGGTTGGCCAGCTTGAGCGACTGGTCGGAGGCGCCCAATGCATCGGTGAGCTTTTGCGTCGATGCGGTCGTGCTGACCAGATCGCTGCGAGTGTCTTCGACTTCTCTTAACGCCTGCAGCATCGTCTGCTGCAAATTCAGTTGCGATTCACGCATTTTGCTTTCGCTCTGCTGAATATCCGCCGTGATACGCCCGGCATTGAAAATTGGGCTGGTGGCGTTCAATGCCGCGCTGAACAGATTGTCGGTCAAGGTCGGCAGGCCGACATATGAAGCCGCCAGCAAGCCATCGCTCAGGTTCAGATTGAACTTCGGATAGCGTTCCGCTCGCGAAACGCCCACTTCGGCAGCGCGCTGTTCGACGGTTGCATAGGCCACCAGCACGTCGGGGCGGCGCAGCAATGCTTCGGATGGCAAAGTAGTGGGCGCCGCGCCTTCCGGGTTGGGAATCGGGCCGGGCGTCGCCAGCACCAGCTTGTCCACCGCTTCCGGCGTGCGGCCCGAATAGACCGCAATCAGGCTGAGCTCATGCTCGATGGTCGATTGTGCGCGCGGAATACGTGCCTGCAGTTCGTCCAGTTGATTCTGCGCGCGGGCCACGTCGAGCTGCGTCGACAGGCCGTATTTCAGACGCTCCTGCGTCAATCGCAAGGCATGCTGACGGATTACCTGGTTGTCCTGCAGAATCTGCAATTCCTGCTGGGCCCAGCGCAGGTCGACATAGGCCGAAGCGGTATTGGCTGCAAGCGCGAGGCGCAGCGCGTCCTCGGCGTGCTGCGTGCCGACCTGTTGCGCCTGCGCCGCCAGCAGGTCGAGCCGCTCGCCGCCGAACACGTCAGGCGACCAGTTCAGCGCGAGGCCCGCACCGCCCTCGCGCACATAGCCGAGCGGCGGCGGCGTGTTGATGCGGGTATCGGCGGCGGTAGCCGTCGCATCGAGTTCCGGCAGCAGCACTGCGTGCTTTTGAGTGGTGATGGCCTGCGCCTGTCTGACGCGTTCCGCGGCTGCCTGCAAGTCGAGATTACCCGTTAGCACCGTATCTACCAATTGATCGAGCACCGGATCGCCGAATTGCGACCACCAGGTCTTCGCATCCACTGCATCCCTGGGCGCCTCGACACTCCAGTCGAGCGGCGCGACGGTCTTGACCGTGGCGGGCAGATCGGCATGCGTGGCCGGCTGGACCGCACAGGCGGCCACCGACAGACAAGCCAGAATTTCTACAATGAGCTTTTTCATGATTGGCCTCAATGTGCGTCCGGCGGCGGCGCACCGTTAGAGAAAGGTTTGGAAAACAACACACTCGCTATCGCGACGATGAAACACAGCGACAGCACATAGAAGGTGTCCGAGTACGTCAGCACCAGGGCTTCACGCAGCACCAGCGCGTGCAGGTTGGCGAGCCCGGATTGCGTCGTGTTGAGCACGTCGCCCGCTACCGAGGACCAATGCGCGCTCTGCTCCGTCAGCACCGACTCCACTTCGGGACGGCCCACGGTGACGCTTTCGTTAAGCCGCAGATAATGGAAGTTCAGACGGTCATTGAGCATGGTGGCGCTCACCGCAATGCCGATGGCCCCGCCCAGATTGCGCATCAGGTTAAACAGTCCGCTGGCCGATTTCAGCCGTGACTGCGGCAGCGAGCCCAATGCCATGGTGACGATCGGCGGCACGGCGAACTGCTGGCCGATGCCGCGCAAGGCTTGCGGCAACAGCAGTTGCTGCCAGCCCCAGTCATGCGTCACCGGCACATACATATAACAACCGAGCCCGAAACAGATGAGGCCGAACAGCAGTAACAGCCGCATATCGACAAAGCGCGCCACCATTGCGTAGACACCCAGCGCGATCAACTGGAACACGCCAACCGAAAGCAACGCAATGCCGATCTGCAGCGAACTGAAGCCGCGCACCTGACCGAGAAATTCCGGCGTCAGAAACACCGCCACAAAAATGCCAATGCCCGTGATAAAGGACAGCAAGCTGCCGATGCCGAAATTACGCACCACCAAAGCACGCAGATCCACGATGGGTTCATCGGTCGTCAACGCATGCACGATGAAAAGAAAGCCACAGATCGCCGAAATCCACGTACAGGCGACGATAATGTGATCGCCGAACCAGTTCTTGCGCGGCCCTTCTTCCAGCACATACTCGAGACAACCGAGAAAGCCGCTCATCAAGAGGATTCCCAGGTAATCGCCTTTTTTCAGCAGAGAGAGATCGGGCTTGTCGATATTCACGTATTTAGGCACCAGCGCCGCCACGACGACACCCGGCACCAGGTTCAGATAGAACAACCAGTGCCAGGACCACTGATCCGTAATCCAGCCACCGATCACCGGGCCGATCGCCGGCGCAAGCGAAGCCAGTGCGCCGATGGTTGTAGACGCAACCAGTCGCTGCTTGCCGGGAAACAGCACAAAGGCCGTGGTGAATACCGTTGGGATCATCGCGGCGCCCATTGCGCCCTGCAAACCGCGAAACAGGATGATCGAGTTAATGTCCCAGGCAATGCCGCACAGCATGCTGGTGATGGTGAATCCCACCGCGGAGGCTACGAACAGCCAGCGCGTCGAAAACACTTTGGATAACCAGCCGGACATCGGAATCACGAGGATTTCCGCAATCAGGTAGGCCGTCTGCACCCACGACAACTCATCCTGACTCGCGGACAGTCCCCCGCCGATGTCCCGCAGTGAAGAAGCGACGATCTGGATATCCAGGGTTGCCATGAAAAATCCCAGGCACATCAGTGCGAATGCAAACACGCGTTGCCGCATGGGCTGGGATGCCGGATCGAGCGAATCAGTGTTGGTCATGATGTCGGCCCGGTTCGCTTAGCGGCCGGCGGCGGCGTGCGAGCCGTCGGCGAGATGCACTTCGACGGTCGCCGACAGGCCCGGGCGCAGCACACTTTCCATGCCGCGCGGCACATCCAGACGAATCCGCACCGGCACGCGCTGCACGATCTTGGTGAAGTTGCCGGTCGCGTTTTCGGGCGGCAGCACGCTGAAGGTGGCGCCTGTGGCCGGCGCGAGGCTTTCGACATAACCGTGCAAGGGCAGGCTCGAGGCATCGAGTGCGACGTCGGCCTTGTCGCCGATCTGCATCTTCTTCAGTTGATCTTCCTTGAAGTTCGCGTCCACCCACAGGTCCGTGGACGGCACCACTGTCAGCAGCGGCGCGCCGATATTGGCGAGCATGCCGACGCGCGCTGTCCGGTTGCCGATATAACCGTCGACCGGCGAGCGAATGGTTGTGTATTCAACGTTCAGTTGTGCCACACGTTGTGCGGCGAGCGCCGTATTGACACGAGCCTGCGCATCGGCGATCTGCGCGCCGAGCACATCCAGCTGACGTTGCGCGGCAAGCACTGCGGCGCCGCTGCTTTGCACCGCTGCTTGCGCCTTGGAGAAATCGGCGTCGGCACGCTCGACAATCTGGTTCGAAACCGCTTCGTCCTTGACCAGCTCGCGGTAGCGCGCCTGGTCCTGCGCGCTGCGCGTCAATTCCGCCGACGAGGCCCGCACTTCCGCCTGATGCTGGTTGATCACCGCGGCCTGCAAAACCTGTTGCGCCTGCAACTCCGTTACCGCAGCGCGGGCGCTGTCCACCTCGGCGGTGGCTTGCGCGAGCTTCGCGTCGTAGTCGCGTGCATCGAGCCGGATCAGCACCTGGTTTGCCGCAACGTGCTGGTTGTCCTGCACCAGGATGTCGGTGATAAAGCCGTTGACCTTGGGCGCCATCACCGTCACGTTGCCGCCGACATAGGCGTCGTCGGTGGACTGCTCGAAGCGCAGAACGAAGAACCAATAGCCCGCGGCGGCAGCCAGCACCAGCGCCACTGCGCCGTAAGCGAGGCGCATCCACGGAATATGCCTGCCTTTGGTCGCGGCAACGGCCTCGGCTGACGGCCCGGAAATTTCAGAAACGGGAGTAACAGGACTCGACATGATTTTCACCTGTGTATATGCACTAAATCGAATGGAAAAATGCGCTTGCTGCGTGGGCCAGCGGCCTGATATTTCTTAAACTTTGGACACCTCGCGCGTCAGACGGAACAGTTCGCAGCGAAGCGTCGCGGCCTGTTGCGGTCCAAACTTGCGTTCAAACTCGTTTTGCGCGGCACGCCAATACGTCGTGGCTTGAGCGAGCTTCGCCTCGCCGGCTTGCGTCAACGCCAGCCGACGCCGCCGCTTGCCCCGCCCGTCCGGCTCATCGGCGATCAAACCGTTGTGCAACAAAGGCCTGAGCCCGCGTACCAGGGTGGTCCGGTCCATCACCATCGCCTGCGCCAGTTCGAGCATCGTCCGCGGCGCGGCGCCTCGCAGCGCCGCGAGAATGCTGAATTGCGTCGGCGTCAACGCCGCTTCGGACAAATGCCGCTCGTACAACTGCGAAATGTGCCGGGCCGCCTGACGAATCGCGAAGCAATCGTCGTTTTCGGGTGAGTTGGTGTGCATGCGCACAGATTAGAGATGCGATCCGTCTGGATCAATCTCGCGGGTACATCTGATTGTTGTCGCGGCGACAAGAGTCGCGCGGGAGAGTGTGTTCACAGGCTGGCGAAGGCTTGCCAGCGCCGGTGAAGAGACCTTTCATCAGGCCTTGAGCCGAGCGATCCCCAGACTGGACTACTGCCGGGCCTTCATTTCCGATGACGCCTGCAAAGCCGTCACCTCGGCGAAGAATTCGGCCGCGTGCTCGACAAAGGCCTTCACCTTTGCCGGCATCAGCGTGCGGGTGTTGTAGGCGAGCCGCATTTCAATTGTTGCATCCACCAATTCGTATTCGTCGAACAGGCTCACCAGACGGCCGCCGGCGAGTTCGTCCTGCGCGAGCGCGGCCGGCAGCACGCCGATGCCGAATCCGCCCCGCACCATCTCACGGTTGAACACGGCATTGTTCGAAGCAATGTCGTAGCTGAGCGGCACGATGAGTTCCTCCGCGCCGAGCCGGAACGTCAGTTGCGGCTTGCGAAACGCGGGCGACAGCACCACGAACGTATGGTGAACGAGTTCGGATGGATGCGCGGGTTGCCCATACCGCCGCAGATACTCCGGCGCCGCGACGATCGCGAACGGCATGCGTTCGAGCAGACGCGTCACGACGGTATCGGTACTCAGCATGAACGGCAGGATGAGGCCCAGGTCGTAACCATCCGCGACCAGATCCACCGGCCGCTCGGTCAGCGTCACGTCGAGGCTCACTTTGGGATGCTTGTGCCTGAAGCTCGAGATCAACGGCACCAGCCGGTTGACGGTGGCGGTTGTGTGCGCGACGAGGCGCAGCACGCCGCTCGGTTCGCGGGTGTGCGAGGACGCGTCGGCTTCGAGCGCCTCCAGGTCGTCGAGTATCCGCGCGCAGCCTTCGTAGAAATGTTCCGCCGCTTCGGTGAGCGAAACCTGGCGTGTGGTCCGGTTAAACAGGCGGCTGCCGAGACGGCGCTCGAGCCCGGAAATGGAGCGCGACACGATCGGCGTAGTCAGGCCGAGCATATCGGCGGCGCGCGTAAAGCTGCGCGCCTCGACGACTGCGCGAAAGACCCGCAGACTCTCCAGATAATCCATAGGACACCTCGTGATGGACCCGGCGCTGGACTGTCGGCCGGATAAAGACGCAATCGTAGCGGACTCGACAATCGTGCGGCGCCGTCCCACGCAAAATTCGAAACCGGTGATTTTACGATCGCACCGACGGATAGATCGCCGGCATCAGTCCGGCGGCAAGCCCGTGGTTGCGGCGAGCGGCGCGTGTAAATGCGTCTGCAGGAATGTGACGAGATCCGCCAGCGCCTCGGCATGGATCGCCAGGCCGTCGCGCGAGGTATTGGCGTAGCGTCGCACTTCGGTGAGCACGCCTGCGCGAGTCAGCGCGGCCGCGTAATTCTCGGCCTCGACGTGCAGCGAATCGTGCTGGGCACTGGCAATCAGCCCGGGCGGCAAGCCCGCCAGCCGCCACGAATCCAGCGGCGCCGCGTAGGGATGCACCCGTTGCGCGGCGTTCGGCAGATATTCGCGATAGCAGCGCGCGCACTGGTTGAGGTCGGGGGATGGCGGGGCTTTCTCGTGATCGACGACGCGCGTCATGCTCGGATCGAGCAGCGGCGCCAACAAGGCCTGCGCGGAGATTGTCACTTCCCGGCGGTCGCGCGCGATGGCCGAAACGCAGGTGGCGAGGTTGCCGCCGGCGTCATGGCCGGCAATGCCCACAAGACGCGGATCGGCGCGTTGCCCGCGCGCCTGGCAGACGGCCCATTGCAAGGCGCGGTAACCGTCCTCCGGCGCGGCAGGAAACGGAAACTGCGGCGCCAGCGAATAGCCCACCGACACCACCCACGCCGGCATGCCGCGAGCAATATGACGCGCTGCAAGATCTGCGTCGTCGAGCGTGCCATCGGTAAATCCGCCGCCATGGAAATACAGCACCACGGGAAGAATGCCGCCCCTCGAGGCGGGTCGATAGCTGCGCAGCGTGATGGGCTGCGCGTGTCCGCTAATGCGGACATCCTCGATACAAAGTCCCAGATCCAGCTTCGACACCATGTCTACCGTCGAACGCGCTCGCGCCGTCCCCATTGTTTTGATAGCACCTATTGTGGTGCCCAATGAGAGCCAGATAAAGACCTGTAATGCCGAAACACAATCTCTGAGCGCTAAACAATCCGTATCCGCGGCGCTCGCGGCGGTTTAGACGGCCAGTTCTACCCTATCCGCCGCTGCAGCGGCCGGCGCCGGCGCGCTGCGCCGGACGGCGGGCGCGGCCTGCTCCGGCACGGTGGTCGGCAGGCAGCGCAGTTCGGCGTCTTCCTGACCGGAGAACAGCGGGCAGCGGCCGAACAGCTCAGCCACCCAATCGACGAACACCCGCACCGTGGGCGACAGATGGCGGTTATGCGGATACACAGCGGAAATCGGCAGCGGCGATGGCTTCCATTGCGACAGCACTTCGACCAGCTCGCCGGAGCGCAGATGCGGCAACGCCATGAAACGCGGCGCCTGCATCAGACCCACACCTTTCAGGCCGCTAGCGACGTAGGCTTCGGCATCGTTGACGGCGATATTGCCGCGCATCTTGACCTCGACGGTCTCGTCGCCGACGCCAAAGGTCAGATCCATCACGCGCCCGGTGCGGCCGAGGAAATAGTTGACCGCGACGTGGTTCTGCAGATCGTCGATTGTCTCGGGCGTGCCGTGCTGCTCCAGATACACGGGGCTCGCCACCGTCACGCGCTGGAACACGCCAATGCGGCGCGCCACCAGACTCGAATCCTGCAAGGTGCCGATCCGGATCACGCAATCCACGCCCTCCTGGATCAGGTCGACGGGCTTGTCGCCGAAGCCGACCATCAGTTCGATGTCCGGGTAACGCTCGTGAAACTCGTCGATCTTCGGCATCAGCACCAGCTTGCCTAGCGCGCTCGGCATGTCGACCCGCAACTTGCCGCGTGGCGCGCGCTGCGCGTGGGACAAGGAGCTTTCGGTCTCTTCGATGTCCGCCAGAATGCGCACGCAGCGCTCGTAGTAAGCAGCGCCATCCGCTGTCAGACTCAGACGCCGTGTCGTGCGCTGCAGCAGCCGCACCTTCAGATGCGCCTCGAGATTCTGGATGATCGTCGTCACCGACGCGCGCGGCAGATCGAGCGTGTCCGCGGCGCGCGAAAAGCTGTTGGTGTCCACCACACGCGTGAATACTTTCATTGCTTGCAGACGGTCCATATCCCGATCCCTTTGAGCTTTTCAGATTTGCCCCGCCCGACGACACCGGCGGCGTGCGCAAGACCGGCATCGAAGCTGGCCTGCATGGTTGAAATGCGTATTTTTTACGCAAACCAATACGACTGTCCGTATTAAAATGTAATCAAGCTATGATGTCAAGGATTTCCATAGTATCGTCAAGCCGCTGATTTCCATGCCAGACGGCCAAACGCACGCCCATGGCGGGATTGCCCGCGTTGACTCGCCAATATGGACGACCGTACAATTTACTCACTATGCCTAGACCCTCTCACCGCGGAAAAATCCTCACCGAAGGCCTCAAAGTCGTCCACGAACGCGGCTTTGCGGGTGCCAGCGTGCGCGACATCGTTCACGCGGCGGGGGTGCCGCAAGGCTCGTTCACCAACCACTTTGCGTCGAAGGAAGCATTTGGCCTCGAGATTCTCGAGATCTATTTCGCCAATAGCCAGGAGGTGGTGCGCAACACGCTGCGCAACGACGCGCTCGCGCCGCTCAAACGGCTTGGCGACTACGTCGACTGGAGCATTTCGCGCATCTGTCAGAATCAGTCACGCAACGGGTGCCTGCTCGGCAACTTCGCGCTCGAAGCCAGCGACCATAGCGAGTTGATCCGCGAGCGTCTGGTGGCGATTTTCGCGGAGCTGCAACAGAGCTTCGAATACTGCCTCGCGGCGGCGGTCAAAGCGGGCGAACTGCCGGCCGATTTCGATTGCAACGACGTGGCGGGCTTTATCGTCGCCTCCCTGCAGGGCTCGATCCTGCTTGCCAAGGCGCAGCGCAGCCAGCAACCGGTGGTGCGCTTCAAGCATTTGCTGTTCACGAAGATCCTCCGCTAGGTGCCGGCCATGCGAGCGCCATGAGCGATCGTCAAAAGCCTGCGGCCACGGCCGGTGCGCCCGCCTCCGGCCCCGAGCGCGCCGCGCGCGCCGAACGTGGCGAACGCGCCGCCAGCCATGACCGCGACGACGGCGCGAGCGGCGCCTCGGCGATGGACCGAGTAGGCTCGCTGAACGTGTTTGTCCGCTCCGCTGAAACCCGCAGCTTCACTGCCGCCGGCCGGCAAATGGGCATCTCCGCCTCGGCGGTCGGCAAGGCCATTTCCCGGCTGGAAACGCGCCTGGGCGTGCGCCTGTTCCATCGCAGCACCCGCAGCATCACGCTCACGCCGGAAGGCGCGCAATTCCTCAAGCGCTGCTCGCGCATCATCGAAGAAATCGAAGCGGCCGAAACCGAGCTCGCGCTGGCGACTTCCACGCCGCGCGGGCGCCTGCGGGTCAGCCTGCCGCTGGTCGGGATGCTGCTGATGCCGGTACTGGGCGCATTCATGAAAGCCTACCCGGAGATCACACTGGATCTCGACTTCAGCGACCGTCTCGTGGATGTCATCGAAGAAGGCTTCGACGTCGCCATGCGTACCGGCGAAGTCGGCGATTCGCAACTGATCACCCGCGCGCTGGGCCATTTCACGCACATCATCGTCGCCGCGCCGGCTTACCTCGCCGAGCGCGGCATGCCGGACACGCCAGAAGATCTGGCGAACCACGCCTGCCTGCAGCACCGTTTCCCGTCGACCGGCAAGCTGCGCCCCTGGCCGCTCGAACGCAATGGCGAGACGCTGAATATCGATCTCTCGCACGCGGCGGTGGTCAGCAATATCGAACCGCTGATTTCGATGGCGGAACAGGGCTTAGGCCTTGCCTGCGTGCCCGACTTCACCGTGCGCGAACAATTGCGGCGCGGCGTTCTCGTGCATGTGCTGCCGCAGTTGCCGGGCAATCCGGGCGTGTTCCGCGCGCTCTGGCCGTCGGGACGGCATCTGTCGCCGAGGATTCGCGTCTTCGTCGACTTTATGGGTCAGCATTTGTTTCCCGCTTCCGGCGCTGCGCCGCGAGACGGTGCGGCGCGCTGAGTTGAGTTGAGTCGAGCCGGGGCGCGCCACCGTCCCGGGGCGCACACGGCGGTGTCCGCGAGAGCTTGTCAGTCGCCGCAGCCGCATTGTTCAGCGAGCGCGACAACTGTCTTCAGGCCACCCCGCTACATGCGTTGCCCGGAAATCACCTAGACTCACACCATCCATCACAAGGAGGCGACAAATGAGCGATCTGGCGAATCCGTCGGCGAAAGCGTCGGGCACCTTCAAACTCGGCGGCGAAGTCGAGATTCATCGGCTGGGCTATGGCGCGATGCGTATTACCGGCCCTGGCATCTGGGGGCCGCCGGACGATCCGTCCGAGGCGCTGCGCACCTTGCAGAGCCTGCCCGAACTCGGCGTGAATTTCATCGACACGGCGGACTCTTATGGTCCGGATGTGTCCGAGCAGTTGATCCGCGAGGCCCTGCATCCCTACAAGGACCTGCTGATCGCGACAAAAGCGGGGCTGCGCCGTCCCGGACCCGACCGCTGGAATCCGGACGGCAATCCGGATTATCTACGGCAGCGGCTGCAAAAGAGCCTGCAAAACCTCGGCGTCGAGCAGATTGCGCTGTGGCAACTGCATCGCGTGGATCCGAACGTGCCGCGCGACGAACAGTTCGACGCGGTCCGTTCGATGCAAAACGAAGGCCTGATTCGCTTTGCGGGCCTAAGCGAAGTTTCGGTCGACGACATCGAAGCCGCCTCGAAATACTTCAAGGTGGCGACGGTGCAGAACCGCTACAACCTGACCGATCGCGGCAGCGAAGACGTGCTGGAGTATTGCGAAAAGCATGGCATCGGCTTCATTCCGTGGTATCCGCTCGCGGCCGGCAGTCTGACGCAGCAAGGCTCGCCGCTGCAAAAGATCGCCGCTGACCGTGGCGTCAGCGCGGGACAGATCGCCCTCGCGTGGCTGCTCAAGCGCAGCCCGGTGATCTTGCCGATCCCGGGCACGTCCAAACGCATCCATCTACGCGAAAACGTCGCCGCCGCGGAAATCAGCCTGAGCGACCAGGAGTTCGCGCAACTGGAAGCATTGCGGTAAGTAGCCAGGCGCGCAGCCAGCCGGTGCGTCACTCATCTCAGGCGACGCTACGCACTCCGTAACGTGCGGCCGGCTCGCTGCGCGACAGATTCGGCTGCAACGCGAGGCGCGCCGACTCAAACGTGTTCCAGTCATCCGCCTCCGGCAGCGAAGGCACCGTCGCGAACTCGCCCTGATCCAGGCCGGCGAGTGCCGCATCGACCAGATCGTCGACGCCCATCACCATGCCCTGCGGCAGGTTTTCGACCGGCATCCCGGCGATGTCCCAGAACTCGGTACGGATCGCGCCGGGCAGCACCGCGTGCACGCGCACGCCCTTGTCCGCCAGTTCATGCTTGAGCGACTGGCTGAGCGCCAGCACGAAAGCCTTCGTGCCGCCGTACACGCCATTGAGGATCTCCGGCGCCACCGCGACGATCGACGCGATATTGATGATCGTGCCGGCTCCACGCTGGACGAACGCCGGGGCAATCGCATAGGTCAGCCGCGTGAGCGCGGTGACGTTCAGCTCGATCATCGCTTCCATGGCGTCCACGTTGGAGACCAGCAGCGGACCCGCACCGCCGACGCCCGCATTGTTCACCAGCATCGTGATGCTCGAATCGGTGCGCAGAATCTCTTCGATGCGCCGCACGTCGGCCTTGTTGCCCAGATCCGCCGCGACCACTTCGATCGAGCGGCCGGTCGCCGTCGTCAGACGATTGGCCAGCTGGTCGAGGCGTTCGCGGTTGCGCGCCACCAGAATCAGGTCATAGCCGCGACGGGCCAGCCGATCCGCATAAACCGCGCCGATTCCGGAGGAAGCACCGGTGATGAGGGCCGTGCCCTTGTGTGTCGTATCGTTCATTGAATTTCTCCTGGGTTTCATGGTTTGCCGACCTCAGCCGGTCTGCATGAAACGGAGATTAAGCTCATAATGCGATGTCTCAAATGCCATATAAACTACTTTTTGGGACATCCGCTGCGGCGCCCCCCAAAACCGCCGTCAAGGAACCGCGAGGACATCACCATGTTACGAATCGGAATCGTGCTGTACCGGGGCTTTCAGGTGATCAACCTGGGCATTACGTCCGTCTTTGAATTCACCAACATGGCGGCCGGCCAGCCCCTTTACGAGTTCGTCCTGCTCTCCGAGCATGGCGGCCCGGTGCAGACCTCGGCCGGCTTTTCGGTCGAAACCCAGGCTTTCGACGACAGCCATTTCGACACCGTGCTGGTAGTCGGCGATAACGATGTGGTCGAGCCCAGTGCCGGCCTGATCGCCTTTCTGCAGCGCGCGGCGCGGACCTCGCGGCGCATCGGCTCCACCTGCACCGGCGCCTTCAATCTCGCCCAGGCGGGCCTGCTCGACGGCCGGCGCGCCACGACCCACTGGTATTTCGCCGCGCGTCTGCGTCGCGAATTTCCGGCGGTGAAACTGGAGGAGGACCGCATCTTTATCATCGACGGCGCGGTCTGGACTTCAGCGGGAATGACGGCCTGCATCGATCTTGCGCTCGCGCTGGTCGAAAAAGATGCCGGCGCGGAAATCGCGCGGCTGGTGGCGCGCAAGCTGGTCGTCTATCACCGGCGCGCGGGCGGTCAGACGCAGTTTTCCGCGCTGCTCGAACCGGAGCCGCGCTCCGACCGCATCCAGATGGCGCTCGCCTATGCGAAGCAGAATCTTCATACCGACCTCTCGGTCGTGCAGCTCGCCGGCGCGGTGCATTTGAGTCCGCGGCAATTCAGCCGTGCGTTCCGGGCCGAGACCGGGCAATCGCCTGCGAAGGCGATTGAGCATCTGCGCATCGAGGCGGCGCGCCTGATGCTTGAATCGGGGCCGCATCCAATTGAAATCGTGGCGCGTGACACCGGTTTCGGTGACCGCGAACGCATGCGGCGCGCCTTCCTGCGCGCCTTCGGACAAACGCCGCAGGTCATCCGGCGCGCTTCGCGCGGCGCGGAGCCGCTGCATTTGTGACGCCCATGTCCGCAATGTTCGGAACGTGAGCCTGTTTTTCCCTCTGCGAGACCGCTATAGAGTGATCGTCAAGGCAACGGACTTTCCGCGCTATCAGGCACAGCCCAAACGTGCAGCCTGGCGGAAGGTCCACGCGCCAGCCCGAATCTCAAGTCAATCTCGAAGCAGAGGAAATCATGTCCAGGCTCTTTACCAGCGTCAAAGTCGGTCCTTATGAATTTGCCCACCGCGTCGTGCTTGCGCCGCTCACGCGCATGCGCGCCGAAGATGGCGCGAAGCCCGGCCCGTTGATGGCCGAATATTATGCACAACGAACTTCTCAGGGCGCGCTGCTGATCGGCGAAGCGACGATCGCCGCCGCCAACGGCAACGGCTACCTCGGCGCGCCGGGTCTGTTCGACGACAGCCAGATTGCCGGCTGGTGTCTCGTGACGGACGCCGTGCACGCCAAGGGCGGCAAGATCTTTTTGCAGCTTTATCACGCCGGCCGTCAATCGAATTCGGAAGTGCAACCGGCGGGCAGTCAACCGGTCGGCCCGTCGGCGATTCCGCACGGTGGCGTCGCTTATACGAAGTCAGGCTGGGTACCCAACACCCCGAATCGCGCCCTGGAAATCGAAGAGATTGCCGGGCTCGTGGAGAGCTTCCGGCGCGCCGCCGAACGCGGCGTGGCCGCCGGCTTCGATGGCGTGGAACTGCACGCGGCCAACGGTTATCTGTTTGATCAGTTCCTGCAGGACGGCAGCAACACGCGCACGGATATCTATGGCGGCTCGTTTGAAAACCGTGCCCGTTTCCTGCTGGAAACGACGCGCGCGGTGATCTCCGTGTGGGGCAGCGACAAAGTGGCCGTGCGTCTTGGCCCGAGCGGTTCGTGGGGCGATATGTCGGACAGCGATCCGGTCGGCCTCTTCACCTACGTGGCCGAGGAACTGGGGAAGCTCGATCTCGCTTACCTGCATCTGATCGAGCCGCGCGTGCTGGGTAATGTCGACGACGAGAGCAAGGACCAGAATCCGCTCGCCGCGCAACTGATCCGCAAGCACTACAAGGGGACGATTATCGCGGCGGGCGGTTTCAAGGGCGAGACGGCAGAAGCCATCATCGAAGCCGGCGATGCGGACCTTGTCGCCTTTGGCCGCGACTTTATCGCCAATCCGGATTTGCCGGAACGTCTGCGTAACAGGCTGCCGCTGAACCCCTACGACCGGCCGACCTTCTTTGGCGGCACCGAAATCGGCTACACGGATTACCCGTTTTACAGCGAGGAAGCGCTGGTCGCCTGAACGACTCACGTGCATGAAGGCGGATGGTGGCTTGCTTATAACAGGCAGCCATCCGCTCTCACCCGCCGTGCTTCAGGACTGCGGCAACGCCACTACGAACGCGCCGCCCTGAAAGCGCTGCGCCGGATCGTCGAACTCGTCGGTCGGCGCCTGGACCGGGAACAGATCGTCGAACTGCGCCGAACTGTCCTGCGGGCGATAGCCGAGAAACGCCGCCTTGGTGTTGTCCCACCAGGCCACCCGATTGTTCGACACGCCATACACGATGGCATGCCCCACGCGGTTGGTGAACAGCGAGCAGCGCACCAGCTCGATAAAGTCGCGATAGCTCAGATACGTCACCAGCATGCGCGGATTCTTTGGCACTTCGAACGAAGAGCCGATCCGCATGCAGACCGTCTCCAGACCGAAGCGGTCAAAGTAATAGCGCGACAACGATTCGCCGAAACATTTGGTCACGCCGTACAGACTGTCGGGACGCAAAGGCGCGTCGGCATCGATCACGGTGGTGGTCGGATGAAAGCCGATTGCGTGATTGGAACTCGCAAACAGCACGCGCTTCACACCGTGCTTCTGCGCCGCTGCGTACAGGTTGTAGACACCACGAATATTCGCTTCGAGCAGATCGTCGAACGGTGCATCGACGGAAATGCCGCCCAGGTGAACCACGGCATCGACGCCTTCGAGCAGCGCATCCACGCCCGCGCGGTCCGCGAGATCCAGCACCACGTGCTCTTCATGCGCCGCCGCTTCGCCCAGCGGCGTGATATCCGACAGACGCACCACGTCGGCCCATTGCGCCAGCGCGCCGCGCAACTGCCGGCCCAGATTGCCGGCCGCGCCGGTCAGCAAAAGCCGGCGAAACGGCTTGGCTTTCGATTCCTGCTGTGTACTCATCCTTGCTGCGTCTCCATTCCTGTTACCGACACTGTCTTCAAGGCGGCGACTGCCCCGCTTCAGGCCCGCGCCGCGTCGGCGACGTGCGGGACGGCGTCGGCGGCGCGCTGCTGCGGTTCACCCGGTTCCTTCAACACGAACCACACCACCAGCGCGCCTACCAGATCGAAACAGGCCAGCGCCACAAATAACGGATCGTAACCGACCAGCGCCACCACCACGCCCACTGCCAGCGAAAACAGCGTCGCGCCGGCATAACCCGCCATGCCGGTAAGGCCGGTTGCGGTAGCGACATCGTTCTTGCCGAACACGTCCGAAGCCAGAGTATAGAGCGCGCCCGATAACGTCTGGTGCGCAAAGCCGCCGATGCAGAACAGCGCAATCGCCATATACGGGCTGGTGGCGAGGCCGATACAGGCCGGTCCGATCATGCACAGCGAACCGGTGACCACCACCAGCTTGCGCGACGTGATCAGCGAAGTTTTGAAGTGCTTCTGATACCACGGCGCGAGATAACCGCCGAGCACGCAGCCAATATCCGCTGCGAGGAACGGTAGCCACGCGAACATGGCGATTTCCTTCAGGTTCATATGGCGCACGCTCACCATATAGAGCGGAATCCAGAAATTGAAGGTCTGCCACGCCGGTTCGGCCAGAAAACGCGGAATCGCAATGCCCCAGAAAGCACGGCGCTTGATGATGGCGCGCCACGACGGCCGTGCCGTGGTATCCGTCTTGTATTGCGCTTCCTGGCCGGCGAGGATGTAGTCGCGCTCGCTATCGGAGAGACGCGGCTGATCTTTCGGCGCGCGATAGAGCAGCAGCCACAGCATGCTCCACACCAATCCGAGCACGCCAATCGACACGAAGGCCATGCGCCAGTTGCCGTGCAGCACCCACCAGACCACCAGCGGCGGCGCGATCACGGCGCCGATCGACGAGCCGATATTGAACCAGCCAGTTGCAATCGAACGCTCCTTAGCGGGAAACCATTCGGAGGTGGCCTTCAGGCCCGAGGGAATGCCCGCGGCTTCGGTGATGCCCAGCATGCCGCGAAAGACCGCCAGCGAAATCCAGCCATTGGCCGTGCCGTGCAGCATGCAGGCGCCCGACCATGCGATCGCGAACAGCGCGAAGCCGATCTTGGTGCCGGCCACGTCGAGGATGTAGCCGGCAATCGGCTGCATCACCATGTAAGCGGCCTGGAAGGACGCAACGATATACGAGTACTGCGCGGTCGAAATGCTCAGCAGCCGGTTCATTTCCGGAGCGGCGACCGCCAGCGAATTGCGCGCTATGTAGTTGACGATCAGCCCCGACGTCACGAGTCCGATCATCCACCAACGCATGCCTCTTACCTTGCCCATTTGCTCCTCCAGTGTGCCGCCGTGTGCTGGCGTGCCATGTCTTATGATGCGCGGCGTGTGCCCGGCGTGGATCGTTGCCAGAGCGAGAGTCGCCTTTGATTGCCTTGATGAATCGGGTCCGCAGACGGACGTTCATGCAGGATCGCACCATGGACGCCAAGATAATCAAGCGGGCGAATAGTTGTCAAGCAACATTGAATTGACGGATCCGCAACGCGAATCGCATAACGCGGCGTTGTTAGACTTTAGCTTTAATAGACGTATTTTTATTGATTATGCGCTCACCAACTGACGGTTAGGCGTTTACCCGTAACAGACTTTTGCCATACAACTTGCCTGCATTCCGCACCGCTGAAACCGGTTCCCGGACGGGAAAAAGCACAAGAAAAAGCGCCGAAAACAGCGGGCGCGCATAGAACACCCGGCGCACGCTAAAAAACAAAAACGCCCCGAAGGGCGTCTCTGCGCGGCGTCTATTTTCCTGCGCGACTGAAAGCGTTTGCGCCTAGAAATTGAAGTTGTCGATATTGCTCGAATCGAACGTGGTCGGCGGTCCAAGAATAATTTCCCCCTGCGGTCCGATGGTGCGCTTGCCGAGCTTACCCGCGTCGAACGACTCGCCTTCCTTGCCGGTGATCGTACCCGACGACAGGGCCGCCGCAGCATAAGCGGCCAGATAGCCGAGCTGGTTCGGATCCCACAACTGGAACGCCTTAACCGTGCCGTTCTTGACGAACGCGCGCATCTGGTTCGGTGTGCCGAGACCCGTCACGTCCACCTTGCCTTTGCTCGACGAGGTCGAGATATAGCGCGCGGCGGCGGCAATACCCACCGTGGTCGGCGCGACGATCGCCTTCAGATTCGGATACGCCTGCAACAAACCCTGGGTTTCGACAAACGACTTCTGGTCGTCGTCGTTACCGTAGGCGATCTTCACCAGCTTGATCTTCGAGTATTCCGGCTTCTTCAGTTCCTCCTGCATCCACTTGATCCAGGTGTTCTGGTTGGTGGCGTTCGGCGTGGCCGAAAGAATCGCAAACTCGCCCTCGCCGCCCATCAGCTTCGCAACCAGTTGCACCTGGCCGCGGCCAATGCCTTCCGCGTTGGCCTGGTTGACGAACAGTTGCCGTCCGTCGGGCGCCGTGTCCGAGTCGAAAGTCACCACCTTGATGCCCTGCGACATGGCTTTTTTCAGGTACGGCACCACCGCGTTCGCGTCGTTAGCGGCAATCACAATGGCGTCCTGACGCTGCGTGATCAACGTGTTGATGTATTGCACCTGCGACGACGCGCCCGCATCCGACGGGCCTACCACCTTGCCGACGCCGCCAAATTCCTTGATCGCGGACATGCCGCCGTTATCGGCAATCACCTCATACGGGTTGTTGATCTGCTTGGGGATGAAGGCGATTTTCAGGCCGCTTTTGATATCGGCTGCACCTGCCGCGCAGCTGATGCCTAAAAGGGCCGCGCAGAGCGCGACCGCGCCGGCCTGACGTAGGGGTTTGAACATGAAGTGTCTCCTGGCTGAATAGTCGGACGTTGATGCGTCCGGGTTGTTGATATCAGGAACGGCACACCGCACGGACTCCGCACGGCTACGAGCATGGCTGCGGTTACGGGCTTACGAAGCAGCAGACCTGGCAATGAACCGCCGGTCGCGCATGGCGCGCCAGCGGGCCACCAGATTCGGAATCAGCACGGACGCGAGCAGCAGCACGCCGGTGACGATGGTCAGCGTTTCGCTCGACACGTCATCGAGTGTCAGCGCATTTTTCAGCACGCCGATGATCAGCAGCGACAGCAACACGCCGACCATCGAGCCACGTCCACCGAAAATACTCACGCCACCGAACAGCACCGCCGCGATCACCGAAAGTTCGAAACCTTCGCCGTTGTCGCCGCGCGCGCTGGTAAAGCGCAGCGTGTAGACCACCCCAGCCAGCGCGCTCATCACGCCCGACAAGACAAACAGACGCAGACGGATCTTCGCCACTTCGATACCTGAGAAGGTGGCCGCCGTCGGGTTGGCGCCGATCGCATAGAGGCTGCGGCCAAACGCGGTGGCCTGCAGCAGCACCGTAAACACCACGGCGCCGACAATCACGATCACAAACGGCAGCGGAATGAAGCTCGGGCCGAGATTGTTCATGCCAAAGGCCGTATAGGCCGCCGGAAAATCCGCCACGGCCTGATCGCCGAGCAGCACATACGCGAGGCCGCGAAACAGCGCCAGCGTGCCGATGGTCACCGCGAGCGAAGGCAGATTCAGCTTGACGATCACGAGGCCGTTCAGCAACCCGGCCAACGCGCCGACAATCAGCACCAGCACGATCACGACAGGCATCGGCAAACCCATATGCCAGAGCACGCCCATCAAGGCGCTCGACGCCCCGAGCACCGACGCCACCGACAGATCGATTTCAGCGGCGACGATAATCAGCGTCATCGGCAAGGCCATCAGCGCGATCTCGGTCAGATCGGCAAGGACGTTGCTGATATTCGCGCCGGTCAGAAACACCGGCGAGAGCACGCGGCCCAGCGTCAGCGACAACACCAGCACAAGCACCAGCAGAATTTCCCAGCGCAGCGGCGTCTCGCGTTTGCGGGTCAACAGCGCGGAATCGGGTTTAGCCATGATCGCGTTTCCTCATCATGCGTTTGGCGACGGAACGGGCCAGCAAGGTATCGGCGGCAATCGCAGCAACGATCAGCGCACCCTGAATGGCCTGCTCCCAGAACGGCGACACGCGCAGCACGACCAGCGCGATACTGATCACGGCAAGCACCAGCGCGCCCAGCGTCGCGCCGAGAATCGTGCCCACGCCGCCGGTAATCGCCACACTGCCGACCACCGCCGCGGCCACCACCTGCAGTTCGATGCCCTTCGCCGTGCTCGCATCGACGGTGCCGAAGCGCGCCAGCCACAGCGCGCCCGCAAAGCCCGCAATTGCGCCGGACAACAGAAAGCCCGACATCACGCGGCGCTCGACATTCACGCCCGCAAGGCGCGCGGCCTCCGGATTCGAGCCGATTGCATAGTGCTCACGTCCCGCGCGAAACTGCTTCAGATACACCGACAAGCCGATCAGCACCGCAATCGCAATCAGCGCGAGCGTCGGCACGCCGAGAAACACGCCCGTCGCCAGCCGCGAATAGGCATCCGGCAGGCTGGTGGCGTTGATCTGTCCGCCATGCACCCAGGCATAGTCCGCACCGCGAAAAATATACAGCGTCGACAAGGTGGCGACCAGCGAAGGCACCCGTCCCACCGCCACCAGCAGCGCGTTGATGCCACCCGCCACCAGGCCGATCGCCAGCCCCGCCAGCAGCGCCACGATGACCGGCATATGCGGAAACGCCACGTACAGACTGCCCACCGCATACGCGCTAATGCCCACCGTCGAGCCCACCGACAGGTCGATATGCCGCATCAGGATCACCACCGTCATGCCGGCGGTCAGCAAGCTGATGATCGACACATTCAGCAGCACGTCACGCAGATTCTGCAAGTTCAGGAATTGAGGTTTCGCCAGACCCGTACCGACGATCAACAGGATCAGCACAATAAACAGCGTGGTCTCGCGGCTCTTCGCAAGGGTCGTGACGAGGCCGCCGGATTTCACGTGGGCGCTTCCAGATGCGGGCGGCCGCACCGGCGCCGGATGGGGATGAGTATGTGATTGGCGCATCATGCGGCATGCCCTAATGGGTTCACGGGCTGGCCGAGCGCGGCGCCCATGATCCGTTCTTCGTTCGCGTCGGCGCGCGAAATCTCGGCGCTGATACGTCCTTCGTGCATCACCAGCACGCGGTCGGCCATGCCGAGCACTTCCGGCAGCTCGCTCGAAATCATCAGCACGGCCATGCCGTTCGTGACCAGTTCCGCCAGCGCGCCATACACCTCGGCCTTGGCGCCGACGTCGATACCGCGCGTGGGTTCGTCGATGATCAGCACTTTCGGGTCGGTGGCGAGCCATTTGCCGAGCACCACTTTCTGCTGATTGCCGCCCGACAGTGTGCCGACCGGCGCGTTGGCGTCGCCCGCTTTCAGACGCAGCCGCGTGCCCCATTGCGCCGCGAGTTGCGTTTCGCTGCGGCTGGAGATGAGGCCGTGTTTGACGAGACGCCCAAGCACCGTCATCGAGGCATTGCGTGCGATGCTCAGTTCAAGCGCCAGGCCCTGCTGGCGGCGGTCTTCCGGCACCAGCGCGAGGCCCGCCCGCACCGCCGCCGCTGGACGTCCGGTGGCGAGCGGCTTGCCGGCAATCCGCACTTCGCCCGCATCGAGCGGATCGATGCCGAAGATAGCCCGCGCCACTTCGCTGCGTCCGGCGCCCACCAGACCCGCGAGCGCGACGATCTCGCCCGCGCGCACGTCGAACGAAATGTCCTTGAAGACGCCAAGCCGGGTCAGTCCACGCACCGAGAGACGCACCTCGCCCGGCGTCACATCCGCCTTCGGATAGAAGCTCTCCAGATCGCGCCCGACCATCTTCGCCACAATCGCCGCCGTGGTGAGATCCGCGGTGGGTGCATCGAATACCTTCGCGCCGTCGCGCATGATGGTGACGTGCTGCGTCAGCGCAAATACTTCGTCGAGGCGGTGGGTAATAAACAGAATGGCCACGTCGCGCTCGCGCAGTTTGCGCACGATGGCAAAGAGCCGTTCCACTTCGGCCAACGAAAGCGCGGCAGTCGGCTCGTCCATGATCAGCACATTCGCATTCAACGAAAGCGCCTTGGCAATTTCGATCACCTGCTGGTCGGCAATGGAGAGACCACGCACGAGTTGATCCGCTTTCAGGTCGACGCCCAGCGACGCCAGCAGGCCATCCACTTCGCGGCGCATCGCGTCGTACTGAATGCGCCCGACGCGATCCACCGGCTGCCGTCCCATGAAAATGTTCTCGGCAATCGAGAGATCGAAGAACAGCGTGGGTTCCTGGTAGATCACCGCAAGGCCGGCGTCGCGTGCCTCGGCGGGCGTCGTAAAGCGACGCGCCGCGCCGTCGACCAGAATCTCGCCGGTATCGGGCTGATGCACGCCGGCGAGAATCTTCACCAGCGTCGATTTGCCCGCGCCATTCTCGCCGAGCAAAGCATGCACTTCGCCGGGAAACAGCGTGAGATCGCCATCGGATAACGCGCGGACCCGGCCGAACGATTTGCTCGCATGCCGCAGTTCAAGCCGGGGCGCAGCGGTTGTCTGTTCCTGCACTACCTGTCTCCTCCATCATGCGGCGTCGCGTGCGCGCCGCGTTTCATCGGGGATGCTGTCCCGCTATGTTTCGTGCTTCAGATGCGGTAGATGCGCTCCGCGTTGCGGCGAAACAGCGCGTCTTTCTCAGCGTGGCTCGCATCCGCGACAATCGAAGCATAGGCCTGCCAAAGATCTTCGTAGGACCCGAATTGACGATCCACCGGAAAATTCGAGGCAAACATCGCGCGCTCGACGCCGAAGGCATCGATCGTTTCCAGCACATACGGACGCAGACTTTCGACCGTCCATTTATGATCGAACATCGCGAAACCGCTGAGTTTCACCGCCACGTTCGCGCAAACCGCCAGTTGCCGCATGCCGTCACGCCACGCGCGATAACCCGCCACGCTATTGCGGTCCACGAACATGCCTGCATGATTGACGATGAACTGCGTATCGGCATGGGCGCGGGCCAGCGCCACGGCATCTTCCATCTGCGACGGATACAGTTGCAGATCGAACGAGAAGTCATAGCGGCGCAGCAGCGCGAAATGCTCGCGCCACACGGGCTCATGCATCAGATGGCGCCCGATGTAGTCGTACAGCCTGTTCTCATGCACATTCAAAATCTGGCGAATGCCCCGCATGTTCGCAAACGCCGCATGGGCTTCGAGCACCTGCGGCGCGTTGGCGGCGGACAGATCAGCCGCCGCGACGATACCGTTCGGCATGCCGCGCGAATCCGCCTCGCCCGCCACCTGCTGCAGCCAGCGGGTTTCCTCGACCGGATCGGCCGGATCGTGATTCGCCTCCACGTGCACCACTTTCAGCACTTCGATTGGGCCGGCTTCGCGCAGCAGATCGCCAATCAGATAGTCGTGCTTCAGATCGCGCGCGTCACCGACGAACGACACGCCCGGATTCGCGAGCCACGGGTAGTGATGTGTCTTCAGATCCCACAGATGAATGTGCGGGTCGATAACTTGCATGGGGCGTGTCTCCTTGCTTCAGCCTCAATCGATCACAGTCAACCACAAACAAGCCGGGCGATCTTGCGCGCCGCTTAATCCGGCTGCGGCGCCTGCAAATGAAACACCGGTTCCAGTTCCTGCTGCAAGGGCGTGTGATCCGGCTCGGTCTGCATGATGTCGGCCATGTGATCCCACCATTTGCGCATGATGTCGAGTTCGGGCAGAAGATCCATTTGATGGTCGCGAGTTCGCGTCAGGATGGCAAAGAGATGATCGGAGCCGGCATCGAAGAAGATGCGGTAATCGCGCACGCCGGCTTGATGCAGGGCATCAACCAGCTCGGGCCAGATCTGCCGATGCCGGCGCTCGTATTCGTCGCGCATGCCGGGGTTGAGCACCATCCGGAAAGCGATTGTCTCCATTGCGGCCTGTCTCCAATCCTGATGATTCATATGTCGGGGCGCTTTCTGGGCGAAGCGTCTGATCGGACTATAATTCCTCGATCGATAGCCTCTCAATCCGTTGTTGGGATTGGTCGATCCAGAAACCGGATCGCACAGCCCCTGCTGCATCTGCACCCATCGCCAACCCGCATCGCCCACTCCCTCTGTCCCATGAGCCCGAACGCCGCTACCGTCGCACTCGTCAACCGGCTCAAATTCAAGCATCTGGCGCTGCTGGTCGCGCTCGACGACGCCCGCAATCTCCATCAGGCCGCCGACGCCGTCAACGTCGCGCAACCGAGCGCGTCCCGCATGCTGGGAGATATCGAAGAGGCCTTCGGCTTCCTGCTGTTCGAGCGCAATGCGCGCGGCATGACGCCCACGCCGCTTGGCGTCGTCACCCTCGCCTATGCGCGGCGCGCGCTGGCGGAACTGACCCGTTTCGCCGAGGACCTCGACGTCAAACGCAAAGGCGGCCACGGCCAGTTGACGGTGGGCGCCATCATGGGCGCCGCGCCCGATTTGCTGGCCATGGCGGTCGCCACGCTGAAGACCGAGCGGCCGCTCCTGAACGTGCGCATTCTCGGCGAAACCAGCGACCAGGTGGTCCAGTTGCTGCACCGCCGCGAAGTGGATCTTGCACTGGGCCGGCTCACCAATCCGCTGCAACACAACGATTTCAGCTTCGAACCGCTCGCGCGCGAGACCTTGCTGCTGGTGGTGCGCGCGGCGCACCCGCTGGCGCCGCGCGCGGCCATCACGTTGCGCGAACTGATCGACTGGCCGTGGGTGGCGCAACCGCTCACCAGTCCGGCGCGCGTGCTGTTCGAAGAAGAACTGGCCCGTGCGGGACTGGCTACGCCGGTCAACCTGACCGAATGCGCGTCGATTTTCGCGACCCTGCAACTGCTCGAAAACTACGATGCCGTGGCGATGCTGCCCGAATCCGTGGTGCGCGACCATGTGCGCGGCAAGCTGCTGGTGGCGCTGCCCGTCGAAATTGGCAAGAGCCTTGCGGGCTTCGGCATTCTCACCCGCAAGGAAGAGCCGCTTGCCGAGCCGGCGCTGCATTTCATCGACCTGCTGCGCAGCGTCTCGCTGCAGCTCGCGCGCGACGCCACGGCCCAGCAGCCGCATGCCGCCACCAGCGGCGACGCCGTGCCGCTGCCCGCTCACTGAGCTTTTCGCGAAGCCGCTCACCGGGCCGCGCGCGTTCACTGCAGGTTGACGAACAAACCGCCGTCCACCAGCAAGGCCGCGCCCGTCACATAGCGGGCCCGGTCGGAAGCGAGAAACACCACGCAATCCGCGACATCTTCGGGACGCCCCAGCCGTCCGAGCGGAATGCGCTTTTCGAAGTAGGCTTTCTTGGCTTCGTCGGCAAGGTCTTCGGCGTTCAGATCCGTCGCGATGGTGCCGGGCATCACCGAATTGCAACGGATTCCATATGGCCCCAGCGCCACCGCGCACGACTGCATCAGCGAATGCACGCCCGCCTTGGTGGGCGTGTAATGCGTTTGCATGCCGCCGCCCACCAGCGCGCTAATCGAACTGGTGGCGACGATCGCCCCGCCTGTGCCCTGCGCTTTCATCTGCTGCGCCGCGGCCTGAGTCACGAAAAACGCGCCGTTCAGGTTCACCGCCACGGTCGTTTCCAGCACCTCGGGCGGCATGTCGAGAAACGCGTGGAACGGACAGATGCCCGCGTTGCTCGCCAGCACATCCACCTTGCCGAACGCCTCGACGGTGCGCCTGACCAGCTCGGCGCCGGTCTCGCGCGCCGCGACGTTGCCTTCCACGGCAATCGCACGCCGGCCGAGGCCTTCGATTTCCGCCAGCACTTCGTCGACGGCGGAACGGCGTCCATACGATGCGTCGTTATCGCCCCAGTAGTTGATCGCCACATCGGCGCCATCGCGCGCGCAGGCCACCGCGATGGCGCGGCCGATGCCACGCGATCCGCCTGTCACGATCACGACCTTGTCCTTGAGCAGCACTTGTTTCTCCTTGATCGATTGAGACGCCACACCCTTCAATGCAATTCAGTGCATGCGGTTCACCGCGGATACGGCCGCACCAGCGCGCATTCCGGATTCAACCGCACACCGAAACCCGGCGTGTCCGGCACCTTCATGCGGCCGTTGACGGGCACCGGTTCGTCGAGCAGCAGCGGCGTGAACATCGGCACCACTTCGTCGGCCTTCGGCGCCATCATCAGAAACTCGGCGAACGGCGAGTTGTGACGCGTGACGACAAAGTGATAGCTGTACACCGACGAACCGTGCGGCACCACCATCACGTTATGCGCATCGGCCAGCGCGGAAATCTTGATCAGCTCGGTGATGCCGCCGCACCAGCCCACGTCCGGCTGGATCAGATCGCAGCAGTTCATCTCCAGCAGCATGCGAAAGCCCCAGCGCGTCGCCTCGTGTTCGCCCGTAGAGACCATCATGCCGCGCGGCACGTTGCGGCGCAGTTCGGCGTAACCCCAGTAGTCGTCCGGCGGCAGGGCTTCCTCGATCCATTTCAGGCCGTACTCGTGCGCGGCTTGCGCGAGTCGGGTCGCATACGGCACGGCGAGGCTCATCCAGCAGTCGTACATCAGCCAGAAGTCGTCGCCGACGCGGCTGCGCATATCCGCGAGACGCTCGATGTTTTTCTTGAGCCCCTCTTCGCCTTCAGCCGGCCCGTGTTGCAAAGGCAGCTTGCCGCCGATGAAACCCATCTGTTTGGCGAGATCGGGGCGCGCGCCGGTGGCGTAGAACACCAGTTCGTCGCGCACCGGGCCGCCCAGCAGTTGATACACCGGCTCCTCGCGAATTTTGCCGAGCAGATCCCATAGGGCGAGATCGACGCCTGAAATCGTATTCAGCACCACGCCCTTGCGGCCATAGTAAAGCGTGGAAAAGTACATCTGATCCCACATTTTCTCGATGTCGGTGACAAGCTGGCCTTCGAGAAAACGCGCCAGATGCTTCTCGACGATAAACGCCCCGATCTCGCCGCCGGTCGTCACCGCGAAGCCGACCGTGCCGTCGCTCGCTTCGATCTCGACCACCAGCGTGCCCAGCACGTTGATGCCGAACGACTGGCGGCTTTGCCGGTATTCGGGGTAGCGCGCCATCGGCGTGGAAATGTGATCGTCGATCCAGTGACCGTCCGGCTGGTCGTGATAATCCGCGCCGCCGCCACGGACAATAAAGGCACGCACGTGCTTGATGGTAGGCATGGCCATAAGGAAGGCTCCGTTTCTGGTGCAGTAAAGCGCGGCCGTCGATGCTCAGCGGGCGCGGTCAATCAGTGGTGAACGACTGGAGAAAGAGATTCGGTGGCGACGCCGCGCTCGTGACGAAACAGCGTGCCGATCAGCAAGGCGGCCAGCAGGCTCGCCGCGCCGAGCACCAGCAGGCCGGCCGAGGTCGAAGCGAAAGTGTGTTCCGCCGCGGTGCGCAGCGACGGTGCAATAAAACCACCCAGGCCGCCGAGCGAGTTGATCAGCGCAATGCCGCCCGCCGCCGCCGCGCCCGTCAGATAGCGAGTGGGAAACGTCCAGAACAACGGCTGTGCGGCGATAAAACCGCTTGCCGCGCAACACAGCGCCGCGAGCCCGAGCAACGGACTATGCGACAGGCCGGAAACGCCAATCCCAAGACCCGCGAGCACCAGCAGCGCGACCGCCCACCGGCGGTGTCCGCCGGTCAGGTCCGCGCGGCGCGGCACGATCCACGTGACGACGAGCGCGCACAGCCACGGCAGCGCGGCCACGAGTCCGACGCGCAAGCCCACGGCCGCGCCCAGCAAAGCGGCCACCTGTTGCGGCAAATAAAAGATCACGCCGTACACGCTCATCTGGATCAGCAGATAGATGCCCGATAACGCCAGCACGCGGCGATCGAGCAGGGCCGCGAGGACATTGCGCGGACCGTGCGCGGAGGCGTCGCGCTCGTTGGCGTCGAGTGCCGCGCGCAGGGTGGCGCGTTGCGCCGCGTCGAGCCAGCGGGCGTCTTCGGGACGGTTGTCCAGATACCAGAACGCCCACACGCCGACCGCCGCCGCCATGCCGCCTTCGATCAGGAACAGCCACTGCCAGCCGGCGAGCCCAGCGGCGCCATGCAACTCGAGCAACAGCCCCGAGAGCGGGCTGCCGAAGATAAACGCGAGCGGCGCGCCGAAATAGAACACGCCGACCGCACGCGCGCGCGCCGATTGCGCAAACCAGTGAGTGAGGTAATAGATCACGCCCGGAAAGAACCCCGCTTCCGCGACGCCGAGCAGAAAGCGCAACGCGTAAAACGCCGTGGGCGTGTGAGCAAAACACATGCACGCCGACACCAGCCCCCACGTCACCATGATGCGGCACATCCACAGCCGCGCGCCGACCCGATGCAGCAGCAGATTGCTTGGCACTTCGAACAATGCATAGCCGATGAAAAACACGCCCGCGCCGAAGGCAAACGCGGCGTTCGACAAACCGGTATCGTGCTGCAGCGCCTTTTGCGCAAAGCCGATATTGGCGCGATCGAGAAAGGCCAGCACGTACATCAGCAACAGGAACGGCAAGAGCCGCCGCATCACCTTGCTGTTGATCGCCTCGATGGAAGCGGGCGCATCTGGATTCATGGTGTCTCCTGGATCGACCCGGGCCGTTGCTTGAGCATCGACCCGGGTCCCACGGCCTGTGGCCGGTTCCGGCTTGCGCGGGCATGACGCTGGCGTGCATTGCGTCCATCGTCCAACGCGCGACCGGTTCACCGGCCCGTCTCAGCGGGCTCGGTCGGCCGTCGGCGTGCCTGCCGGCGGCCTTTCGTACAGCGACGCGGCGGCGTCAATACGTGGCGCGCCCGCCGGACAGGTCGAACACGGAAGCCGTGCTGAACGCGCAATCTTCCGACGACAGCCACAGGATCAGCGAGGCCGCCTCTTCGGGCAACAGGAAGCGGTTCATGGGGATCTTCGAAAGCATGTAGTCGATATGCTGCTGCGACATCGAATCGAAGATTTCGGTCTTGGCCGCCGCGGGCGTCACGGCGTTGACGAGAATGTTTTTGGTGGCGAGTTCTTTGCCGAGCGATTTGGTGAGACCGATCAGGCCGGCCTTCGACGCGCTGTAGTGCGATGCGTTCGGGTTGCCTTCCTTACCGGCCACCGAGGCGATATTGACGATCCGTCCGTAGCCCTGCTTGAGCATCTGCGGCACGACAGCGCGGCAAGTCAGGTAAGGGCCGATCAGATTGACGTCGATCACGCGGCGCCACACGTCCGGCTCCAGTTCCCACGTCGTGCCGTTGCCGCCGGTGATGCCGGCGCAGTTGATCAGCACGTCGATGCTGCCGTGGGCGGCGAGGGTCTGCGTGACGGCGTTGGCCACCGAGCCTTCATCGGTCAGTTCGACCGCCACCGACGACACCTTGCCCAGCTCGGCCAACTCTCTCTGGCTGCGCTCGAGGCGCGCCGCGTCGACATCCCAGAGGGCGACCGAAGCGCCCGAGTTCAGGGCGCGTTGCGCCACTGCGTAACCAATTCCGCGCGCCCCGCCAGTAATGGCGACGGTACGTCCCTCCAGATCGATTCGGTTCATTGCCTGTCTCGCTTCCGTGACTGGGCTTGGCGCCGCGTCCCGGTAATGGTTGTGTTGGTGCCAGCCAATATACGGCGCGGCTGATACCTGAACAATTCGAGTATTGGAAGGTGCGATAACAAAAGTGGATCGAGCGACGCATAAGCGCACATTCGACAGGCTCAACCGCCTCAATAAGCTCAATACACCGACGCGGCCGACTTCACCCGATTCCGGCCCGCTGACTTCGCCGCATAAAGCTGGGCATCCGCCGCCGCCATCAAGCCCGAGGCGCTGCCGCCCTGCGCCGGCAGACAGGTCGCGCAGCCGACGCTCACCGTCACCGTGCCATGCTCGCTCGCCCCAAAGGACAGCTTCATGCCCTGCACCTTGCGGCGGATTTTCTCGGCCACCGCCGCCGCCCCTTCCGCCGGCGTCTCGGGCAATACCACGGCAAACTCCTCGCCGCCGTAGCGCGCGACCAGATCCACCGCCCGCCTGACCACCGAGTCGATGCACTCGGCCACCGCGGTCAGCACTTCGTCGCCGGCGGCGTGGCCATAGGTATCGTTGAAACCCTTGAAGTGATCGACGTCGACGAACAGCACCGACAGCGGGCTGCCATTGCGCCGCGCGCGCAGCCACTCCTCGTCGAGCCGGCTGTCCAGAACGCGCCGGTTGCTCAGGCCCGTGAGCGGGTCGGTCGCCGCCAGCCGCACCAGTTCCGCCTGGGCCGCCACCTTGTCCTGCAACGTGAAGGCCAGCAGCCACGCCACCACCACGAACACCGCGCCCAGAGCCAGCGTCAGACCGCCCGCAATCAGGCTGCGGCGGCGCCATTCGGCGAACACGTCGCTGACGGCCGGCGCCACCACCGCGATCCACGGCGTGGACGGCACGTGTGCATAGGTGAAGATGCGCGGCACGCCGTCGACGGCCGACTTCGCCACATACGACCCCTCGTCGTGCGCCGCCATCGCCATGAAGGTCGGCGACCTCGCGATGGTGGTGCCGATCGCGCTCTGCGAGAACGGCTTGCGGGCCAGCAAGGTGCCGTCGTCCAGCACGATAAAGACCGAGCCCGCCTTGCCGACGCTGATCTTGTCGAGCAGCCGCTGAAAATATTCGATGCGGATCGCGAGCAGCGCGACGCCCGCGAACGCGCCGTCCGGCGTATTGATGCGCCGGGTCAGGCCAATCGAGAGATTGCCGCCGCGCAGCCGCGAACGAAACGGATGCGATACGTATAGGCCGACCGCGGGGCAGCGCTGTTGCGCGAGGAAGTAATCGCGGTCGTCGAGCTGCACCGCGGGATTGAGTTCGCCGTTCTGCGACGCCCGCACCCGGCCGGCGCTGTCCAGCACATAGGCGCCGCCGAGGAAGGCCGCGCTTGTCGCACGGTCGAACAGAACGGCTTGCCGCAAGCCGGCAGGCAGGTGCCAGGTGGCCGGGTTTTGCGCGCCGTCGACCATCGACTGCAGCGACAGGTCATAGATCTCGACGTTGCGTTCGAGGTCGCTGGAGATCAGCGACACCAGGTTCTCCGAAGTCTCGTGCGCGTGCTGCAGCGCGTCGGCCCGGCCGTCGTAGAGGGTCAGAAAGGTCAGGCTCGCCATGGCCACCGCCACTGCGGTCCCGGCAATACCGGCGAGAAACGGATGGCCGCCGACTGCCTGCGTCACCGCCGCCCCGCACTTGCGCCAGGCTTTGCGCCAGCGCCGCCGCAGGGAAAGAACTCGATGCGTCACCCGTCCCCCTCCTCGTGAATCACGCAATCGTCATCGGGAGCCAACTGCATGGCAGGCCTTTCTGACGACGCGGCAGGTTCATCATCAAGCGATGCGGTCGTCAGACACTGCCGGCCGGCAACCCGCTGCACCTCGGGATGCGGCACGCCGCTTCGACTTTAACCGCTTCGCCGTGCTGCGGGACATCCGCATGCGTCGGGGTTTTCGCGGGTTGCCGCCGCGCCGGCCATTGGTCCGCGAAGCAAGCCTGAGCGCGAGCGGCGGTTTGCCGTTAAAATCCTGCCAATCGCTTTGGCGCGCGCATGCAGCAATGCGGCGCAACTTCCGGGCCGGCCATGACCGGCCCAGACACCCGGGTCACCGCCCAGCGGGCCGCGCGCTTCGTTGCCAGCCGCGCTGCGGGTGACGCCCCCGAGATACCGGACACCCAGCAAGGAACCATGTCGATGACCGGTTCGGATTTACCCAGCCTGCTCCCGGCCATGCTGCCGCGATTGTGGGCGTTCGCCTTGCGCATTTCGGGCGACCGGCACGACGCCGAAGATCTGGTGCAACGCGCCTGCCTGCGCGCGCTCGAACGCGAGCATCAGTTGCAGCCCGGCACGTCGGCATTGAGCTGGATGTTTGCCATCGTGCATTCCACGTGGATCAACGAGTTGCGCGCCCGCACCCGGCGCAACCGCACGAGCGCGGACTGGGACGACGATATGCTTGAAACCGTGCCCGATCCGGCCATGCGCACGCCCGAGGAAAACGCCATCAACAATCAGATCGTCAGCGCCGTCGGCCGTCTGCCGGAAGGGCAGCGCATGGTGATGCTGCTGGTGGCCGTCGAAGGGCTTAGCTATGTCGAAGCCGCCGAAGTGCTGGACGTGCCGATCGGCACCGTCATGAGCCGCCTGTCGCGCGCCCGTCAGACCATCGGCGCGCTGTTCGGCGTGCACGACGGTCAAAGAACAAAAGTAGCAGTTGCCAGTAAGGACCCGGTCTCATGAAAATGGACACTATTCTGCTGATGGCATACGTGGATGGTGAGTTGTCCACCGAGGAATGCCAGGAGGTCGAAAAGGAGATCGCCGTGTCGCCCGATGCCGCCGAATTCGTCGCCCAGTTGCAAACGGCGCGCTTGCCCTACGCGGAAGCCTTCGCGCAGCAAAAATTGCCGCCCGTGCCCGACAGCCTGACTCAAGCCGTCGCGGCGATGACGCGCGCCCACGCGCAGCGCACGGCCGAGCCGGGCGCCAACGACGCCAGTATCGAGCGCACCGCCTTCACGCCGCCGTCGGCTCCGGTCCGCTCCCGCTTGCGCATCGCGCCGCAATGGCTCGCGGTGGCGTTCGTGGCCGGGGTGTTCTGCTACGGCGTCGGCACGCGCTTTTTGCCGGGCGTAGCAGGCACCAATACCGTACCCGCCACGCCCGCCACCCTCGCGGCGGCGAACCCCGACGCCGCAAGCTGGGTCGCGGCCGCGGCGGGCTATCAGCAGCTTTATTCGCGCGAAACCGTGGCGCAGGTACCCGTCAATGCCGACGTCACGACGCAGACCGTCGACGCCATCCAGCATCAGGACGGCCTGAATCTGCGCATTCCCGATCTGAGCGCGTCGGGGCTGACCTTCAAGCGCGTGCAACGCCTGCGCTTTAACGACCAGCCGCTGGTGCAGATCGTCTATTTGCCGCAGCAAGGCGGCCCGATTGCGCTGTGCGTGATGAAAGAAGCGAAGCCGGACGCCGCGCTGGCCGAACAGCGTATCGACAGCATGAACGTCGTGACATGGCGGCATGCCGATCTGAGCTACGCGCTGATCGGCAAGCCGGAAGGAACCGATCTATCCGCGCTCGCCAAACATATCTCGGACAACAACGTGCAGGCGCTGTACGGCGATGCGGGTGTCGCGAATATGGCGATGCTCGCGGCTGACTGATCCGGCGTTTGATCTAAGACGACAAGCCGCGCGTGTGCCTGAGTGATACCGCACGCACGGCCGCTTCCTTTCTTTCCGCGAATCGATCGGCTCAAAGCGATCGGCTCGAACCGGATCGCCCTGCCCGCTTAAGGCGTTCTCGCCGCGCCGCCGCCCGAAGCCTGCCCTTCGCAATACGCCAGATACTTCGTGTACACCTGTTGGGGCGGCAGCTTCGCATAACGGCCATACAACCCGTCGATAAACGACGACGTCTCCGCCAGCGCGTAGGCCTGGCGCTCGGGCGAGAGCGCCGCGACCACCGCCTGCGTTTTACGCCTCTCCTGTTCTTTGCTGATCCCGGCGTCGCGGTCTTGCGCGATCAGCCTGGCGTTATTTGCGCGCGAGGCGCAGATAGTCGCCATCGATGCGGGTGCCTGGGCGTAGGCCGTCGCAGAGCACGTTATGCCGGTCAGCGAAGTCAGAACAGCCAGCGCGGCCGCCGGGCGAAAGATTAACCGGCGCGCCAAAGCGCCGCGGGTGCGTGACTCGTTCATTCAATCCTTTGCATGAAGATAGACTGGACTCGACCCCGCGCGTGTCATTGCAGCACGCCGTCTCAGCCAGGCGGTCGGCCGCCCTGTTGTATCGTCGACGCGAACTGCGGCCGTCACCTTTCGGTCACGCAGCTCGGGGCGTCGATCGAGACAGTCGTGAGCTTAACCGGATTCATTAACTGAAGGCCAGCCCGCCGAAGCTCCGGGCCTGAATGCGCAGCAAGCGCCGCAGCATTTTCGTCGCTGACAAAGCGGCTGATCGACAGCACGTGATCGAGCGCCCATACGCAATGGAACCAGCCGGTGGGGATCACCAGCAGATCGCCTGGCTCCAGTACGACATCCACGCCGCGCGCTTCGGCGAAACGCGGAAAGCGCGCGAGATCCGGCGCGTCGGCATCGACGCGGCAGGGTCGGAAGGTATTGAAGGCGTCGAGTGCATAGACGGCTTCATCCTGCGACGGGCTGAAGAGACGGACGCGTTTGCGGCCATGCACCTGGGCCAGAAACGAATTCGCCAGATCGCAATGCAGCCGCGTCACCAGCGCGTGCTCGCGGCGGCGGCCGAACCAGAGTTGCGCCGCGCCGAACATCGCGGCCGGCAAGACCGGCATCGTGAAGCGCGCTTCCCAACTGGCGGGCAGCAGGCAGCCTTCGGTATAGGCAGACGCGGTGGCTTCGGCGGCTTCGGCGGCTTCGGCCCGTTCCAGGGCGAGGATAAATTCGCCGGTGTACTGCGGATGGCCGTCGGCGGAATTCATGCGCAACACGGTGGCAGCCTCGCGCTCGCGCCAGTCGGCGAGCGTCCATGCGGTCTCGGGCCAACTCAAAACGCCGCGCAGATGCAACGGCACGCTGCTATCGAGCGCGGCGGCAACGAAGGCGTCCAGCGAATGTGCGTCATGCCGTTGCGCGTCTAGCTCCGGCACCGTGCTCAAGGCACCCGGTGCGCGTTTGCGCGCCCGATAGAGCGCTGCGCGCCCCTCGCTGGACGGACGCTTGAGCAATTGCAGCCAATACGCGGCGAGTTGCGTTGCACCTTCGATTCGCACGCCGCCCATCGCCAGCATCGCGGCGCTGCGGATATCGAAGCCGGATGGATCGGCGAGCATGGCGGCTAACACGGCGGTGCTGAGCGTGATACGAGCCGCGGCCTGTCCGGCCACCGGCGGCAGCGCGCTCATTTCGAGCGTGCGCCCTAGCGTGAAGCGACGGCACGCCCCAGCAGCGTCGCTGACGATCAGGTCGAGCGCGGCAGTTCGCGGCGGCGCCACGTAATGCTCGGCTAGCCGCGCGGCCAGCAGATCCCATGCAGCCTCGCTCACGACGGTTTCCGCCAGTACACGGCCTGCTGGTTGACCCACACGAGCGGCGCGTCGATGCCGTGTTGCACACGGTATTCGTCAACGGCCCGCGCGCATCCCGTCGGCAAACCATAATCGTCGACGATCACGAAACCGCCCGGCGACAGGCGCGGATACAGCGCGTGCAGCGCATCGCGCGTCGAGTCGTACCAATCGCCGTCGAGACGCATCAACGCGAGCCGTTCGATCGGCGCATCCGGCAGCGTATCCGCAAACCAGCCCGCCAGGAAACGCACGCGGCGGTCGAGTAAACCCGCCCGCGCAAAGGCGCTCCGCACGGCATCGAGATCGCTTTGCAGCAGCCCCACCGCGCGCATCAGGTGATGCCAGATAGCATCGCGCAAGTCGCTGGCCGGATTCGGCGCGGGCAAGCCGGCAAACGAATCGGCGACCCACACCGTGCGATTCATATCGCCGAAGGCCGTCAAGGCGGCGCGCATGAGAATGGTCATGCCGCCGCGCCACGCACCTGCTTCGATGAAGTCGCCCGGCACACGTCGCTCGATCACCTCGCGCGCCAAAGCCACGACGTTGTCGAGCAACACGTCGTCGCACATCGTCAGACAGCGCGACTCGTGGTGCATATGATTGAGCGCCGCAGCAATGCGTGCAGGCCCGACACCCGCGACTTGCGCGGCGCTGCGTCCCGACGGCGTCAGCCATTCGGCGAACACGCGGTCCGCATCGGCCAGACGGGCCGCACAGTCTTCGGCGGTGATGAGCGCGGCGCCCGCCGTCTGGCTGCAAGCGGATAAGCCGCCGTCCGGTTCGCCGCGAATGTATTGGCGGATCAAGGCGAGCCACATCGAAGAGAGATCGGCGCCGCCCAATTTTATGGCTGGATCGCGCCGCTCGTCTTCGATTAGGGGTGCAGAATAGGTCTGGTTCGATTCCATCGCCGATTGCCGAGCCGCGAGGCCATTGTGAGGGAGTGGCACGCTGCGTCGTATCGAGTCGTATCGAGTCGTATCGAGCTGTGCCATGCCGCCGATGCGGCTATGCCCAGTATCGACTGCAAAACTAAACCCGCTGACCGATCCGCGAACCAAGGCATGCGCAAGCGAACCGCAGGCTGTCCGTGCGTTTTCTCATGCAGCCTTTCGTGTTGGGCCTATATGGTTCGCCGCAGATCGGGTGTGATTGCAACATCGTCCATTTCCCGTGGCTGTTTTCACGACTCCCGATACCCCGATGAAAGGTCTACCGCCACCTTCCGCCCGATTGCTTTGCGAGTTCGCCGCCCTGCTGGGTATCGCCGGCCTGTTGACACTGGGCGGTTGCGCCACGCCGCCCAAGCCACCGCCGACCGCCAACGAGGCGCTGCCTGTGCCGCTGCGTGCGAGCCAGGACGAGGTGTTGCAGGAAGTCATGACCACACACGGCGACGAAACCTATATCTGCCGCAGAACACCGCTCGCGCCCGGTGCACCCGGCGCGCCCAGCGTCGCGCGAGCCGTAGCCAGTCCCACATCGTCAGGTCTGCGTAGCGATCCTACCCAGTTGCTATGGGCGCCCTTCGGCTCCGAAGCGACGCTCGTGGATGCCAGCGGCGAAAGCGTCGGCACGGTCGCGCCCGGACACTATTTCCTCTCGTATGACGGCAGCTACGTGAAGGCCACGACGACCGCCGAAAGCCAGGTCGGCGCCAATGTGCTGACATGGGCGCGCTATACGGCCAGCTACGACGCCGGGCCGCGCCCGGGTACGGGACGCTTCTCGAACGTCAGTTCGATTCAGCGCATCGACACCTCGGGCGGCTTGCCGCCGCAAGCGGGCTGCGAACTCGAAGGTTCGCGGCTGTTAGTGCCGTATGGCGCCACCTATATGTTCTATCGCGCCAAGGGCGTGGCGCCCATTGCCTCATCGACGGCTCTGAGCAAGCCCAGCTCAGGCCTCAACTGACCGCCCCACAGGAGACGACGATGCCACCGATGCAATTCGGCCTGTTCCTGACCATGCCCGCGCCCGAGCCGCGGCCCGCCGCCGAGTCATACCGCCGCGCGCTCGACATGGCCGAAACCGCCGACCGGCTCGGCTACAGCCATCTGTGGCTCGCGGAACATCACTTCACCAACTACTCGCATTCATCGCGGCCGCTCATGCTGTTGTCGCACATTGCGGCGCGCACGCGGCATCTGCGGCTGGGGCCTGCGATCATCCCGGTGCCGCTGCATCATCCCCTGGTGGTGGCCGAAGAACTTGCCACACTCGATGTACTGAGCGGCGGGCGAGTGGAAATTGGCCTCGGCAGCGGCTACCAGGCATATCAATACGAACGGTTTCAACTCGTCAAAGGCGAGACACCCGCTCGCGACGATGAAGCCATCGACGTGCTCATGCATGCACTGCGCGAACCGGTGTTTTCATACAGCGGCGAGCACTTCAGGATTCCACGCACGGCGCTGGTACCACAGCCGCATCAGGCCGCGATGCCGCTTTGGCTAGTGGTCAATTCGAGCCGCCGTGCATCGGTCGAAAAAGCGGTGCAGCGCGGCGCAAATCTTTTCACCGGCGTGCTCGAACCGATTTCCAGACTGACCAACGTGCGGCATCAGTATCCGGATCTGGCGCAGACGCTTGCCCGCGTGCGAATCGGCACGCAGCGTCCGGTATATGTCGCGCAAAGCGAGGCCGAGGCGAGTGAGGCGGTCGAACAGGCGCGCTGGAACGGTCGCGCGACGCTGCGCCTGCGGCACGATATGGGCGATGTCGTCGATGGCGTGGTGCCGGCCCAGCCGTTTCCTGACGAGCCATCGCAACAGGCGCTGCGGGAAGACTTTCTGGTGGTCGGCACGGTCGACGAGTGCATCCATCAGTTGCGACGCATCCAAAGCGGGCTAGGCTGCGACTACTTTAGCGCCAGCTTCTGGTTCGGCGCGCTGCCGCACGATCAGGTCATGACGTCGATGCGCAGGTTTGCAGAGAAGGTCATGCCGGTGTTTGCCGACGACGCTGTGTCGCACGCGCGCCATCGCGCAAAACAGCAGGAAGCGACGTTGGCGTGGTGAGCGCAGGCTCAGCGCCCTAACGCCGCCAATACCCGACGGCCCATGTCCTCGAAACGCGAGCGCTGAGCCTCCGCATAGCGCTCGTAAGCTATCCTAAGCTCATTACGAACGCGTGGCTCGTCCAGCGTGTGGAGTCGTTGCAGCGCCACTTGCGAGCCATCCGCTGCATCGCAGGCAGCACTCCATTGCGCGCATCCCACCTCGACCAGCAGGCGATCGATTCGCGGGTCCATCGACAGACCGAACACCGGCACGCCATGCGACATCGCCAGCACCACCGCGTGATAACGCGTCGTCACCACACACGACGCCAGCGCGACGGTGGCCGCTACCTCGTCAAGGCTCGCCGCGCCTCGCGCCACGATGTCGACCTCGAACGGCAGACGCGCGGCCAGATCGTCACACGCGGCGCGGTCGAGCTGCTCCATGCCCACTAGCACCGGCGTATAGCCCTTTTGCCGCAGCCCTGTGGCAATCTCTGCGAAACGCGCCAGATAAGCCTCGTAGGCCGCGGCTCTCGCGGTATCCCAACTGTGAAAATGCAACGGACCATAACGCAGCGGCGACGCCTCACGCTGCGCGTCGAGCAGGCGCGCGTGCGCTGCATCCGCCACGACCGGCCACCAGAACGGATTGTTAGGACACAGTGCGGCCACACGTTCACCGCGTGCGTCGCGTGCTGCCGCGCGGGCGCTGCGCGGCGCACGCCAGGTCCATGCAGTGTCCGCGCCAGGCTGGGTCTGCACGCCCAAGGGCGCGAGCTGCGCTCGAGCGGCCTCGTTGCGGCAGATCACCTGGCCGCGCGCCGCGTTACGCGTGACGAAGCGCGTCAGCGCCGGGCTCATCGCCCCGCTATCGACACCATATGCGATGGCGGGCCGTCCATGCGCGTCGGCCAGCGCGATACCGCCGATCAGGATACCCGCGAGCGAATCGGAAAACTTCGACGTATAGGTCGAGCCTTCCACGTTGAGGACGAGATCGGCATCGCGAATCGCGGCGTCGAGTGCATCCGGCAGGTAGGGCAACGCGGGCTCGAGCCTGGGTGTGCTCGCCAGCACAGGATGATCGAAACAATCGCCCAGTGCGAACAAGGTGATCTCGGGTTCGTGCGGCGCGAGCAGGCGCTTGAGTTGCGCAATGGTTTCGATGGTGCGCAGATCGGCGCCGGTGTTGCCCGCGCCGCTATAACCAAGCAGGAGAATGCGCGGACGCGATGAGGTTGGAGCGACAGTCGCTCCCCTCGCTTTCGCTCGCCGCGCGGCATCGATGCGCTGCTGCATGTCGTCGAGAAAGACTTCATCCGGCGCTGGCGCGCTGGCGTAGCGTTGCAAGGCAGCGAGCGAACGGCGCAGCGGGTCGTGATCTTCGGCCAGATCCCACATCAGCGGGCTCCCAATGCTTGCGTGAGCCACTGCATCTGCTGCGCGCCAGAAAAAGCGTCGACCGCGATTTCGACGATCGTCACGCCGGCATGAACGCGTGCCGCTTCAAGCGCCGCTTTCAATGCCTCACGGCTTTCGACACGCCGATGCGTCAATCCGAAACCTTGCGCCAGCGCACCCACTTCGATACGGTAAGGATTACGAATTGTCCGTACATACGAGGGCTCCTGAGCAATTGGCAAGAAGTCGAAAATCGCCCCGCCGCCGTTGTCGATTACGCATACGCAAGCGGGCGTCGTCACACGCTGCGCACTCGCCAGCGCGGACAGATCGTGAATCCATGCCTGATCGCCGAGCACCAGCAATCCGGCATCGCGCCGCATGAGCGCCTCGCCGATAAAGGTAGAAAGCGTGCCGTCGATACCGCTCACGCCGCGATTGACATAGACATCCTGCGCTTCGCTGCGCACGTCATAGCCGATATCCGCGTGCCGCATCGACATGGAATTGCCGATATGCACGAATCCAAAGCCCGTCGCTGCAAATATCTGATGCGCCGCCGCCACCTCGCCCCAGCCGAGCCGCGTCACGCAAGCGCGCCGTTCGCGTGCGCCATAGCTGGCGACACTAGCCCAGCGATCGCGCCATGCAAACGAAACCGCCTCACGCGGCGCATTCTGCGCGGACACGGCAGCCTTCAACGCATGCGCCATCTCGTCCAGTTCGAGCGCCGACGGCGCAACCAGCACGTCGCGCGGGTCGAGCGCCTGATGTAGATAATCATGCGCCACGTGATGCGGCGCAACCTTGATTGCAGGCACGTCCGCCAACGCTTCCAGATACGTGTGCAGCAGGGGCAGCACTGGCGCGAGGCCAAACCGCACGATCAGGTCCGGTCGCGCATCGGCCATGCGCGCGCCGCCGCCGAGCACGTCGAACGCATTGATGATCAGCGCGCCCGGCGCGCCTCGCGCGGCCTGTGCCGGCTCAAGCGCCGCGGGTCCGGCGCGCAGGCCGCTGCCTGCATCCGCCAGCACAGGGAACCCTGTTGCCGCCGCGAAAGCGAATATCGCCTGACGCGACACGCCAGGCTCCGGCCCGATGACGATAAGCCCGTCCAGTCCCGCGTCGATTGAGCGCCGGCTGCGCACACGCGCCACGACGCGCTTGACCATCGCTGTCGGCGTCGCCTCGCTTTCGCGCCTCGCTGCCGCCGCCATAGGCGTCACGACACGGCGCAGTTCACGCGCCGCCAGCACCGTATCCCCAGAAACCGGATGAGTTTCCGTGGCGTCGTAAACACCCGCAAGCGGCACATTCACATGCACGGGCCCTGGCGCGGCTCGCATCGGCGAGGGATGCTCGTCAATGCGCGACGCGTAGATCGCATCTTCAGAACACTCACCGCGCATCGCCGCTAAAGCGTTGTTTAACGCCTCATGCGCCGCCTCGAACGCCGCCGTCGAATCGAAGGGGTCCTGAAGATCCGCCTGAGCCCTCACGAAGGCCCGCGTCGCGCCGAGGTGATCGGCCATCTGTCCGAAGCCCGCGCCGCGCAGCGAACGAGGACGGTCGCAGGTCAAGACGAGCAGCGGAATGTCGCATGCATCGGCTTCGATCAAGGCAGGCAGCACGTTCGCCACGGCCGAGCCGGAAGTCGTGACAATCGCCACCGGCGTGCCTGTCGCTTTCGCCATGCCGAGTGCCGCGAAGGCGCCGCTGCGCTCGTCGGTGCTGACCAGTTCGACGGAGATCTGCGCATGGGCATCGAAAGCAATGCACATGGCGCTCGCGCGTCCGCCAGGACACAGCACGGCATGGCGCACACCTGCTGCGCTCAGCGCACCGGCGATGCACTCCACCCACACCGCGTTTAGCGAGCTTGCCGCGACCGGTTCCTCCAGAACGGCTGCCACTATGCCGCCTCGCAAGAAGAACGGCGCAGCGAATCGACCGACACCGTCCCGGTCACCGCCTCCCCACGCGCTGAACTATCACCAACCGGTTCCTGCGCCGCGTTAGCTGCACGCTCCTCGGCAATCAACCGTTCCATCACCCGGCGCGCGCGAATCGCCCCGGCATCGAGCGGCAATAATGCAGGTTGCAGCGCCCAAAAGTCGCTATCGCCCAGGTTGCGCTGCTGCGCTTCGAGCATCGGCAGATCTTCCTGCTCGAACGGCTTCATCAGTCCGTCGACCGCATAGCGCACGAGTTCGCGGCCTCTCTCCCCCATCTCCCTGGGCAAGCCGAAGGCGAAAAAATAGTGCGTAGTCCTGTCTGTTTCCGGGGTAAGCCAATGCGCCGACGGCGCGATCAAACCCGCCTCGCGCGGCATGCCCGCCGGGGTGACGCCGACCATGATCGACAGCAAGCCGGGCGGCGTCCAGCGCACATCCATCCAGCGATCCACCCGCATGCCGGGCGGAATGCCGAAACCGTCGGCGACGAACGGCGGCAAAACTTCGTCGTGTGCAACCCGCCGCACCCATACCGTATCGCCGAGACTGCCCGACTGCACTTCGCCACGTGCAATCGCTTCGCTGCCGAGCGTATCGGGATGCAGAAACTGGAAATGGCTCAGATCGAGCAGATTGTCCGCGCTCAACTGATAGTGGGCGCGCGTGAGCAGATACCCGTCATGCATATAAGTAGTTGCGGGATCCACAAACGGAAACGACGGCAATAACGACGCATCGGCGCGTTGCGGATCGCCCGCCCAGAACCACACTGCGCCATGGCGTTCGATAGCCGGGTAGGTACGCACCTTCGCGCCGCTCGGCACACGGCCGTCGCCATGCGGATTGTGTACGCACTGCCCGGACTCGCCAAAACGCAGGCCATGATAGGGACATTCGAGCGCGCCATCGACAATACGGCCTTTCGACAGCGGCGCAAAGCGATGCGCACAGCGGTCATCGAGTACGATCGCGCGCTGCGACGCATCGCGATACAACACCACAGGCCGCCCAAGCAGCGTGCGCGCTAACGGCGCATCGACGCGCACCTCGTGCGCAAAAGCGGCGACATACCACGCATTCAACAGGAAGGACATGGGCAGCTCGAAACAGGATCGTCGGACGCGAAAAAAAATTAATCGCGAGTAATTCGCCTGCAATAAATCAGGCGGTTAGTTCGTATCCGAGTTTAAAGACGCCTCTCGCGCATAGATTCAACAAAGCTCATGCAGATGCGAAGCCATGCCCCGCATTCTGTTTAGTGGATTCTCAACAAAGCTGAATCTGCCTTGCGGCATTGAAAGGTGGCGCGAACCTATACATCGCCTGACGTTGGCGGGCATATCCGCCACTTTTACCGCACCCCTGACGTAATCAGGCAATTGATACCGGATCGCCGCTTGACGTCGTAACTTACGGCATCTTCCCGGCATCTGCGCGGTTATTCGTCGTAACAAATCAATCAATGCTCATCGAAAATGTTTACCTGTAAACCGTGATCCGTCCAGGGGAAACAATTCGTTACAGCCCTGATATTTTATGGGTCTTAATTTTCGGGTCGTGCAGTTCGGCATTTGCAGTTCGGCATTCGGAGCACAACCGTTGGTATCCGTCCTGGAGGGCATGTTGAAATTCGCCGTGATGACCACCAACAGCAATCTGTTCAATCTGATATGCCAGAGCTTTGGCGACGACACCATCGAGTGCTGCCGTTTTCATGACGACGTGGCGCTCTCGCGAGCCATTTATCGCGAGGACTATCACGCGATTCTGGTCGATGCAGCCACCGGCATCGATTCGACCCGCGCCGTATTCGCCCGCCGCGCCTGCTATGGCGACCGGCGCGCGCCCCTGATCGTGGTGGGCTCGTTTGCCGATCGCGACAGCATCGAGCGGGCTTTCGAGGCCGGCGCCGACGATGTCGTGCTGTCGCCGGTCGACCGTAGCGAACTGGCCGTGCGCACACTGCTGGCGTTGCGGCGCTTCCAGTCGACCCCGGCAGCGCCTACCGAAGACTCCGCCGCGCTTGGACCTTATAAGCTCGATCGACGCGCCGGCGTCGTGCTGGTCAACGAGCGCATCGTGCGCCTAACGGTGCGCGAGTTTGCGATTGCGTGGCTGCTGTTCTCGCGCGCCGGCGAATATGTGAGCCGCCGCCAGATTGCCGGTGCGATCTGGAGCAGCACCGAGGATATCGTCGGCCGCACCCTCGAACAGCATATCTACAAGCTGCGCAAGAAGCTGGGCCTGAACGGCAGTTCCGGCGTGCAACTGCGCACCATGTATGCGCACGGCTACCGCGTGGAGCTGTGCGATTCGACAGTGGAAAGCGAAACGGAGCTCGCGCTCGACGCCCGTACCTTGCGCGATCCGGCGACGCAGCGCGCCGAACCGCTGGCCGTCGCAGCCTTGCAGGCGGTCGAGGCGGCGCTCAGCGAAGCCGCCCACGCAGACGAGCCGCTCGCGGCCCGCGCCTGCCGCGCCCTCGACGTCCATCCCCACGACAGCGAAGCGGCCCGCACCGCGCAGCCGTGGGGGCAATACGCGGCATTCTGGAGCCTTGGAGCGCCGGGTTCCGCGAACCTCGTGGCAAACGTCACCGCGACCGACACGACCCTCTACTCCGGCAGCGATAACAGCGCCTACGCGTCGCTCTCCATCCCCGCCGCCTTGCTGCGCAATGGTTCGCGACAGCGTCGCTAGCCACCGCGCACGCCCCAAAAAAGACCGTCACGTCAGGGAATAAGCCGCCAACAGCAGGCGTTCAATAGAGTAACCAGCACCGTCACGCATCGCTCAAGGTATCGCGGGCATCGCGGGCGGCGCCGGTTATCCTCTCTCCATTCCACGAGACGTCTATGAAAATGAATCGAATGCTCACGGCTATGGTGCTGTCGCTGAGCCTCGCGGCGCCCGCGCTCGCGATTGCCGACACGCTCAACCTGAAAGCCGACCTGCTCGCGTCCTCCGAAGTCCCGCCGAAAGCCAGCAATGGCCACGGCCAACTGAGCGGCACCTACGACACGTCGTCGAAAGTGCTGCAGTGGAAGGTCACCTATGCGGACCTCACCGGCCCGGCCAGCATGGCGCATTTTCATGGTCCCGCGCCCGTCGGCAAGAACGCAGGCGTCGTAATTCCGATTCCGATGGACAAACTGGCGAGCCCGATCGAAGGTCAGGCCACGCTCACCGCCGCACAGGAAAGCGACCTGCTCGCCGGCAACTGGTATTTCAACGTGCATACCGCGAAGAATCCCGGCGGCGAAATTCGCGGCCAGGTCGAACAGGTCAAGTAACGCATCACCGCTCTCCTCCTGCGCCCTGCAACCGGCCGATCTGCCGGCCCGTTGCAGCAAGCGGCCCCTACGCCCACCTGTACTGCCCGCGGCGTAGGGCGCCTTTAGCATCGCCTCCGGAGAACAAATTGAAATTCGCCGTGTTGACCACCAACGGCAATCTGTTCAATCGGATTTGCCAGTGCTTTAACGACCTCGATAATCTCAGCGCATTCAGCGACGACGCTATTGAATATCGGCGCTTTCGCGATGACACCGCATTATCGCGGGCGATTTCCCGCGACGATTACGACGCGATTTTTATCGATGCATCGAATGGCATCGAATCGACTCGTGCCGTGCTCGCGCATCGCGCCTGTTACGACGACCGGCGCGCCGCGCTGATCTTTGTCGGCGAGTTCGCGGATCGCGACAGCATCGAACGCGCGTTCAATGCAGGCGCTGACGATATCGTGCTGGCGCCACTCAATCCCGGCGAACTGGCCGCGCGGACCCGCCTTGCATTGCGCCGCATCCAGTCAGTCACGCCGGCGCATGCGGACGATATTCTGCGCTTCGGCGGCTATCGCCTCGACCGGCGCGCTAGTGTCGTGCAGATCAACGAGCGCAGCGTGCGCATGACCGTGCGCGAGTTTGCGATTGCCTGGCTGCTTTTTTCGCGCGCCGGCGAATACGTGAGCCGCAAACAGATGGCTGCGGCAATCTGGGGGAGCACTGAAGATATCGTCGGCCGCACGCTCGAACAGCATATCTACAAGCTACGCAAGAAGCTGGATCTGAACGGCGCGGCCGGTGTGCATCTACGCACGCGCTATGCGCATGGCTATCGTATCGAACTGTCCGGCGATAGCACGGATGGCGATGCGGACGTCAACGCGCAAACGCAACCGGCCGGCAACGCAGACGCGCCGCTTGCTTCGAACGAGGTGGCAGACAGGACGCGGTCAGTTCGCGCCAGCACGCCATGGGCGATTGCTTCGTCCTGGTCAGGTGCGGCGCTGCCGCTTTACTCCATCTCCGATGCGCTTGCCTGCGCCTGCCTCCCGCAACGCAGATAGAGCGCCCCGCGAGGCGCCCTGACCTTTCATCACCAACCCGTCACACGCTCGTTACAAACTCAGCACGCGCGGCGTCAACAGAAAGATAGTCTCCGTATGCGAGTGGCTATCGTTATTGTCGCGAAACAGCGCACCGAGCAGCGGAATCTTCGACAGCAGGGGCACGCTGGTCACGCCATTCGAATTGCTGTCCTTGCTATAGCCGGCAATCAGCAGACTCTCGCCTTCGCCGACAAAAGCCTGAGTATTGATTTCGCTGGTTGTGATAACCGGAATGCTGTCCACCTGCTGCCCCGTCATCTCGCCGTCTTCGATATGCACGTTGAGCTTGATGCGGGTCTGGCCGTTATCGGACACCACCATCGGCAGGACGCGCAGCGAAACGCCGGTCGATACGCTATACAGATCCGCTGACGTGTAGCCTGATACGCGCACGAAGAATTTCGTCTTGTTGTCCATGACCGCTTCGACGTTATCGAGTGTCGCGACTTTCGGCGAGGCGTCGATCTTCGCCTTCGTGTTGCTCTGCGACGCGTTGATGCGCGCCATCAGATAACGCCCGGCGCCACCGAGCACCGCGGTCAGCGAGCCACCCACCGGTGTCGATTCCACCACCGTCGTGCCGTCCGCCAGCGTCGTGGTGCCGAACGACGGGTTGACCTGGCCGTTCGCAAAACTGTTCTGCGCCGTGGTGCCGTCGCCGGTTTGCGCATCGATATGACTGTTGTGCGCACGCCAGTCGACACCGATCTGCGACAGCAGGTCATCGTCGATCTCGATGATATGCGCCTCGATCTCGATCAGCTTCGGCCGGGTATCGAGTTTGTCGATCAATGAGGCATACTGATCAATTCGCTCGGGTGTGTCGCGGATCAGCACCGAGTTGGTGGTCGGGTCGGCCTGCATGATCGGCAAGCTCAGATCGCCGCCACCGCTTGCACCCACGCTGCCCTGCGAACGGCCCGGCACGCTGCCGTAACCCACGTTGCCGCCGCTGCCGAAGTTCGGCGCGGCCGAGTTGCCCACCAGCCCGCCCAGCGACGTATCCTGCCCTTGACCCTGCGGCATGTTGGCCGGCAGCGGCGGCAACAAGGTCTGCAAGCCACCGCCCGAGCTATTGCCGTTGACGTCGTTCATCGGCTGCAGGCGCTGCATGTTGGGCGCGACGGAGTTCTGCGCATAGCTGCTGTCGCCGCTGCCACCCCCGCCACCCTGCTCCTGCTTCGCGTGATACATATTCGACAGCACCGTGGCAACACCCGGCACCGTGATCGTATTGTCGTCGATGCGCACCTTATGATCCGCCGCCCACGCATTTTTCAGCTTGAAAACGCGAATGATCGAGCCACCGCGCCGGTTGGCGTGATCGTCCAGCCGTTGCGCCACTTCCATCACGAGTTGCACATACTGCGGCGGTCCGTTGACGAGCGCCGTGCCGGCCGCCTCGTCATAGGAAATCGGAAAACGCGTATCGTCGATGCTCATGGTTTGCAGCGCGGCGCGCAGATCCGCAGGCGAAGCATGATCGAGCTTGATCACCTGATGGGTGATGTCGTTCGCGCTGGTGATGGTCAGCACACTGCCGTCATAAAACCAGACGAAGCCGAAAGTCGCCGCCAACGTGTCGAGAAAACGCTGCGGCGAGGTATCGAAATGCCCCGTCACCGAGCCCTGCACGTTGCCCGCGATCGAAGCGGCCACACCCTGGCTCGCCGTGAAATCGCGCAACACGTCCTTCAGATCTTTACCCTCGACGGCGATATGCACCGTCGAACTGCGCCAGCGCACCGGCGCCGCGTGAGCCGGTGCGGCTGCGGCGAGTGCGAGCGACGCCGCGAGCCACGCGGCGCAAAATAGCCTCTTCGATTTCATGGAGTCGTGTGGGTAGAGGTGAATAAAATGGCGGCGCGCGCATGGCGGCGCGTAGCACGCCGCCATGCTGCGAGGTCTTATCGTTCGAGCGTCTCGGAGGGCGCTTCATGAAACTGCTTGCGGTAGCCGTTTACCAGCGTCGAGCGGTTTTGCACGCCCCACTTGCTCGCTGCGCTCAGCACGCCGCGCTCGCTGGCATAGGAGTTTTCGGTCAGCTCCGCGCGAATCCGTTCCATGCGCTGCCGGCGAATCAGTTCGGTGGGCGAAAGTCCGAGGAAGTTTTTAAACGCGCTTTGCAGCGCCCGCTCCGTCACACCGATTTCCGCCGCCACTTCGCGCACCGAGAGATCGCGCCGGTCGAGATTGTCGAGCACATAGCCATAGGCGCGGCGATACTTGGCGGGCAGCCGGGCGCTGACATCGTCGAGTTGCGGCGATGGTTTGCCCGCGCGATTGAGCGACGGCGCACGCGCGTGCGAGTCCTCGCGCAGGCACTGCATGGCCACCAATGCATAGCGGCTATACAGTTGCAGCGATTCCTGCGCGCGGCCCTGCGCCTGGCGCGTCTTGGCCGTGCAGTACAGATACTCGAGATGGCGGTGGCCGGTGGTGCCGTTACGGCCCACCTGATGCAGCGGTTCGAGCACCGCATGCGCGAGATGCGGCGCGGCGCCTGCCAGCGTGGCGAGCGCGATCTCCAGACGCAGCGTGCGCTGATAGTCGAGCAGGCCCTGTTCGCGCGCCCAATTCAGATAATCATGCAGGCCGCCGATCGCATCGCGGTCCGCACAGGCCGCGAGACGCAGCCGCTTCAGATAATCGATACGGCCGCGCAGCAGCGGTGTACGCACACCAAGCACGGCTTCGCGCAGGCTGTCGACCGTCGTGCCGACGGCATGCGGCGCGCGCAACACGCGGTCGCTCGACAAGGCCGACTGCCAATACACATGATCGCCCAACGCGCTGGCGCTGCGTACTTCGCTCTGCACGGCGAGATCGAAGCGCAAAGTAGCCAGCACATCGTGCCAATGATCCTGATGGTCTTCGATATCACGCTCCACCAGTTCAGCCAGACTTTCGAGCGCGTCGTTCGCCTCGCCGGTGCGGCCGAGTTCCTGCAACACGCAGACCATGCCGAAGTGCGCTTCCGCCGCCCGCGCCGGTTCGATCTCCGGCTCATCGGCGACGCGCGAGAAACACGCTAGCGCAGTGCCGAGCCGATGACGGAAAAAGGCCTGCCACGCAGCGTTGCGGCACGAGGCAATACGAATGGCGTGCTTCGACGAACGAATCAGCTTTTGCGAACGTCGATAGTTTTCTTCAGCTTCCACTTCGATGCCGAGCATCAACTGCATGTCGGCGTGCAATTGCAGGCCATAGGGTGCGTGCTCGGCGTGGCCGGCCTCTTCGGCCCAGCGGCTGATCTGCTGGCGCGCGGCATTGAGCTTGCCGTTGAGCAATGCATCCAGATAGCGGCTGGAAAGCGCCGGCCCGGCGTTAGGTGTGGGTGTAGCGAGAGCGGCGACAACGGGGAAGTACAGCATCGAGAACATGATTCGACTCCTCTGATTGCGGACCGCGTCGTGCACTGGAAGCGCACGTCATCGGATGGAGTCAAATGTAGTCAAACGCGAGGCGCAAACTTTCAATAAATCTGACATTTTCCGCGCATTTGAGAAGTGTTGAGTGTTCGGCCTCCACAGCCCTTGCGCGTGGCTTGAGGCCTCACTTTCTCAAGCAAAACTCAAGGTTTGGTCGCGGCATGCGTGAGTGTGCGAAATTGCGCGGCCAGACCGGCGACGGTCACCTGTTCGCGGACCTGGTCCACGAAGATACCCACGAAGAGCGCCAGCATCAGCACGGTCACCGCGCCTTTGACCGGCTGGCTCAAGGTCATCAGATCGAGTTTCGAAGCCGACTTCGACGCGAAGCCGAAGGCAAAATCGATCAGCAACAGAATCAGCATCATCGGTGCCGCGATCTTGGCGACGGTCTGCATCAGCGTATCGGTCTGCTGCAGCACGAACGACTCGATCATGTTCGTCACGTTCGGCCCCGCCGAGGTGATCGGCCACCAGCTATACGATTCGTAGAGCGTGCCGAGCAGAAACGTCATGCCGCCCAGCGCCCAGAACGCGACGGTGGCGACCTGGCCAAGCAGCGTCGCGGTGGGCGTGGATTGCTCCTGACGGGTCGGGTTGGTGATCTGCACGTTGTTATAGCCGGTCAGATCGTCGATATAGGTGCCGGCGCTTTCGGCCACCCAGAACACGATGGAAGCGGCAAAACCGATCACGAGACCGATCATCCCTTCGCGCAGGCCGATTTCAAGCAGCGCGACGCCATGCAGCGATTCGATAAACGAAGCCGGTTGTCCATACGCCACATAGGAACTAAACAGCAGCACGATCGCATTGCGCACCACGCCTTGCAGCAAACCGTCGGCGGTAGGCGGGAAAATGAACATCACGATAAAGAGACGCAGCGAGCAGACCCCGATCAACGTGATATAGCCGACCAGCAACTGGCCAAGCTGCGGCAGCGCCGAAAAGATATCGTTCACGCGCGTGCCCTCTGCTGCTGGAAGCGGCGTGCCAGCGCGGTTTCTTCGGCCTCTTCGTCGCTGGTGTTTTCCGCGGCTTCGTCGCACTTGCGGCGGATCTGCTGGATACGCTCGCCGCACAGATCGATACGCCCCTGGTTCAGCGCGATATCGCGCTGGATTTTCACGAGCATTGCCGAGCTGTTCTGCACCGCGGCTTCGGCGTGCGCCAGTTCGCCTTCGAGTGCGCGCAGGCGTTCGGCGACGATCTCCAGATAGCGCCGGCAGCCGTTCAGCTCTTCGAGCGAGAAGGCCTCGCTCCCGGTCATCATCGCGTCCATACGATGCTGATAAAAGCGCACGATGCCCGCCTCGTGTTCGAGTTGGGCGGCCTTGGCGTCGTGAGCGGCTTCAAGCGACGCATGCGTGTTGCGCTGTGCATTGAGCGTCGCGCGCAATGTCTCGTCGAGACGGCGGCGCCGCGTGCACGAGCGGTCGAGCGCGATGATCCGGCGGTCACGCGAGCCGCTTGCTCCCCTGGCCGTCATCCGCCGAGCCCGCTCAATGCGTACAACTGCGCTTCAGTGTCGGCCGGGGCCGCGTAATCCGTGGTGCGCTGCGAGAGAAACGCCTTGATCGAATCGAGCTTGGCGATGGCTTCATCGGCGAGCGCGTTGGTGCCGGGCTGATACTCGCCGATCTGCAGCAGCATTTCCACCTCGCGATGCTTCGCCATCAGTTCGCGAATCCGCGCGGCGGCCTGGACATATTGTTGCGGCACCACTTGCGACATGACGCGCGACAGACTCCCCAGCACATCGATGGCGGGATACTGGTTTTTAGCCGCTATTTCACGCGAAAGGATCATGTGGCCATCCAGAATCCCGCGCACTTCCTCGGCAATCGGGTCGCTGCCGCTGTCGTCTTCCGCCAGCACCGTGTATAACGCGGTGATCGAACCGGTCGCCCCCATGCCGGCGCGTTCGAGCAGACGCGGCAACTCGGCAAAGATGGACGGCGGAAAGCCGCGCCGCGCCGGCGGCTCGCCCGCTGCCAGCCCGATCTCACGGCCGGCCCGCGCGAAACGCGTCAACGAGTCCATCATCAGCAGCACGCGCTGGCCGCGGTCGCGGAAGTACTCGGCAATCGCGGTCGCCACATAGGCGGCCTTGGCGCGCTCCGTGGATGAGCGGTCCGAGGTTGCGCACACCACCACCGAACGCGCCATCCCCTCGGGGCCAAGAATCAGTTCGACGAATTCGCGCACTTCACGGCCACGCTCGCCAATCAGCGCAATCACGTTGACGTCGCACGATGCGCCGCGCGCGAACATGCCGAGCAAGGTACTCTTGCCGACGCCCGCAGGGGCGAAAATGCCCATCCGCTGCCCTTCTGCGAGCGTCATCATGGCGTCCACCACACGGACGCCGGTGGCGAACGGTGCGTCGATCATGCGGCGGCTCATTGGATCCGGCGGCGAGGCGAAGATGGGCCGCAGCGTGTCGGACTCGATGGGCGGGCCGCCATCCACCGGTTCGCCAAGACTGTCGATCACGCGGCCGAGCAGCATGTCGCCCACCTTGACCGAAAGCGGCCGGCCCAGACCGATCACCTGGGTGGAGCGCGAAATGTTCTCCAGCCGCGAAAACGGCGAAAGTAGCGCCACGTCGCGGGTAAAGCCGATTACTTCGGCATGCTGAAGAAGCGTGCCGTTCGGCGCGCGCAGTTCGCATAGTTCGCCAAGCGACACGTCGAGGCCCGCCACCTTGATCAGCGTGCCGATCACTTCGAGGACCTTGCCGGTACGCGCCACGCCAGGCACGGCAAGAATCTCGCGTTCGATTGCGTCGGTCAGGCGCTCGAAATCGATCGTGCGGGTCAGCCAGGGTGTGCTCATGCGGCCCCTTCGGTGGCGGATTGAGAGTGGCCGGTATGCGATGCGTCACCTTCGTCGCCGGCAGCGGTCTCGTTGTCATCGGCTTCGTCCTCGGCGCGCATCGCTTCCTCGGCCTCCGCTTCTTCCACCGACCGTTTCAATGCGCGCGACACGGCACTGCTCATTGCGCGAAGCTGCGTATCGAGGCTCGCGTCCACCGTGCCGAAATCCGACTCGCACACGCAGCTTCCTGGGCCGAGGCGCTTGTCGGCCACCACCGAAAGCGGGATGGGCCGTCCCAGTTCGTGCCAGCGTGCCGCGAGCCGGTCGAAGGTGGCCTTGGCCTCATCGTAATCGGCGGGGTGGACGGCTACCCGCAGATACGTTGCGCCATCGACGATGCGGTCCACCGTCGCCAGCGCCCGTTCGAACAAAGCCTCATGCGACTCGACCCGCACGATCTGTTCGACCGCCGACGCGACGATCCCCGCCAGCCGCTCACGCATGCGGATCTGCAACTGGCTCTGCGCGTCCGCGACGTCGGCGAGGCGCTCCATCCAGTCGGCCAGCGCGCGGTCACAGCCATCGCGATAGCCCTGTTCCGCAGCGGTATCGTATTCGCGCTGGGCCTCTTCGATAATCTGTCCCGCCTGTGCATGGCCCGCAGCGACGATCTCTGCTGCTTCCTCGCGCGCGGACGCCAGCAACCAATCGCGTTCCGCCGCGAGTTCCTTATAAGCCGCGTCGATAGAAACCAGCGTGCCGAAGGTCTCGCGTGGAATCACATCGCTCGCCGCGCCGACGCGCGCCACGAGTCCATTGGCGTCAATCTCGCCTGGCGCCGAACGGGCGCTTTTCAACCAAATAGCCATGCCCACTCCGGTAGCAATTCAGACAGGCGCACGAAAAGCCGCGCCGTGCCCAGCGCGTCGATCTGCGCCGGTACGGCAGCGAGCCACGGTGGCGTTGGCAGTACCCGCGGCAAGGCAAGCCTGAGCAGCGGAAACGGTATGCGCGAACCGCTGTGTCCAGCGGTTGCGAGGTCGCGCAGCAATAGCGTGCAGCCTTCGATGGCGAGCGCGGCGGCATCCAATGTGGCAAGCGGCGGCATCGCGGCGCGCGCGGCAAGGCGGGTTGTGTCGGGAGCATCGGCGAGGTGCGCATCCTGAGTCAGACGGTCGATGCCGACGCCCGCCCATTCGGACAACTGCGCGCGGCTGCGCCGGTCGATCAGATGCCGCACCTCGGCGCGCCGGAACGATAGCGCGCGCATACGCAGCACACGCAGGCCAATCCGCGCAGGTAATACGTCGAGCAGCGCGGCGTTGGGTTGCAGTGCAGCCGGGGCCGCAGTGCTTGCCATGGATGACCCGGTTGCCGCCGGAGCACCGCACAGGGCGGCTTGCGTCAAGGTATCAAGCCCCGGCGTGCGCACCCCGGCGGCATGAGCCAGCGCTCGCGAGCAGTTTTCCAGCGCGGCCGCACTCGCCTGTTGCAGCGCCGTATGCCAACTCACAAGCTGGGTGTCGTCGGCTCCAAGCAGAACTGCGCTCCACGAAGAATCGGACCACAGTGCGGCTTGCGCCAGGTTGCTGCGATAAGCCTCAAGCGCCGCGGCAGCTCGCATAAATGGCAAATCGACGGGGGCGTTCATCGGCAGTGCATACGAGATCAGCCAGCCGGCCGCAAACGACGCAGGCGCGCGAGCAGCCCGCCGAGCCGGCCGGTTCCTGTATCGCCACTTGCTGGGCCTGCCGCGCCACTTTGTGCCTGGCCAGCCAGCACGCCACGTTTCGCCAGCACGAGTAGCGCGGTTGCGACCAGCACCGTCGCGCCGGCCAACACACCAATCAGCCAGCCGGGCAAACCATTCGACTGCGGCAATTGCGACAACTCGACTGGGTCAGCGGCGACCGCGGTTACGCTCACCTCGTCGTAGGTGAGCCCTTCCACGCTATGCATGACCAGCGTTTTGATCTGCGGCACGAGCGCGCCGATATCCGAATCCGGACGATACTTGATAAAAACCGCAGCGGATGAGGGTTTGATGGTCTGAGCCAGCGGATCGTTATTCGGCAGTACGATCTGTACGCGCGCCACCAAAACCCCGTCGATCTTCGACAACGTCGACGAAAGCTCCTGCGACATGCCGTAGATGAACCGCACGCGTTCTTCGGTCGGTGTCGAGACGAGGCCGTCCTTCTTGAACAGATCGCCCAGGTCGTCGAACTTGTTTTTAGGCAGGCCGCGCGCGCGCAGCACTTCCATCGCGCGCACCAATTGCCCGTCGTCCACGTCGAGAGACCAGGTTTTGCCGGCGTCCGACGTGTCCTTCGAAGCGTCGACGCCGCGTTCCAGCAATGCCACCACCATCTCGTTCACATCCTGCTCGGAGAGGTTGCCGTATAGCTCTTTCTTGCAGCCGGCGAGCAGCACGCATAGCGCGAGCACGCACAGCAAAGGCGCGCTGCGGCGGCGATTCGGCGTTCGGTCTGACATGGTTAAGCCTCGTGATTCCCCACATGACAGACATCCATAAGATGCCTGTTACGACAGTCGTTAGGTAACCTTACTGGTTTTTCATCAGTGTTTCGATGGCCGACTTCGACGAATCGACCACGCCCATCTTCGCTTCCAGATCGAGCTGCGTGCTGGCGAGTTCGAGCGTCATGCGGATCGTGCCGGCGCTCATTTCGTTCATGGTCAGCGTCGGCGCGCGCTGCGCGAGATCGAGCGCATCGTTGACGGTCTGCTGCAATTCCGCGTCCTGCGAAGCAACCAGCTTCGAGGCGACCGCCGTGCCGTCATCCTGCGGCGCAGCGGGCGCGCTCATCGGCGCCTTTTGCATCAGCGACTGGAATTTGTCGGCCAACTGCGTGGACGTTTGCGCACCAGGCGCGGCGGCGCCCTGCGAGAGCTGATCGAGCGAGGCCTGTAATGCCGACGCGTTGACGTTGACAGTCATATGCGGCTCCGTGGCGGGTGAAAAGACCTGCAGCGCCTCAGGCGCGCAGAAACGACGCGTGCGGAATAGCCGCGGCCACCGGTGCCGGCGCGTGCGCCACTGCGGGAGCCGCTTCGGCGCTTTCGCTTTCCGCATTGAATTCGGCGAGCGCTTCGCACGAGGCCGGCGTCACGAACTGGCCGCCGTTGCGCTTCACACGCATCGCCTTGAGCAGATCCTCGCGTGCTTCGAGTGCCCGCACCAGCGCCTGGGTATCGCGGCTCGGGTTGATCTCCATGGCTTCGGTCGCGCACTGCTTCCAGTCCGGATGGCCCTTCGCGGACAGGCAGAACGCCAGCAGCGCCTTCGCATAGCCGAAGCGCGGCGCGTTCTCGCCCACCTGACGCAGCACGTGAATGGCGTCGTCCCAATGGCCGCGCACCATATGCAGAATGCCGTCGAGCGTGTCGATCTCGGTCACGCGGGGACGCAGCACACGCAACGCGTCGAGCACCAGTTCGATGTCGTAAGGGTCGGCGGAGACTTTCGGAAAATTGCTGAGCAAGGCGGTCGAAACAGTTTCGATCAGCCCGCCGATCACATTGGGGCTGCAATTCATGTATTCCGGCGTGCTGGCGGTCATGGCGACTCACTCCTGGCAGAGACGTTGAAAGCGGCCACGCCATGCGCGGCCGGTCATGAGGAATGCGTCAAACATAGCAACTGCCGCGGCGGCACAAGCGCCGCGATGCGAAGCGAACGCGCCGCAAGCGAAGCCGGAGCGGCGCGTACCAGGCGTGGCATGGCGCGCGCGCAACAACGCCGCTTCTGGTCGCGCACGAGCCGCTCGGGTCGCATAGGCCGCACAGGCCGCGCGGGCTTCGCGAGGCGTGCGACAGCTTCGCTTCAGGGCCGATGCGTCAAGGGCGCGAGCGCTATCGTCGGGCGAGCAGTTTTCCACGCCCCTTGCCGCCCTTTCCAGCCGAGCCGACGCATGAGCGACGAAAAGACCGAAGAACCCACCGACAAAAAGCTCAAGGATGCCCGCAAGGAAGGCCAGGTTTCGCGCAGCAGCGACCTGACCGACTCGATCTCGATGATGGCCGTGGTGGTCCTGCTGATAGGCGGTGCAAGCCGCTTTAGCGATGCGATGCGCGCCGTGGTGAACACGGCGATGGCTTTCATCGACAGCGACCATTCGCTCACCAACATGAATACGCTGCTCTACAAGCTCGGCGGTGTCGCACTTTCGGCCATCTTGCCCTGCGTTTGCGTGGCGGCGCTGGCCGCGATCGCAGGGTCGCTCGGCCAGGTAGGCATCCAGATCACCACCAAGCCGATCACGCCCGACCCGAAAGCCGTCAGTCCGGCAGCGGGCCTCAAGAAGATTTTCTCGGTGCACACGCTGATCGAGTGCGCCAAGATGGTCGTCAAGGCAGCCGTTATTTTTTGCGTGATGTGGGAGTCGATCAAATGGCTCTTCCCGCTGATCGTTGGTTCGCTCTACCAACCGTTACCGGGCCTCGTGCGGATGTTCTGGGAGATCCTGCTCAAACTGTTCATGGTGGCGGCAGCGGTGTTCGTGCTGGTCGGCGCGGCCGACGTCAAGCTCCAGAGCTTCATGTTTCTCAAGAAGATGAAGATGAGCAAGGACGAGGTGAAGCGCGAACACAAAAACCAGGAGGGCGACCCGCACATCAAGGGCGAGCGCCGCCGGCTTGCGCGCGAACTCGCCACGGCGCCGCCGCAGTCGAAGGTGGGCATGGCGAACATGATGGTGGTGAACCCCACTCATTATGCCGTCGCCGTGCGCTACGCCCCCGACGAGCATCCCCTGCCACGCGTGATCGCCAAAGGCATGGACGAACAAGCCGCGCAGTTGCGGCATGCCGCTCGCGACGCCGGTGTGCCGATCATCGGCAATCCGCCGGTGGCGCGGGCTTTGTACAAGGTAGGTGTCGACCAGCCGATTCCCGAGGAACTGTTCGAAACGGTTGCTGCCATCCTGCGCTGGGTAGAGGCGATTGGGGTGCGCCGCGAGGACAGTCTCGATCAATCGCCCGATACGCCGCCCCTGCTTCATTGATTCGTATAACCAGGTAATCCGACGTGAGATACCCTCCATGCTCAAAACGCTGAAACTTCCCGCAGGCGGTGAAGTCGGGATCGTGGCGCTGATCGTCGCGATCATCTCACTGATGATCCTGCCGTTGCCGCCCGCGCTGATCGACATTCTGCTCGGCGTGAACATCACCATCAGCGTGACGCTGCTGATGGTGACCATGTATGTGCCGGACGTGGTCTCGCTTTCGGCCTTCCCTTCGCTGCTGCTGTTCACCACACTGTATCGCCTGTCGCTGAACATCGCGTCGACCAAGTCGATTCTGCTGCATGCCGAGGCCGGCCATATCATCGAAAGTTTCGGTGAACTGGTGGTGGGCGGCAATCTGGTGGTCGGTCTCGTGGTATTCGTGATCATCACCACGGTGCAGTTCATTGTGATCGCCAAGGGTTCGGAGCGGGTGGCCGAAGTCGGCGCGCGCTTTACGCTCGACGCGTTGCCCGGCAAACAGATGAGTATCGACGCCGATCTGCGCGCCAATCTGTTGACCGCCGAAGAAGCGCGCCGCAAACGCGCGACGCTCGCGGTCGAAAGCCAGTTGCACGGCGGCATGGACGGGGCAATGAAGTTCGTCAAGGGCGACGCGGTTGCGGGCCTCATCATCACCATGATCAATATCGTGGCGGGCATCGCGGTGGGTGTTGCCTATCACGGCATGAGCGCGGGAGACGCGGCGAACCGCTTTTCGATTCTCTCCGTCGGCGATGCGATGGTCTCGCAGATTCCCTCGCTGCTGCTCTCGGTGGCGGCCGGCGTCATGATCACGCGTGTGGCCGACGAGCGCCAGGCGAAACACAGCTCGCTCGGCGATGAGATTGGCCGTCAGCTCGGCTCCAGTTCGCGCGCACTCTATTTTGCGGCGGTATTGCTGCTGGGCTTCGCCGCCGTACCCGGCTTTCCGGCCGCGCTGTTCGTGCTGCTGTCCGGCACCCTCGCCTTTACCGCCTATCGGCTGAACGCCAAAAAGCCGCAGCAGCAGGATCATGAGCGCGAATCGCTGCACGCCATGCAGCGTTCGGGCTCGAAGATCGACGTGCCTGCCATCCTCGCGCGCGCGCCGCAGTTCACCTGTCCGCTCGGCGTGCGGATCGCGCCTGACCTCGTGGCGCGGCTTACCATGCCCGCACTCGACAAGTCGTTTGAAACCGAACGGGCTCGTCTGCAGGAGGAACTCGGCCTGCCGTTTCCGGGCATCACGATGTGGAGCTACGCCGCGCTGCCGGCCGCGACCTGCGAAATCCTCGTGCACGACGTACCCCAGCTCGCCATTGAACTGCCCAGCGGCAAGGTCATGCTGCCGGAGGCCGCGCGGCTGGGACAATCGGGCGCCGCGGCTGCCAGCGTCTCCGGCGAGGACAACAATGCGCTCGCGGCTCTACTGGCCCAGAGCGAGGAACGCTCCCCGATCGACGCCAGCGGCGCGCCGACGCATTGGCTCGAAGAGCGCTCCGTGCCCGCGAAAACCCCGGTATGGCGCGCGGAACAGGTGATCGCCCATGCTTCGGTTGCGCTGATGCGGCGGCACGCACCGCTGTTTCTCGGCATTCAGGAAGTGCAGTGGATTCTCGACCAGCTCGCGAGCGACTATCCCGGCCTCGTCGCCGAGGTCCAAAAGGTGCTGCCGCCGCAGCGGATCGCGGACGTGCTGCGGCGTCTGCTCGAAGAACAGATCTCCATCCGCAATGTGCGCACCATCATGGAAAGTCTGATCGCGTGGGGTCCTAAGGAAAAGGACATGCTGATGCTTACCGAGTATGTACGCGGCGACCTCTCGCGCTTTCTCGCGCATCGCGCGGCGCGTGGCGAGCGCACGCTTTCGGCCGTGCTGTTCGACATGCCGGTCGAACAACATATTCGCCAGGCGATCAAGCAGACGCCTACCGGCAATTTTCTCGCGCTGCCGCCGGACGAAGCGACACTGCTGATCGACAAGATCCAGTCGTTTGTGGGCATGGCGCCGCGCGACGGCGTGGCGCTGGTGACCTCGATGGACATTCGCCGCTATGTGCGGCGCATGATCGAAGCGCGGCTCGGCTGGCTCGCGGTCTATTCGTATCAGGAACTCGGCGAGCATGTCGAGCTGAGACCGCTCGGCCGCGTGTCGATCTGAAAGCGAGTTGACGATGACGCATATCGATGCACGCCACCTCCGCATCATCCCCGGTCGCGGCGATGCTTATGACGATCCCTCCGCTGAAGCAGAACCCGCGAGCAACAGCCGTGGCCGCGCATTCGACTATGCGTCGCTATTGGGAAGGCGGCGCGCCTTGCATCGTCTGAGTGGCAATACCAACACCCATGCCGACACGCATGGGAACGCAGATAGCGACGATGCGCAGGAAGACGAAGCAGACGCTGCGGCGCCGCGAGCGCCCCGCCCATTCGAGCGCGAGCCAGCTTCGGATAGCGAGGCGCCGCAGGCAGGCAGTATCGCAACAGCCCTCACAGTTGACGACGCCCCCGACTCCGTCGAACGCCTGGCACTGCGCGCCCGCGTCGCCGGCGCGGCCATGCCGGTGGTTTCCGCCGTCTATCAGCAGCAGCAACGCTGCCTCCAGTTGCTCGGCTCGCTCGCCCGCGAAATAGGCGCGTTCTGCAGTGACCGCGCAATCGCCGACGCCGGCAACTGGGAAGTGCAGTTGCCGCTCGATAAAAAGTTGTTGCCGCAGACCACCTTGTATCTGTCGCTTTCGCGTTTCAGGCTCCAGCTTCGGTTCGACGCCCCGGATCAGGCAGCGCGCCAATTACTCTTGGACCATAGCAGCCTGCTTGAGAGAGAACTCGACACGATGCTGCGCGCGTGGGGCGAAGCCCGCGAAATCGAACTCACTGTCTGGTGACTGATTCCTGACGCATGGCCCATCCGCTAACCGAACCGAGGACCGTAGACGCCGCGCGCAACGATGCGCAGGAGCGGGTTGCGCACGAGCCGGCAGGCATCGCGCCGCTGCGATTACCCGTCATCAGCCGCGCGGCTGCGCGCGTCACGCGGACCGTCTGCGACGCACGGCTTGCAATGCGGGCAGAGGCGCTGTGCGGACTCACGCAGTTGTGCGCTGAGGTCACCGACGCGCAGGCCGTCGACGCAGCCTATGCCGACCCAGCAGTCATCGAACTGGCGGTCGCATTGCCGAGCGGCGCAGGCAGCGCCGCATTGCGCGTGGCGCTCGATTTGCAGGCCTATCCGGCCCTCGCCATCGCGGCGTGGCCCGATCGGGATGCGCAGCAAAGCGGCCCGCAAACCATTGGCACCATTGCAGCGCCGCTGGTGGCGAACACGTCCGCGGATATTGCGCTTCGCAACGCCGTAGCCGGCGTCGTGCTCGAACCGCTGCTTACGCAGCTCACCCGCTTCGGCTTCACGGATTCGCGCGTGGTGTCGGTGCGGCGCCGGCGTCTGCAGGATGCGCCTCGCCGCGTGCCGCGTGAGCCGCGCGACGAATCGGCGCATCGTTTGCATTCTGATTCGTACACCCAGGCATCTGCCGTGGCGCTGTCTTTCGTGCACGAGGCGCGGCGCTTCGATCTCGCCGTCAGCGCCGATCCGCGCTGTTACGACCTGCTCGACTCGCTGCTGCAATCAGACGCAAACGCACAGGACGCCCCAGCCGCGCCGCAGCCGCACGCCGATCTCGCCATTCCCGGCCGCCTGATCATCGGCGTCAAGCCGCTGCCGGTGGAAACGCTAAACGCACTCGATACCGGCGACGTGTTGCTGCGCGCCCTCTTTCCGTCGTTCGACGCGACGCTGTTCGCGGCGAACGACGCACCCGCCCGGTCACGGCCACGCGCCGTCGCCGCGTGGGGCACCCCTGGGCTCACGCGTCTGTGCGCCGCTGTGGAACTCGACGGGCAGTCGCTCGTCATCGTCAAGGAGCCGAACATGTCAGAAGAGCTGGACCCGGCGAACGCCGACGCCGGGCTCGCCATCGATCAACCCGAGGATCCGATCCGTATCGGCGAGCTCGAACTGCCCGTGCAGTTCGAAATCGACACGGTCGCATTGCCGCTCGCGCAGTTGTCGGCGCTGGGGCCGGGCTACGTGGTCGAACTCCCGGTGGCCGCGGCGGACGCGCAATTACGTCTGGTCGCGCACGGACAAACTATCGGCTACGGCGAGCTTGTGACAGTCGGCGAGCACCTTGGCATCCGCATCATTCGCATGGCGCACAGGCATGGTCCAGTTCAGTGATATTACCGGGCTGCTGCTCGTCGTCGTAGCCATCAGCCTGCTGCCCTTCGTCGCCATGGTGGTGACCTCTTACGCCAAGATCGTGGTCGTGCTCGGCCTGCTGCGTAATGCACTCGGCGTGCAGCAGGTGCCGCCGAACATGGTGCTCAACGGCATCGCGATTCTGGTTTCGGTGTACGTCATGGCGCCGATCGGCATGCTCGCAGCGAAATCGCTCGAAGGCCAGCAACTCGCTTCGCAACCGTCGCAGGCGTTGATCCAGGCCTTCGGCGCCGCGCGCGAGCCGTTCCGCGCCTTTCTCGTCAAGCACACGCAGGAGCGCGAAAAACGCTTCTTTTTGCGCTCGGCCAGTGTGGTGTGGCCGAAGGAACAAGCCGCCGAACTGAAGGAAGATGATCTGATCGTGCTCGCGCCGGCCTTCACGCTGACCGAGATGACGGATGCGTTCAAGATCGGCTTTCTGCTGTATATCGCGTTTATCGTGGTGGATCTGATCATCGCTAATGTGCTGCTCGCGATGGGCCTGAACCAGGTTACGCCCACCAACGTGGCGATTCCGTTCAAGCTGCTGCTGTTCGTGGTGATGGACGGCTGGTCGACGCTGATCCACGGCCTCGTCATGACCTACAAGTAGCGAGAACGCATCATGGATATCGATTCGCTGATCCGCTACACCACCGAAGGCATGCTGCTCTGCCTGACCGTTTCGCTGCCGCCCGTGATCGTCGCGGCCGTGGTGGGTCTGGGAGTGTCGTTCCTGCAAGCCATCACGTCGATGCAGGATCAGACGCTCTCGCACGCAGTGAAGCTGATTGCGGTGACGGTTGCCATCGTCATCGCCGCGCCGCTGTCATGCGCAGCAGTCCTGCATTTCGCCAACGAAATCCTGCAGGCAGCGGTGCCGTTGTGAAGCGTCCTATGAATCGCCCTATGATTCGCCCTATGAGTCGCCGGCAGCTTGCGAGGTCCTTGTCATGAACCGCGTCTCTCACTCGAACAGCAACGAAACGGCCGCTGCCAACGCGCAACATACGGCCCAGGCCCAGCAAAAAAGCGCCAATGCCCAGGGCGCGCGTAACGGCGCGCAGTTTGCCGCGCTGTATCGCGGCCAGACCAACTTCACCTATGGCCAGGACGCGCAACGCGGTCCGTCGATCAGTTCGGTGCGCGCCAGGAAAATGGCCGACCAGCTTGCACGCAAACGTCGTGCTGCGAAGAAACAGCGTGGCGGCGGCGTGGGTTCCGACGACGACGGCCCGGACGACGCCGACGTGCATCACACCGACAACCACAGCGTCAACCGCGATGGCCGCGGACGGGGCGGTGGCGGCCAGCAGCACGACGATCACGCGGACGAACAGGAGTCATCCGCCGTACCTGCCATGAAGGTGCGCCGCGACCACGCCGTCGTGCCGCTGCCCGCCGGCCATCTCGACGCGATCGCGGCGCAATACGCGCAGCCGGGTCAGGAAGACGCGCGCAACACGGCGTTGCGCGATGCATGGTGCGGCGCGATGCTGGGTCTGCGCGACCAGTTGGCCGCCAATCCACACATGCATTTCTCCGCGACCGTGCTTGAGCATTCCATGGATCTGCTCGGCGCACAACAGCGCTTTGGCCGCTTGCCGGCGCTGGGACTCGCATCGTTGCGCGACCGTAGTTCCAGCGCCGCCAGCACAGGCGTAACGCGTCTGCCGCCGCCGGAGCGCGTACAGCGCTTCAATCTGCTGTTTCCCTTGCTGTGGCTGCATGCGGATATGCCGTACACCGGTGGGCAGCGCGCCCGCGCACTCGACACGCTAGGTTCGCTGCGCTGCGGCGTAGTGGGCCGCGCGCTGGCTGCCGAAGCGGGCACGCAAGCAGTGGATGGCGCGGCTAGCCCAAGCCTGTCTCCGTCGCATGGGTCGGCGGCTCCGCCGAACGCGGCGACAGGAAGCACACCTCAGGCCGGTCTCACCCCGCGCCAGGCGTTTCCCAGCGGACGCCGTTAAAACGTCCCCAGGCATTAAAGCCGCTTCTGCTTCTGGATGCGGCCCCGCATCCAGACTCTCCCGGTCAGCCCCATCCAACAGGCGATGCGTCAAACAACAGCACGCGCGACGGCACTGTTGCATCGTACCGCGCTGCGGCCATGGATGCGGCTTGACACGTATATGCCTCATGAAGTATATAAACACCATGGAATCGACATTTGCCATCATCGCCGAACCGAACCGCCGTGCCATCCTGAGTCTGCTGGCCTGCGCCGAGCAGTCCGTGGGCGATCTCGAGGAACAGTTGAGCCTGTCACAACCGTCGGTTTCCAAACATCTGCGGGTTCTGCGGGACGCCGGCTTCGTGGAGTCACGCGTCGATGCGCAGCGGCGTCTGTACCGCATCAGACCCGAGCCGCTCATGGAAATCGACGCATGGCTCGAACCGTTCCGCCGGTTCTGGTCCGTCCACCTCGACGCACTCGAACGCCATCTCGATCAGATGGATCCTGCACCACGTAAAAAGGGCAAGAAACGATGAGCAAGCGCGACGAATACATGGCAGGCGCCGCCGCCGGGGCCGAAGTTCGCAAAGACGGCGCAAAGTGGACGCTGGTGATCGTCCGCGAACTGCGTCATGCGCCGGAGAAAGTGTGGCAAGCACTGACCGATCCGGCGAGCCTGCGCGAGTGGGCGCCGTTCGACGCCGACCGCAGCCTCGCGGCGGTCGGCCCCGTCACGCTTGCGACAGTCGGCACACCCACGCCACAAGTTTCGGATACCCAGGTAACCCGCGTCGAGCCGCCGTATCTGCTCGAATACCGCTGGGGGGAGAACGACATGCGCTGGCAACTCGAACCACTCGGTGACGGCACGCGACTTACGCTGTGGCACAACATCGATCGCGGCTTCATCGCGATGGGCGCGGCCGGCTGGCACATCTGCCTCGACGTGCTGGAACGGTTCGTGGCGAATGATCCTGTCGGGTGGATCGTGGGCGGCGAAGCCATGAAATTCGGTTGGCCGCGTCTGAACGCCGAATACGCGAAACAGTTCGGCATCTGAGCAAGCACGAAATTCAGGAGCAGCACATGAAAGAGTCCGCTTCGAACGAGGCCCAGCCGGCGTCCGAACTGATCGATCAGCGCATTGCCGACCTCGCGGACTGGCGCGGGGCCACCTTGAGCCGGATGCGCGAGCTGATCAAGGAGGCGGACCCGCAAGTGGTCGAGACGTGGAAATGGCGCGGCACGCCCGTGTGGGAACACGACGGCATCATCTGCACCGGCGAGTCGTACAAGGCGGTGGTGAAGCTGACCTTCGCGAAAGGCGCGTCATTGAAAGACCCATCGAAGCTCTTTAATTCGAGCCTCGACGGGAACGTAAGGCGCGCTATCGACATCCACGAAGGCGAAGAAATCGACGCAGACAAGTTCAAGGCGCTGATTCATGCGGCAATCGCCTTGAACACCTCGGCGGCAGCGGCAAAGCCGAAGCGGGTGAAAAAGGCGTCGTAGATAACCACTCCGCCGCCCCTTCGCACCACGAACTATTCCAGCACGATCTGCACCTTCACGTCGGTCGGTTTTCCGCTCGCTGCTTCCTCAAAGGCCTGAATGCCGTCCGCAAACGGGAACGTGCGGGAAATGAACGGCTTGATATCGAGCCGGCCTGAGGCGATCAACTGGATCGCGCGCGGAAACATATTGGCGTAGCGGAACACCGATTCGAACCGCACCTCCTTGATCTGCACCGCGACGATGTCGATAGGCACCGGGTTTTGCGGCATCCCCACCAGCACGAGGCAGCCACCGGGACACAACAGATCTACGATACCCTCGAATGCCTTCTCGTTGCCGCTGGCTTCGAATACGACATTCGCGCCCCAGCCGTCGGTCAATTCCGCAACGACGTCCTTCGGTTTCCGGTCACGGATATTCACTGCCGTCACGCCCTGCACGTTGCCGATCAGTTCGAGTTTCTCCGGCACCATGTCGCACACGATGGCGCGGCTGCAACCGCCCGCGAGCGCCGCCAGCGCGCACATCATGCCAATGGTTCCCGCGCCCAGAATAACCGCTACGTCCCCCGGCTTTATCTTCGCCTTGGTGGCGGCCTGCATGCCGATCGCCAACGGTTCGACAATCGCTCCTTCCGCGAAACTGACGTTGTCGGGCAGTTTGAAAGTAAATGCCGCGGGATGCACCACGAACGGCGTAAGGCAACCGTGCACCGGCGGCGTCGCCCAAAAGCGCACGCTCGGATCGAGGTTATACATACCCTCACGCGCGGCCCGCGACTCCATGTCCGGTACGCCCGGCTCCATGCAGACACGGTCACCCACCTTCAGATGCGTGACTTCGTCGCCGACCTGAATGACGGTACCTGCCGCTTCGTGACCGAGCACCATCGGCTCATTGACTACAAACGGCCCGATACGGCCATGCTGATAGTAATGAATGTCGCTGCCGCAAATGCCCACCGTATTGATCCGAATGCGCACATCGCGCGCGCCGACGACCTGCGGCAACGTGAACGGGCGCAAGCTGATGCGGCGCGCTTCTTCGAGAACCAGTGCTTCCATGATTGATGCCCTCTGCCAGGGAATGAACGGAATGAAATCGGGCGGCCTGAAAACGGCCGTCTATGGTGCGGCTTGCGCCGTTAATCAGGTTGAGTCGTTGCGATTCCACTCCCGGTCATGGTTATTTTCAGGGTTCTTCGCAAAGACGGCGCGCGGTCTCTTCATCCGTCACCAGCACCGACGGATAGCGTCCGCGCAAAGCCGCGCGCGTCACGGCAAATTTTTTCGCGCCGCCGCTCACCAGAATCACGCGCTGAATCTTGCGCAGGTCTTCGAGCGAAATGGCTACCGTGCGGCGATTTAACGGATGGTCGAGCGCCTCGCCGTCCGCATCCATGAAGTGACCGAGCATGTCGCCCACCGCGCCCGCCTTCTCCAATGCCTTCACCTGCTCGGGATCGTTGATGCCATACGTCACGACCAATGACTCGGTCAGGTCCCCGCAGGTCAGCAAAACCAGATCCGACTGGCGAGCCCGCTCATACGTTTCGCGCACGGCATCTTCCATGAGCAGGACGTCGCGCACCGCCTGGCTGCTCACATAGATCGGCGCGGGGAACAGAAAACCGTCGGCCTGACACTGGTCCGCGAAGTCGGACACGATATCGAACGTGTTGATGCTCGGACAATGCGACAGGCCTCCTTGCAACGACACCGCCGAGAGCGAGCCATAACTGCGTTGCGGCAAGGCACGCAACACGGCGCGGATGGTACGGCCCCAACCCAGCCCGATGGTCTGTCCCGTGGCGAGTTGCCCGGCGAGGTAATTGGCGCCGCCAATGCCGATTGCCGCCATGTTCGACTCGGTATCCGCGCCCGCAGGCACCACGACTGCGGCCTCGAGTCCGAAACGCCGCACCAGCGCTTCTTCCAGCGCGACGCACGGCGTGAGACGGCTATTGATAGTGATCTGCACCATGCCCGATTCGCGGCTGGCGGCGAGCAGGCGGTTCACGCGAACCCGGTTGCTGCCGATAAGCTGGGCAATTTCCTGTTGCGTCAGATTGCCGACGTAGTAATGCCATGCGACACGCGCCTGCAACTCCTCTTCGGTGTCGACAGAGGGCTCAGGCAGCGACGTCACGGCGGATGGCATGGTTTTATTCATAAGCATGAGGGGTATCGGTTGGCACACCCGGATAGTAAATCACCGCTCCAGGCCCCACCTTTCATTTCACCGCGCCCATCGTCAGCCCCTGGACCAGCCGGCCCGATACCGCCAGCGCAAACACCACCATCGGCAACACAATCAGCGTACCTGTGGCCATGATTTCTCCCCAAGGCAACTCGTAGCCGCTCATATAACTGGTTGCGGCAACCGGAGACGTAATGGCATCCGTGCGCGTGAGCACCAGCGCGTACAGCAGGTCATTCCACGAAAAAATGAAAGCGAAGATCGCCGACACTACGATGCCGGGCATCGCCAGCGGCAGATTGATCCGCCAGAATACGCGCCAGGCGGAGGCGCCATCCAGACGCGCGGCCTCGTCGAGTTCGACTGGAATGTTGCGAAACTGATCCGTGCAGATCCATACGACGATAGGCAACGAGAACGTCAGATACAGCAGGATCAGCACGATATGCGTATCCACCAGGTCGAGTTTGGTGGCAATCAGGAAGAACGGCACCGCGAGCACCACGGGACTCACCATGCGGTTCGAGATGAACCAGAACCACAAGTCTTCCTTGCCGCGAAATTCGAAACGCGCGAGCGCATACGCCGCGGGCGCGCCGAGCAGGATCGCGAGAAACGTCGTGCTGCTGGCGACGATCAGCGAATTCAGCAGGCTCGTCGCGACGTCATGCTCGAACAGCGCGTCGATATAGTGCGCAAGCGTTGGCTTGAACAGCCAGACTGGCGGCATGGCCAGCGCGTCCGCCTGGCTCTTGAGGCTGGTGGTCACCATCCAGTAAAACGGAAACACCGAACTCAGGAATACGACCAACAGGCCGACGGCGTGCCACACCGTGGCGCGGCGGCGTGCGTTCTTCGCCCGACGTGCTCGCGGCGAAAGCGGCAGCGGTTGGCTGGAGGTGTCGATTGAGGTGCTCACACGGCCTCCCGGTAAACAAAACGAATATAGAGCCGCGACAGCACGATCGTCAGGATCAGTAGCAACACGGCTTGGGCCGACGCCATGCCTTGATCGAAGAGGCGAAACGCAATGCGCTGGATGTAGATGCTGATGAACTCAGTCGCCGTGCCGGGACCGCCGCGCGTCATGGTAAAGACGGCGTCGAACATCTTGAGCATGTCCGCCGAACGCAGAATCAGAATCGCAGTGAGCCCCGGCAACAGATAAGGACGCTGCAGATGCCAGAGAATCTTGCTCCATTTCGGCGTTTCGAGCCGGGCAGCCTCTTCCGCCTCCTTTGGCACCATGGCGAGGCCCGCAAGCAGGATCAGCGCGCAAAACGGCGTCCATTGCCAGATATCCATGATCATCACGGAAACGACGGCAAGCGTGGGATCGGCCAGCCAGTCGAGCGGCGCGATGCCGAAGAAGCCCAGCAGATAATTGACCACGCCGAACTGACGATTAAATATTAGTCGTCCTATCAAACCGACTACCGCATACGTGGTCGCCATTGGAATCACGAGACCGACGCGCGCGGCCACCCGCAGCCACGGCAACGCCGTGCGATGCAACATCAAGGCAGCGAATAGCCCCAATGCCACTTCAATCGGCAAGGTCAGGCAAAGGAACAAGACCGTGCGGCCGAGCGCGCCCCAAAAAGACGGATCGGAAAGCGTGGCGACGTAGTTGTCGAAACCCACAAACGGCGTGCCGGCGTCGACATCCGCGAGCTTGTACAGGTGAAACGAGTTATACAGCGCCAGCAACAACGGGTAGATGCCGATGATCGCCAGCGCCGCGACGGCGGGCAGCAGAAACCAGAACGCCGGCGAACGCGGCATGAAACGAAAGCGCACAGGCCGGCGCGGCCGCATTGTGCCGCTGGCGGGTGCTATCGTGGTCTTCTGCATGAATCTCTCCGCGCGATGCTCTATTCAGCGAGCGAGACAGCCTAAGCAGCCTCGCCCGCGCCGCTGTTACTTCAGCAAGGGCTTCTTGCCGTCGTAATAGCCCGCTTTCCGCAGGATCTCTTCGGTCTTGGTGCCAATGGTCTGCGCACCGTCTTTCACCGACACCTGGCCGAGCATGATCTTGCTGCCCCATTCGCCGATCACTTCAGATACCGCCGGCCATTCCGGGAAACGCGGCCGATAGTCAGGCACGCCGCCTTGCCACGATTCCACCATCGGCTTCACAAACGGATACTTGCTCTGGACGGCCGGGTCCTTGTAGACCGACATGCGCCCGCTCACACCGCCCGCGTCCAGATATGGCTTCGCCATGGCCTGCGAAGTGATCCACTGAATGAAGAGCCACGCCGCGGCCTGTTTCTTCGCATTCGACTTGGCATTCACCGCCAGCGAGAAACCACCCAGCGCGGGCTTCAGTCCGGCAGGACCGGCAGGTTCGGTGGAGATGGCGAGGCAGTTGCCGATCTTCGACTTGCTCGGATCGGTCAGCGTCGGATAGAACGCGGACCACTCGGTGATCATCGCCACCTGCCCCTGCGCGAGCGCATTCACCGATTCTGCGTGGTCATAGTCGACGATTCCCGGCGGCATGTACTTCATCAGCTTTTGCCGGTATTCGAGGCCGGCCTGCGATTGCGGCGACAGCAGATTCGACTTGAATTTGGCGTCGAGCAACGAGCCGCCGTTCGGCCACAGCATGCGCATGAAGCTATCCGCCGATTGCGTTTCGCCACGGCGCGATTGCAGCGCGAAGGCGAACTGGTTCTTGTCGGGCTTGGTGAGCTTGGGCGCGTAGACGTTGAGCAACTCGTCCCAGGTCTTCGGCGGCTGATCGAAACCCGCGTCCTTCAACATGCATTTGTTGTAGAACATCAGGCCCGAATAGTTATCGAATGGCAGCCCGTAAGTGGTTTTGTCCCATGTGCCGAACGAATCGAGCAGGATCGGGAAAAAGTCGCCGAGGTTGAGATTGGGGTCGGCCAGCTTGGGGTTGTCGGTAAAGGTCTTGATGGGAACGAGCCACTTGTTGCTGGCGAACTCGCCGATCCACACCACGTCGACCAGCACGATGTCCTGCGCGCCGCCGCCTACGAAATTGAGCACCTCCTTCTCGCGGGTGTTCTCGTAAGGGACAACCTCAGTGTGCACCTTGATGCCGGTCTCTTTCTCGAACTGCGGAATCAACGCCGACGCAGCCTTATAGCCCGGCCGGTCCAGAAAAATAGCGTTGATGGTCGTACCCGAATACGGCGCGGCGGCCTCTTTCAACGTCCAGGCGGACGCATTGGACACCGAAAAGAACGATGCGGTAACGCCCAGCAGCGCGAACGCCGCCGCCTGCGCGTAGTGCTTCTTCATGTTTGTCTCCTCGTGATTCACTCGTAACAACCCACTCCGTTTCACTTGTAATTCTGTAATTACAATTGTATATTTGGACCCGAACCGGTTGTCAAGAACAAATTCGTTAAAGGGTACATGCTGCATTGCAAGGCAAAAATGCGCGCAAAAACCCGTTACTTTGCTCAATGCCGTAGCGGCACGGGCATCAGTAGGAGACAGGCATGAGCGCAGTTCAATTGCAGCAGATCCGCAAGACGTTTGCCGGCACGGAAGTGTTGAAGAGCATCGACATCGCCGTGACCGATCGTGAATTCATGGTCTTCGTCGGCCCTTCCGGTTGCGGCAAATCCACGCTGCTGCGCACCATTGCCGGCCTCGAACGCAGCGATTCAGGGCAGGTGCTGATCGGCGACGAAGACGTCACTGAACTCGAACCCTCGCAACGTGGCGTGGCGATGGTGTTCCAGTCGTATGCGCTGTATCCGCACATGTCGGTCTACGAGAATATTGCATTCGGACTGCGAATGATCAAACTGCCGGAAGCGCAGATCAAGGAACGCGTGCAGCGCGCCGCCCAGATTCTGCAGATCGAACAGCTGCTCGAGAGAAAACCGCGTGCGTTATCCGGTGGGCAGCGGCAGCGGGTCGCAATCGGACGCTCGATCGTGCGCGAACCCAAGGTGTTTCTGTTCGACGAACCTTTGTCCAATCTCGACGCGGCGCTGCGCGTGCAGATGCGGCTCGAACTGATCAAACTGCATAAGCAGCTCAATGCCACGATGATTTATGTCACGCACGACCAGACCGAGGCCATGACCATGGCGGATCGTATCGTCGTGTTGAATAACGGCAAGGTGGAGCAGATCGGCTCGCCTCTCGAACTCTATCGGACACCAAAGAACCGCTTCGTCGCGGGATTCATCGGCTCGCCGAAGATGAATTTTCTGCCAGTGACGGTGCAGCGTGCCGATTCGGGCGGCTTGACGATCGGCTTGCCGGGTGGCGCGCCACTGACGCTGCCGTTCAGCGCGGATGGTGTGAAAGCGGGCGATGCGCTGACGCTCGGCATTCGCCCAGAACATCTATCGGAAACCGCTGTGAGCGATGCGCCGGGCAAGCTGTCGGGCGTCGTCTCCGTGGTCGAGCATCTCGGCGGCGAGACCCTGCTGCATGTGAGCCTCGACGGCGGCGTGTTGATCCAGGTGAAAGGCTCGGGAGAATCGACCACCACCGATGGCCAGGCGGTCGATGCCGGTTTCGCGCTGCGTCACGTTCATCTGTTCCGCGAAAACGGCGATGCCGTGGAACGGCTGCAAACCGTCAAGGAAGCGGCCGCAGCGGCCTGATCCGCAACGGGGACGGACGCATATCACGATCCCCGATTCGCGAAGTATCGTGGGCATAAACCCGGCGCGCCGTCACTGCAGCCATTTCCTTAAAGCAGACGAATAGGCGCGTCCTTCATCCAGGCGTGAATATCTTCGACGATCTGCGGATAAGCCGTGCGGTAGGTATTTTCGGTGACGTAGCCGATATGCGGCGTAGCCAGCACGTTCGGCAGAAAGCGAAACGGATGGGCCGCGGGCAGCGGCTCCACGTCGAAGACATCCAGTGCAGCGCCGCCGATACGGCGCTCCTGCAATGCGGCGATCAGCGCATCTTCCGCGACGATAGGTCCGCGCGATGTGTTGACAAGATATGCGGTCGGCTTCATCAGCCCAAGCTCCCTCGCGCCGACGAGCCCGGTCGTGCGCTCGCCGAGCTTCAGATGAACCGTGAGCACATCGGCCTCGCGAAACAGTTCGTCTTTCTCGACTCGCCGCACGCCCACTTCGTTGGCGCGCTCTTCGGTCAGGTTCTGACTCCACGCGATCACCTGCATGCCAAACGCGACGCCGATACGTGCAACCGCTTCGCCAATGCGCCCAAGCCCCAGCACGCCCAGCGTTTTACCGTTGACGTCCATGCCGAGGCCGGTTTGCCAGTTACCGCTCCGCAGCGACGCGGCCTCGCCGTATAGATTGCGCGTGATGCCGAGTATGAGTGTCCACGTCAGCGCCGGCGTGGCGGCAGGATCGCCGCCTGTGGTGCCCGATACGACGATGCCGCGCGCTTTCGCGGCCTGCAGATCGATGGCGGCATTCCACATACCCACCGTGAGAATCAGCTTCAGGCGCGGCAGTCGCGCCAGCAGGTTCGCGTCGAAGCGGGTCCGCTCGCGCATCAACACCACGACCTCGTAGTGCGCGAGGCGGGCCGCGAGCGCGTCGACGTCAGCGGCATGGTCGTGAAAAAATACCGTGTTGGCGTGCGGCTGCAAACTTTGCCAGTCTGCGAGCGACGAGGCGACGCGTTGATAGTCGTCGAGGACGGCAATATTCACGGCGGCTGAACTGGGCATGCGTTAAATCTCCTTGCTTCGACAGTATTGGGCAGTATTGGGCGGCGGTATGGGACGGTATTGATACGATCAGGTGACGGGTGCGAAACTCGTTAGCTATCCTCAGCTTGGCCAAGTTCCGCCGCCGATTCTTCCAGCATGCGCATTGCGGCTTTTTCGGCGTTGGCGACATGGAGCTGCGCGAGCTGCTGGGCGGATTGCGCGTCGCGCGCCTTCAAGGCTTTGCATAGCTTGTCGATTTCGCCCAGGCTGCTCGGCAGACGATCCGGATGCATCAGCGAGGTGGCGCGCAGCAGATTCACGCGCGAGTACAGGCTGGTCAGCACCTCCTTGATCAGCCCATTGCCGCAATTGTCGAGTAGCACGTCGTAAAGCGCCGTTTTGGCCTTCAGTACGCCTTCCTGGTTTTGCGCCTCGGCTTCGACGCGCAATTCCGTGGCGGCCTCGCCAAAACGCGCCAGTGCGGCGTCGCTCGCGAGCCGCGCGAATTCGTGGGCGGCAAAGCCTTCCAGCAAGCCGCGCAGCGCGTATAGCTCGCTTGCCTCCTGCTTCGAGATGACCGCGACAATCGGACCTTTATGCGGCACACTGCGCACCAGCTTTTCCGCTTCGAGTTTGCGCAAGGCCTCGCGTACCGACGTGCGGCTCACGCCAAGCGTTTCGCATAGCTCGCGCTCGATCAGCCGGGCGCCCGGCGCAAAACGTCCGCTCATGATCGCTTGCCGCAATACATTTTCGACCTGGTGGCGTAGCGTTTCCGGTCTGATCAGACCCATATCCGTTGACATGATTGTCTTCCCGTCACACAAAGTGTCCGACTGTATGATACTTCAGCGCTGGCCGATCTCCACGTTCTGTTCATGCTGGGCGGCCCCGTTTGCCGTCATGTCTTGCAAGGCCGCTTCGAGCAACGGCGCGCCGAGTTCCGCGCCATGGATACCCGTGGTGCTGACTATTTCTAGCAACTCCATAATCTCGCCTACCGTTGCCCCGTAACGCAGTGCGTTGCGCATATGCAGCTTCAGGCCGGGAACGTATAGATGCGTGGCCGAGGCATCGAAGGCGCAGTACATGAATTCCTTAACCTTCGGACTCAATACGCCGGTCTTCCACGGCACCGACGAAAATTCGACATACGCTTCGAACAGATCGGGATCGAGTTCGAGCAAACCCTCCCACGTCGGATGCCAGTAACCGCGGTTCTTCTCGAACGCGGCCTTCAGGGCGAGCCTTCGTTCGTCGAGCGGCACCGGTCCTGCACGCAAACCCTCTTCTTCCAGAACTTCCAGCAACACCGGCACGCCCACGTTGCTTGTATGAATGCCGATCGTGCTGACCAGTTCAAGCACTTCCATCAACTCGTCACGCGTCGCGCCGAACGACAATGCCCGCTGCAAATGATGCGCAACACCCGGCGCATACAGTTGCGTGGCACAGGCGTCGGCAGCCAGCGCGATGAACGTGCGCACCTTGTCGCCAAGATGGTTGTGCCGCTGCGGCACACTGGAAAACCGCAGATAGGCCGCCACGAAGCCCGCATCGAGACGCAGCATGCTCTCCCATGCAGGAGGCCACGCGCCGTGGACGCGTATGAACTCGTCCCTGATGGCCTGCGCGTCATGCGACTGAGGCGATGTATTGTCTGACTGACTCGAACTCATTACATCCTTCCTCTCGAAGACGGAAACACTCGTATGTGCGCCGGTCGTCCCGACGGCGCACCATCCCACTGATCCTGCCGCTACGCACCGGCCGGATAGTCCGCCTCGGCGACTTCTTCCTGCCACGTCGCCTTGCCGATCGAGGTTGCGATATGCACCATATAGCTGCCGTCGCTCGCGCCGTGCCAATGGCGCTCGTTCGGTCCGATAAACACGATGTCGCCCTGGCGGATCGGTTGCGGCGCTTCACCTTCCTTGCAGATCCAGCCCTTGCCGGCCGTGACCGTCAGTACCTGGCCCTGCTCGTGTGTATGCCAGTAGGTCCGGCCACGCGGAGCAAAAAACACGGTGTTGATCGTGACGCCGTTGGTGGCCGGCATCACCGGATCGGCCCATACGGTGCCGGAAAACGTCTCGCCCCTCAGTTCCGACTGCGCGCCCTCCGCCCTGCCGTGAAATACCTTCATGCCTGCTTCTCCTTTTTCAGTTGTCCTTGACGTTATCAAACAGCCGCACGCCGCCCGATACATCGCCGATCGCATCCACGACCCGATTGCTGATCACATCGCCATAACCCAACGCCGTGCCGAGACCGAAGCTCGCAAGCGGACCCGCCGCGTTCAACGAAGTCACACCGAGCTCGCGCAAGCGGTCCACGTACAGCACCACGTCCTTGGTCATCAACTTGCCCGTGAGACCGCCTTCCAGATAATCGCCGTCGACGATCTTCGGAAAGCGGTTCAGCGTGGCGAAGTTGACCCCGCTGCTGCTGTTCAGCACGTCGAGCAACAGGTGCAGATCGAGCCCCGCTTTTTTGCCCGCGACCATCACCTCAGCGCTTGCCGCGAGGCTGACCGCATTGAGGAAGTTGTTCAGCAGTTTGGTGGTGTGGCCTGCTCCGCTTGCGCCCATGTGAGCGACCTTGGCGCTGATCGGTTTGAATGCCCATTGCAGTGCAGCCACCGCGCCGGCCTCACCACCTACCATGAGCGTCAGCGTGCCCTTCTCGGCCGCTGCGGCGCCCCCTGAAATGCCTGCATCGACGTAATGGACGCCGCGTTCGGCAAAACGCTTCGCCAAGCGGATAGTCGAACTGGCCGCGGCCGTGCTCAGATCGACCACAATCTGCCCCGCGCGGCAATGGGCCAGCACGCCATCTTCGCCTTCGACCACCGCCTCCACCACCTTGCTATCCGGCAGCGACATCATCACGACGTCGGCAAACGCCACCGCGTCGCGCACGCTACCGGCACGCTCCGCACCGGTCGCGGCAATTCGTTCCGCCACCGTGTCGAAGCCAAGCACGGCAATGCCAGCATCGACCAGTCGTCTCGTCATGCGGCCACCCATGTTGCCCAGGCCGATGAAACCGATTCGCTCCTGATTCATGAATTGCATCCTCCTCAAGTCAAACAGTTAGCCTAGAAATCGACGTCTTTCGTTTCCGGGCCCATCAGCGCGCCAACCATGCCAATCAGGCCGCCCACGCACAGCAGCGCGACCGCCGTCAGACGCAGCGGCATGAAGGCGCCAAGCCAGTTCATATAGAACGCGTAAAACGACGGAATGATCACGGAAAGACTGAAGCCCACGCCGAAACCGGTTGCGCGTACATCCGTGACGAAGCGCTCGTTGATATACGTGATGATCACGCCCCATGGCGAGGTCACCAATACCGCGAGCACGCAGACGAGCACGATGATGACCGTCAAGGACAGGCCTTCACCATTGGCCAGCACGTACAACAGCGCCGAACCGACCGTCGCGATCAGCGGGCCGACGATCGCGAAGAAACGACGCCGTCCGATACGTTGAGCAATCAGTCCCGAACCGATATAGCTGAAAAACAGCACGAAATACGTGATCATCAGCGTGGACGCCATCTGGAAACCCGACAGATGGAGCGTTTTCACCAGCAGGCCGGTAGGCAGAAAGATCGTCACGATGTTCTGCGTAAGCCAGAAGCCCGTCATCATCAGCAGAACCTGCAGCAGATTGCGGCCGCTTTTGCCGCGAATCAGATCGGTCAGCGGCAGCTTTTCGGCCTGGGCGGCCTTGTCGGCGGCTTCGCTCTTCCAGATTTCCGACTCCGCCACCTTGCGCACGTAATATGTCGCGAGCACGCCCGCCAGCACGGCGCCCAGCACGAACGGCACGCGCCAGCCCCACTGGGCATAGGGCGAATTCATACCATTGAGCGGAAAAAGCGCGAACATGGCCATGGCGACGAGGTTGATCGTCACATACGCCGCCGGAAAACCCGCAATGATGAAACCGCCGACGAAGCCGCGTTGTTCCTTCTTCGAATACTCGATGGCGAGCGGCATGGCGCCGGTATAGCCGCCACCCAGAAAGATGCCGTCGACGAAACGCAACAACACCAGCAGCACATACGACGTCAGGCCGATGCTTTGATAACCCGGCAATAGCGCGATCAGCAGCGTGACCACACCGAAGCCCGACACCGACCAGATGGAGGCCTTGCGCCGGCCGATGCGGTCCGCGATCATGCCGAACAGCAATGCGCCAACCGGCCGCCCCAACAGCGTCGTAATGAACACCAGCGACGCGAGAATCGTCTCCGTACCGGCCGAAAGATGCGGCGGCTGAAAGAACCCCAGCACCGGCGACAACACGACGACCGGAAGGTAGATATCGAACATGTCGATAAACTCGGAGAAGAACGCGCCTTTGATGGCGTTGCGCCTTCTCGTTTCTATGGACTGCTCAGCTTCCGACTGAATGACGTCGTTAGCGGTTATGGTTTTCATCTTTGTCTCCTGTCGACCGGAATGCGTGTTTTGGCACGCATTCCGGTCTCACGCAAAACGCTCGTGGATCGAGGCTTTTCCTGCGCTTTAGGCCGCCGGGTTCTCCGCCTCGTAAGCCTTGATCGCCTCCGTGGCCACGCGGAATGCCGCCAGCGCCAGCGGCGCGCCGCAATAGACTGCCGCCTGCATCAACACCGCGCGAATCTCTTCGCGTGTTACGCCGTTGCGCAGCGCGCCTTTGATATGCACTGCCAATTCGTGATGCTGGCTCATCGCCGTCAACATGCCGAGATTCAGCATGCTGCGCGTCTTGAACGACAGCGTCTGGTCGCCCCAGACATCGCCCCAGCAGTATTCGGTGACAAATTTCTGCATCGGCCGGTTGAAGTCGTCTGCGTTGGCCCACGACTTCTCCACGTGCGCCGAGCCGAGCACCTCCTTACGGTTCTCAAAGCCTTTGTCGAAGCGTTCGTTGTTGTCCATTGTGAAATCCTCTACGGTTCGTTGCGTTTCAGGTTCAAATCATCTTAATGCCGGACACACCGATTGTCCGACAATGAAAAAGCGCAAATTTTTTACTCACTCGGGCCGGCGACCACGCGCCTCACGGTGCGCCATAGCCGACCATCGACTTGGTTTCCAGATACTCGCGCAAGCCAGCTTCGCCCCATTCGCGTCCATTGCCCGAGCGCTTATAGCCACCGAACGGCGCGCCAAAATCAGCCGGCGGGTAATTCAGGTGCACGCCACCGGCACGCAGGGCGCGTCCCACTTTGCGCGCCCGCTGAAGGTCGCCCGACTGGACATAGGCCGCGAGACCGTATTCGGTGCCGTTCGCGATGTCGATAGCATTCTCTTCCGAGTCGTATGCCATGATCGATAGCACCGGTCCGAAAATTTCTTCGCGCGCGATCGTCATATCCGGCGTGACGTCGGCGAATACCGTGGGGCGCACGTAGTAGCCGCGCTCGACACCTGCAGGCAGACCCGTGCCACCTGTGACGAGCCGCGCGCCTTCGTCGATGCCCTTCTGGATCAGCGTCTGCACACGCTCGAACTGATTGCGGTTGACGAGCGGACCCAGTTGCGTCGACGGATCGTCGGTCGGGCCGGTACGGTAGGCTTCGGCGGCGCGCTTCGCGATTTGCGCCGCGTCGTTCATCAAATGACGCGGTACCAGCATGCGAGTCGGAATCGAGCACGACTGACCGCTATTCGTGAAGCACGCGGCGAGGCCGCGCGTCACCGCTTCTTCCAGGTCGACGTCGTCGAGCAGGATGTTTGCCGACTTGCCGCCCAGTTCCTGCGCGACACGCTTGACCGTTTGCGCCGCCGCCTCGGCAACCAGCACGCCGGCCCGCGTCGAACCGGTAAACGACACCATGTCGATGTCCGGATGAGAAGCGATGGCCGCGCCCACGCCAGGGCCGTCGCCGTTGACGAGGTTGAATACACCTGGCGGCACTTGCGCCTCGTCGAGCACCTCGGCGAACAGCAATGCGCTCAACGGTGAGTATTCGCTCGGTTTGAGAACCATCGTGCAACCGGCCGCCAGCGCCGGGGCAATCTTCACCACAATCTGGTTGATCGGCCAGTTCCACGGTGTGATCAGGCCGCATACGCCCACCGGTTCCAGCACGACGCGGGTGCTGCCGCGCTGCTCTTCGAAATCGAAACGTTCGAGCACGTCGATCAGTGCATTGAGGTGCGCCGGCCCGCGTGCGGCCTGGCCGTTGCGTGCGAAGGTGATGGGCGCGCCCATTTCGCGGCGGATCAGTTCGGCAAACTCGTCGTAGCGGCGCTCATAAATCTGCAGCACGCGTTTGAGCAGGGCCACGCGGTCGGTCGCATCGCTGACCGACCATGTCGCAAAAGCCCGACGCGCCGCAGCCACGGCCCGATCCACGTCCTGCGCATCGCCGAGTGCAATCCGCCCGATTGGCGTTTCGGTCGCCGGGTCGATCACGTCGAAGCCGCTGGCGGACGCCGGTTCGACCCATTTTCCATCAATATAGAACTGCGCTGTATGTGACATAGAGGACTCCGATCAATTTGTCTCAGGAGGCGTCGCCGGGCAGCAGACGATACAGCTCCGTGTGGTCCGTCGCCGCTGTCGAACGTGACGCCGCGTCGTTCCACATCGCGGTGCAGGTCACGCCGAGCGTCATCGGATAGTCGACGGCCTGCGCGAGAGCACGCGCGATCTTCAGATCCTTGTTCATCAGTTGCAGCGCGAAACCTGATGCAAACGTGCCGCTCAGCATGAATTGCTTGACCTTGTTTTCAGACGTATTGGTGCGGCCCGACGACGCATTCAGCACGTCGGTCATGACACCCGGTTCAATCCCAAAGCGCTCGGCGACATGCAGCGCCTCGACGGTCGCCGCGAGGCCGGCAGCCGAGACATAGTTGTTTAGCGCTTTCGCAGCATGGCCCGCGCCCGCGCTGCCGATATGCAGCACGCTCTTGCCCATGGCGTCGAGCAACGGCTTGCAACGCTCAAGCACCTCCTGCGCGCCGCCGACCAGAATCGCCAGCGAGCCCTCGCGTGCTTTCTTGACCCCGCCCGACACCGGCGCATCCAGATAAGCGTAGCCGCGCTCCGCGAGCGTCTCGCCGAGTTTGCGCGAACGTTCCGGCTCCGACGAACTCATATCGATGACGACCGCGCCTTTTGCCAGATGGCTTACCCAGCCGCCCGCGCCACCGCCGAGCAGAACTTCTTCCACGATCGCCGAATTGGGCAGCATGGTGATCAAGACGTCGAGCGTTGCAGCGTGGTCCGGTTTCAGGCGCTGGGCGCCGATCTGCGTGGCCAGCGTGTCGGCACGCGCGGCATCCGCGTCATCGAGATACAGTTCGAATCCGGCGGTCGCGAGACACTGCGCCATCGGCGCGCCCATCATGCCGAGTCCGATAAAGCCGATGCGTTTCGGTTGTGTCATGGCAAATATTCCTTACTGCAGGGCCGAAAAAGTCGTCGGCGTCAAAAAGTGATTTTCGATGCGTTCGACAATCGGCCGTTCCGCCTCGGTTGCGGCGCGCTTGGCGATCCATTCCGCGTCGGCTTGAAACGCATTCCACTTCTGTTCGCGCTCCGCGAGACTCTCCCACTTCACCATATACGTGAGCGTGTGATTGCTCGGGCCGATCAACGTGGTCCAGAAGCCGATCTGCTGAATGCCGTATTTCTCGAAGAAGCCGAGCGTGGTGGTGGTGAAGCGATCGAGCAATGCCGGCAGCCGGGTGGGGGCGCAATGGTAAATCCGCATTTCGACAATCATGGTGTACTCCGATCAGGTTTATATAACGTTCGTGTGGCGCGTTCGAATCAGTCCGCAAGGCCTTCGCCCGACGACCAGTGTTCGACGTATTTGACGAGCTCGGTCATGTCGCGCTTCGCGCCGTCCTGCATTGCTGCGTAATTCCAGACTTGACGCGCCACGCTGCCGACCCACATCGGCACACCGAGCGCCTGGCATTCCTCGACGGCCAGACCGATGTCCTTGCAGACACTGCCGATCGGAAAGCCGAAATCGAACGTGCGCGGCAGCACCTGCTTCGGAAACTTGTCGAGCGTCGCGCCGTTTTTGCCGCTCCCCGCGTTGATCACCGACATCATCACCTCGGGGTCGAGACCGCCGCGCATGCCGGCCACGAAGGCCTCGGATGTAATCGCAAAGGCCGTGGACGAGAGCATGTTGTTCAGCAGCTTCAGCAACTGCCCTTGCCCCGGCTCCTCGCCGACGACGAACACTTTGCCAAGGACTTCGAACAATCCGCGCACTTCATTGAGTGCTGCGGGCTTGCCTGCCGCCATGATCGCGAGCGTGCCCTTGCTGGCGCCCGCTGCTCCGCCGCTCACCGGTGCATCGACCGTGTCGATGCCTTTCGCCAGCAGGCCGTCGGCGACTTCCTTCTCGGTGCGCGACCCGACGGTCGACAGGTCGATCAGAATCTTCAGGGCGCTGCCTTCTATCAGACCGCCCTCGCCTATCGCAACCTGCCTGAATACGGCCGGCGTCGGCAGGCTCGTAAAGACGATGCGTGCGTGGTCGGCCACGTCGCGAACGGATTTCGCCGCGTGCGCGCCCAGCGCCACGAGCTCGGCAACCGCCTTCTCATCGCGGTCATAGACGATCAACGAATGGCCGGCTTCGATCAGACGCCGCGCCATCGGACGTCCCATCACGCCCACACCGACAAATCCGGTTTGATTCTTTTGCTCACTGCTCGACATGATTTCCCTCGCCCATGAAAGTTTGCGTCAGCACCGCGCGTCCCTGCTTATGACGCGCGTGCCATGTACATCGGTGCGGCGGCGTCCGCCTCGCTATCGAGACGCCCTAAGCGGTCGGCCAGCGGTTGCGGCGCCACGCCGGAGCCCCCGTATGCCGCCAATTCGCGTAATTTCGCCGCCAGTTCCTCATCCTTTAACGGTGCGGCCAGGCTGCCCCGGGCGGCCTCGATGCGCCGCGACACGACCTCGCCGGAACGCAACACCACCGTGACCTGTGCCGATTCGACGGGCCACGACGCCTCGTCGATAAAATGCAGGCGGCCCGCGAATGCCCGCAGCGCCGGCTCCGCCACCGCCGCATCGCTGAATTCCGCGAGACCCGCCTTGCCGCGCGCCAGCGTCACCGCAACGGCGTGCTGCGCGCTCACCTGCGATTCGCGTCCCGAACGCACCCCTGGACGATCAGTACGCTCGCGCAGCAACGGATGTCCGGTCAGTTCGACGCGTTCGATATCGTCTAGCGTCCAGCGAGCGTCGCGTCGCAGATCGAGACAGGCGTCGATAACCGGATTAAGCACGACACCGCACGGATAAGGCTTATACGTGTTCGACAACAGCGCCCAATCGCGGCCCAAACCATCTGTCAGCGCGTTTAGCTTCGGCTCATTGGCGGTCACGTTGAGAAACCCACGCGCGCCTTCTAGCGGCGCATCGGGACCGGAGAAGCCGTCCTTCGCAAGCAGGGCGGACAGCAGCCCGTTGCGCGCCGCATTGCCCACGCTAACGCTTTTCGACATCGTGCCGAGCGTTTCGACCAGTCCGCCCGCTTGCGCCGATGCATTGCCCAAGGCCCAAACAATCTGCTGTTCATTCAGACCGCAAGCCTTCGCAACCGCCACGGCCGCGCCAAATACGCCACACGTCGACGTAATATGCCAGCCGCGTTGATAGTGTCCGGGCGAAACCGCATTGCCGATCCGGCACTCCACTTCCACGCCGAGCACGAAGGCCAGCAATAACGCCTCACCGCTGATCGCTTTCGAGTCCCGCTGCGTTTCCGCCAATGCAAACAGCGCAGCCGCAACGGGCGCGGTCGGATGAATGATGGTGGGCATATGCGTGTCGTCGAAGTCGAACACGTTTGCACTCATCGCGTTGAGCGCGGCCGCGTTCAGCATATCCGTGCGCTCGCTACGCCCGATCACGCCGGCATCGTGCGCCGCGCTGAAGCGCCCATACACCGCCACCGCTTTGTCGAGCACCGGATCGTTGCAGCCCGCCAGTGCCACGGCGAAGTAGTTGACCAGTGCGCGCTTTGCTTCGTGCCGCACGGCAACGGGTAGATCCGACCATTCAGTCACGGCGACGAATCGCGCGAGTTCACGCGTGATCGCGCCGCTCTGCACGGATGGCGTCGCTAAAGAGTCAGCCTGCAAGCCAGCCCCCTTCGATCGGCATCAACGCGCCGGTAATCTGGCTCGCCGAGGGCGAACACAGGAACACAATCAGGTCGCCGACATGTGCGGCGTCTATCAGCTCGCCGGTAGGCTGTTTGCCCTGCAGGAACTCATGAACCGCGTCATCGCGGCTCAGGCCACGCGCATCCATCAGATCGTTGATGCGGCCGTCGATGTTCGGCGTCAGCACCGACCCCGGACAGATCGCGTTACAGGTTATGCCTTGATTGAGCGTTTCGATCGCCACCGAGCGCGTGAGCCCGAGCAAAGCCGTCTTGGTCGTGACGTAATCCACCCGGTTGGCCGTCGCACGCGTGCCGTACACCGACGTCATGTTGAAGATGCGGCCCCAGCCACGCTTGCGCATGCCGGGCAGCGTCAACTGAATCGCGCGAAACGCTGCCGTCAGATTCACAGCGAGCGCGCTGTTCCAATGCTCGATTGAAAACGATTCGATACCCGCAAAGTGGCGCACCACCGCGTTATTGACCAGCACGTCGATCGCGCCCAAGCGCTCGTGTGCCGCGTCGATGAGCCGGTCGACGCCGTCCACCGTGGACAGATCGGCGCGCACGTAATTCACGTCGACGTCGTGCGAAGCGGATAGCTCGGCGCAGGTTTGCTCCATGCTCTGCGCCGTTTCGAGGCCATGTAGCACGATATGACTGCCACTAGCCGCGAGTGCTTTTGCCATGGCAAGACCCAGTCCGTTCGACGAACCGGTCACGAGCACATTTTTTCCCTTTAGCGCCATGTGATTTTCCTTTAGCGCGGCTCGGCATCGAGACGCACGATCCAGCCCTCGGTCTCACGATCATGCGCGGGATAGCGCGCCAGCACCGCCGGGTCGTGGCCGGGGATCACATGATTCGGCGAGTCGGCAAGACGATGCGCGGTCTCGTACCCTTCCAGCATGTCGCCGACGTTGTACACCACCGGAAACGGCCGATGCTCCTGCATATTTGCGTAGAAGTGCGATGCATCCGAAGCCAGCACGACCCAGCCACGCTCCGTATGCACACGCACGATCTGCAGGCCATTGGTATGGCCGCCCACCCAATGCACGCTCAGTCCTGGCGCGACTTCGGACGCACCTTCGTGAAACCGCACGCGTCCGTCGAAAAGCCGGCCTACCATCGACTTCACGTCTTCCGGCTCGAACGGATGACTCAGCGCGTGATGACACATGCAACGGCCGGTGCAATAGGCCATCTCACGATCCTGCAGATGATAGTGAGCGCGCGGAAAGAGCGTGCTGTTACCCGCGTGATCGTAGTGCATGTGGGTGATGATCACGTCATTGACAGACGCTGCGGAGATGCCGATTTTCTGCAAACCGTGTTCCACCGTATTGGTGATGGTGCGGCCGCGCTTGTCGGCCATCGTCTGGTCAAAACCCGTGTCGACGATGAACGTGCGCGTCTTGCCGACTACCGCCCACACGAAATAATCGAGCGGCATGGCGACGTCATGCGAATCGCCACCAATGAAGTTGTCGCCTGAACGACGCTCGAAATGTGCGTACTTGACGGCATAAATCCGGTAATTCTCGATCTGCGATGACATGTCTCGGGTGTCCTCGTATTGACTGAATATGCAGTGACGGTTGCGGCCAGCTTCGGTTGTCCGCTGTTATCTGAGCGCTTCGGCTGTGCCGCCCTTCATCGCCTCCTGAGGCGTCGCGCTGCCCGTCTCCTGTTCGATGGCTTCGAGCGAGCGCCGTTTCGTCTCCGGACCAATGACGCCGACGATCAATGCCTGGGCAAGCAGCGTCCCGACGATCAGCGTCAACACGCCCGCGATGCCAAACTTCATGAACGATGCGGCGACCGCATAAGGAATCGCGATGCTGACCGCGCGCCCGACCGTATTCGACAGACCCGCGCCGCGCAGCCGCAAGCGGGTGGGAAACAACTCGGGAACATAGGTCGCCACGCTGAACGACGACAGCACGTAAATGCAGCAGGTAATCGCAAAGCCCAATGCGGTAATTGCCACGGCCGATTGCGCGAACGGATAGGCCACGCCGAATGCCGCGCAGATTAGCGAAAACAGAACGATGCCCCATTTACGCCCAATTCGCTCGGCAAGCACAAAAGCGATCAGCGAACCGACCGGCCCTCCCGCGAACATCACGGCCGTCAGACCGAGCGAACTCGATACGCTATGCCCTTGCTTGACGAGGAACGTGGGTATCCAGCTCACAAACGCGTAATTGACGGTGAAAAGCGCGACCAATACCGTGATGCCCGTAATGGTGCGGCTCAGCAGTTGGCGGGAGAACAGTTCGCTCAGACGGCCATGGTCCTGCTCGCTCGCTTCGAGGCGGCGCGGCGCCGCTTCGTTTGCGTTGACGGTGGCGGCGTCCACGCCGCAGGCGGCTTCGATACGCGACACGATGCCCGCGGCTTCGTCGCCGCGGCCACGCGATTCCAGCCAGCGCGGCGATTCCGGCATCGACTTGCGCAGGAACCAGACCACCAGCGCTCCGCATCCGGCAATGGCGAACATCCAGCGCCATCCGTATTGCGGAACGATTAGCCAGCCGAGAAACGTCGAAAGAAACAGCGACGTATTGATGATGAGATTAAGGATCGTGCCGAAGCGGCCACGCCAAACGGCGGGAATGAACTCGCTGAGCGTGCCGTAGCCAACCACGATTTCCGCGCCCATGCCAATGCCCATGATGAGCCGGAAGACGATGAGCCACGGCATCGACGGCGCAAATGCGGCGGCAATCGAAGCAAAGCCGTAGATGCCGAGGTTGAATTGATAACAGAAGCGGCGCCCGAATCTGTCGCCGAGGACACCTGAGAGCCATGCGCCCGTCATCATGCCGATGAAGGTGACGGAGACGAAGGCTGCGTTGAGGCTGAGAGTGGATTCGCCACTGTGGATCATGGCGGCCAGCACCGCGCCGGCAATGTAAATGTCGAACGAATCGAAGTACATGCCGGCGGCAATCAGGCCCAGCATCCGCCAATGGAAGCCCGATAGCGGCAGGCCGTCCAGACGTGCTCCTACGCTTGCATAGCCCGGCATGATGGTGTCTCCGTCTGTTCGGTCTTGTGTCCGCGAGCTTGCCTGCATCTGCGCATGGCGCATCAGAGGCAACACACTCACGAATCAGTTTATACTCCTGTCATACAATCCGTCAAGAATACGAATTGTGCAGCGCAACCGAAATGAGCCGGATCAACAGACGCAGGGAGGGAGCAACCGGTTCAGGTGTACGGCAAGCGCAGCCCCGCCTCCGGCCAATCCATTGAAACGAGTTGTCCTGTTCCTGAGAGGGTGATGTACGCCGTTTTAAGGTCGGCGCCGCCGAAGCAGATATTGGTCACCATGGGATCGGGAAACACCACCTGGCGCAGGACGTCGCCGCCCGGCGTGATGACGGTAATACATCCCGTCACGAGCGTGGCGACGCAAATATTTCCATAGGCGTCCACGGCAAGGCTGTCGAAACGTTGATATCCCGGCAGGCCGCAGACCAACCGCCCGCCGTGCGGCGACGGATGCGGATGCTTCCTGGCGCGGCCCGGCTCTTCCAGGTCGAACGCCCACAGGCGGCCCGTTTCCGTCTCCGATACATAGACTACCGAATCGTCCGGCGACAGGCCCACACCATTCGCCGTGGTGAGCGGATAAGCGACTTCCCTGATCATCGAGCCGTCGGCACGCGCGTAGTAAAGACCCGCGTGGTCGCGGTCGCGTGCGCGATTCTTGCCGAAGTCCGTGAAATAAAAGCCGCCGGTGTGATCGAAGACCAGATCGTTGGGGCCGCACAGCGGGAAATCGCCGCATCGGTCGTATAGCGTCTTCAGTTCGCCGCTGACCGGATCGAGCCGCTCGATGCGCCCGCTGGTGTAATGCGGATGAATGCCCGCGCGGGTGCGGTTGAAGCCGGCGATGGTCTGGAACAGAAAGCCGCCGTTATTGCAGATGTAAAAGGCGCCGTCCGGTCCCATTGCGAGGCCATTCGGACCGCCGCCGACCTGCGCGATCACCGACACCGCGCCATCGGGCGCGACCCGGCTGACGGTTTCTCGCTGTATTTCCACCAGCGCCACCGAGCCGTCTGCTAACGCAACGGGCCCTTCCGGAAACAGCAGACCGCTCGCCATTACATTGAAATTTTCCATCGCATTTCCTCGCCCGTTCCGTTGCCGCGGCCGGATATCAGTGCTTGTCGGCGCGTTCGACATAGCTGTTGTCATAGGTGGCGCGCAGATCGATATTCGCCGCGGCAACCGAGGGATCGAAAGCGGCCAGCACGTTGCGCACGGTTTTCGGCGCGTCGTCGGCCATCAATCCATCCTGCGATAAACATTGATGCATGTTCGAATAGGCCTTCACAAAAACGGCCTTGTCGGCCACCGCGTATTGCGGCGGCACGGCATCGGCGATCTGCTGCGGAGACGCCTGCGCCATCCACTTTTCCGCCGCTACCATGGCGTTGGCAATCGCCTGAACCGTTTTCGGGTTCTTGTCGACGAATGCCCGGGTCGCGTAGATACTGGCTTCGGGATAGTTTCCGCCGAGCGTTGTCTGGGTGTCCTTGACATTGCGCATCTGTGCAAGCGGGAACAAATCACCGCTATCCTGCAGCACGGTCGCAACCGGGTCGTTCGTCATCAAGGCGTCCACCTGGCCGCTGCGTGCCGCCGCGATCGCACCGGACGACGAACCCACACCGATGATCGAGACGTCATCCGGCTTGAGACCCGCACGGCTCAGCAGATAGTTGACGCCCATATGAAAACTGGAGCCCGGCGAACTCACGCCGATCCGCTTGCCCTTCAGGTCGGCATAGGTCTTGATCTTGTCGTGGCTCGCTTTCGTCACGCCAAAGACAAAACCGGGGCAAACTGCCTGCGTAACGAAGGAGACGATCTTTTGACCACGCGCGGCCATCGTGATGGTGTTCGAATAAGCGCCCACCACGATGTCCGCACTGCCGCCGAGCAATGCCTGCAATGCCTTCGCGCCACCGCTGTACACGCCGATATCCACGTCGAGTCCTTGCTGTTTGAAATAGCCCCGGCTGCTGGCGATCACAAACGGTAGATACGGAAAGCCCACGCCCGCAGCGGCCAGATGAAGCTTCGGCTGCTCGGGCGTGCTCTGCGCATTCGCGGCAGCAGTGAACATCATGGACATCGTCAACATGAGCGAGGCTATGCGAAAACGCTTCATGAATACGGCTCCTCAAAGCGAGATATGTGGCTCGTATTGCGGTATTGCTCCATTTGAGCGGACGTCGTTAACAGGCGCACGCTCAGCCTTGCTCAATACGTCGCCCGTCCCCCGGAAAGATCGAACACGGCGCCAGTGGTAAACGAATTTTCCTCGCTGACGAGCCACGCAATCATGGCGGCGGCTTCGTCGAGTTCCAGGAAGCGGCCGCGCGGAATCTTGCCCAGCATGTAACTGATGTGTTCCGGCGACTGCTCCATCGCGCCCGGCGTGCGCGCGACCGCAGGCGTGACGCAGTTGACGGCAATGTCATGCCCTGCTACTTCCTTGCCGAGCGATTTCGTCATGGCGATCACGGCCGCTTTCGCGGCGCTATAAGCGGCGGCATTCGGATTGCCCTCCTTGCCGGCAATCGACGCCACGTTGACGATGCGGCCGTAGTTTTGCCCCATCATTACCGGAATCACCGCGCGGCAGCAATGAAAGGTGCCGTTCACGTCGACGTCGATCACCTGGTGCCAGTCATCGAGCGGGTAATTGGCGAGCGTCGCATTGGGTCCCACGATCGCCGCATTGTTGATCAGGATATCGATGCGGCCGAGCGCCCGAAGCGTGCCCTCGAGCGCCGCTACGACGCTGCCGTAGTCGGCGATATCCACTTTCTCCGTGTGCACGGCGCGCTTGCCGCCGGCGCCTAGTTCGGCGCTTGCCTTGGCGAGTTGAGCTTCGTTGATGTCCCAGACCACCAGCTTCGCACCCGACGCGAGCAGGCGATGCCCCACCGTCAGGCCGATTCCTTGCGCGCCGCCCGTCACGATCGCAACCCGGCCCGTCAACTCGATAGCATTCGTTTGCACAATGATTGATTCCTGTGAATGGATGGAAAAACGCGCGATCCGCTCAAGCGTGCCCGCTAACCGTCTGCCCTGCGGACGGTTGCCAGCGCATGAAATGCGCTTCGAACAGCGACACGGTCGTATCGAGCACTAGCGCGAACACCGTGAGCAAAAGAATGCCGGCGATGACCGAGTCGATATCGAACACGCCTTCAGCCAGCAGAATCAGGTAACCCACGCCCTTCTCGGAGCCGAGGTATTCGCCCACCACGCTGCCCACGAACGCAATGCCGACGGCGTTATGCAAGCTCGAAAAGACCCAGCTCATTGCCGATGGCAGATAGACGTGCCGCATCAACTGCCGTGAATTCGCGCCAAGCATGCGCGTGTTGGCCAGCACGGCTGGGCTGACTTCACGCACGCCCTGAAAGACGTTGAAAAACACCACGAAGAAAACCAGCGTGACGCCGAGCGCCACCTTCGACCAGATGCCAAGCCCAAACCACAAGGCGAAGATCGGCGCGAAGATCAACCTCGGCATCGAATTCAAAGCCTTGATGAACGGATCGGTGACGATTGCGAGAAACGGGCTTAGCGCGAGCCACAGACCGCAGGCGAGCCCTAGCACCGTACCGATCAAAAAGGCCAGAATGGTTTCGATAAGCGTCGTATAAAGATGCGCATAGATCGAGCCGGTGACGAACCAGCTAATCAGCTTGCGCGCCACGCCAGCCGGGTCACCGAAGAAAAACGGCGAAATCCAGCCGCGGCTCGTCAGCAGCCACCAGACGAACACAAAGCCACCGAGCAACAGCAGACGCGTGACCAGCACCACCAGCCTGTTACGTGGATCAAGAAGGGTTGCGTGCATAGCTTTTCGAAACCTCCGCCCTGAGTACCTGCCAGATCTGCGCGTGAAGCTGCAGGAATCGTTGTGTCATGCGGATTTCGGCGACCTCGCGCGGACGCTGCAGATCTATGTCGAATTCGGCAACCGGTCTGGTGGCCGGTCCCGCTGACATCACCACCACGCGGTCCGACAACGAAATCGCCTCTTCGAGATCGTGGGTGACGAATACGACGGACTTGCGGTCCGTCGACCACAGCCGCAGCAATTCGTCTTCCATCAGATGGCGCGTCTGGATGTCGAGCGCGCTAAACGGCTCATCCATCAGGAGGATGCGTGGATCGAGCGCCAGCGCCTGCGCAAGGCCGGCGCGCTTGCGCATGCCGCCCGACATCTGGTGGGGATATTTGTCGCCGTGTCCGTCGAGGCCCACGCGGTGCAGCCACTCGCGCGCGGTGGCAATGGCGTCGGCCTTCGGCTGGCCGTGGAACAGCAGTCCCGCCGCGATGTTGTCTTCGGCGCTTTTCCAGGGCATGAGCGCGTCCACCTGAAACAGATAAGCCGCGTCCTTGTTGAGACCTTGCCTGAGCGGCTCACCGAATACGCTTAGTACGCCCGACGAAGGTCGGATCAAACCCGCCGCCACATTGAGTAGCGTCGACTTTCCGCAGCCGGTGGGTCCGACCACGGAGAGGAATTCGCCGTCGCGCACCCCGAGGTTCACTTCGCTCACCGCGGTATAGGTGCGCCCTCGTCCTTCGTTGCTGGCGAACGTACAGGTGACGCCCTCGAAACGCAGCGCCTCCCGCGCGTTGAGCGGCTTGCGTTCGGCATCGACGCTGCGTAATGCTGCCGTCATGGTGCTGCCTCCTTCGGGCCGCGTGGTGAAGCTCACTGCGAAAGCTCTTCCAGGCTGCGGTTAAGCGTGCGCGGACTGAACACGCCCACCGCCACGATCATCACGAGCATGGCCGCGCCGATAAACAGCGCCACCCCAGCCGTGCCGCCCTCATGCAGAAAGAAGCCGATCAGGAGACCCGCGAGCGCGGCGCTCACGCGGCTCCACGAATAGACAAAGCCGATCGCCCGCGCGCGAATCCGGGTGGGATACTGTTCCGCCTGAAAACCGTGGAAGACAAACGAAATCCAGTTATTGAACAGCGTGACCAGCACACCGAAGAAGATAATGAGCGCTGGACTCGTCTGTCGGGCAAAAAACATCATGAAGATGCCGATGCCCACTCCCGCCGAGACGATCTGCCATTTGCGCTCCATCTTGTCCGCAATCCAGATGCCGAGCAGCGGTCCGACCGGATTCGCCAGCGCGATGATAAAAGCGTACTGAAGGCTGGTGGTGACGTGGATGCCCTTCGAAATCAGCAGCGTCGGCACCCATGCGCCGAAACCGTAGAAGGCGATCGTCTGGGTCAGATTAAAAACGGACAGAACTAGCGTGCGCTTTCCATACGGCGCCCTGAACAGTTCGGAGAACTTGCCATCTCCGATCACCGCTTCCGCAGGCGCCGCTGGCGGCAGCGCGGCAACGCCCACGTCGCGCGCAATTTTAGCTTCGAGATCGCGCATGATCCGCTCGGCCTCGCCTTCCTTGCCGTGCAGCGAAAGCCAGCGTGGACTCTCGGGCAACCCCAGCCGCAAGCACCACGCCGCTACCGCGCCGACTGCGGCGATCATCGCCACCCAGCGCCAGCCGTCGATACCGAAAGGGCTCGCCGGCACCAGCAGCCAGCCAAGCAGGGCCACTACCGGCACGATCAGGAATTCGATGAACTGATAAAACGCGAACGCCTTGCCGCGGCCTTGCGGCGGCACGAGTTCAGTGAGAAAGGTATCGATGGTGACCTGTTCGAGCCCCACGCCGATTGCCGCGATGAAGCGGCACAGGTCGACCCCCGCCGCACTCGTCTGGCACGCCATGATGGCCGTGGCGAGCGAATACCAGATCAGCGAAAAGGTGAACATGGAGCGGCGTCCGAGGCGGTCCGCAATCGAGCCGAACACCATGCAGCCCAGCCACATGCCCGCGAACGTGCAGAAGACGAAGAACCCTACACCGCTGATACCGAAGAAGCCCACCGAATTATTGGAGAACAGCCCGCTGCGCACGAGCCCCGGCGCGATATACGCCGTCATGAACAGGTCGTACAGTTCGAACACGCCGCCCAGCGAGATCAGGAACACCAGCCGCCACAGGGTGCGCGTAAACGGCAACCTGTCGAGGCGCGCCGCGACTTGCCCTGCATACGAGTCGGCCACGACGAAGGTCGTATCCGCGTAGATTTCAGTCATCGTCGTCTCCGTGCGGCATGCCATCGCCACCGTGATTATTTTTTCGGCCCGTTTGATGCCCGGCGCGAACCGGGCGTGCGGCGCCGCTTACTATCACTCACACTCACTGCTTATCGCCAACCTTCGCCGCTTAGCCGAGTGCGGCAAGCACGGCCTCACCCATTTCACGCGTGCCGACTTTCTTCGTACCCGGCTGATAGATGTCCGCGGTACGGTAGCCCTCGGCCAGCACCTTGCTGACCGCGCGACGAATCCGCGTGGCCGCCTCCGGCAGATCGAACGACAGGCGCATCATCATTTCAACCGACAGGATCGCCGCCAGCGGATTGGCGATGTCTTTGCCGGCGATATCGGGCGCGGTGCCGTGCACGGGCTCGTACAGCCCCAAACGGTCGCTGCCGAGCGACGCCGACGGCAGCATGCCGATCGAGCCGGTCAACATGGCCGCCGCGTCGGACAGGATGTCGCCGAACACGTTGCCCGTCACGATCACGTCGAACTGGCGCGGGTTGCGCATCAGCATCATCGCGGCAGCGTCGACGAATGCGTGGGTCAGTTCGACGTCCGGGTACGCCGTGCCGACTTCGGTCACGACTTCGCGCCACAGTTGCATGGTTTCGAGCACGTTGGCCTTGTCGACCGAACACACCTTGCGATTGCGCTGCCGTGCGGCGCGAAACGCCGCATGGGCGATGCGCCGCACTTCGCTTTCCGTGTAGCGCATCGTGTTGATGCCGACGCGCTCGCCGCCCTCGATCGTAATGCCGCGCGGCTCGCCGAAATACAGGTCGCCGGTCAATTCGCGCAGAATCACGATGTCCAGTCCGTCGACGATTTCGCGCTTCAGGCTCGACGCATCGGCCAGTTCGGGAAACAGGAACGCCGGGCGGAAATTCGCAAACAGGCCCAGCGCCTTGCGCAGACGCAGCAGGCTCGCACCGGGACGCATGTCGAAGGGGATCTTCTCGTCGCCCGGCTCGCCCGCCGCGCCGAACAGAATCGCGTCGGACTTGCGCGCCAGTTCGAGCGTCGCCGCCGGCAGCGGGTCGCCTGCGGCGGCCACGCCCGCTCCGCCGATCGGCGCGTGACTGACTTCCAGTTCGGCACTCTTAGGCACGACTGCCTGCAACACCTTGAGCGCTTCGGCGGTGACTTCCTTGCCAATTCCATCGCCAGCGAGCACGGCAACTTTCATTTCCTGTCCTTTATAAGGGATGAATATCGCACCGGCTTTCAATACGCGTAACTGCGCTCGAATGCTTCGATCCGGTCCAGTTGAGTCAAGGTGTAGCCGAGTTCGTCGAGACCCTCCATCAGGCAGCGCTTCTGGTAGGTGTCGATATCGAACCCGTGCTTGACGCCATCAGGCGTGGCAACCGTCTGCGCGGCGAGTTCGACACTGACGTGCAAGCCTGGTTGCGCCTCGATCTTGCCGATCATTTCCGTGACGTGGCTGGCCGGCAGCAATACCACCAGCAAGCCGTTCTTCGCCGCGTTCGACGCAAAGATATCGCCAACACTCGGCGCGATCACGACGCGAACGCCGTAGTCGTACAGCGCCCACACCGCATGCTCGCGCGACGAACCGCAAGCGAAGTTCTCTTTCGCCACCACGATGCGCGCATCACGATACGCCGCTGCGTTCAGTGCAAATGATTCGTTGAGCGAACCGTCCGCGCGATACCGTAAATCGCGAAACAGATAATTGCCGAAATTATCGGAACGGGGCTTCTGCAGATAGCGTGCGGGCAGAATCTGATCCGTGTCGAAGTTGGCCTGCGAAATCGGCAGCGCCACTGCGTCCAGATGAACGAATGGTTCCATCAGATGCCCTCCGCGAGCATGGGCCGGACGTCGACGAGGTGTCCGCTCAGCGCGGCGGCCGCGACCATGACGGGGCTCATCAGATGGGTCCGCGAGCCGGGGCCCTGGCGGCCCACAAAGTTGCGATTGGTCGTGGACGCGCTGCGCTGCCCCGGCGCCACCGTATCGCCGTTGGTGCCGAGGCACATCGAGCAGCCCGCTTCGCGCCACTGAAAACCTGCGTCCCTGAAGATGCGATCGAGGCCCAGCGCCTCCGCTTCCTGTTTGACGAGCCCGGAGCCCGGCACCACCCACGCCTCGACCGATTGCGCGACCTTGCGGCCCTTGACCACCGCAGCGGCCGCCTTGAGGTCCTCGATACGGCCATTGGTGCAGGAACCGATAAACGCCCGGTCGATCTTCAGACCGTCGAGCGGCATGCCCGGCGTCAGCCCCATGTAATCCATGCTGCGCTGCATCGCGACGCGCCGTTCGCCGTTCGGCGCCGCAGCAGGGTCCGGCACGCGCGCGTCGATGGGCAGCGCATCCTCGGGGCTGTTGCCCCAGGTGACCATCGGCCGGAGACTGCCGACGTCGAGCGAGACTTCCTTGTCGAACGACGCGCCCGGGTCCGAGGCCAGCGAGCGCCAGCGCGTCACCTCACGGTCCCATTCTGCGCCGGCCGGCGCGAACGGCCTGCCCGCGAGATAGTTGAAGGTGGTGTCGTCAGGCGCGATCATGCCGGCGCGTCCGCCCGCTTCGATAGACATGTTGCAGACCGTCAGACGTCCTTCCATCGACAGGCTGGCGATCCCCGGTCCGCTGTATTCGATCACATGTCCCGTCGCGCCGCCCGCGCCGATGCGGGCGATGATGGCGAGAATCACGTCTTTCGCGCTCACGCCGGCCGGCAAGCGGCCTTCGAGCACGATGCGCAAGGCCTTGGGCTTGCGCTGCCAGAGGGTTTGCGTCGCCAGCACGTGCGCGACTTCGGTGGCGCCGATGCCGAACGCTAGCGCGCCTAGCGCGCCATGCGTCGATGTATGGCTGTCGCCACATACGATCAGCATGCCCGGCCGACTCATGCCCTGTTCAGGACCGACCACATGGACGATGCCCTGGCGCACATCGTCGAGACCAAAGAAAGTGATGCCGAGGCTCTTGCTGTCTTCGCGCAGGGCGTCGGCCATGGCGCGCTTTTCCGGATCGGCGATGCTGGCGAGATCGCGATTGGCAGTGGGCACGTAGTGGTCCGGCGTGGCAAAACCGCGTTGCGGCGCATGGGCCTTCAGGCCGCGCTGGCGCAGCATTTCGAAAGCGGGCGCGGAGCCGTCCTGCAGAAAGTGACTGTCCACGTAAAGCAGGCTTTGACCGTCTTCGCGTGTGAGAACGTGATGGGTCTGCCAGATTTTATCGAGCAGTGTTCGGGGTGCCCGGTTCGATGGGTTCACTTCGATGTCTCCGTCGGTCAGCGCCGTCTGTCGCGGCGCGAGTTCTCGATGTCGAGTGAATCGATGATAGGCAGTTCTAGGGCCTTTTCAATGATCGATATATCATGGGGGGCATGAGAAAATCTCATGAAAATCCATGCGACGAAAACTTCCTCCGCTAAACGCCTTGCGCGCCTTCGAAGCGTCCGCGCGCTATCTGAGCTTCACGGGCGCCGCGAAAGAACTGCTCGTGACCCAAGGCGCTGTCAGCCGTCACGTGTCGTTGCTGGAGGACTGGCTGGGCGTCAAACTGTTTCTGCGCACGCATCGCGGCATTGAGTTGACGCGTAAAGGCGAGGCGTATGTGCGGGCGCTGAGCAGCGTATTCGACCAGATCGATTACGCGACGCGCGAAGCACGCAATGAAGCGGACGGCTCGGTGCTGCGTCTCAAGCTGCCGCCCACCTTTGCGATGCGCTGGCTAGTGCCGCGTTTGACGCGCTTCCAGGCGCTTCATCCGAAGATTGAAATACAGATTTTCACCTCGCACGAACCGGCCAACTTTCGCCAGGAAGACATCGACCTCTCGGTTCACTCGCACCCGTTTCCGCCTGACGATACCGCGCAACGCCGTCTGCTCGGCGAAGTGCTGATGCCCGTGTGCAGTCCGGCGCTCCTTAGACAGAGTGCGCCTTTGCATACGCCGCAGGATCTCGTGAATTACACGCTTCTGGCGTCGCGCCATCGGCCGATGGATTGGTCGCGCTGGCTGATCGAAGCCGGCATCACCGAACTGGAAGGCGCGGCCAGCATCAATTTCGATAATGCCGCGCTGGCCTATCAGGGGGCCATCGACAATCTCGGCGTCGTAATGGGTGTGCGGGCATTGATCGAAGACGACTTATGCAGCGGGCGGCTGGTGGCGCCGTTCGATCTGCAGGTGCCGACGCCCGGCGCGTACTACCTGGCGTGTTCGCAGGTCAGCTCCAGCTCGCCGCAACTGATCGCGTTCGAAGCGTGGCTGATGCAGGAAGCGCTCGACTTCGAGAAAACCCTGCTGCGGCCCATGACGCCATGAAAGCGCGCGGCTCATTACGAGCAACCGTGGCGTGCGTCGTCAACCGCAATACGTTATTGATGAAAACCCGGCTCGAACTGCTTGCCGACAAACGCGATATGCGCGTGCATGGCCTGCTGCGCGGCATCCGGGTTGCGGTCCCGCACGGCAAAAAAGATCGACTCGTGCTGATTCAAACGCATGATCGACTGAATGGCGGCGTTTGAATTGTTGAGCGTCGCATCGAAGGTATTTGCGGCGATATGCTCGCGCAGCATCGTAATCACGCTGGCGTAGAACTGATCGAGCATGCGGTTATGCGACGCAGCGGTCAGCGCCGTGTGAAACTCGCCGTCCACGATGGCTTCCGCGTCGACGTCATGCGCGGCGACCGCGTCGCGCATCTTCACAAGAATCGATTCAAGCCGGTGCAATTCTTCCGGCGCGGCACGCTGTGCGGCAAAGCGCGCAGCCGCGCATTCGAAAACCAGGCGGAATTCCAGCGTTTCCAGCCTGAGCGGCGGATTTTCCGCGACCAGTTGCAGCCATGGTGCGCTCAGCCGCGCCGTCTGTTTCTGCACGACGTAGACCCCACTGCCGCGCTTGGTTTCGAGCATGCCCTTGCTGACGAGGCGCTGAATCGCCTCGCGCACAGTGGAACGCGACACGCCCAGCGTTTCAGCGAGCGTGCGCTCCGCGGGAAGGCGCGCCGATTGTCCCCAACTGCCCTCGAGTACCTTCTCTTCGAGCTGCCGAATGGTTCTATCGAGCACGCCAGACGAAAGACTGTGAAATCCCATGCCGGTACTTCCACAAATTGGTCCGACCGATTTGCCTCACCTCGTGAACGAAACCACTATCCGCAGCAGACGGGGCGTTGATCCCGCTGTCCGCTCACGAGCCCCACCACTCCAGAGGAAAACATGGCGGATTCTAACTCACTGCTTATCCGGCTGCACGCAGACGACCCACGGCGCGCAACCACATAGCACTACGAAGCATTATCGGATCAGCAACTCGAACGGCGCGGCGTCTTCCCAGACAAAGCTGCCGTCCGGCTGCCTGATCAGTTCCGGGAAATGCCCCGGCACGATGCGGTCAGCCCGCTCGAGGATGCGCCGAATGGTGCGCGTGCCGGTATCGACTTCGTCGAACGCCATGTCGCAGCGCTTCAGGATGGCTTCCTTGGCGTACTTGATCGCATCGCCCGCAATGATCACGCGGCCACGGTCCGCCGTTTCCAGTTCGAGCCCATAACAGCCCGGCGTATGGCCAGGCGCCGGGAAAAAGTGAACGCCATGATCGAGCTGCCCTTCGCCGCTGATGAATTCGATTTGCGACTTCGACAGTTGCTCGCGAATGCCCCACGGCAGCAGCAGATCGTCAGGATGCGGATGCGCCGCGTATTCCCACTCGCGCTCGCTCACCACGAAGCGCGCATGCGCGAACAGATCGACGTTATGCGCGTGGTCGAAATGCAGATGCGACAGAAACACCGTCTTGATGTCGGCCGGGGCGATGCCGCGATCGCGCAGCGCCTTCAGCAAACCGAGCCGCGAGATGTAGCCACCGGTGTCGAACAGCATCAGGCCGTCCTGGCCGCGAATCAGCGTGACGTTGGCGATACCGAGAAAATCGTGTTTCAGGCGCAGATTGTTGCCTTGAACCAGGATCTCGTAGGTCGGCTTCATGAGGCTTCGCGCTCCGCTGATGGCGCCATGCCGAAGTGGGTGCTGGCGCGATGCGCGCGCCGGAATGCATCCAGCGGCGGCAGGATATGGTCGACGGCGAGCGCGACGAAGCCGGCGCGGTCGCCCTCTCTCAACTGCTCGATCATGGTGGCGTGATGCTCACGCGAATGCGACAGCAAATGCGGATCGCCCACTCCGTACCAGCGGATGCCGGTGGTTTCGACCCACAGCTTTTCGATCGTCTCGGCCAGATACTGATTCGGACACATCGCCCAGATGCGCCGATGGAAAGCGTCGTTCAGCACGTTCACCTGCAACAGGTTGCCGGCGTCGAGCTCGCGGCAATACTCCGCATGGATCGCCTCGATCTGCGCCAGATCGGCAGGTTTGGCCGGCATCGGCACGCGGCTTGCCGCCTCGCGCTGCAGGATCATCCTCACCTCGTAGATCTGCTCGACCTGCTGCAGCGAAAAATCCCGCACGATCACACCGCGATTGGGCCGCCGCGTGACGAGCCCCATCCGCTCCAGATGCACGAGCGCCGCCCGCGACACATGGCGGGACACGCCGAATTGGCCGCTGATTTCCTCTTCGACAAGCCGCTGATGCGGCCGCAACCGGCCAATGATGATGTCCGACTTGATGCTGTCGATCAGTTGCGCCGCCTGAGCGTCGGTTTTCGTGACCAAACCTGTTTCCCTATAAGTTTTTCTGGAACGGCTGACCGCTCCACGCGAGCGGCCTGGACGCGCGCAAAAACCGGCCGGACGCCCCATCGTATGTGACGCATTTTACCGGCCGAAAGTGGCCACAGTATTGGCGTTTACCTTGACGCCAATATGGTTGACAAAATTGTCGCCAAAATCGAAACTCGGTCTCCATCGGCTCCGGATCGCCGGAAAACGATCTGAAGAACACAAAAAAGGAATGTGGAGACATGAATCGACGGGCCGACATCAACGGCATCCAGACCCGCTACACGCTGACCGGCAACCCCGGCGCGCCGACGGTGATCCTGAGCCATGGGCTCGCCGCCGACCTGTCGATGTGGGCGCCGCAGCTCGACGTGCTGGCGCGCTCCTTTAACGTGCTGTGCTACGACATTCGCGGCCATGGCTGCAGCAGCGCTACTCCCGGCGACTACTCGCTCGCGCTGCTGGCACACGACGTTCTCGCGCTCATGGATAGCCTCGGCATCGACCGCGCGCATTACGTCGGTCTGTCGCTCGGCGGCATGATCGGCCAGCAACTGGGCGCCTGGCACGGCGAGCGGCTCGCCAGCCTCACCCTGTGCGCGACTACCAGCACGGCGCCGAAAGCCTCGTGGGATGCGCGCGTCAACGAAGCCCGCGCGCGCGGCGTCGCGCCGCTCGTCGAAGCAACCGTCGACCGCTGGGTCACCCCCGATTTCAAACGCGAGCAACCGGCACTGATGGCGCAAATGCGCGCCATGGTGCTCGGCACCTCGCTCGACGGTTATGCCGGCAGCGCCGCCGCGATCCGCGACATGGAACTGGCGCCGGTGCTCAGTCAGATCAAGGTTCCGACGCTGGTGGTCGCCGGCGCGGCGGATACCTCGACGCCGCTGCCCATGCTCGAACACATCGCCCACTCGATTCCCGGCGCAGAATTGCTGACGGTATCCGACGCGGCGCACATGCCCACCATGGAGCGGCCCGACATCTGCAATCCCGCGCTCGAACGCTTCCTGCTCGCGTGTTCGCGCGACCAGTAACCTCATTTATTCAGGAGTCCCTCATGGCAGGCCGTCTCTCCGGAAAACGCATCATCATTACAGGCGCTATCGGCAATATCGGCAAGGAAGCGGCGCGCAGCTTCGTCGCGCAAGGCGCACGCGTCGTGATCGGCGACATCGCCGAGGACGCGGGGCGCGCGGTGGCCGCCGAACTCGGCGATGCGGCGCATTTCGTGCAGGTGGACGTGACCAGCGAAGCGAGCGTCGCCAACCTGATTGCTCAGGGCTCCGAATGGTTGGGCGGCCTCGACGCCCTCGCGCAGAATGCCGGCTTGCAGCGCTCCGGCGCCATCAGCGAATTCGATCAGGCAAGCTGGGACGCGCTGTTCGCGGTCAACGCGCGCGCTCATTTCTTCGGGGCGAAGCACGCTATCCCGCATCTGAAGCGCTCGGGCAAAGGGTCGATCATCAATATGTCGTCGCTGGCGGGCAAGCGCGGTGGTCCGGGTCTGGTGGCGTATTCGGCGTCCAAGGGCGCGGTCGTCGCTTTCACCACTGCGCTCGCGCTCGAACTCGCGCCGGACAATATCCGAGTGAATGCGATCTGCCCCGGCTGGGTGGACACCGCCTTCAACCAGCCCGCCATCGACTTCATGGGCGGCGCCGACGCCCAGCAGCAAAAGATTGCCGCGCTCGTGCCGCTCGGCCGCCAGGCAAGCGCCGTCGAAATCGCGCCGCTATTCGTCTATCTCGCCTCCGACGAATCGGCCTACGTGACCGCGCAGTCGTTCGGCATCGATGGCGGTGTCTACAATGGCTGACGCCCTCGCCACGTCTGCGGCGGCGTCCCGCGCGGGCGCGCCGAAAATCCTCGACATCCAGGGCATCGCCAAATCGTATGGCGCGACGGTCGCGGTGCGGCGCGTCTCGTTCGATATCGAACCCGGCGAGATCCACGCGCTGCTCGGCGAGAACGGCGCGGGCAAATCGACCATCGTCAAGGTGCTCTCGGGCATCGTCTCGCCCGACACCGGCACCCTCACGCTCGATGGCCGCGCCTATGCGCCGGCCGATCCGATGGCCGCGCGCGCCGCCGGTGTGTCGACCGCGTTTCAGGAACTGAGCCTGCTGCCCAACCTCAGCGTCGCCGAAAACCTGATGTTGCCGCGTCAGGCGAAGGGCAAAGCCGGGCTCGTATCCGTGGCGCAAAGCGAAGCGCGCGCCGCCGCCATGCTCGCGGAATACGGCCTCGGGCATATTCATCCGGGTGTGTACGTGCGTTCGCTGTCGCTGGCGGAAAAGCAGCGCATCGAAATCATGCGCGCCGTCGCACGGCATCCGCGCCTGCTGGTGCTGGACGAACCGACCGCTGCGCTCTCCGATCCCACCTGGCTATTCGATATTCTCGAACGCATCACCGCCGCCGGCACCGGCGTGCTGTATATCTCGCACCGGCTCTCGGAAGTGCGCCGCCTGTGCCGCCGCGGCACGGTGCTGCGCAACGGCGAAAGCATCGAGACGGTGTCGCTTGCCGGCATCGCCGATGCGGGCATCTTCAAGATGATGGTCGGCTCGGCCGCGCGCGATACCCAGACATCGCGTAGTACACCGAAACAGGTGCGGGCCGAAGCGTTCGGTGTGACCAGCCTGTCGGGCGGCACCGTGGCCGATATCACGCTGAGCGTCGGCAAGGGCGAAATCGTCGGTGTCGCCGCGCTCGAAGGCCAGGGCCAGCGCGACCTGTTCCGCATGCTGGCGGGAATCACGCCGGCGCGCGGCGGGCAAATCCGCATCGACGGCAAGACCGTCAAGCTCTCGAACCCGGCTGATGCCGCGCGAGCCGGCATCGGCTTCGTTCCCGAAGAGCGCAAGACCGAAGGCGTATTTCTCGGCCTGCGTACCGATAGCAACATGACGCTGCCCATCCTCAACCGGCTGGGCCGCTTCGGTGTCGTCAACGGAGCGCGCGAGAAAGCGGCGGTCGATCAGCAAGCCGGCCGGGTCGACCTTGCAAGCCGTTATCTGAAGCTGAAAATCGGCGCGCTGTCCGGCGGCAACCAGCAAAAGGCCCTGATCGGCCGCGTGCTGATGTCGGGCGCACGGCACCTCGTGCTGTTCGATCCCACGCGCGGCGTCGATGTCGGCACCAAAGCGGTGATCTACGACGTGATCCGCGATTTCGTCGCGCAAGGCGGCGCGGCGCTGGTCTATTCCACCGAACTCGCCGAACTGATTCATCTGGTGGACCGCTGCGTGGTGATCTATCAGGGACTCGTGGCGGGCGAAGCGTCCGGCCCGGATCTCTCCGAGCCGCGACTCGTCGCCCTCGCCGCAGGACATGGAGCCTGAGCATTCATGAACACGATCGTTCCCACTTCCGAATCCACCACCCCTGCCACCCCGCTACGCCCCGACGCGTGGTATCGGCGCGTGCTCGGTGACGGCACTACCATCATCGTGGCGATCCTCGTCGTGCTCACGGTGATCTTCGCCGCGACCCAGGCCGACGCGCTCAGTGCCGGCGTCATCACCGACATTCTCAACAACAGTCTGCCGCTCGCGCTGGCCGCGGCCGGCGGCACGCTGGTCGTGCTGACGCGCGGCTTCGACCTCTCGGTGGCAGGCGTCGTCTCGCTGACCAATGTGCTGGTTGCCGTGCATGGCGGCGACGGTCCGTGGGGTGCCCTCGAAGGCGCGGCGATCGCGGTGGCCGCCGGTGCGCTGGTCGGCGCCATCAACGGCTATCTGGTCGCGTACTGGAAGCTGCAGTCGATCGCCCTCACGCTCGCCACCATGATCGTCTGCTCGGGCGTCACGCTGCTGATTCTCGACGCGCCCGGCGGCAACGTCTCCGATTTCATGACCTATACGATGACCGATCGCATCGGCAAGCTCGTGCCGGTTGCGCTGGTGATTGCCGGCTGCGTGTATGCGCTGTGGCGCGCGCTGCGGCGCACCGACTGGGGCGTGGGCGTCTACGCCACCGGCGCCGATGAAACCGCCGCCGTGCTGGCCGGCGTGCCGGTGCAACGCGTGAAGCTGCTGGCCTACATTCTGGCCGGGGTCTGCTACGGCCTCGCCGGCTTCATGCTGACCGCCCTCACTTCGACCGGCACGCCCAACGCGGGCGAGCCCTACCTGCTGCTGGTGTTCGCGGCGATCGCGCTCGGCGGAACCTCGTTTGCGGGCGGCCGTGGCGGCGTGGCCGGATCGATGCTCGGCGCACTGACGCTGACGCTGCTGCAAAAGGTGTTGTTTTCCACCGGCGTGTCGTCGTTTTACACCGGCATTTTTCAGGGCGTCGTCATGATCGCGGCGGTCGTCGTCGCGGTGTTCTTCGCCCGCATCAGCAACCGCGGGGAGGCCCACGCATGACTCAGGCACCCTTGACCAACGGCCGCCCCGCCGATACGCGTAGCGGCGACGCCGCACACGGCCTGTTTGCCCGGCTCGACCGCGACATCCGCACCGCGATTGCCCTGTTTGTAATTTCGTTCGCGCTGATCGCCGCCTCGCGCGTGCTCGGTCCCAACTTCGGCAGCCTCGCGCAGATGAAGGCGATCCTCGTGATCTCCAGCTTCCTGATGGTGGTCGCCTTCGGCCAGCAGATGGTGATTCTGCTCGGCGGCCTCGACCTGAGCGTCGCGTCGATGATGACGCTCGGCGGCGTGCTCGCCTTCAAGTGGATCGGCGGCCCGGATTCGAACGTCGTGTGGGGCGTGCCGGCGATTCTCGCGATAACGGCCGCGCTCGGCGCATGCAGCGGCATCGGCGTGAGCCTCGTCAAGATTCCGCCGTTCATCATGACGCTGGCGATGGGCGTGATCCTGTATGGCGTCACGCTCGGCTTTACCCAGGGTACGCCCTCCGGCCAGCCCTCCGCGGCGCTCTCCGCGCTGTTCGCCGGCACACCGCTCGGCGTGCCGGTTTTGTATCTGATGGCGCTGGGCACCGCCGCCTGCTGTTTCCTGCAGATGCGCACGAGCTTCGGCCGCAAGGTCTATGCGCTCGGCACCAATCCGACCGCGGCCTTCGTGGCGGGTCTCCCCGTGCATCGCCTGACGATTGCCACCTATGCGATCAGCGGCGCGAGCGCGGGCCTCGCCGGCATCCTCATGCTCGGATATGTGCGTGGCGTGACGCTGACGCTGGGGCAGAGCTACCTGTTGCCGTCGGTGGCGGCGGTGGTGATCGGCGGCACTTCGATCGTCGGCGGCCGCGGCATTTATCTCGGCGCGGCGGCCGGCGCCATTTTGCTGACCACGCTGTCGACCATCGTCTCCTCGCTCGGCATCGCGGAAGGCTGGCGCACGATCATTTGCGGCGCCGTGATTTTTGTGGCCCTGGTGCTGTTGCGCGACGACCTCGCGCTTCTCATCAGGCGCAGTAGTTCCAGCAGCAGAAAACAACCTTAGAGACCGGACCACCCGGACGCCATACGGAGGAAACACGATGTTCCGCAAAACCTTCCAGCGCTGCGCCTATGCGCTCGCCACCCTTGCCATGCTGGCCGGCTCGACCGTGCCGGCCCAGGCCCAGACGCCGCCGAAGAAATTCAAGGTCTATCTGAGCATGAGTTACAGCGGCAACGGCTACCAGACCGAAACCTCGAATCTGATCAAGGCGCTCGCCGCCACGCCGCCGTATGACAGGCTCGTCGATCTGAAAACGGTCATCTCCGGCACCGACGTGCAGGCGCAGGCGGCGGCGTATCAGAGCATGGTCTCGGCGGGCGCCGACGCGATCATCACGTTTCCGATCTCCGCCACCGGCCTGAATCGCGCGATTCACGAGGCGTGCGAAAAGCACGTGCTGGTCTACACGTATAGCGGCACGGTAACCGAGCCTTGTGCGCGCACGGTCAGCTACATCACGGCGGGTTTCGCGCCGAACACCGCGCAATGGATCGCCAACAAGCTGAATGGCAAAGGCAACGTGTTCATCGACCGTGGCGTGGCGGGCAATTCCGTCGACAAGATGAACTACGATGGCGCGATGAGCGTGTTCAAGAAGTATCCGAACATCAAGATCGTCGCCGAGTACTATGGCATGTGGAACAGCCAGACCACGCAGCAGGAAACCGCCAAGGCGCTCGCCGCTCACCCGGACGTCGATGCGATCTTCGGCGAAAACGGCGAGGACGGCATCGTCGCGGCGATGCTCGCGAGCGGCCAGAAGAAACTCGTTCCGGTGACGGGCGAGAACACCAACGGCTTTCGCCTCGCGCTCGCCAACGCGGATCTGCGGCAGCGCGGGCTCGATGGAATTTCTTCAGGAGACCCGATCAATGTGTCCGGCTACGCGTTCAAGCTGATGATGGAAGAGCTGACCGGCAAACGCAAGGTGACCGTGCACAACATCGAGTATCCGTTGCCGTGGGTTCCGGCCGCCAAGGTCAAGGTGTGTACCGGCGATACCTTTGTGAACGGCTGCAACGCCTTCCCGTCGACCAAGGTGCCCGATTCGTTCAATACCGAAGTGTTCGATCCGGTTCTGACGCCTGAGTTGTCGCTGAATTCGGCGCTGCATGGCACGCCGACGCCGGGCGCGACCATCCAGCCGCTGCCGGCCAATGTCGTCAAGGAAGCGCCCGATGTGCCGGGTGTTAACTGTCAGCACTGCCAGGCACCGGCGGATCTATTCAAGCTGACGAAGGTATCGGTAACGGCAAATCCGTAAGCGCTCCGGCAGATGATTGAATGGGCGCCGTGCTGGCGGCGGCGCATCACCAATGCCGGTTTTTCCCGGCGCAATGGAATGGAGGTTTCGATCGTGACCACCCCGGTGACCATCCCCGTGTGCGACCCGGCGCGGCCGCTCTCACGCACGCCCAGGCGCCTCCTGCCGGCCGGTGCGGTCGATTGTCATTTTCATGTGTTCGGACCGGCCAGCGAATGGCCGTATGCGCCGGGCCGCAGCTATACGCCGCCTGACGCCACGCTGGCCGACTATGAACAGCTTGCCGAGACCTTCGGCATTGGCCGCGCGGTCATCATTCAGCCGAGCCCCTACGGCATGGATAATCGCCGCAGCCTGCAGGCCGTCGCCGATAGCCGTCTGCCGATGCGCGCGGTGCTGGTGGTCGAACCCACCGTCACCGCGGCCGAACTCGCCGAATACCATCGTCTCGGTGCGCGCGGCGTGCGCCTGAATCTGCTGTTCGGCGCCGGGCTCGCAATGGAAACCGCCGACGCGCTCGCGCAGCGCATCCGCGAATTCGGCTGGCATTTGCAGTTTCTCGCGGACGTCTCGACCATCGACGCCCTGCCGCGCCTCGTCGAACGTTTGCGCGTGCCGGTGGTATTCGACCACCTCGGTCATGTGCCGGCACAAAAAGGACCGGCCGATGCGGGCTTTCAGAATCTGCTCGCGCTGGTGCGCGAAGGCCTCGCGTGGGTGAAGCTGTCCGGCACCTATCGCAGCACTGCTCTTGCACACACGCCTTACGAAGACACGCGGCCGTTCATCGATGCCCTGATCGAAGCAAATCCGCACCAGCTCGTGTGGGGGACCGACTGGCCGCATCCCTCGATTGCCGTGCCGATGCCCGACGACACCGACCTCGTCGACCAGTTCGACACATGGGTCGACGACGAGGCGCTGCGACAGGCCATCTTCGTGGCCAATCCGGAGCGGCTTTATGGCTTCGAGCCTCACCTCGGCTAACGGCTCGCCCAGACCTCTGCCCTGCACGTTCTTCGTCAATTTGTTACTCTCGCATCGAACCACCTATTCTCACGATGCAAGGACGCAAGGAGCGTGAAGCATGAGCACTGACGATTACCTGCCGCCGAAGGTCTGGACCTGGGACAAGGAGAGCGGCGGCCGGTTCGCCAACATCAACCGCCCCATTTCTGGCGCGACGCACGACAAGGAATTGCCGGTCGGCGCGCATCCACTGCAACTCTATTCGCTCGCCACGCCCAACGGCGTAAAAGTCACGGTGATGCTCGAAGAATTGCTGGCGCTCGGCCACAGCGGCGCGGAATACGACGCGTGGCTGATCCGGATCGGCGATGGCGAGCAGTTCGGCAGCGGCTTCGTGGGCGTGAATCCGAACTCCAAGATTCCCGCTTTGCTCGACCGCAGCGGACCCAAGCCGATCCGCGTGTTCGAGTCCGGCGCGATTCTGCAATACCTTGCCGAGAAATTCGGCGCCTTTTTGCCTACCGAGGCGAGCGCGCGCGCCGAATGCCTCTCATGGCTGTTCTGGCAGATGGGCAGCGCCCCCTATCTCGGCGGCGGCTTCGGCCATTTTTATGCGTATGCGCCGAGCAAAATCGAATATGCGATCAACCGCTTTGCGATGGAAGTCAAACGCCAGCTCGACGTCCTCGACAAGCAGCTCGCCGCCAACGAATACATTGCCGGCAGCGAATACACGATTGCCGATATGGCCATCTGGCCGTGGTACGGCGGCCTCGTCAAGGGCTGGCTGTACGAGTCGGCGGAATTTTTGTCCGTTCAGGAGTATCAGCACGTGCAGCGCTGGGCCAATCTGATCGGCGAACGGCCGGCGGTGAAGCGTGGCCGCAAGGTGAACCGCGTCTTTGGCGAACTGTCGGATCAATTGCATGAACGGCATGATGCGGCCGACTTCGAGACACGCACGCAAGACAAGCTGGCTGCGGGGAAGTAGCAGGCGTTGCGGTCACGCGATCATTTGCACCCACTCGCCGCGCCAGTCCGGCGCCTCAAAGGGATCCGCAAAATACTGCGTCTCGCGCACCACCTTGCCGTTGCGGAATTTCATGATGCTCACCGCGCACGCCGTTCGTCCGCGATACCTGGCAAAAATCGCTCGGACCGCAATCAGCTCGCCGCTGAGGTGCGCGGCTCATAACATAAGCTCGCAAAGCGTCCTTGCCGCCGGAATCCTAACGCCTCGTATATCGCACCGGCGTGATAGGTTTCATCTGCCACCATGACGAGCCGGTCCGAACGCCGCGCGTTCAGTTTGATCACTTCGCTCACCAGAGTCCTGCAGACCTTCTGGTTTCGATGCGTCTGCGCAGTCACCACCGACTGAAAGCGCCCAATGCCATCAAGAAAGAACAGGCCAAGACTTCCCACCTGTTCGCCGCCGATGAAAGCGCCCCACCAGTTTCCCAGGCCACGGTCGATCAACTGACGGTGAGCCGTTTGCTGATAGGCCATGTAGCGCTGCGAGGTGGGGTCCTGCGGATTTGACATATCCGCGAGTTGCATCTGGGACCAGGTGTCCCAATCCTGCTGCGTGGAAAAGGGACGCACTTCGACCAGGGGGTTGGTCGCAACCGCCGATATCTCGTCGGGGTGAGCCGTCAGCACACGGTACACCGTTGCGCCATAGCCTCGTTCGACGAAAGCGTCGAGGTCAATTACGCTGTCCGCCGCTTCCGGCCAGGTAAAGGTCCGATGCGCGATTCGCGGCGGCGTGCCGATTAGCCGCGCAAAATCGCGCTCAAGCCGCTTCAGATCGCTTTGCGCGGGGCGCTGTTGCAGCACGAGCACATTACCGAAAAAGTAGTCGGGGGCGTCGGGCGTGCGAACGACGATATAGTCATCGCGCGATTCGACCACGCCCGTTTCCATGTGCAGCAATAGATCCGTCGTGAGACCCAGATTGTCGGGGAAGTCATGCATTTTGAATGTTTTCGTCTTGTCGTGAGCAGTCTACGGGCATAACCCGCGTCTTCGCGGCATGCGCAACGGCGCGTAGCTTATACGCCTATTGCCCATTGCGTGTCGCGCGATCCCCTTCGCCATCTGCCTCTTTACGGCATTCATAGGCGCCCTCGTTCGTATTGGCATACCAACGCTGGCCTTTGAAGTGATACACGCCGGTTTTGGTATTGACCCATACGACGGTGTCTTTCGGGCAATGCTGCCGCGCCTCCTGCTCGTTATGGAATTGCGTGGCGGATTGCGCATGGACCGCGCTTAAAGGCGAGGCACAGCCTGCGAACAGGACACACGCATAAAGAAGCGCTTTTCTGCAAAAGTCTGGCAACACGATGCCCCCGGTTTATTGGCTCTGCTGGTTTTATCCGGCTACTTTACCTTACCGCCTCCCGTTGCATCCACGTCCCACATTCCGCGGCCTAAATAGCGGCCCCGCGTCTGCTCCGCCTGGCGTGTCCCGGCAAAGATCGCTTCAAGCCTAAAGATTTTCAGTTTCCTGACGATATACCGGCTGATAGGCCGCCCGTCCGCCAGACGACCGCATCGACCACCGAAAAAATAAACGCACCGCACCATGACCACCATATCGTCATTGAACGCAGGTCTTCTTTCAGCGCTGACGCCTTCGGCGAGCACGGCGAACAGCCTGGCTGCGAGCGCCGCCACCTCGGCCGATGCCGTCATCGGCTCGACCATTGTCACGATTCCGTCGCCGCTCGGCGAAGCGCCGCTCGTCTACACGCCGGAAGGCACATTAGCGGGCGCGGCGCCTGTCATCAGCTGGGCCGGCAGTAACACCGACGCGGTCTCTCAGGTGATGGCGGGCGACTATATGTCCGGCACCATGTCCGGGCAGTTCTACGGTCTCGGAAGCGCCCTGCTCGATCGCTTTAACACCACCGGCAGCAATTTCTCGCAGTCGGTATCGGCCACGACGCCTGGCGGCATGCCCGCAAACGGACTCGGCGCGCAAGGGGCGCAAGGCGAAATCAAGCTGACCGTGCAGACGGCGAGCGGCAAGAGCGTGGATATCGAGCTGGACAGCGAAGACGGCACGCTGTCGGTGAGCGTGAACAGCAGCGGCAGCCTGAGCGGCACCGAACGCAGCGCGCTCGCCAAGCTCGCCACCGGCTTCCAGCAGGCTATCGACGGTCTGAGCGGCACGCCGCCGTCGCTCAATCTGAGCGGTTTGATGCAGTACGATCCGTCGGTGTTGTCGTCGGTGAATCTGCAGGTCAGTGTGACGGGCGAAGGATCGAACAATATCTCGGCTAACGTCGCGCTCAACAGCAAGACGAAAAGCGTGAACCTGACGGACTCGGCCGGCACGATCAACCTCTCGCTGGATACGGGCAGCGATTCCGCCATCCTCGGTTCGACCGCGCAACAGAATCAGGCCGTCGCCAGCTATCTGAAGCAGTTCGATAGCGCCGACGCCGAGGGCCACGGCAACACCGCATTGATGTCGCTGTTCAAGGACGCGTTCACGCAACTGAACAGCACCGATGGTGCGTCGACCCAACAGCTTCCGGGTACGGCATACGCGCCGTGGCTCGCCCAGGCAGACCAGTCCATGCTGACGGGCCTGCCCGATTTCACCGCCTCGATTACCGACACCACCGTGTCGTCCAATCCGTTACTGCCGGATCAAACGGACAGCTTCTCCTACCAGGTTTCGCAAAGCACGCAACTGCAGGGCGATGCGGAGGCAGGCTCGATCACGCAAACCCAGCAATCGCTACTGAAGGCCTCGTTCCACACGTCGCTCTCGGGCGGCCCGGTGGATCTCACCCCGGCGACGTCGTCGCAGACCTACGACTACGACCAGGTCGACGATGCAGAAAGCAGCACGGTCAGCCTCGCCACGGAAGAAGGCAAACTGCTGAGCGCGTCGCTCAGCCAGTCGTCGAGCAAAACCACCACGGTTTCCGAATACGTGCGGGGTGTGCTGATGTCGAATACCACCACGCCGGACAATACGTCCAGCTCGCAAGATCTGCTTAGCTTGCTGAAACCTTTCCTGGCCGATGACGAAGCCGAGCAAAACAGCGGCGGCTGGCAGCAGGCGCTTTCCAGGCTCCACAGCATGATCCTGCTGGGCTCGAATTCGAACTAAGAAACCAGGCGAGCCCGAAAAAAACGGACATGATGTGTGTCATGTCCGTTTTGTTACACCGTCAGGCATGCTGATCAATGCGTATGCGGTGTCGCCAGTGTATCGGTTGCGGCGGTCCGCCCGGTTGGCGTGTCGTCGATGGCTTGCAACGTATCGAGGCTCGTATCGGAGTTGCGGTCGAGCATCGCGCGGGCCTGATTCATATCGAGCGCGCCTTCCCAACGCGCCACCACGATGGTCGCCACGCCATTGCCAATCAGGTTCGTCACGGCACGCGCCTCGTTGAGAAAGCGGTCCACGCCCAGCAGTAGCACGAGGCCGGACACGGGAATCTTGTGCATGGAAGACAAGGTCGCGGCCAGCGCCACAAATCCCGCTCCCGCCACGCCCGCCGACCCTTTGGAGGTCAGCAGCATCACGCCGAGCAGCAGCAGCTGATCCCAGATCGTCAGCGGGATATTCAGCGCCTGCGCCACGAACATCGAAGCCATGGTCAGATAGATCGCGGTGCCGTCGGCGTTGAAGGTATAGCCCGTAGGCAGCACCATCCCCACCACCGGCCGCGAGCAGCCGAGCTTTTCCATCTTGATCAGCATCTGCGGCAGCACGGCTTCGGTCGACGCCGTACCGAGCGTAATGAAGATTTCGTCCTTGATATAGCGGAGATACTTCCACAGCGACAGCCCGCTCATGCGCATCACGAGACCCAGCACCACCACCACGAAGAACACCGACGTCAGGTAAAGACACAACATCAGTTGTCCGAACGATGCCAGCGTGCCGATGCCGTACCTTGCGATGGTGAAGGCCATGCCGCCGAACGCGCCGATGGGCGCGACATACATGACGATTCGCACGACGCCGAACATGCCTTGCAGCAGCATGTCCAGCATATCGACGAACGGCGCGGTGCGCGGCCCCAGCTTGGCAAACGCCACCGCGAGCAGCACCGAAAAGAAGATGATGGGCAGCATGTCGCCATTCGCGAACGCGCCGACAATGCTGTTGGGCACGATGCTCATAAAGAAATCGAGCATGCCGTGCTGCTGCGCCGCGTGCGTGTACGAGGCGATGCCTGAACTGTCGATATGCGCGGCGTCGATGTTCATGCCGCTGCCCGGCCGGATTACGTCGACGATGACGAGGCCTACCGCGAGCGCAATCGACGAAGCAATTTCGAAGTAAACGATTGCCTTGACGCCCACCCGCCCCGCCTCATGCAGATCGCTCATGCGGGCGATGCCCACCACGACGGAGGCGAAGATGATCGGCGCCAGCAGCATCCGGATCAGTTTGATGAACAGGTCGCCGAGCGGCTTGAGTTGGGAGCCGACGTCAGGATAAAAATGCCCGACGAACACACCGGCCACAATGCCGATCAACACCTGGACATAAAGCCTGGAAAGTGTTTTTCCGATCCTTGAAACCCGCATGACTGTCTCCTATGCGTGGCATCTTCTAATGAAAATCAGGCCGGGCCGCCGTGGCGAGCCCGTTCCTGTTTCGCCTGCATTGCTTTCATCTATTGTTATGAACACTACGCCTGGCTTATGTCAGTTCGCCGTGGCGTTTGAAAGCACCTGCGCGCTTTCACCGCTTACGCCGAGAGCTTTTTCATCTCGGCGTAAAGGTCGGCCTTACCTTCAAAGCCGATGCCGGGCAGATCGGGCATCGTGATGAAACCGTTTTCCACCTTCACGCCATCCGGGAAGCCGCCATACGGCTGGAACAGGTCCGGATAGGACTCGTTGCCGCCGAGACCCAACCCTGCCGCGATATTCAGCGACATCTGGTGGCCGCCATGCGGAATGCAGCGGCTTGCCGACCAGCCATGCTGATGCAGCATCTCGAGCGTGCGCAGATATTCGACAAGGCCATAGCTTAAGGCGCAATCGAACTGCAACCAGTCGCGGTCCGCACGCATGCCGCCGTAACGGATCAGGTTGCGCGCGTCCTGCATCGAGAACAGGTCTTCGCCGGTCGCCATCGGCTTGTCGTAATAGTTGCGCAGGGTGGCCTGCAATTCGAAGTCGAGCGGGTCGCCCGGCTCTTCATACCAGAACAGATCGTATTGCGACAAAGCCTTGGCGTATTGAATAGCGGTGTCGAGATCGAAGCGGCCGTTGGCGTCGACAGCGAGCTTCTGTCCGTCGCCCAGCACGCTCAGAATCGAATCGATGCGGCGCAGATCTTCGTCGAGCGAAGCGCCGCCAATCTTCTTCTTCACGACCGTATAACCGCGGTCGATATAGCTGCGCATTTCGTCTTTCAGCTTGCCGTGGTCCTGGCCCGGATAGTAATAACCGCCCGCCGCATAGACGAAAATCTTGCGGTCCGGCTGGCCATTGCCGTAACGGTCGGCCAGCAACTGGAACAGCGGCTTGCCTTCGATCTTCGCCACGGCGTCCCAGATCGCCATGTCGATGGTGCCGATCGCCACCGACCGCTCGCCGTGGCCGCCCGGCTTTTCGTTGGTGAACATGGTGGCCCAGATCTTGTGCGGATCGAGGTTGTCGCCTGCACCGTTGACGAGGGTGGCGGGGTCAGCTTCGAGAATGCGCGGAATGAAGCGCTCGCGCATCAGCTTGCCCTGGCCATAACGGCCGTTCGAATTGAAGCCATAACCGACCACCGGCTTGCCGTCGCGAATCACGTCCGTCACCACGGCGACGAGACTCAGCGTCATCTTGCTGAAGTCGATATAGGCATTGCGGATGGGCGAGCTGATCGGAACGGTCTGTTCGCGGATTTCAACGATTCTCATGACGGCGTCTCCTGACTATTGAGTACCTGATAATGCACGCACGGCACGCGGGGCGCATGGAGCACGCCGTGCGTGCATGCCGGCGTCCGGCTGCAAAGGAAACTAGCTTATCGGCGAACCGGGCGGTTAGAATTCACTTATATTCATTTCATCTTTTACTTTTAGTGAATAACTGAAGTGTCCAGCGACTCGACCTCGGACTTCGAATTCTTCATCCTGCTCGCCCGGCTCAAAAGCCTGTCCGGCGCGGCGCGCGCGCTCGATCTCACGCCGCCGGCCACTACCCGGCGGCTCGGGTTGATCGAACAAAAACTGGGGGCGCGCCTCGTCAATCGCACTACCCGCAGTGTCAGTCTGACGCCGGAAGGCGAGACCTATCTGCGCTATGCGACGCAGATCGTCGGCCAGGTGCGGCAAATGGAAGACGAAATCTCCGGCGCCCGCTCCGATCCGCACGGCCTGCTGCGCGTCAACGCGACCCTCGGCTTTGGGCGCACGACCATCGCGCCGCTCGTATCCGAATTCGCCAAGCGCTTTCCCAACGTGGAGATCCAGTTCGAAGTGACCGACCGTCCCATCGATCTGGTCGAAGAAGCCTTCGACATGGCGATCCGCTTCGGCACGCTGCCCGACAGCCGGCTGAGCGCGCGACGCATCATGAGCAACCGGCGCTTTCTGTGCGCCTCGCCGAAGTATCTGGAACGCTTCGGCACGCCGGAGCGCGTGGAAGATCTGGTGCGGCACCGCTGCATCATCCACCGTCAAAACGACGATGCCTATGGCGTGTGGCGTTATATGCAAGGCGATCACGCCGAAGCGCTGAAGGTGAAAGGCGCGCTGTCCAGCAACGATGGCGACATCGTGCTGCGCTGGGCGCTCGATGGCCACGGCATCCTGATCCGCTCGGAGTGGGATCTGGCGAAATACGTGCAAAGCGGCCGGCTCAAACTGGTTTTGCCGAATATCGTGCTGCCGTCGGCGGATCTGTTCGTCTACTACCCCAGCCAGCGCAACCAGACCGCCCGCGCGCGGGCCTTTATCGACTTTCTGATCAACCATTTTCAGGCGCCGTTCATTCCGGTCGAAACCGGCGCACTGATTTACGACCAGAAAAAGAAAGCGGGTCGCAGGACGTAAAGCGCGCGGCGCTGTCGCGCTAACGTGGTGCGGCAACGTGCATGGCGCGACGCTCGGCGTCGGCAAACATCTCGCGCAGGCGTTGCCGTTCGTCGTCGCTCAGATAGGAGGCCGCCGCCGGCATCGTCAGCACCAGTTGCAATGTGAGGTCGCCGCGCATGCCGTTGCGATCCGCGAGACCGCGCTTGGGAAGACGGATCGTGCTGCCCGCGTGGGCGTTCGGCGCAATCGCGATCTGCAACGGCTGCCCCAAAATCGGCACTTCGATACTGCCGCCGAGCGTCGCCGTCACGAAATCGACTTGAATCTCGCAGGCGAGATTCAACCCGTCGCGATGAAAGTCCGCGCCGCACACAATCACCACTGAAAAAATCGCGTCGCCCCAGGGGCCGCCATTCGCACCGGGATGGCCGCCGCCTTCGACAACCAGCCGCTGCCCGTCCCATGCCCCTGCTGGCACCTTGACGGCTTCCGACTTACGATACGTGCCGATTCCGCTGCCGCGACACATGGAGCATTGATCCGTGGCCGGCGGCCGGCCGGTTCCGCCACAGGCGCTGCAACGCCTGCCCGACACCGACTGGCCGCTCCCGTAGCATGGCGCGCACTCCGAACCGCGCTGCTGGCATTGCCGGCACGGCCCGTTCACCGCGTAACTCACCTCGACCTCCCCGCCGTGAATGGCGGCTTCGAGCGGCACGAAAAGTTCGACGAGGCAGTTGGCGCCGCGCATCGGCGGACCGCTGCGCGGCTCGCGCGCGGCGGTGTCCGGATAGCGCTCGCTGCCCGCAGTTGAAGCGGACGCCGTGACCAGCGGCGCTTTGCGCTTGCCGGTCAGGATTTCGAAGGCTTCCTGAATGCGCTTGAAAACCGGTTCGACGCTAACCTCACGGCCCTTGTTGCGGTCCGGATGGTATTTCGCCCGCAGACGCCGGTAAGCACGTTTGACGTCCGCTTGCGATGCCGTTTCCGGCAGGTCCAGCCGCCTGTAGTATTCCTCGAGGCTCACCCGTTTCCCCGCGATTTTTCCAAGGTCGCAAGTCTATCAAGAAGCGAAGGCGGTGGCGGAAGACGCCGCATGCCATTCCCTACGCAACCAGGACTGCCTTGGCTCCCTCGCGCGACTCATAAGCCATGGCCTGGTCGATCTGATCGTAACTGAACGTCTTGCCGATTTTCGTCGTGAACAGCGGATCGTCGATCAGACTTTCGAGCGCGGTCAACGCCGCGACGAGCTTCGCGGGCTCCTTCACCGTCCTGCTTTCGAAATTGCTGAAACGCCGCATGATCAGATTCTTCATCATGAAGAGCACGGTCGGAATGGCGACCGGCGTGGCGCCGTCGAGAAAACCGTAGAAGTAGAGCGTCGAATTCATCGGCAGGCAAGGGGCTATTTTCCCGGCCAGATCGCCGCCGACGCCGTCGAAGACCGCAGTCGTACCCAGCTCCGCGGACAACTTGCCGAGCGCGTCGGTAAAGCCTTCGCGGGTCGATACGAGCACGTACTGCGCCCCTGATCTGATGAGCGACTCGCGCGCGGCATCGGTGCGCACGATAAAAATCGCCGGCAGCTTACGGCTGCGCGCGAGCGCGGCCATTGCATATCCGGTCGCCGAATTCCCTGCCGTGATGATCACGCCCCGGTGGCCGGCTTCGCCGATCTCTTCAAGAAAAGCATAGGCCGTCATGACGTTGACTAGTGAACCGCAGTAGTCCTTAGCATGCACCTGGTCCGGCAATATCAGGCATGCCGTATAAGGCACCTGAGCCCGCTCGCACCACAGCCCGATACTCTGCGGGCTTCTGCTCAAGGAACGGTAGACCGCCACCTGCTTACCCGCATAGTGCGCCGAGACACCCGCGCCCACCGCCACCACCCGTCCCGCGCCCGACGCGCCCCACACGTCATGCTGGCCAAGGGCAAACGGATTGCCGGCTGCGTTCGGCATTCTCAGGAACGTCTTGTCGCCATGGTTGATCGCCGAGGCCTCCATGTCGATCAGCACATGGCCCGGCGCGGCTTCGGCCGGCATGGGAATATCGCGCACTTCCAGTTCGCGGGAGGGTGTGACGCAAATCGCTTTCATCGCTCAGATCCTTTTTCCAGGGTGTAGTGGATGGCACAGCCCATAACATAAGCAAATTCATCTATTGTCGAAACGCTGCTTTACGACATACCATCCATTCCACTTCGGAATTGATGCAGGTACGTGATATGGACCGACTGGATGCGATTCGCCTGTTTGTACGCCTCGTCGAATGCGGCAGCTTTTCTGCGGTGGGACGCGAGGAAGGCATCGGGCAGCCCGCCGTCAGCAAGCAGATCGGCGCGCTGGAGAGGCATCTCGGCGCGCAACTCGTTTTGCGCACCTCGCGGCAGGTGGTGATCACCGAGGCGGGACAAACCTTTTACGAGTCGGCCAAGCAGCTCGTGGACGACGTCGACGCCCTCGAATCTTCCGTGGGAGCGCGCCAGCAGTCGCCACGCGGCGTGGTCAGGATCAATACCGCGCCCGCGCACGGCCGGCTTTGCATTACGCCGCTACTGCCCGAGTTCTTTCGACAGTATCCCGAGGTCGCGATCGAGTTGTCGGTCTCGGAGCGGCAGGTCGACCTGGTGGGCGACGGCGTCGATCTGGCGATCCGGCACGGACGGCTGGTCGATTCGTCGCTTACGGCGAAGAAGTTGTCCGAGACGGATTTCGTGCTGGTGGCGAGTCCTGAATATCTCGCCACAAAAGGCGCGCCGCAGCGCCTTGCCGATCTGGACCGGCATAGCTGCATCGTGTTTGCGAAAGGCCGCGAGCGTTATCCGTGGTCGCTTAGAACCGGGCGGGAGACGGTTTCCTATGTTCCGCACGGCTCGCTGATGACGGGTGACGCGGAGCACGTGCGTGCAGCGGTGTTGTGCGGGCTCGGTATCGCGCAGGCGCCGTTCTGGCTGCTCGCGGCAGAGATCCGCTCGGGCGAGGTACAGGTGCTGTTGCCGGAACTGCAGCCCGCACGAGTGCCGATTCACCTGGTTTATCCGGCCGGCCGGCGGGTGCCGAAGCGAGTGAGAGTGCTGATGGATTATCTTGTGGCGACGTATGAGCGCGACGAAGTTTGAAGCGGCAATGCGGGATCTAATCCGCCGCTTTCGATTAACCTGTCGGCATGGGGCGCGGATGGCGGTTACGATTGTCATTGGCCTCCTCCCATAGAATCGTCTCGTCGCCCGCAGACTGCGTGGATAATTCCCGCATTGCCATTTCCATTGGCATTGCCGTTCACGTGTTCCCCGGAACCCTTCATGGACGCCACCATGGACAGCCGCCCACAACGTCCCGCCGATCCAGGCACAACGCCGCCGCACGGCCTGTTGCAGCCGGCCGCTGCCGCCAGCGGCTGGCTCGATCGTGTCGACCCTGGTACCCACCGTCGCATCAAAGGCCTGCGGCTCGTCACCGCTTACGGCATCGCAGCCGCCCTTGGGACGCTGCAGGACATCGCCCACAGCGTGCCTGGCAGCGTCTCGCTGGGCTACCTCGCCGGCAGCTTCGCGTTATGGGCCAGCGTCTCCGAAGGCAAAACAACCCGCGCCGAATCGAGCCGCGATCTGATCCTGCTGAGCGGCGCTGCCGCTTTAGGCGCGATTCTGTTCGTACTGCTATCGAATCCGTTGCAACTCATGGGTCGAGGCGCCTCCGAACTGGCGCTGGTGATCGGCGCATTTCTGGTGGGCTACCTCAAACGTTTCGGTGTGCTTGGCGCCGGCGTCGGATCGCAAATCTACATCGGCGAGTTACTCGCATACGGCACGCATTTAACCGCCACCGATCTATGGGCGATTGCCGTCGCCACCTTGATCGCCGCACTGGCGTCGGTCGTGCCGCGCATGCTGAGCGGGCCTGCGGAGCGGCCCGTCATCGCGGCGGCGCTCGCGCCTTTACCGAATCCCTTGCCGGGCGGATGCTCGCCGCAGTTCTTCATGGGCTTGCAGGCGGCCATCGGCGCGTTGGCGATCTGTCTGCTAAACAGGCTGATCAGCCTCGAAGAATCCGCATGGGCGATTACCGCGTGCACGTATGTCGTCGCCGGTTCGGCAACCGGCACGATACAGCGCGTGCGGCGCCGGATTATCGGCACCTTGATCGGCGTTCCGCTCGGCCTGGCCTGCCTGCCCGTCGCTGAACATGCGCCGCTGCTGATTTGGGCGGCGGCCGCCATCGCCATGGTCATCTACGCAATGGCGTTGCCGGAGCGCTACGACATCGCCTGCGGCGCGTTCGCTTTCACGCTGATCGTCACGCTGGCGGCAAGCGGCGTGCATTCGATCCCCCTGCTGGCGGCGCGCGCGTGGGAGACGCTGCTCGGCGGCGCGATCGGCCTGATCGCCGCCATGTGCATTTTTCCACTGCGATCCGCGAGTCCCGACAAATAGACCGCGACGCAACGCGTGCCGCCCGCGCACCTCTAGCCTCAGGCGAGGCCGCCATTCGCACGCAGAATCTGGCCGTTGACCCAGCCGGCGTCGGTTCCAGCGAGGAACGAGACCACGGCGGCAATGTCCTCGGGCTCGCCCAGGCGTTGCAACGGCGGCATATTCGCGAAGGTCTTGATCTGCTCTTCAGTTTTGCCGTCGAGGAACAGCGAGGTCGCGACCGGGCCGGGCGCAACCGCGTTCACTGTGATGCGGCGGCCGCGCAATTCTTTCGCGAAGACGCGGGTGAAGGCTTCGACCGCCGCCTTGGTCGCGTTGTAGATCGCGTAGCCCGGCATATTCAGCGCGAGCGTCGTGCTCGAAAAATTGACGATGCGCCCGCCCTCGTTCATGCGCGCCGCGGCTTCGCGCAGTGTGTTGAAAGTGCCGCGCACGTTGATGTCGAAAGTCTGGTCGTACAGCGCGTCGGAGGTTTCGGCGAGCGGCAGCGCTTTCAGCACGCCGGCATTGTTCACCAGCACGTCGATCTTGCCGAGTTGCTGTTCGACGGTCCCGAACATCGCGCGGACTTCGCCGGCGTCGGCCACGTTGGCCTTGACGGCAATCGCCTTGGTCCCTTGCGCCGAGAGTTCGACGGCCAGCGCGTCGGCTTCCTTCGAACTCGACGCGTAATTGATGGCAACCGCGAATCCACCGCGGGCGAGCCGGCGCGCCACTTCAGCGCCAATCCCGCGCGATGCGCCCGTCACGATGGCAACCTGGCTGTTTTGGGTAATGGTCATGATGTGCTCCTTGCCGTGAGTGATTCAAGTTACTGAATGGATAAACGTATCTTCGACCATTCGATTGCAAAGATAATTACGAGCCGGCTGGTATCATCATTCCATTCACATTAACAATAGACCGCACGAGCCCCGTATGGACCGATTTCAGGAAATGCAGGTGTTTATCCGGATCGCCGAGCGCGGCAGCTTTACGCGCGCCTCCGACGACCTGCAGATTCCGCGCGCCACCGTCACCAACCTGATGCAGCGCATGGAGGAGCGGCTCGGCACGCGCCTGCTCGAACGCACCACGCGCACGGTGCGTCTGACGCATGACGGCGAGGCGTTTTATCGACGTTGCGTGCGCCTCGTGGCCGATCTGGAAGAAGCGGAGGGCTCGTTCCGCGACGTCGCGCCGAAGGGATTGCTGCGCGCGAACGTGCAGGGGACGCTGGCGAAAAACTTTGTCGTGCCCGCCTTGCCCGAGTTCGTCGCGCAATATCCCGGCATCGAGTTGCATATCGGCGAGGACGACCGTCTGGTCGACCTCGTGCGCGAGGGCGTCGATTGCGTGTTGCGGGCGGGGACGCTGCAGGATTCGTCGATGGTGGGGCGGCGCGTCGCGACCATGGCCCAGGTGACCGTGGCGAGTCCCACTTACCTCGCGCGCTTCGGTGAACCGGCGACGCTGCAGGCACTCGAAGGCCATCAGGCGGTGAACTACATCTCCAGCGCCTCGGGACGGGCATTGCCGCTGGAATTCACGGTCGATGGCGAAGTGGTCGAGATGCAGCTTCCATCGGTGGTGTCGGTGAGCGGCGCGGATCTTTACACGGGCGCTGCCGTGGCCGGGCTCGGCATGGTGCAGGTGCCGCGTTATCGGGTGGCGGGCGAGTTGTCGGCGGGCACGCTGAAGATCGTGCTCGCCGATCTGCCACCGCCGCCGATGCCCGTATCCGTGCTGTATCCGCAAAACCGTCAGCTTTCGTCGCGGGTCAGAGTATTCGCGCAATGGCTGCGCGAGATTTTTGAAGCGTCGGGACTGGATGGATAAAGAAGCGGATACGCGAAATCGATACGCTAATTCATAGCGTCATCGTGCCGGGCCATCGAGACGTCACGCGGCATCGAGGCACAAGCCGCCGCCTCCCCCAGCGCTTCGCATCCGACGCGCCGCCTTCGCATCCCCGCGCGAACATCCGCTTTCAAACGCCTACATTAGGGTCGATCGAGCCGGCAAGGCTGGAGCGCCGTGCGGCGCCGCCACCGGATCCCTTCTCACCGACCCTGTGCGAGCACGATGAAACTGCTGCGGATACTGACGGGCGTCCACGCGGGAGCGCAACTGCAGCTCACGCCGGGGACGCATCGCATCGGCGCGGACGACGATGCCGACATCCGCCTCGCCGACTGGCGTGGCGCGGATACGCTGCTGCACGTCGACGCCAGCGGCGTGGTGAGTGCGCAGCGCCTCGCGCCCGATCACGCAAGCGCGCCGCAAGCGGCAAACACCGACGCCGCGCTGGCCAACAGCTCGCCGAATCTTCCCGTCACGCAGGAAGAAGTCATCCTGCTGGTCGATTTCGTGCCCATGCAGTTCGACGACACCATCCTGTGCATCGGCGCCGACGATGCAGCATGGCCCTCGGATCTCGATCTGCTTTCCACGCTGCTTACACGCCCCGCCGAAGCGCGCTTCGCGGCCGAGCGCAAAAAGCGACACCGCTATGTCGGCGCCGTGGTGGCCTGCTTCGCGCTTGGGATCGTGATCGTCGCCGTATCGCTGCTGACCACCACGCAGATGAGCCGCGCAGCGCTGCCGCACAACGCCGACGAGCGCGCGGAGCGTGTCAGCGAAGCGCTCGCCGCCGCGCACGTGAGCGGCCTGCATGCGCATGCGCTAGGTAGCACCGTGGTGGTAACCGGCATGGTGGCCACCGCCGCCGACGACGAGGCCGTGCGCACCCTGCTCGAACGCATTGCGGAGAACGGCATCTCGCGCAATTACGATGTCGCGCAAAACGATGCGCGCAGCATCGAGGATTCGCTGGGGATTGCGGGCGCACACGTGGAATATCAGGGCGGCGGCACCTTCGCGGTGACCGGCAAGGTCAGCAGCCGCGCCAGTCTCGATGCCGCGCTCGCGCGGGTGCGCGCGGACCTGGACGCCAATGTCCGGGGCATCGTGGTGCAGGCGTCCGAAACCGCCGGCGCCGTGGATGCTCCCGCCGAAGCGTCGTACTCCGAAATGATTTCATCGGACGACGTCAAATATGCCGAAACGCCCGACGGCGTCAAGCACATCTACGCGGTCGATCCACCCGCAGGCGCCTCGGATAGCGACGCGGCTGCGGCAAACGCTGCAAATGCCGCCAGCGCCGCCAGCACGGCCACGGCAGCCAACGTGAACGCCACCTCCAGCACCGACAACGACACCGTCAGCCGCAGCGCCGACGCAGGCGTGCCGCTGCCCGACCCCGCCACCCTGCCGGCAGCCGCCGCGCCGTCGTCCGCGAGGCAACACGGCCCGGCAGGCTGATTCTCACTCAGGAAACCCAGGAGATCGATATGTACGAGCAACTCGAACCCTATAGCAGCGACTTCAACGACTTGCCGAAGAGGCTCGCCGACCCGGCCGGCGCGCCGCGCATCGAAGCCATCCGTCACGCGCTCGACAAGACCGCCCAGCAGATCAGCGAGACGCAAGGCGCGAGCGACCTCGATCGCAACAATCTGGCGAAGCTGTATCGCGGCTTTCTGGCTGCGTCGCGCGTGCTGGCGCGGCTTCAGGAAAAACAGGGCGCCGCACTCGCTTGACGGGAGCCCCCTGCCGGCGCGCGGCGGTCATGATGGCGGCCGCGCCCGGTCAACGCGCTAGCTGTGCCGGTATGCGGCCACAACGGCCGGCACGGCAGCAGGTCTCGATGTAGGCCACTTTTCGTTCCACACCCACTGGAGGTTCTCATGTCCGTAGGAAGCGCAGGCTCGATGATGCAAGGTCTCACCAGCGAGATGGACCAGATGACCGAAATGTCTGCTCAGATGCAGGTCGAGCAGAGCATGTACGCATCGGTCTCCGATATCGCCAAGAGCGGTGCCAGCAACGTCAAGAGCGCCGCGCAAGGCAGCTAAGCGGCCTTAGCCCGGCAGGCGCATCGCTGCGCGTTTGCGCGTGGGGCGGTGCGCCGTCGACGCGGCCGGTGCATGTCCCGTGCGTGCATCGGCCGTCTTTCGCTGCGTTATCGAGGTTCAGGCATGAGCAGTGAGCGCTATACCCAGCTGATCGCCGATCTGTGCGCGACCGTCGGTCTCGGCGACGCCGACCACGTCCTGCGCACGCGCTCGATCGAAGTCGAAGGCTTCGACGTGCGGCTCGATTACTTCGAGCGCGACATCGACGCGATGTACGCCAATTTCCACTTCGGCACGGTGACAGCCGGGCGCACGCTCGCGGTATTTCGGCTGATGCTCGAAGCCAATCTGCTGATCTATGCACAAGACCAGGCGCAACTGGGACTCGACACCGACTCGGGCGGCGTCGTTCTAGTGCTGCGTCTGCCGTTCTCCGACGACCTGAACGGCGAGGCGCTTGCCGATCTGCTCGCGCACTACGCCGAACATGGCCGCTACTGGCGGCAAAACATCGTGGAATCGAACGACGAAATGTTCGAAGGCGTCGCCTCGGGCGAGTTCTTCTGGTTGCGGGCTTGAACGGTTAAATGGGCCCAGGCAGGATTGAGCGGCCAGGCAAGGGCCTAAATCGCTAAAAGGGCTTCCGAAACGGCTTAAAGCCCCTGGCTTCCCATCAGCCCTTCGCGGCGTTTTCTACATTCTGTGCGCCCGTTTCGGCAATCTTGGCGATCTCACTGGCCTCCGCTTGCTCGATCTGCATGATCGAACCGACCACGCTCATCCCCGCCGAGACGAGCCCAGCCCCCGCCTGCGCGAGCCCCCCGACATTACTCGACACCGCCGAAGCATTCTGCAGCAGCCCGCCAAGTCGTCCGCCGCCCATATTCCCGAGCCGCGCCGATGCATCGTGCAGCAGGTTGCTGACGCGCCCGCTCACGCTGGTCTTCGAGCCAGGCCCACCGGGCACGTATGGCGTGCCGCCGCGTTCGGTGGTGGAAGGTTTTGCCGCGAACGACGCACGCGCACCGCCACCCGAAGACTTGCCGCCAGTTTTCAGCGCATTCAGGCCGTTCAGCACGGCGCCCCCTTGCGGACCGGCCTGTGCACCGGTTTCAGCAGCCTTGCCGCCGCCCACCGGCGTAGAAGACGGCGTGACGGCATCCGCAAGTGGCGCGAGGCTGCTGTGACCGCCGATCGACGGAGTTTTCGTCATGGTGCTGGCTCCTGATGGAACTGCGGGTTGAAACTACGGGTTGCACCGCGCCCAGTCGCGATGAAAGCAGCGCGGGCGCAGGAACAATATGACTCGCATCCTCTCCGACCATACTGCTGCGTCCGCATGCACACGCCGCCCGGCGCGAAACCGCGTCACCCGACGCGAAGCCGCCCTCGAAGGGACAGGCCCGCACGCGCGCTTCGCCCCCGCGCTCGCCGTTTCGCACCGCGCCGTCTGCCCGACGCGGCTTGCCGGCACACTACGGAGCAGCCTCATTCACCGGATCCGATCATGCGCTTCGTCCCGCTCGAAACAATGGAAACGCCGTCTCTGCTGCTGCGCCCACTCACGCCAGCCGATGCGCCCGCCCTGTTCGACCAGATGCTCGGCGACGCCGGCACGATGCGCGACTTGCCGGTGCCGCGCCATCGCAGCGTCGAGCAGACTGCCCTGTTCATCGACGAAGCGCTGCGCGGCTGGCAGGACGGCACGTTGATCCGCTACGCGCTCGAATGCAGGCAGACCGGCCGCCTCACCGCGCTGATCGAACTGAAACCGGCGCTGCCACGCATCGAAGTGGGCGTCATTATCAGCAGACTCGGCGGAGCACGGCGGCGGCGCGCGGGCATTCTGGCGCTGCAGGATCTGCTCGACTGGCTAATCGAACAGCCGGGCGTGTACCGGCTGTTCGCGTGCTGCGCGGTCGACGGCGCCGCGCACAGCAGCATGGAGCGGCTCGGTTTCGTTCAGGAAGCACTCCTGAGGAATCACGAACCGCGTCCCAACCGCAACCTGATTGCCGATAACAGCTACCTGTACGCACGCACGCGTCCTGTCCCCGCTTTGCCGGAGCCGCCCAATGAAGGAGTAGCGTGGTTGCGCGGCACGCTGGAATGGAGCCTCGAAGACGCATAAACGCCGCAGCGCAGCAAACGCCCTGCAATCCCGATGGATGAAGAAGTGTTCCAGACTCAAGCAATTGTTCAGCTCTCAGGCGATAATGCATAGGTCTGACGAAAGCCGCAGCCCGGCGCGTCACGATGCTTCCCCGGCAGCGATCCCCGCCGGATGACCGACCACACAACAACTACGCCGGAGATGCCTCGATGTCGTTACCGCGGCTAACGGGACAGATGATCGCTTTCTCGCGCTTCTGGCTCGCGCGCGAGGTCGGCCTTCTGATCGCCGACGGCGCCGTCATCGAACTGGCCACGCGCCCTTTTGCCGTGCTGGCCGCTCTGCTCGACGCGCGCGGCCGCGTGCTGTCGACGGCGGAGTTGCGCGAGATTGTCTGGCCCGGCGCGAATATCGATGCCAACACGGTGCAGGCGCAAATCTCGGCGATTCGTCGGGCATTGAGCGACGAGCGCGACCTCATCGTCACCGTGCCGGGACGCGGCTACCGCTTCGCGGGCGAGATTCGCCTCGTCGAATCGCCCGATACAGGGCTCGATGCGGGTACGGCCGGCGCCAGCAGCATTGCGGCGTCGCTCGCCACATCGTTCCTGCCAGCAGGCGCTTCGAGCGGCGCCACGGTCGCGTTACCTGCAGCCGCCGCGTTTGGCCCCGCAATCGGCGTGGCGTCGCCGCCGCCGTTCGGCACGGTGCGCTCCACCTTTTTGCGCGGGGCGCGGCCCGGCGCCGAACTCGCGCCGTCGCCGCCGCCCGCCCCCGTACCCACCAGCGCCGTGGCGTCGCTGCGCTCGCATTCGATCGACCCATCGCCGTTCGTCGGGCGTCATGCGGAACTGTCCGAACTGCTCGCGCTGGTGCCGACCCGCCGCATCGTCACGCTGACCGGCGCCTCTGGCATCGGTAAGACGCGGCTCGCCACCGAGGCCGCCACGCGCCTCGCCTCGCACTTCCCGGACGGCGCGGTATGCGCCGCGCTGGCGTCGCTGGCGCAGCCCGACCGGGTCGTCAACGCCATCGCCGCCGCGGTCGGTCAGGAACCGAACGCGCGTCCCGCCGAGGCCGAAGGACTCGCGGAGCCGGCCCGCCTCGCCGCGCTGATCGGCGCACGGCGCATGCTGCTGATCGTCGATCATTGCGACCACCTGAGCGAAGCCGCGGGCGCGACCATCGAAGCCCTCGTTGCCGCGACACGCGGCCTGCACGTGGTCGCCACCTGTGAGACCCCGCTCTTCATTGCGGGCGAATCGACCGTCGCCGTGGCGCCCTTGCGCGTGCCGCCCGAGCCGCTCCACGGCGCGCCGCAAGCGGAGTCGATGCTCGATTACGACGCGCTGCATCTGCTGCTCACGCGGCTCGGTCATGGTCTGAAAACCGGCGGCTGCGGCACGGCCGCACTCGACCCGCAAGACTTCGCACCAGCGACGCTCGCGGCCGCGTCGCTGCTGTGCCGGCGCATCGACGGGGTGCCCTACGCAGTAGAACTCGCCGCCGCGACGGTCGCCGCACAAGTGCGCGCCGGAGCGCCGGTTGAAACGGCGCTGGCTGCCTTCGCCGCGGAACTCGACGCCGTGATGACGCGCCGCACCGGCGCACGCCGCATCGTGCTGCCGCGTGCGGTAATGGTGCAAGCCATGATCGAGCTTTCGTATGCAGCGCTCGACAGCGCCACGCGCATCACCTTGCGCCGCCTCGGCGTATTCGCCAACGCGTTTACCCAGCAGGCCGCACTCGCCGTGCTAGGTGCATTTGATACGGACTACGAATCAGGTCCGCGCGAGGCGGATGCGCTCGAAAACCAGTTGCGCGCACTGGTGGATGCCGGCCTCATCAACGAGGTGGATTGCGACGGGGCCTTGCGCCTGCGTCTGCCGCAAGCCGTGCGCCGCTTCGCGCTGGACGCGCTCGAACGAACCCGCGAGAGCACCGACGCAGCGGCCCATCACGCGCATTTCGTGGCGCGCGACATGGAGCGGCGCTTCGGTGCAGGTCTGACGGGCGGCGCGTTGCACAGCCGCCACGACATCGATGCCTTGCGCGCCGCACTCGAATGGGCGGTCTTCGCCGACAAGGTCGAACTGTGCGCGGACCTGCTCGACAATACCGCGCCCGTGTGGGTCACGCTTTCGCTCGTCGACGAATACGTGGGCTGGGCCCGTGCCGCGCTGGAGCGCGTGGATACCGCGTCGATGCGGCGCATCCGCGACGAGATGCGTCTGCGCGCAGTGCTCGCGCGTGCCCTGACGATGCGCCATGGCGAGGCGGAAGAGATCGTCGCAAGCTGGCAGCGCACGTATGAACTGGCGAATATCTGCGCCGACACGCCCTACCGCTTGCGCGCGCTGTTCAGTCTCGCGATGGGCGCGCTGGAAGCCGGCGAGGTGGCGCGCTGCCGCGAACTGAGCCAGGCCTTCAGTGAAATCGCCACGGCCACGCAATGGCCGGCGGTCAGCGTTAACGCACGGCGTATCGAAGGGGTCATGCGGGCCTATGCGGGCGAGTACGACGCGGCGATCCGCCTCCTTGCGCCGGTGGTCGGACTGGCCGGCGACGCAGCCGCCGAGCCGTTCGACGAGGACGCCTGCCACGAAGCCAACGCAATGGCAACGGGTTACGGCCTGTCTTTGCATCTGGTCGCGCGCGCGGTGCTGGCCGTCACCCAGTGGCTGGCCGGCGAGCCCAACGTGGCGGCGCCGCTGCGCAGCGCGTTTCGTGACCCCATTGACGAAAGCGAGCCTGTCGCCTGCTGTATCGCGCTCGGCCTCGCCTGTGCGTTGGCGACGCTCGATGACGATATCGTGCTGGCCGAATCGTGCGCGGCGGCATTGGTCACGCGAGCGCGGGTGGCGGGCGTGCGGCGCTGGCTGCGCGCCGGGCTCGATTTCCGCCTGTGGCTCGACGCGCGCCGCGGCGATCAGCAGGCCGCGAAGCGCGTGGTCGGCAGCGCGCTTAGACGCATCGCCCGCGACGACATCTATCTGCTGGACGTCGCATTCATCGCCACGCTGTTGCCGCGCATCGCGCTGCGCGACGAACTGGAACTGACTGCATCATTGGCGGCGACGCTGCTCGGCGCGGTGCGGCGCAGCGAACGCACCGGCGAACTCTGGTATGTGCCGGAACTGCTGCGCCTGTCCGCGATGGTGCAACTCGCCAATGGCGAACCGGCGCACGCAGTCCGGCCGCTTCTCGACGATGCCTTGCAGCGCGCCCGTCAGCAGGACGCGCGGCGTCTCGCGCTGCGTATCACGGTGGATATCGAGGCACTGGATGCACTGTCCGGCGACACATCCGCCGCTGCACCTATTGCGACGGTTGAGCGTCCCTGGTAGCGGGCTTGGGCAAACGTCTGGCGAGACCGTGCAGCGTTGCGCAGACGAGCCGCACGCGTGATTCGTAGTCCTGCGGATCGCCTGCCCGCAACGACTGATACTGCAGCAGGATCGGCTCCGCGCGTTTCCAGCCATAGTCCCATTGCGTGTCGAATTCTGGCGGGGCTGACAGGGAGCGCCTGAGCCGCTCCTTATAATCGGCGACCGTGGCGGGCTTAAAGCCGCACAGTTCGCGCCCGAGATGCGCGCCCCGGCCGGCCGACTGAATCCGGTCAGCGAGCGCGCCGGGATCCTGGTAGGCCTGCGCCATGCATGCACAACAGGCACAGCATGCCGCAAGGCACAGTCCGGCGATGCCGTGACCGGCCGGGCGAACCGAAGCTGTCATGCCCATCGTCGACCTCCTTGCGCAAGACCTTCGCCGCGCCTGCGAGACTCTGCCCGCTCCGTCGCGTTGCGTCAGAACCGGTAGCCCGCGCCGGCGAATATCACGTCGGTATCGCGGTCATAACGCGTCACCACGCGGTTCCATTCGAGCCGCGCATCCCAGTGCTGGGTAAGACGGTACGAGCCCGCAATCGTCACGAGACCGGAGACCTTGCCCGCCCCCGGTCCCGGCGACTCGCTATTCTCGTTTTCGTTGATCGCGTAGTACAGACCCGCGCCCACGGCAAGCGTGACCTTGTCGTTCAGGAACGCGCGGGTGGCCCACAACTGGCTGGTGATGCCGTCGCGGCGCGCCAGTTTGCTGCTGCCTTCATGCAGATAACCGAGCGTGACGTCGAGATAGCGGGCCAGCCCGCGCCGGTATTCAAGGGCGCCGCCCAATGCCGACGGCGAGCTGGTCGAATTGACGATGGTCTTGCCCAGATACGCGGCCACTTCGTTGTTCGTCACGTTGGCCGTGCTGCTGGACGCCCAGTCACGCGGACCGGGGCTGTCCGGCGCGTCGAGCTGATAGCCCACGCCGAACATGACGCTGGTCGCATCCGGGCCGCGCTGCACGTGCACACGATTGAGCTGCAACTGCGCGATCCAGCGGCTCGACGCGTAATACGCGGCACGCACGCTATAGACGACGCCCCAACCGTGCGTATCCGAATAGCTACCGCCCTGATCGGCAGTGGTGGTGTCGAAATAGCGGTAAGGGCCGATACCCGCCTGCAGAATAAACTTAGGATTGCCAAGCGGAACGCGGCCCCATAGCTGAAGCAGCTGGCCGTCGCGATGATGGTCGGGCACATGGCCTTCGTTCAGCCACGAGAAGCTCGCTGCGAAATACTGTCCGAGGCCTTCCTGGTAATTGAAGGCCCATGTATAGGTGTCAGTATTGCTCGCCCTGGCGGCGCCGCCGAATAGCGAGAATTCCTGGGCCTCGGCGGCCGGCGCACCGAGCAACTCGCCGGCGACCAGCGCCGCACCCAGCAGCAGGACATTGCAAACCGGCTGCGCCGGCATCCGTCCCGCGACCGTTTCCGCCGGCCTGGACGCATCTGAAGACGTATCCGGCGACGCGGCCGCGGATGCCTCTGCCGTAGCGGCGCGCGCGTGCCGGTACACCTCTTCACGCGCCTCGCGAGCAAAACGCTGCTTTTCTACGAGCTTGAGCTTGCGGGTACGGTCTGCGCCCAACACCGCGTAGTAGCGCTCGGCATGCACGCGCCTGAAGCGCACGTAGAAATCCGGTCCGGGCAAACCGGAGTCGGTACACAGGAGGGCGCCGTAATCCGCGAGCCGCAGGTCGCAAATGGAGGACGTCGCCTTTTCCAACGCCAGATAGCGCCGGTTCAAAGGCATATCCGGTGGAAAGATCGTGTGGAAGCTGCCATACGTGACGAGCTTCCTGCGCCGCGCTGCCCGCAGAAGCAACTGGGCAATCCGCGCCTCGAGTTCAATGTCCATGTCAGTCCTTGCATAACTGCGAGTGCGGGCAGACGCCGCTACCGCGCGCCCCCAGGACCGACTGGACGCGCTGCTTTCCTGCACCTGTCTAACGCTTACCAGCTTTGCTATGCCACGTCCCTCTGCCGGCTTGAAAGACCAGCACAGGAGACCGGCGTGGGAAACCTCTTGCGGCATCGCACGCCGGTTCCAAGTCATCAATTACCTTGGAGGACTGACGACCACATATTGCACCGTCGCCCCCACGTATTGCGGCTGATACCAGTTCGGGCCGCACTGCTGGTACACCACACCGGCAACCATGACGCTCGTGCAGCTCGGCGGCAGGGCTGCGACGGTTGTCCCCACCACGACTGCCGTCGTCACGCCCACCGCCACGCCGACCGCGACAGGATCGACATACCAGCCGTCATCGTGGTGATGGTGGTCATCATCGTGATGATGATCGTCGTCGTGATGATCGTGACCGTCGTCGTGATGGCCATCGTCGTGGTGATCACTGCCGCCGCTGTCGTGATGGTCGCTGCCACCGCTGTCGTGATGGTCGCTGCCGCCACCGTTATCGTGGTGTTCGCTGCTGCCACCGTTATCGTGGTGTTCGCTGCTGCCGACATTGTTGCCGCCGCCGTGTGAATTCTGGCCGCCGCCGTTACTGCCGCCGTGCGAGTTCGACCCGCCGCCTCCACCGCCTCCGTTAGACGGCTGGCCGCCGCCGTGCGAGGACTGTCCACCACCGCCGTGGGACTGACCGCCGCCGGGTGCCCCGCCGACATTGCCGCCGCCATGCCCCCCGCCTCCGCCTCCCTGAAACCCGCCGCCGCCACCTCCGCCACCGTGGAAGCCGCCTCCGCCCCCGCCCCCGCCCTGGAAGCCTCCGCCTCCTCCGCCGTGGAATCCCCCACCGCCGCCGTGGATACTCGTGCGGGCCCCGCCACGAATCCCAAAGGCAAAGCTGGTAGCCGATGTCGCCGAAAACGTCAGGGCGAGCGCAATAGCGGTCAGTCGCGTCAGTGGTTTCATTGCGCGTCTCCCTGTTGATCGTCGTCCGCCGTAGCCGCGGCCGGACGCAGCGGAATCTGCCGCGCGCCCGGGCCTGGATGGAACGTAAAGGTGCCGGCCTCGAAGGTCGGATTCAGCGTCCACTCATAGTTGACAGCGTGTTGCGGCCGCGATGGCTGGGTTGTGTCCGTGACGACGAACCGGCACGGCAACGGCCGCGAGCCGGTCTGGACCCACAGTTCCCAGTCGAGCCCCGGCTGCTGATACGCATAGTGGTTGCACCACTTGCCGCCGACCTTGTCGAGCCCGATAAACAGCGCGCTGGTCAGCGCCTTTTCGTCGTCCGACTGCTCGCCCCAATAAAACAGGTCGACGAGCGGAAACTGAACCCCGTATTTCTCGTCGGCGTCCGCCACCAGCTGGCGGATGGTGGGCGGCGCCGGCACCTTGCTGTAGTAGTGAGCGGTGTCGTTGAACAGCACGAACGTGTGACCGTCGTAGACGAGACCCTTCGGCGCGCGGCTACCCGTGATCACGACCCGCACCTTGTCCGGCCGCTGCACCGACATTTCCGTGCGATGCAGAAAGCCGACGTTCTGCCCCGTGGTGAGCACGGCGTCCGTGACGCTGTCCGCCACGATCCGGAAACTCTTCAGGCTGCGCAGATAGGCGCCGACCTTGTTCAGGGCGTCGACGGCCTGGGGTTGCATCTCGCCTTGCGGCTGCGCCGCTTCATCGCTCCCCGACGCCGGCGCCTGAGCCAGGGCAACTGGCACGCCGGCCATGGCGGTCAGCGCGGAGCCCAGCAGGACGAGGCGCCTGACCCGCAAGGCGCTGGCGCCGTCCCGACCGTCCCGACGTGAATTGAACAGGTTCACTATGCTCTCCTAAATCACTGAAACGTTGCACCAACTGTCATTAACGGCTTTATCGTTTCAAAAATCGACGGATTTTGTATCCAGCCGGCTTCCCATCAGTAAGAATAGATTTATGCGGAAAACAACCCCATTTTACTCAGGGGATAAACACCGGCAGAATGCTGCAAAACAGGAAACAGAAAAACGGGTTGAATAGCGCGATGCCATTTAAGCACTAAACGAGAAAAGCTCGCTGTGGATCGGCCATACGAAGTCCTCGGAGAGCCTCAACTGGCGCACCGGGCCAGTGTGCGAAGCAAATCTCCGGAAAAATCTTCAGACGGTAAAGTTGTAACTGGATGCTAGCAAACGTTTTAAGGAACATCAAGCAACAATACCGGGACGTCAAAATCCGTAACGATGCGGCAGATTGTTTCAATCGGATAGCTGGTATAACGCGAGGTGCTTCACGTCATATAAAACGAAAAAAATCGAAAACGCTTTTATTTTTGTCCTATCGCACACAGCCAATAAAAAATCATTTATTACTAATGATGTCAGGGTGGCCCCGCCCGGTTCTACGGCCCCGGCAGGGTGACGCCCGGAACAGGTCCGGCACAGAAGAGACTTGAAGTGCGGGATCCGCGTCCCGGAGAGGAATGATTGCAGATGCGAGCGGCGTTCGCGCCGTCGGCCCCGGACTTGAATGGACGGTCAATCTCATGCGCTCCCGAACCGAAGAGCTTCCGACTGTCACGCGGCGCATGAACGCGGCGCAAATGCTGCTGGCCGGCTCATCGGTGGGCGCGGTCGCCAAGGCGCTGCACCTGTCCACGGCCACGGTGAAACGCTACAAGGCCGTCCTCGACGAAGGCGGCCTCGACGCGCTGAAGAAAATGAGCGTCGGCGGCCGTTCATCGGCGCTCGACGCCGCCGCGCTCGAATGGATCGCCGCCGCCTTGCGCGGCTCCGCCCAGGCGCACGGCTTTCCCAGCGACGCATGGACCAATGCGCGCTTGCGCGAATTGATCGGCTCGCGCTTCGGCGTCCAATACTCACGCGTCTACACGTGGCAGATCGCCACTAATCTCGGGCTCGGCCACCGGCTGTCGAAATCGAGCCGCTGACCCGGCGCCGCGCCGCGGCCGCGGCACCCGCTTCTCAGGACCGCCAGATCTCCTTGAGCCGGCCCAATTCGGCGGGTCGCGTATAAGAGCGGTACAACTCGCCGACAGTACCGAAGGCCAGCGCCGGCTTGAGCGTGGCGCCGGGCAGCGCCTGAGTGATCCAGTCGTAAGCGTTCATATCGCGCTGCTCGGCATGCACGGCGTCCGTCAATGCGATGAGCGCCTTGTCGGCAGAGTGGCTGCCGAGGTCCACGAAACAACTCTCGAACAGATGCTTCGCTGCAAACGCGGGGCGCAGATCGGGGACTCGGGTGCTCACATGGCTCTCCTACACGGGTTGTCCCCTTCCATGTAGCAGATGGATGTGACAACGCGTCGAAGCGGATGGAGAAATCCGGACTTGCAGCGAGGGGCCGCGCACCCGCCTGAATGCAGGGTAATGGCGTTTAACTGAATCTTCGTACCGTTTAATTTCAATGCAAATTGCGTGACAGATATTTCGGCGGGATAGCCCAACGGAACATATTTCGCATTAAAAAATGCAAATCCGAAAAAAATTCACAAAATCCGGCCTCCAAAAATTCGATGCACGTAGCGCGATTAACCGGCATGGTCTCAAACGCCCGCTCCGCCTGGAGTCACACGCTGTTCGCCGCGCATCGACAAACCGACACCGGCACATCCATCCATTACGCATCTTTCCGGCTTTAATATCCCTGAAACCTGGGATTATTAGCCTGTTTGTTTTAAAAATAGAAAAATCAAATCGTCTAAAGGGTGCGTGCGGATAAAATCGCGGCTCAAAATCCGGCAGGCTTGACGAGTTTCACCCAAAATGAATACGAGGAAACATCCGGCGAGGCGAAGTTCGGGCGCAAAATCGGCAGCGCGAGCCATGCTGCTGCCGCTTGCGGCCGAATCGATCCGCGCCCGCTCGCTGCGCGGTCATCTTGCCCTGGAGGCGTTGCGCGCGGGTTCGGGAAACGGCCATCTGCTAAGCGAGCTGATTCATATTCTGTACGTGGCCTGGTATCTGCGGGAAGCGGGTTTCGGCGCGGCCGACGCAGCACTCTTTGCGCAGGCCGAACAGGCGCTCGAGTGCAGCGCAGCCCGCGCGAGCGCCGAGGACGTCTGGCGGCTGGACGACACCGACGTGCCCGTGCTGGAACAACTCCTGACGTTGCACGACGACCAGTTACGGCTGGCTCCCGTCAGCGCAATGCGCGAGGTGCACAAGCGTCTCGCACGCTTCGCGCAAAGCGACCGGCCGACGCCATGGCCGAGGTTCGACAAGCCATAAGCGCGTGAATCCCCGCAGGTGGCACGCAAGCACAAACACCCACAAACACGGTCCCCAAGCCCGGACTCCAGCAAGCCCGAAAAAAAAGCCCCGTCATCTTGCGATAGCGGGGCCGAGTCCCATGTCAAGGAGTAGTCATGGAGGAGACGAGCCGATCATAGCCGCCGACCATCGACGTCTCCAACCAACTCTTTGCGCTTTGCTTATCCATGCCCGCTTCAGGTGCATTTCATGCTGAGCATGGATGGATAACCCTCTCGACGTATATCGTTAGAACGAAAAGTCGCTTCGCGCTGCTACCATCGGTCACTAAGATGGCGGTTTACGTCAAGTTTAGTTGGCAGGCTTGCGCGCAGCCCGTGCGAAGCCGCGACTGCCGCTACCGAAGGAGCATTTCGTTGACCAGTTTCGATCAAAATCGCCGCCCGCTCGTTATCGGCATTGGCGGCACGACACGCGCGGCGTCGTCGACCGAGCGCGCGCTCGGTTTTGCCTTGCGCGGCGCGGAAGCGGCCGGCGCCCGCACCCGTCTGTTCGGCGGCACCTTTCTGCATAGCCTGCCGCATTACGCACCTGAAGATCCGCAACGCACCGACGCGCAGTTGGAGCTGATCGAAGCCGTGCGCCAGGCCGACGCGCTGATCATCGCCACGCCCGGTTATCACGGCGGCGTGTCGGGTCTGGTGAAAAACGCCCTCGATACACTGGAAGAACTGCGTGCCGACGAGCGTCCTTACCTCGATGGCCGCGCGGTCGGCTGCATCGTCACGGCTTATGGCTGGCAGGCCGCCGGTTCGGTGCTCACTTCACTGCGCTCGATCGTCCACGCATTGCGCGGCTGGCCCACGCCGTTCGGCGCCGGCATCAACACTCTCGAAACTCGCTTCGAGACCGTCGATAGCTGCTCCGACCCGAAAGTGGTCGATCAGCTCGCCACTGTCGGCCAGCAGGCCGCCCAGTTCGCCCTCGCGTTCAGCGCGCAGCACGCGCCGGCGCATCCCGGCACGGCCGCCGAAACCCGCAAGGCCAAGGTCCTGACGCTCGCCAGCTAATTGGCCAGTTAATTGGCCATATAAGTGGCCAATTAAGCGGCTCACTTACCGGCTCACTTACGCGCCCCGTTAAACGCACGACGCCGCTTACGGACCTGCAGCGGCGCTGTGCGTGGCCCACCCCACAGACAGACTGAACGGCACGCCGGATAGTGATAGCAACGCATCCGGGGCCGCCTCAGTCGAATTCACGAAGACCGTTCCAGGTCCGGCGTGATTTGCTTGCGACGAATGATTGGTTCACGCGTGAGGCCGCCCGGCCTACGCTAGTTCCTGCCCGCCCACCATCCGGTCGGCACTATGCGTAAAGATTCCTTTGCAACGCATGCGGGCAGAACCATCGCCATGAATATGATCGACAAGCTATCCAATACAAAGGTTACGAGGTTGCCCCCGACGCGCAGCAATTGCCCAACGGGCTGTTCGCCGCGAATCTGACCATCGGGAAAACCACGGCGGACCACGGGCGTGCCTACTCATTCGACGCGCTCGACTACTTCTTCGACGAAGAACACGCGGTGGCGTACGCGTTCCGCTGGGGACGCATGTGGGTCGACAGTCACCAATAAAGGCATGCTGCGGAGCTGACGACGCGCTTTAAGCGGCTGTGACAGAATAGGCGGCACGTTCCGCCCTGTCACGCGCGGCTTACATGCGTCTACTGCATGCGCCCGTTACGCGCGTGTCATACGCATTTGCCGTTCGTATCTGTCACACGCATCTGCGACGATCTCATACGTGAAGAGCGGTTCTGGGAAGCCCAGGCAGCGGTATGCTTGCGGTTTTGTCTGGACGCGCAACCCCGAGCGGGCCCACGAGGAGATCTTACGCATGACATGGACCGTCGACGAACAGTTGGCCCTCACCGCAACCGAAGCCGTGGTTGCCATCCAGAGCGGCCGGCTGACAGCCACGGAGTACATCGCCACCCTGCTCGCCCGCGCCGCCGCGCTATCGACGCTCAACGCGCTCACCGTGCTCAACATGGAAGGCGCGCTCGCCGCCGCGCAACGGCTCGACGCCTTGACGCCCGCCGAGCGCGCGGCATTGCCGCTGGCCGGCCTGCCGATCGTCGTCAAAGACAACATCAATACGCAGGGACTCATGACTTCGGCGGGCACGCCCGCGCTGGAGGGCTTCGTGCCGCGCGAAAACGCGCCCACGGTGCAGCGCCTGCTGGACGCCGGCGCCATCGTGCTCGGCAAGGCCAACATGCACGAACTGGCCTTCGGCATCACCAGCACCAACCTCGCGGCACACGCCGGACCGGTGCGTAATCCCTACGACCCCGGGCTGATTCCGGGCGGCTCGTCGGGCGGCACGGCGGTCGCGGTTGCCGCGCGCATCGTGCCGGCCGGGCTCGGCACCGACACCGGCGGCTCCGCCCGCATTCCGGCCGCCCTGACGGGCACGACGGGCTTTCGACCGTCAGTGGGCGATGGCGGCGCCGAACGGCGCTACCACGATCCGCACGCCGTGGTGCCGATCAGCCATACGCGCGACACCGTCGGTCCAATAGCGCGCAATGTCACCGATATTGCCCTGCTCGACGGCGTCGTGACAGGCGCCGGACCATTGACCGCAGTAACGCTGAATAGCTTGCGCATCGGCCTGCCCGCTCAGCTATGGGAAGGCCTCGACGACGCGCTGGAAGACGTCGTGCGCGCGGCATTGACGCAACTGGAAGCCGCCGGCGTGACCTTCGTACAGGTCGAGATGGACGAGTTGCTCGACCTGAACCGCAAGGTGGCCTCGGCCGTGGCGATCCACGAGGCATATGAGGACATACCGGCATGGCTGGTGGCCAACGATGCACCGGTCAAGACGCTGGCGGAGATTGCCGCGCGCATCGCCAGCCCAGACGTGCGCCGGATCTTCGATGCGATCATCGAGGACCCGCTTGCCCAGCAGTATCAAAGCGCGCTGACCGTATGGCGGCCGCAGCTGCAGCAGTTATATGCGCAAACCTTCGCCGCGCAGCAGCTCGACGCGCTGCTGTTCCCCACCACCCGTCTCGCGGCCGTGCCGATCGACGACCTGGCCGGTTCCTCGGCGGTGTCGATCAACGGCGGCGCACCTATCGATGAAATGGACGCCTATCTACACAACACCGACCCAGCCAGCAACGCCGGCATTCCGGGCCTCTCTCTGCCGGCCGGCCTGACGGCCGAGGGCTTGCCGGTAGGACTCGAACTCGACGGCCCGCTCGGCAGCGACCGCCGTCTGCTCGCCATTGGCGTGGCATTTGAGAAGGTGCTCGGCGCGTTGCCGGCACCCACGCTTTAATGCGCGCGCAGAAAGCGGCACCCGCGGTTGCGCCCGCTCAGGCCGGCCATGCGTTGCGGCGTTTTAAGGACTTCACCGTGGGACGCATTGCAACCTTCGTCGCCGTCGCGCTGCTCACCAGCAGCTGCGCGCAAATCGCCGCCGCCGATCCGGACGCGCTATGGAAAATCGTCGGCGGGCAATGCGTGCCCGAGGCGCAAGCCAGCGGCCGGCCCGGTCAATGCGTCAGCGTCGATCTGAACGGCCACTATGCGATCCTCAAAGACATCTTCGGACGCACGCAGCATCTGCTGATTCCAACCGAGCGCATCACCGGCATCGAAAGCCCGATCATCCTTGACGCCAGCGCGCCGGACTACTGGCAGGACGGCTGGAATTCGCGCAAGGTGGTCGAAGCGCCGATCAAACAGCCGCTCGCCGCCAATCAGTTCGGACTGGAAATCAATTCGGAATTTCGCCGCTCCCAGCAGCAGTTGCATATTCATATGGACTGCATGCGCACGGACATCATCGACGCGCTCGCCGCCGATCGTCACGATGAGCCGGGTCAATGGCGCTGGCAGACGCTCGACGGTTCGCGTTACCGGGTCATGCGCGTCACCAGCCTCACGCAGGACAACGATCCGTTCCGGATCGTCGCCCGCGACCATCCGGATTCGCAAGCCATGGCGACGCAGACCATCCTCGTGACCGGCGCCGGCCCCACCGACGAAGACGGCTGGCTCGTGCTCAACAGCGGCCTCGACATCGACAAAGGGAGCGGCACCGCGGAAGGCCTGCTGGATCACAAATGCAGGCTGGCGGCCGCACCGCAACCGTAGCGGCTATTGCGCAGCGCTCGCGCCGCCTTCGCCCGCCGGCAGGCCCTAAGCGCTTTTTCACAGATGCTTTGCGCAACAAAATGGTTCGTCGCGGGCAAGGTGGCCAGTAGGATCGGTTTTAACGCGTCGTCTGACGCTTTCCGTATCCTTGGGCACCACCCGTACTGCCGATGGCGATCTATCTCGACGACACGCAACGCAAAGCCCTGGCCCGCCTCGCCGCGAGCTGGACCTGGCGCACGGAGTGGCCGACATGGATACTGATCGTCACGATCTACGGCGGATGGTTCGGCGTCGCCATGCATGCGCGCAGTCTCGGACTACCGCTCTCCACCGCGCTGCTCGCCTTGCTGGGCGCGTGGTACATGTCCTTGCAGCATGAACTGCTGCATGGGCATCCGACCCGTTCGCGTCTCATCAACGGCCTGCTGGGCTTCGCGCCGCTCGCCGTATGGTTCCCCTACGGCATCTACCGCGATTCGCATTTGCGGCATCACGAGGACGTCCATCTGACCCGTCCCGAACATGATCCCGAAAGTTACTTCGTTACCCTAAATACATGGCATCGTGCCGGCGCGGCCACGCGTGGGTTGCTGACGCTGCGCAATACCTTCGCGGGACGCCTGCTGGTCGGTCCTGCTTTCGCGATTGCCGCCACCGGCATCGAGGCCGCCCGCAAGGTGGGGCGCGGCGAATGGCGTCACGTGCCGCTGTGGCTCGCGCATGTGGCATCGGTGGCCGCGCTCGCGTGGTGGCTGCAGTCGGCTTGCGGGATTCCGGCGTGGCTGTTCGTGCTGGGCGTGGGCTATGGCGCGCTGTCGTTGAGTTCGGTGCGGTCGTTTCAGGAGCATCGGGTGGCCGAGACCGTCGAGCATCGCACTGTGCTGAATGAAGCGGCGTGGTTCTGGCGTCTGCTGTTTCTGAACAACAACTACCATTTGGTCCACCATGACTTGCCTCATGTTCCCTGGTTTGCACTGCGGGACGTCTATCAGAGCTCCCGTCAGCAATATATTGAACGCTCCGGAGGCTTTCTGGTAAAGGGTTACAGCGAATGGCTGAGGCTCTACGCGTTCGCTCCGGTTGCAAGCCCAGTTTATGGGGATCTATCCCGCTTGATCCCGAGCGGTCCCACTGCTTCCCGCCTCTTTGCGGGTAAATTGCGGGTAAAATTCATGGTAGTTATCCGTCCAGGAGAACTCCATGAAGCTGACTTACCTACTACTGCTGAACGCCAAACCGCAGGCCAAGCCCTATAAGCTCCGTGACCGCGATTCCATGTACCTGCGGGTGTCGGTCTCGGGTTCGAAGGCATGGAAATTTGACTACCGGCTGGATGGCAAGGATTGCAGCTATACACTCGGGCGATTCCCAGATCTGTCGATAAACGACGCCCGCCAACGTCGCAACGAAGCGGCCAAGCTGGTGGCGTCCGGTATCCACCCCAAGGCCTATGAGCAGCAGTTGCAACTGCAGACGATCGCACACAACAAGAACACCTTTTGGTCCGTCTGCGAGGACTGGATCGAAGACAACCGCGACAGGTGGAGCGAGTACTACTGCGGGCAGGCCATACGCTTTCTCTCACGCTACGTGAAAGATTCGCCACTCGGGAAGATGCCCGCACGCGAGATCAAGGTGGCCCACGTCTACGATCTTCTGCAATCGATTGCCAAGCGCAAAACCCTTTCAGGTGGCGAACGCAAGGCCGGGGGTGCACCGCACATTGCAGTACGTCTGCGTCAGCACCTTGATGCAATTTTCAGACGGGCAATTATCAGCGGGCGGGCCGATAATAATCCGGTTGCGGCTCTGAAGGTCTCGGATGTGCTGACGCTTCCAGCTACGCGTCACAATCGTGCGCTGGAGACCGACGAACTGAAACGCGTGCTGGATGCCTTTACCGTCGTGGGGACACCACTCACACAACTGGCCATGCGCCTACTCTTGCTAACTTCGGTGCGGACTGCAGAGCTGCGAGGCGCGACGTGGAAGGAAATTGACCTCCAAACTGCGACATGGGTCATTCCAATTGAGCGCATGAAAATGGGGCGTCCGCATATCGTGCCACTGAGCACTCAGGCAGTTCAGGTTCTGGAACGAATTCAAAAAATAAGAGGTACCAAAGCCGCAGACGACTATCTTTTCCCGAACATGAGAGACCGATCTCGTCCGATGGCGGCGACCACAATCAATGCGGCGCTCATTCGTGCCGGATTTAACAACGAACGGCTATTTAGGGCGCATGGCACACGCGGTACGTTTAGCACATGGGCGCACGAACAGGGGTTTGCTCCATTGGCGGTTGAACGTCAGTTAGCCCACGTCGAGAAGAACCGGACGAGCCGAGCTTATAACAAAGCTGAGTTATTTCCTGAACGACGGAAAATGATGCAGGATTGGGGCGACTATCTTCAGGGCGTGAGCGGTTAATTGTTCGCAGCAAGTCGCTTGTGTCGCTATGCTTCACTTCTCCAAACGCATAGGAAGGCAACCCGACTCCAACAGTTGTCCGATCGCGGCAGCCATCGTGAAGCAGCAACATGAGAACCGGCGACACGCCGACCTTGTTTTCCCTTCGCCCCGCACGAAGATGCTCAGTGACATGACGCTGACGGCTCTTTTGCGCCGGGCCAAGGCGGTCAGCGATGCACCTGGGCGGGTCGCAACGGCGCATGGCTTCCGTTCCTCTTTCCGCGACTGGGCGAGCGAGTATGGCTACTCACGTGACCTCGCTGAGCGTGCGCTGGCGCATGCGGTTGAGGACGATACCGAGGCCGCCTACCATCGCACTGACCTCAACCTGCGCCGGCCGATGATGCAGGCGTGGGCCGACTTCGTCGGCGGACGTCGACAAGAAAGCAAAGTCACTTGACGATGCCAGCACCGCCGATCAGATTCCGGCCGAAGCGTGAGCGTACGATGCCAGGCGAATACCCGCTTCGCGACCTGGTTCGGTCGCACGGTTAATGGGTGCGATATGCTTGAGCGGGCTCAGTCCACTATCCCGCGCGGCTGGACCGCTTGGGTCGTGACTTAAACCGCGCGAGCTCTTTGTCAGCGAGGACATAGTCGTTGCAGTCATGCAGGCGAGCCAAGGCTAGATCCAGAAATGCTCGCACCCGCTTGGGCTGATCTGTCCTGTTTCCGTAGTAAAGGTGCAAACCGATTTGCGAACTCATATGCTGCAGTAGAACCGGCACCAGTCGTCCCGCACGGATATAGGATGCACAATAGCCAGTGACGCAATTACACGTCCGGGGTACGTCCTGGTCCAGTGTTCATGGGCGATCTTGAAGAGTTGCCCGGCTCGCCTCTCTCCGATGGGCGCGCCGAAAAGCTCGAACGGGTCGATCAGCTCGTCGAGCGTCGACAGGTTAAAACTGCGTTCGCGTCGTATCTTTTCGGCCCATTTCTGGGCGGTCAGGTGATAGAGGCGCATAGCAGGGATCCAGGTCTTGATGCGTGTGGAATTATCCCTGCTGTCGCCCAAAGGTCGGTCGCTCAAAGAACGGATTGACACTTGCGGCACTCGCGTCGCCCGGTCATTCCGAGGATCAGAGGCTGATGCATGGCCCAAGCGCCAATCGCACATCCTGGCTTCTGTCCGCAGGCGCACGTATCTGTGAAATATGTTCGAAGTTCGTTTAACCCGCGGCGCCCCTTTATTGTCGTCACTTCCGGTGACCGTTCACCGCGTCCTTGAATGCTTTACCGGCCGTAAACTTCACCGTCTTCGCGGCTGGGATACGAATCTCCTCCCCCGTTCGCGGGTTACGTCCGACGCGTGCGGCACGTTTGCCTTGCGTAAATGAGCCAAACCCGATCAGTTGCACATCCGCGCCGTCTGCGACCGCGCCGCTAATCGTGTCGATCAATGCGTCAATCGTCTCGCCAGCCTTGGACTTGCTCGCGCCCGTCGAGGTAGCTACCGCCTCAATCAATTCCTGCTTGTTCATCACTGTTCTCCTTCATTCGTTGTTGCACTTCACGACCACGTCCAGACTACAACCGTCGTTATAAAGGAACTCGTCCGCCTCTTCAAGCGGTACACGCCAATGCCCAGCGGATGCACAGAACGCGCAATTCATCCGATGCCGCATAGGCCAGGAACATCGACCGGGGACCGCGCTATCCGATTTCTCCCGATGCAGGCTGACCGGTCGCGGCAGCCTGTATCGGCGATCTCGCGTCGCTCTGCACGAAGCGCTGAAGCCGCTCCCAGGCCGCCTCATACACATATGCCGCCACCGTCCCGAGTTGCTGGTCATGGATCGCAAGGATCGACTCCAGCGCCTTCTGGCCAACATCGGGCAGTGCCCACTCCCTGCCGTTCTCCGCACAGCTGATGCTCTGCTGTAGCGCTGTTTCGGCTGCACGGAACAGCTCGATCTCGCCGCCCTGTGATCCCCTACCACGGAGAAAATATGCGAGATACACCACCTTCAACAGGCAGAGCATCTGCTGGGCACCGCCGTGGCCACTACGCAGGGTAGCCAGGGCGAGATGATTCTCAAGCGCCATTGCCCGGACCCTGGCCACCGGCAGGGGTAACAGCATGTCCTTTGTGAGCGGCTTTCTGCGTGCTTTTGTGGCGAGGCGGTGCGTACGAACCATGAATTCAGGGCAGCAAGAACTGGGCGGTATTCCCGCGGCAGGAGCCGGCCGAACAGACATGTCGGCTGGCCCGTCACGGTCACACCGTGGCTGGCCGTTCGGGCCGGCAAGCCGACACGCGCCAGAAATCGGTACTGTAGCAACAAATGATCGCCGACAGAACCTCACCGAGCCTCGCTTCACATCCGTCGGCTATTCGTCCCGAGTCCCCGTCCCGATACCGCAAGGGCTGCTTGTGAACTCATTGGCTGACGTTCGCACCGAACCCAACCGACATTCTGACGATCCATGATCAGGCTGCAAGTTCGGCATCCGGGTAACGGCAAACGCCCGCCTGCGCACGACTCCCGGTTCAGAACTATCATATCGTCAGACATATGCGGCAGCCGTGGAAAGCCGGACATGGACAAACCGATCGAGATCACCCACTACACGTCCTTTGCGATTGATGACCTGCTGTTCCTCGGGAAACAGTGGAAAGCAGCGCGGCCGCAAAGCGCCCGGCAGATCGAGAGCCTTG
>NZ_CAAJGM010000012.1 GCF_900996235.1 Paraburkholderia sp. BCC1885
CTAGTGTCCTGTTCCGTTGTTAACTGAACTATGTTTGCGTAGGATGTTGGTATCAACGGAACGGGAGATACCAGCATGCCAATGGGACGACCGAAGGTGGAGTTGATGTTGAGCGAATCCGAACAATCGCAACTTGCTTCGATGGCGCGTTCGCGTTCGATTCCGGCTGCGCTGGTTACACGGGCACGCATCGTCCTGGCTGCGGCCGCTGGCGAACCAAATAGCGAGATTGCCCGGCGCCTGCAACTCACACGTGCCACTGTGGGTAAATGGCGCGCCCGGTTTCTTGAACAGCGCATCAATGGTCTGTACGACGAAGTCCGGCCCGGCAAGCCTCGCACGATCGATGACGAGCGGGTGGCCGAGTTGATCCACAAGACGTTGCATACCAAGCCTGCCGACGGCTCCACGCATTGGAGCGTACGCACAATTGCTGCCGAGACGGCAATCTCTGCGACCAGCGTCCATCGATACTTCAAACTGCTGGGCCTCCAGCCGCACCGCAGCGAAAGCTTCAAACTGTCGACCGACCCGTTCTTCATCGAGAAACTGCGCGACGTGGTCGGCCTGTACCTGAGCCCTCCGGAGAACGCGCTGGTGCTGTGCGTAGACGAGAAAAGCCAATGCCAGGCGCTTGAGCGTACTCAGCCCATGCTGCCGATGGGCTTTGGTTACGTCGAGGGTGTCACGCATGACTATGTCCGTCACGGCACCACCACGCTGTTTGCGGCCCTGAACGTGCTCAACGGCGCGGTGCTGGCCACCTGCAAGCCGCGTCACCGGCACCAGGAGTTTCTGTCGTTCCTGCGTGAGATCGACAAGGCGGTCCCGCAAGCTCTCGACGTGCACTGCATCGTTGACAACTACAGTGCCCACAAGCATCCCAAAGTCAAGGCATGGCTGGCCGCGCGGCCTCGGTGGCACATGCATTTCATCCCCACTTATAGTTCGTGGCTTAACCAGGTGGAACGCTTCTTTGCGTTGATCACCGGCAAGGCCATACGTCGCGGCTCGTTCGGCTCGGTCAAGCAACTGATCAAGCGTATCGATCAATTCGTGTCCCACTACAACGAGAATTGCAAAGCGTTTACATGGACCGCTTCCGCTGACTCCATCCTCGCAAAGCTACAAAGACTTTGTACGCGAATCAGCGGAACGGAACACTAG
>NZ_CAAJGM010000013.1 GCF_900996235.1 Paraburkholderia sp. BCC1885
GCGCTGACATTTATCGGCCTGAGCGTCACCGCAGTCTCGGCTTTTGCCACCGACTCATTTGTGGTTCGCGACATTCGGCTCGAAGGCTTGCAACGCGTCGAACCGAACACCGTTTTCTCGTACCTGCCTATCAAGCAGGGCGATACCTTCACCGACGACAAGGCCTCCGAAGCCATCCGGGCGCTGTACGCGACCGGCTTCTTCAACGACGTCAAGATCTCGACCGACGGCGACGTGGTCGTCGTGCAGGTGCAGGAACGCCCGGCGATCGGCACCATCGACTTCTCGGGCCTGCACGAATTCGACAAGGACAACCTGACCAAGGCGCTGAACTCGGTCGGACTGTCGCTCGGGCGTTACTACGACAAGTCGCTGGTCGATCGCGCCCAGCAGGAGCTGAAACGCCAGTACCTGACGCACGGCTACTACGCCGCCGAAGTCACGACCACGATCACCCCGATCGACCGTGACCGCGTCGGCCTGCTGTTTTCAGTGATCGAAGGTCCGAGCGCGAAGATCCGCCAGGTCAACTTCATCGGCAACAAGGTGTTCAGCGACGGCACGCTGCGCGACGAAATGCAGCAGTCCACGCCGAACTGGTTCTCGTGGTACACGAAGAACGACCTGTACTCGAAAGACAAGCTGACCACCGACCTCGAGAACATCCGCTCGTACTATCTGGATCGCGGCTACCTCGAGTTCAATATCGATTCAACCCAGGTCTCGCTGTCGCCGGACAAGAAGGACATGTACCTCACGCTCACCCTGCACGAGGGCGAGCCGTACACGATTTCGGGCATCCATCTGGCGGGCAACCTGCTGGATCGCGGTCCGGAACTGCAGAAGCTGATCAAGATCAAGGCGGGCGACCGCTTCTCGGCGGCCAAACTGAAGGCGGCCACCAAGGCCGTGGTCGACAAGCTGGGCGAATACGGCTACGCGTTCGCCACGGTGAACGCGCAGCCGCAGATCGACCAGCAACATCACTCGGTCGACCTGACGCTGCAGGTCGATCCGAGCCGGCGCGTCTACGTGCGCCGCATCAACATCGTCGGCAACACCCGCACGCGCGACGAAGTGGTGCGCCGCGAAATGCGTCAGCTCGAAAGCTCGTGGTTCGATTCGAGCCGCCTCGCGCTGTCGAAAGACCGTATCAACCG
>NZ_CAAJGM010000014.1 GCF_900996235.1 Paraburkholderia sp. BCC1885
GTCCGGAGAGTAAAAAAACATCAGGACTGTGAAGTGTTGTCAAAGTTAATCCAAAACAGGTTCCTGCCATGGAAATTTTTGTTGGAATCCGTTAGGTTTGCGACAGCACAGTAAAAAGGAATTGCCTGTGATGTCCCGTACTGAACGACTCGCCGCGATCCGGCGGACTCAACCGTCGCACACCACCTTCCTTCTGCCGTTACGCCCCTGACCTGACCTGGGTTATCCATCGGACGGCGTAGACGGCTTTTCCGCTACTGCACGCATCAACCACTTCCGCCACGCTGCTTCCGGAGCGATGAAGCATGGCGATTGCAGACAGGAACGCGAGATGAAAGACGAACAGGGTCGCGACATGGCGCGGCTCGGCGACACTACCGACCACGGCGGCAGGGTCATTCAGGCAGCGCAAGACCTCGAACACATGGGCATTCACGTCGCACTCGATGAACCGGGTTTCACCCGGGCCTCCCCTGATCTTCCCTGAACAAGAAAAAACAGCATTCGTCATGGTCCAGAACACGCAGTCGGTCCAGTCCGCCGTGGATGCGGCGATCGTCCCACTTAACCAGGTGCTGGTGGCCGACCTGTCGGCGGGCGCAGCGCGCTTCGATGCCTGGCTGCGCGCGTATAGCGGCGGCTACGTGACGCTGGAGCGCGTCAAGGACGTGTCGGCGGCATTGCCGGTACTGGGCAACATCATGGCGGCGGTCGATGTCTGCGGCGACATCGTGACGCTGGTCGAGAACCGGGACAGGCAACGGCCCGAGCTGGATCAGATACTGGACTGGGCGAGTCTGGGCATCAACCTGATCGGGGTGTTGCCGATTCCACCGGGAACGGCGGCGGCGCGCATGTCGTTGCGTCCGACGCTGGGCATCGTGCGGCAGGCCGTGAAGGCGGGTGCGAAAGACCTGGGCAACGCCATTGTTGCGGTGATCGCGGCACATTTCACGGCGACGTTGATGGGCGAATTGCAGCCGTTTGTGGAGCAGGCGAAAGCCCGGCTCACGGAGTTGCTGACGGACTGTGGCAACGAGGCGGAGAA
>NZ_CAAJGM010000015.1 GCF_900996235.1 Paraburkholderia sp. BCC1885
TTCGTCACGAAAGACAAGGAACTGCATCCGCAAATCGATTTGACCGACGCGCAGATCAACGCCACGCCGCCGTACGCCAACGACAAGCCGATTCGCGCAGTCTCGCCCGCGCCGCCACCCGCTGCGGCTCCCGCGCCCGCTGCGGCTGCGCCTGCCACGGTGAGCGCGGTCTCCAACGCACGGGCGGCCCGATGACAGGCCGCACTCTGGTAACCGCGCGCAGTCTGCGTGCGCTCGACTGGCTGAATTTCTTCGTCGCGAATGTGCAGACGGGGTTCGGGCCGTTCATCGCGTCGTATCTCGCCTCGCATAAGTGGACTCAGGGGGAGATCGGCATGGCGCTCTCCGTGGGCACCATCAGTGCGATGGTGAGCCAGGTGCCGGGCGGCGCCGCGGTGGATGCCTTGCGCAACAAGAAAGGCGCGGCGGCATGGGCGATCATCGCGATCATCCTGAGCGCGGTATTGCTGGCCGTGAGCCCGACGGTGCTGCCGGTGATCGCGGCCGAGGTGTTCCACGGCTTTGCGAGCTGCATGCTGACACCCGCCCTGGCGGCGATTTCGTTCGCGCTGGTGGGTCGGGCGAATCTCGGCGACCGGCTGGGGCGCAATGCGCGTTGGGCCTCGATTGGCAGCGCGGTGGCGGCTGGGTTGATGGGGGTTTTCGGCGAGTACTATTCACCGCGCGCCGTGTTCTGGCTGACGGCCGCGCTCGCGGTGCCCGCGCTGTTTGCGCTGATGTCGATCCAGCGCACCGACACGGTCGAGTTACCGAAGGCCGGCCCGACGCCGCAGCAGATCGAACGGCGCGAGAGTTTGCGCGAGTTGCTGCGCGACCGGCGGATGCTGTTGTTCGCGGCGTGCATCGTGCTGTTCCATTTGTCGAATGCGGCGATGCTCAATCTGGCCGCGGGTGAAGTCACGGCCGGCATGGGTGACAACGTGCAGCTCGTGATCGCGGCATGCATCATCGTGCCGCAGGCGATCGTGGCAATGATGTCGC
>NZ_CAAJGM010000016.1 GCF_900996235.1 Paraburkholderia sp. BCC1885
TCCGGAGGCCCGCGTTCGTCCTTTATCTGGAGCAATCCATGCACGAAACGAAATTCATCCACCTCCCGCCGCGCCCACGTCCCGTACTAAAGGGACTCAGCGTCGTCGCTGGTATCACCGCGATCGGCTTCGCCGCTGCATGGGCATTCGAGCAACACCGCAAGCGTGAGCTGGTGCGTGTCCTCGCCTCGATGCCCGGTGCGGCAAAGATCCTGCCGACGCTCCGATCGTATTCCGAAACGGTACTCGCCCAGTTTGGCGTGAGCGTTCCGCCGAAGCCGCCCGCTCGTAAGTCGTAGCCACCGACCTGCACACACCCGGCGCACGCCGCCGGCCTCTCCTTCATTTTCCGCACGCATCCGGCTCATTCCGGAGGGGCGTGATCGTCCATTTTTCAGGAGCCACAAATGCATCAACCTACCCGACTCAAACCGCTGTTTCATCCGGGCAAACTGCTCGTCTCGCACGAGGCTCTCGTCGCACTGCGCGCGAACAGCGTGCCGGTCGTCAGCGTCGTGCTGCGCCATATCGCCGGTGATTGGGGCGTCATGTCCGACGAGGACAAACGCGACAACGACGCGTCGATCTCGACGGGCCTGCGGCTGATCTCGATCTACCGCCTGCCAGACCGGACCCACATTCTGGTCATCACGGAATGGGATCGGTCGAACACGACCATCGAACGCCTCAATGACGTCGTGCCCGATAGCAGCACCCGCCCGGTCCGACCGACGAACCGTCGCTATCCGGTCTGGCCTACCGCCCACTACGCGCAGGAGGGTCGCGCATGAGCTACGCGAGCGGTCCGCGTTTCCCGATCGGGCGACCTGTCGTCACTCCCGCCGCTCAGGCGTAAGCGGCTCGGCTGGGCCGTGTCCTCACGCGCGCGCGAGCAAGGCATGATGGTGATGGCGTGTTGGAGTCCGTGTAGATCAAGGGAGATCGTGTCCACGATCGGCGATCGTGGACACGATCTA
>NZ_CAAJGM010000017.1 GCF_900996235.1 Paraburkholderia sp. BCC1885
TCCCGCACCGTTTCACGAGTCAACGATTGCGAGATAGTAGCATGCACGGGTAGGCTACGCAGATGGCGTCTTGCCTGATCCTGCTCATGGGAGAGATATCGAACCCATTTCAGGCGCTGTCGGCGCCACCGTGTCGCCCGAGGACCTGGACACCTTGCGGCGCGCCAAGCTGGCGCTCGAAAGCCCGTCCCTGACGATGAAGCTGACCAGCGTGGTGGGCGCGCCGATCGAGAAGATGATCGCCAGGCTGCCCGGCTTCGCCACCGACAAGATCAACGACGCCACCGAGATCGCGCTGCGCAAGTGCCTGCACCTGGCGCTGCGCACGCTCGGCAAGTCCGGCGGCGTGGCCAGCGCGGGCGAGACGCCCGACAAGCCCAGCAATTTCCTGCACAAGCTCGCGGTGGCCACCACCGGCGCGGCGGGCGGCGCCTTCGGCCTGTTCGCGCTGCCGGTCGAGCTGCCGGTCACCACCACCCTGATGTTCCGCTCGATCTGCGACATCGCGCGCAGCGAGGGCGAGGACCTGAGCTCGATCGACGCCCAGCTGCAATGCCTGGCCGTGCTCGGCATGGGCGGCGGGTTCGCCAACGCGGGCAGGCAATCGGGCGACGGCGAGACGGAGCGCGATGCCGATTTTGGCTACTTCGTGCTGCGCGGCGCGCTCGCGCAGGCGGTATCGAAGGCTTCGTCCGAGATCGCCTCGAAGGGTTTCGCCACGCATGGCTCGGCGGCCCTGTTGCGGCTGGTGCAGTCGATCGCCTCGCGCTTCTCGGCGCAGGTGACCGAGCAGATCGCCGCCAAGTCGATCCCGGCGCTCGGCGCGGTGCTCGGCGCCACCGTCAACACGCTGTTCATCGACCACTTCCAGCAGGCCGCGCACGGCCACTTCGCGGTGCGCCGGCTCGAGCGCAAATACGGCAC
>NZ_CAAJGM010000018.1 GCF_900996235.1 Paraburkholderia sp. BCC1885
CGCGGGCGGCTGGTGGCCACGCAGAACGCGGCAGGCGAGACCACGCGATATGAATACGAGGCGGGGCAGCTGTCTGCGCTCGTGCGGCCCGACAAAACCCGTGAACTGTTCGGGCGTGACGCCGAAGGGCGGCTGCTCACGCACACCGACGCGCTGAACCGGCAGACGCATTACCGCTACAGTGCTGCGGGGCTGCCTGCCGCGCGTACCAATGCGCAAGGTGAAGAGCTCGCCTACAGCTGGAATCCGCAGGGGCAGATCGTGGGCCTGCGCAACGGGAACGGCAGCGAATACCGGTTTGAGTATGACGCGGGCGGGCGGCTCGTCAGTGAAACGGGTTTCGACGGCAGGACCGTCCAGTATTTCCGGGCGGCGGGCAGCGGGGTGGTCACGAACCAGCTCGACGGCGATGTGATGCAGGCATTCGACTACGACGCGATGGGACGGCTCAAACGGCGTCGCGGCTGGAAGGCGCAGTTCACCGACCGGGGCCGGGTGTTCACGCGCCCGCAGGGCGATGCGAAGGTGGAGAGCGAGTCGTTTGCGTATGACGGGCTGGGTCGGCTGCTGCATGCGGCCAACGCCCAGTCCACCGTGCGGCGGTTCTACGATGCGGCAGGCAATCTGGAGCGTGAAACGCTGCACGTGGGGATTGACGACGACAACGGGAGGAGAAACGACCACACCTTCGTGTGGCGGCACGAGTACGACGAACTGGATGTGCGGGTGGCGACCGTGCGCCCCGATGGTCACCGGGTCGAGTGGCTGACCTACGGCTCGGGCCATGTACACGGTGTGATGCTCGACGGTGTGAGCGTGGCGGATTTCGAGCGCGACGATGTCCACCGGGAAACCGGACGGCAACTGGGTAACGGGCTGGAGCAGCTCACTGCCCGCGACGCGGCCGGACGGCTCGCGCATC
>NZ_CAAJGM010000019.1 GCF_900996235.1 Paraburkholderia sp. BCC1885
GAACACGGGCGCATCACGCGTGTGGCGCTGCTGGATGACGCGGGTGAGGCAACGCGCACACTGGGCACCTATGTCTACGACGATGCGGGCGATCTGGTGGAAGCCGTCGACGAAAACGGCGCGTCGTGGTCCTATACGTATTCGCACCATCTCGTCACGCGCTACACGGACCGCACCGGTCGCGGCATGAACCTGCAGTGGGACGGCACGCATCTGGATGCGAAGGCGATCCGCGAATGGGCCGATGACGGCACGTTCGACACGCGCCTCGAATGGCACGACCGGCTGCGGCTGACGTTTGTGACCGATGCGTTGGGCCGCACCACGCAGCAGTATTACGATATCGACGGCTACCCGTACCGGGTCGTGTATCCGGACCGCACCGAAGAGTGGTTCTTCCGCGACGCGGCGAAAAACGTCACACGGCATGTCTACCCGGACGGCGGCGAAGAGCAGTTCACGTGGGATGCGCGCGGCAACCTGGCCACGCACACGGCACGCGATGGCCGTACCGCGTACTTCGTGCATGACCGGCACGACAACCTCACGGGCATCCAGGACCCGGAGGGCAACCGCTGGGAGCGGTACTACGACAGCAAGGGGCGAGTCGTCGAGGCAACCGATCCGCTCGGGCGCGTGACGAAGTACACCTACAATGATGCCGGGTTGCCGGTGACGGTCACCGATCCGAAGGGCGGCAAAAGGCAGATTGCGTGGCGCCCCGATGGGCAGATCGCAAGCTACACCGACTGTTCGGGCAAGACTGCGACGTGGAAATATGATGGGCGCGGGCGGCTGGTGGCCACGCAGAACGCGGCAGGCGAGACCACGCGATATGAATACGAGGCGGGGCAGCTGTCTGCGCTCGTGCGGCCCGACAAAACCCGTGAACTGTTCGGGCGTGACGCCGA
>NZ_CAAJGM010000020.1 GCF_900996235.1 Paraburkholderia sp. BCC1885
GGCGCTGAAGCTGTCCGACAGCGAGGCGCTGAAGGTTCGCGCGCATCGCGCGCTGGCCAGCCTGTTCGAGCATCTCGGCGACCAGGAGAAGGCCGCGCGCCATTACCGCGAAAGCGCGCTGGCGGCACAGCTCGGCTGAGGCAGGCGCTTCGCGCGCCGCAAACGAAAACGGCAGCCCTGGAGGCTGCCGTTTTGCATTGTCGGCCTCGGCCGGCCTCAGCGGTTCACCAGCGCCTTCGGCACCGACAGCGCCAGCAGGCCGCCCAGCACGCAGAACGCGGCCAGCATCACCATTCCCGCATCGTTGCTGCCGGTGGCCTGCTTGAGCCAGCCGATCATGTAGGGGCTCAGGAAACCGGCCAGGTTGCCGATCGAGTTGACCAGGGCGATGCCGGCCGCCGCCGCGGTGCCGCCCAGGAAGGCGGTGGGCAGGCTCCAGAACAGTGGCAGGGTGGTGAGGATGCCGATCGTGGCGAGCGTGAGGCCGACCATCGCCAGCGCGGTCTGGTGCGCCCAGACCACCGACAGCAGCAGGCCGATCGCGCCCAGCGCGGCGGGCAGCGCGACGTGCCAGCGGCGCTCGCGGCGGCGGTCGGCGCTGCGAGCGATCAGGATCATGCCGACCACGGCGGCCGCGTAGGGGATCGCCGAGAGCAGGCCGATCATGAACGAGTCGGTCACGCCGGTCGACTTGATGATGGTCGGCAGCCAGAAGCCCACGCCGTAGAGGCCCATCACGAAGGAGAAGTAGATCAGCGCCATCAGCCACACGCGCGGGCTGTCCAGCACGCGGCCGATCGAATGGTCGTCCTTGAGCGCCTCCTCGGCCTGCACGTTGCGCGTGAGCAGGGCCTTTTCCTCGTCGCTCAGC
>NZ_CAAJGM010000021.1 GCF_900996235.1 Paraburkholderia sp. BCC1885
CCTTCGACTAACAATGAAGATAAAGAGTACAGGCTGGTCCCATTTCGCTCGCCACTACTCTGGGAATCTCGGTTGATTTCTTTTCCTGCGGCTACTTAGATGTTTCAGTTCGCCGCGTTCGCTTCACGTAACCTATGTATTCAGTTACGGATGACCCATACGGGCCGGGTTTCCCCATTCGGATATCTGTGGATCAAAGCTCGTTTGCCAGCTCCCCACAGCTTTTCGCAGGCTACCGCGTCCTTCATCGCCTGTGATCGCCAAGGCATCCACCACATGCACTTGTTCGCTTGACCCTATAACGGGTGTGTCTCAACATGGATCCGCAGATTCATGCGTCGCCACACACGCTACAGGTTGAGTATTCGTGTTGCGCCGTATTCCAAAGCAATCTTTCGATCACTTAAAAATACATTGATACAATCACAACCCTGATTCACCTACTCAATCACCCATCTCTAAGTGATCTTTCGTGAATCTCTTTACTACTTCTTCCTGATTGTTAAAGAACGACAGCCGATACAAGGCGCCATGCCTTGCAACGTTACTGACTGGCTCAATCGCCAATGCAGAACATTCTGCTTTCACCTTCAGCAGAACGCTTGGCACTGGAAACTGGTGGAGGATGACGGGATCGAACCGACGACCCCCTGCTTGCAAAGCAGGTGCTCTCCCAGCTGAGCTAATCCCCCAGTCATGCAGATACCCCAGAGGTTTTAGACGATCAGCACACCAGACAAGACTTTGGTGGGTCTGGATGGATTCGAACCATCGACCCCCGCCTTATCAAGACGGTGCTCTAACCGACTGAGCTACAGACCCCT
>NZ_CAAJGM010000022.1 GCF_900996235.1 Paraburkholderia sp. BCC1885
ACTCCCGCTTGCGCGTTCGTTTGGTCGTCAAATCCAATCCCAGATTAGCTTGTCTCATGCCCAAATCGTCGCAGTCGACGGCATATTTGGCAACTCAATTCCTGCATGATTTATGCAGACCTTCCCTAAATGTTAGTTACCTGCCCGCTCAGCGTTCGCGCTGCAGTCCGGCCTGAGAATTACTCTCGATCGAATTTGAGGTTGTATGTTTATATTCTCGCTTCTTTACGAAGCGCAGTGATTCTTCGAGAGTTCAGCCACTCTCGAAGAGGATGGATCTGATGCAGCATGAAAAACTCACATTGCATTCCGTCGATGTCCGGTTGGTAGAGGTACCGTTAAAGCGCTCCGTGATATCGAGAGTCGGCGTGTTTGACTGGTGGCCGGTGGTGCTGATCGATCTCGACACCGAACAGGGCATTACGGGTCAAAGCTATCTGGAGCCATACCTAAAGCAGTCGATGAAGTACATCAAGGCAGTCATCGAAGACATCGCAGCCTCCCGCGCCGGAAAGCAGATTAGTCCTTTAATTGATTTCCTGGATGGGCGGCGCGGTCTGAATCTGGTTGGCCACGAGGGTCTTTCTATGATTGCCATTTCGGGGTTAGATATGGCTGCGTGGGACGCTCTGTCGCGGTCTGTGCGTATGCCGCTCGCTCGTTTTCTCGGTGGCGATATCGGTCCGGTCCCGGCGTACAACAGCAACGGGCTTTGGCTAAGTAGCGCGGATGCGCTCGCCGGGGAAGCGACTGAGCTCGTCAACGAAGGGGGCTTCGCGGCGTTGAAATTGCGGCTGGGGCGGGACCGTGTCGAAGATGATTTGCGCGCCATTAAAATAGTCCGGGCCGAAGTGGGTGCAGATATCAAATTGATGGTGGACTTTAACCAAGGGCTAACCTTCGGCGATGCGCTGCATCGGTGTCACGCGCTGGACGGTGAAGGGTTGCACTGGTTTGAAGAGCCGACTACGTACACTAACCTGGTTGGGCACGCGCAACTGGCGCGTGAACTAAAGACCCCCATACAGATCGGCGAAAATTTCTACGGCCCGCGCGAACTCGCCCGCGCGATCAGTGCCGGAGCCGCCGACTACGTCATGCCGGACCTGATGCGTATCGGCGGTGTATCCGGGTGGATGAGATCGGTGCCGGTCGCGGCCGCCGCCGGCATTGAAGTGTCTACCCATCTTTATCCAGAAGTGTCGGCGCATCTAATGCGCATTACCGAGACTGCGCACTGGCTCGAATGGCAGGATTGGGTGAATCCGATCCTGGCCGAGCCGTTCGAGCTGGCAAACGGCAGCATCGTGATTCCAGATCGGCTTGGAAGCGGTATTACATGGAACGAAGACGCAGTCAGCAAGTTCGCCTCCGACGCTTAGCCTCATGTCCAAGCACGATAGCGTTGGCTGCCCTCCTGTGCCTCAACCGCGGATGGGAAAAAGACAAGGGCGGACTGAGTCGCTGCGAGATTCTCTCATGGAGCATGCAGCGCTACTTTTCTATCGCCATGGCTTTAACGCGGTTAGTGTCGATCAGATTGCGCAAGCGGTAGGCACCCACAAAATGTCCGTCTATCGGCAGTTCGCATCTAAGGATGAACTCGCGCTGGCCTACGTTGCCTGGGCAAGCAGGCTCGCATCGGAGCGCTGGAACGACTTGAAGCTCTGCTATCCGGACCGGCCGCTCGAACAGATCGCGGCATACTTTACGGTCCTGTGCCAAGAAATGCTTGACACTGATTACGACGGCGATGCACTGCTGAAATTTTCGCTTGGATTTACTGATTTGAACCACCCAGTACGCCAATGTATCGACAGCGGACGAGCGATCTTACGAGAGCGGTTCGGCGCTCTCGCAGCGTGTGCTGGCGTTACAGATCCATCACGATTCGTCGAGGAACTTTGTTTACTCTGGCACCTAACGGCGTGCCCGGGCCGCACCTCTTCAGAATTACGCAGACACGCGGACATGGTTCAGAAAATGGTTTCACGTTTGCTTTGCGTCGAATGTTGAGCCGTTCTTTTGACCAGTTTTTTGCGACTAGCTAGACGCTTTAATGCAAATGACGGTTCAACCGTCGATACCGATGCGCTATGAGCCACCGTCACCTGCACGATGGCGACTTTTTCCTGCGCCGTGCGCCGCCAGCGAAGTTCCGATCGGTCAGAATTTTAATGTTTTCCACGTAAGGACTAGGTTTCGTGATGGTCACAAGGCTATCTCTGTTTTAAGAAGGTTCTCCTGTCCTCTGTTACGTGGAGCTACTCCAGAACAATGAAATGTCTTCCGGCTGAGAACAGGGAAACGAGCGAGAGCGCGTCGTCTGCGCACGACGGAGGTAGCGTTTGCCGGGTGCCCTGTGTCGTGCAGGGCGCAAGCGGAGGTCTTGCAGGAAAAATAGATGTTATATAGAATCTATTATTAGATTGACCACTCGGAATCTCCATTCGCGCTAGCGTGCGAGATTGCGTTTTTTCCCAGCAATGGAGACGTACATGGAATACAGAAAACTTGGCCGTTCTGGCTTGAAAGTCCCCGCCTTGAGTCTTGGCACCGCCACGTTCGGAGGGGTGGGATCCTTTTTTGAAAAGTGGGGAAGCACTCAAGATACCGAGGCTCAACGGATCGTAGACGTGTCCCTCGACCACGGCTTCAACTTCTTCGATACTGCGGACATTTACTCCAACGGTCGATCTGAAGAGATCCTCGGAGCTGCGTTGAAGGGCAAGCGCGATTGCGCCTTGATTTCCACAAAGAGTACGTTTTCGATGGGGGCGGGTCCTAATGAAGTCGGTTCTTCGAGGCACCATCTCGTTCGCGTCTGGCTAGCCGCGAACGAGATGGTGCCTCGGCCGCTGGCGGGCCGCTCGCCGATGCTGACGACCTACCTGCTATATCGCAACGGCGAATCCTCGGAGGTGCTGTCGCGCTTTATCGAGCGCGCGCAAGCCATCGAATCTCCTGAAATCACGCCCTCACTGCCTTTCGAGCCGGACACCCAGGAGGGAATCGAACCATGTCCGTGAAGCAGATCGCTCCATTTATGCAGGCTGCCGCACACACCGCACGCGGCCAGTCCAAAGCACCGCAACGGCAAACCACTGTTCCGACGGTCGATGAGTCGGCTGCCGACTCGGATCGCTTGAAGAAACTCCTGCGTCAATGCAGGACGGAGCGCGCCAACCTGCGAGAACTGCTGTGTAACCGGGTCTTCGGTATTCCCAGGGTGATTCAGTCAAGAGCCAGGAAGTCATAGTGGGCGAGATACTCAGACCGAGCGGTGAAAAACAAATCGTCGGGCGTGCCATCTTGCCTGGTGCGGATTGGCACGCCGTACTGGGAAACGTGTATGGATTGGAAAGTCAGTCGGACCGCAGCCACACCGAACCGTACATCAATATTCTGGATACGGGGGAACTGACGATTGCTGATGTCCGCATGGCCGATCTACGGCTTGTCCCACAGGAGCAACCGGGCCGCAAAGCGGATCAGATATTGATCAAGCATATCGTTCACGGCACGGTCGTGTTCGAGCAAAACGGCAAACAAGGTTGCGTACGTGCGGGCGCATTGGTCGTTGTGGACCCTTCCTGGCCTTTCACGGAGCAGGTTGACGAGCAGGTCCGGATGGTGGTGATGGGATGCCCGAAATCTGCACTTCGCCAACGTGGCAATCCGTCAAGCCTGAAGCAGTGGGTGGAAGCGGATTCCGATTCTCCCGATGTACAACTGTTTCTGGGGATCAGCAGTCTGTTGATGCAATATCGTGGTGCCGCGCGTGACACTACCATCGTTCGGCTGGCGTCACAGCTACTCGATATGGCTGACATAACTCTATTGGGAAAGGAGGGGAGATATGGTCTCAAGACCCGCGAGGCTGCACTTTTCCGCATCGAGCGTTATATAAACGAGCGGCTGGCGGACAGTACCCTGGACGCCGCAAAGATCGCGAATGACGTGAACCTATCAATAGGCTATCTGAATCATCTGTTTAGGGAGCAGGGAACGTCTCTGATGCGCTACGTTTGGCAGCAGCGTATCAAGCACGCCTACGACCTGCTGACGAAGCCTGCGTGCCGCACCATGCCGATCGATGAGATTGCCTGGAATTGCGGCTTTTCAAGCCCGGCGCATTTCAGCCGGAAGTTCAAACAATCCTACGGCCTGAATCCGAGGGCAATGCGCACGTTAGCGTACCGACCGCACGGGGATTACTAAAAAAATACGCTAAGGCCGGACTCACGATCAGTCCGGCCGAATGTCGACCCATTCGCTTATCAGAATGGATACGGTCCCTTGTTCTGCTGGATCGTCACCCAATGGTCACGAGTCAGTTCATGGAGAATCCACTCTCCGCCAAATCGCCCAAGACCACTGTTCTTTTCACCGCCAAACGGACCGGACCGGGAATCATCAACGCTGTGATCGTTGATATGTGTCATTCCCGCCTCGATTCCCAGCGCAAACCGAACGCCGCGTTCCTGATCCTGGGTGAACACGGCAGACGATAGTCCGAACTCCGTTTCGTTCGCGACACGCAGTGCTTCCTCATCGCCTGAGACCTTGATGATCGGAGCGATAGGACCAAACATTTCGCTCTGAGCAAAAACGGAGTCGTTCTTGACATTAACGAACACATGAGGCGGCAGAACCAACCCTTGGGCTTCCCCCCCGAGCAACTGCTTTGCCCCGGTATCGTGGGCAAGTTTTAGCGTTGCGAAGTGTGCCGTAAGCTGCTTCTGGCTGATCACCGGTCCAATGGATACAGCGGGATCGCGCGGGTCACCATACTTGAGTGTTCTGACATGCGCAACAAAACGCTCTACGAACGCATCATGCACTTTCGCGTCGACGATGATGCGGTTCGAACTCATGCAGATCTGTCCCTGGTGCAGAAATCGACCAACCACGGCGCTGCGGACCGCATGCTCCAAGTCTGCATCATCAAGCACGACGAGCGGTGCATTGCCACCCAGTTCAAGCGCGACACGTTTGATCTGAGGCGCAGTCATGGCAAGCGACCCTACCCGCCGGCCGATTCGCGTGGAGCCGGTAAATGAGATCATCCTAGGCACCGGATGCAGAGTGAAGGCATCACCGATCTCTTCGACCTGGCCGATGACCACGTTGAGCAGACCGGCCGGTAGCCCGGCTTCCTCGAAGATTTTCGCGAGCAGCAACCCTCCGGTGACAGGGGTCTCCCCGGCCGGCTTGATGACTACGGCATTGCCCAGAGCCAACGCAGGTGCGACCGAACGCTGGGTCAGGTAGAGCGGGAAGTTCCAAGGACTGATTACGCCCACCACGCCAAGAGGCTGGCGGTACGCCCGACTCTCCTTACCCGGCGCGTCGCTCGGGAGCAGACGCCCCTCGGCCCGGTGAGGAAAGGTCGCGGCTTCCGCGGTGATGCCCACTGCGAAATGCCATTCGATTTCGGCCTTGGCTCGGGTACTGCCCGTTTCGCTGATGAGCCAGTCCAGCATCTCGTCGTGCCGGGCTTTCATTATTTCAGCAGCGCGCGCGATGACCTGTGCCCGTTCGTGCGGTGCGGTGGCAGCCCACAGACGTTGGGCGTGCGCTGCAGCGCGATAGGCCTCGTCTAGATCGCTCGCATCGGCGTTCGGGATTTCAACCAAGGTATTGCTGGTATAGGGATCGGTATCAATCAGTGCGGTTCCAAATTTTCCAGCTCGCCACCGGCCTGAGATGTACTGGTCGCTAAAGCCTTCGTATGGCCGTGGTACGGCCGCGATTGATACGGATTTGACGGACGACATGGTGTGTTTCTCCGGAGTGATGGTCGGCTGCTGCGCCCGTCACGACGGGATAACCCGTTGGCGCAGCGATAGCCAGGACAGCGTTGATATTTAGCTTTTCTATGATGCGCTGTCGTTCAGAAACTCACTTGTCCGGTTGCTACCATCTTCTTGTCCAGACTGCACATTCGTCGTCATGTGTACCCGACCGGCGCCATGTCAGAAGCGAAAGGCGCGACCGACGTGAGCGCTGCTGAACGCAACATCGCGGCATCGGCGGCGGATGGCACGCGGACCATCTGTTTGCTCAATTGTTTCCATCATCGACCGTATATCGCGATGCCTGATCCTCTACAAGCGAGCGTTGATCGCGGAGGTCTTGCAGGAAAAATAGATGTTATATAGAATCTATTATTAGATTGACCACTCGGAATCTCTCATTCGCGCTAGCGTGCGAGATTGCGTTTTTTCCCAGCAATGGAGACGTACATGGAATACAGAAAACTTGGCCGTTCTGGCTTGAAAGTCCCCGCCTTGAGTCTTGGCACCGCCACGTTCGGAGGGGTGGGATCCTTTTTTGAAAAGTGGGGAAGCACTCAAGATACCGAGGCTCAACGGATCGTAGACGTGTCCCTCGACCACGGCCTCAACTTCTTCGATACTGCGGACATTTACTCCAACGGTCGATCTGAAGAGATCCTCGGAGCTGCGTTGAAGGGCAAGCGCGATAGCGCCTTGATTTCCACAAAGAGTACGTTTTCGATGGGGGCGGCTCCTAATGAAGTCGGTTCTTCGAGGCACCATCTCGTTCGCGCATGCGAAGCCAGCCTGAAGCGTCTTCAGACCGATCACATCGATGTTTATTTCATGCACGGCTTCGATGCCTTGACGCCGGTGGATGAGACATTGAGAGCACTCGATGATCTGGTTTCCGCCGGCAAGATCTCGTACATCGGTGCATCCAACTTTTCCGGCTGGCAAGTCATGAAAGCATTGGCCACCTCGGAGAGGTATGGTCTGGCTCGCTATGTGGTTTATCAGGGAAGTTACTCGTTGGTCGGTCGTGAGTACGAGTGGGAGCTCATGCCACTTGCACTTGATCGGGGATTGGGCACCATGGTGTGGAGTCCTCTTGGCGGTGCTCAGTTAACGGGGAAAATTCGCCGCGGACAGCCTCTCAGCGAGGGGCGTATCGCTGCAGGCGGCGCAGACGGCGGCCCCCCTGTGAACCAGGAAAAGCTCTTCACGATCATGGACGTGCTGGAAGAGATCGGCAAGGAGCGCGGTAAAACAATTCCGCAGGTCGCGTTGAATTGGGTGCTTCGTCGCCCCTCCGTCGCCAATGTCATCATCGGTGCACGGAACGAGGATCAACTCTTGCAGAATTTAGGCGCCGTGGGCTGGGAACTGACGTCTGAAGAAGTGGCCCGTTTGGACGCGGTGAGTCAAGAAACCCCGATCTACCCTTATTGGCACCAGAAGGCGTTCGACGCCCGAAACCCCAAACCGACCACTTGGTGATTCTAATCACGGTATCGCTAAATCCAAGGCTTCATTAGGCCAGCTCTGCCTGCCCCCGTCCTCAGTCACAGGGCTGTGGACGGGGCCGATCTTTTCCTTAAATGAAGTTCATCGACCCGAGGAATTAACACCATGACCACATATATAGTCTTTACGAAAGACCTCTCCATAGACCAGAACGAGCTTGACCTCTATCAAAGCAAGGTGCGCGAAACTTTCGAAGGGCATTCGGTCAAGATTCTTGCGGCCTACGGGACTCAACAAGCGCTTGAGGGATCAGCGCCGGAAGGCGTCGTCATTATGGAATTTCCGACTACAACCGCCGCGCGCGATTGGTATTACAGCGATGCATATCAGGCCGCCGCGCGGCATCGCTTTAAAGGGGCGAACTATCGTGCGGTTCTTGTGGAGGGCATACAGGAATGAAGGCCAGATAGCAACAAGCGATCAGTTGGCGGTCGGCAGGCCCAACAAAGCCCAGTCAACCTTCGAGCAGTCGCCGCGGCCCTTGAAAATCATCGGCAGCGCGCGTTGCTCTGCGAAGCCTCGATCGTTCCGTCAACGTATTGGCCGCAGTTCGTAAACTCTGGCGAACTCGAGTGTAGCGAGGGGAGGAGCAAGGTTGCGAAATTTCACTCTGTAGATTACGCTTAACATTTATAAATGAATTCACATCAAGCAAGGAACTTTCATGCCCCGTGCGTCCAAGGCGCAAACAGAACTAAATCACGCAGAGATCAAGCGCGTTTCTTCGCAACTCATTCGAGAGCACGGCCTCGGCGTGAGCGTGGCTGACGTCATGGGCGCTGCGGGTTTGACACACGGCGGTTTCTACAAGCACTTCGAATCCAAGGACGACATGGCGGCGGTGGCATGCACTAGTGCTTTCCTTGAGGCCGTCGAAGCTTGGAAAAAGAGAGCCGACGGCGCTTCAGATGTCCGGAGCGCGCTAATCAAAGCGTATTTTAAGCCGTCGAACCGAGCTTCTGCGGGACATGGATGCCCCATGGCTGCGCTCGCCATGGACGTTTCTAGATGCGAGCAAACCAAGCCCGTTCGCGAAGCCTATCGCGAAGGACTCGAACAATTGATCAACATTCTCAGCAACGCGCAACTCTCCGATGAGGAACCGCCCGCGCGGCGAGAACGGGCACTTGTGGATATCTCCACGATGGTGGGTTCGCTAGTTCTTGCATGGGCCACGAGCGGGAAAGGTATTTCCAACGAGATCATTGCTGCAGCTCGGTGCAAGCTCCTCGGCGAGTCGTCAGCTTAGTCTTTCCGGCGCACCGATCAACAGTTCATTCGAGCGCCCTTGCTGATCTTCTCGACGGTCTTTTTTTCCTCGCGCAGCGGGAGGCCGACGACATTCGTGCCCTCTGGCCCTTCCTGCGCAAACACTTCCCGGTTGCCAAAGCAAACGTATGCAACGAGAAGTAGTAGGCAAGCCGGCCGCACGTCCGCTGGATATGTGTTGTCCCTCGGATAAGCGGCCAAAACCCTCTAGTGATGGGAGAACGCCCGACCGGTCATCGCAGAGCACCGCCAAAGTGCTGATCGCCAGTACGTCAAATAGATACTTGCCTCCCTCGGTAGCACGCCGCAGCGCGCCATAGCTTCCACTGTTCTTATAGCTTACCCTGCAACAGGAAACGATGTTTTTTTCATGACATTGCTTCCGATAACAGTCTTTGACTCCCGCTTAACCTAGCCCGAATCTCACGGCTGCGGCACGTCTTTGTGCCGCGTGTCGTGCGGGAAAAAGCGGAGGCCGGGATGCAAGGTCAAGGCGTGTTGTTCGGGCAGATTGCCGTCGTGTTCGGCATTGTGTTCGCCGGCGTGTGGGCTGCCACACAATGGACAGCCGCTGCCCTGGGCTATCAGCTGCGCCTTGGCTCGCCGTGGTTCGACTTTCTCGATACGCCGGTCTATCACCCGTGGCGGCTGTTCGAGTGGTGGTTCCTGTTCGACGGCTATGCACCGCACATCTTCAGCATAGGCGGTGCCATCGCGGGCAGCGGCGGCCTGATTGCTGCGCTGGTCGCCATCGCCATGTCGGTGTGGCGCTCGCGGCAATCGAAGCTCGTCACGACCTACGGTTCGGCACGCTGGGCCGAATCCGCCGACATACACAAGGCCGGCCTCGACAAACCGGCCGGCATCTTCCTCGGCCTGCATCGCGGCCAATACCTGCGTCATGAAGGCCCGGAACACGTCCTGACCTTCGCGCCGACGCGCTCCGGTAAGGGCGTCGGCCTCGTCGTGCCAACGCTGTTGAGCTGGCCTGCGTCGGCCGTTATCCACGACATCAAGGGCGAGAACTGGAGCATCACCGCCGGCTGGCGCTCGCGCTTCTCGCATTGCCTGCTGTTCAACCCGACCGATGCGAAGTCGGCCGCGTACAACCCGCTGCTCGAAGTCCGGCGTGGCGCGCATGAAGTGCGCGACGTGCAGAACATCGCGGACATCCTCGTTGATCCGGAAGGCGCACTCGAACGTCGCAACCATTGGGAGAAGACCTCGCATGCGCTGCTGGTCGGTGCCATCTTGCACGTGCTCTATGCGGTCGAGGACAAGACACTGCGCGGCGTCGCCAATTTCCTTTCCGATCCCGCGTGCCCATTCGAGCTGACGCTGCACCGGATGATGACCACGCGACACTTGGGCACTGATCAGGGAAATCGGCCACATCCTGTCGTCGCATCGGCCGCCCGCGAGGTGTTGAACAAGTCGGACAACGAGCGCTCGGGCGTGCTGTCCACCGCCATGTCGTTCCTCGGTCTGTACCGCGATCCCACCGTGGCCGAAGTCACGTCGCGCTGCGACTGGCGCATCGCCGACTTGATCGCATCCGAATCCCCCGTCTCGCTGTACCTCGTCGTGCCGCCATCCGACATCAGCCGCACGAAACCGCTGGTGCGCCTGATCCTCAACCAGATCGGCCGGCGGCTCACCGAATCCCTCGACGGCAGCGACGGCGTCGCGCGTCGTCACAAGTTGCTGTTGATGCTCGACGAGTTTCCGGCGCTGGGCCGGCTCGACTTCTTCGAGACGGCGCTGGCCTTCATGGCCGGCTACGGCATCCGCAGCTTTCTCATTGCGCAGTCGCTGAACCAGATCGACAAAGCCTACGGCCAGAACCATTCCATCCTCGACAACTGCCATGTGCGCGTGACGTTCGCCACCAACGACGAACGCACCGCCAAGCGCATCTCCGAAACGCTCGGCACCGCGACCGAGCTGCGCGCGCAGCGCAACTACGCCGGCCATCGGCTCGCGCCGTGGCTCGGGCACCTGATGGTGTCTCGCCAGGAAACCGCGCGCCCACTGTTGACGCCAGGCGAAGTGATGCAGCTTCCGCCCGACGACGCCGTGGTGATGGTGTCCAGCGTCGCGCCGATTCGCGCCAAGAAGCTGCGTTACTACACCGACGCCAATTTCAAGCGCCGCGTGTTGCCACCGCCCACCCTTGCGGTCGGGCGCTATGTCGATGCGCCACCGCAACGACCCGACGACTGGAGTGGGCTGGCAATTCCTGCCGTTTCCGTTGCGCCCGCCGTTACCGGCTTCGCGGGCGATGACGCCGGCATGGCCGACGGCGGCGGCCCACGCCGTCAGCCCGAACTCTCCGAAGTCGCCGAATACAGCCCCGAACCGCAGCCTGCCGGCACCGACCTGGCGCTGCTCGATGACGACGACGACCTGCCGTTGCCCGCTTTTCCCTCTTCCCCCCGCCAGCTCGACCCGGCCATGCAGCGCACGGCCCGACTGGTGTCCCTCGACCAACAAGACGGGATCGAGCTATGAGCCAGTACCGCCTCAACCTGTTCATTCCGCGCGAACACGCCAAACGCCTCGACGAGCTGGCCGTCAAGAAAGGCGTATCCAAGTCGTCCATCGTCGCGGCGGCACTCTCATCGTGGCTGTCGCCGGACGCGGGCGACCAGCGCGAGGCGGCCATCGCCAGGCGCCTCGACCGACTGACGCGCCAGTTCGAGCGGCTGGAGCGCGACCAGAACATCGAGATAGAAACGCTGGCGCTGTTCGTCCGCTACTTCCTGACCGTCAGCACTCCGGTTCCCGAAGCGCACCAGGACGCGGCCCGCGCGCAGGGCAAGGTGCGTTTCGAGCAGTTTGTCGAACAGCTCGGCCGGCATCTGATGCGCGGGCGCAGTCTCGTGCGCGACGTGGTGGACGAGCTGAACCCCGACGCCGTGCGGCTCGACGATACGGCGGCGCAAGCCGAAGCTCTTGACCGTGATGCGGAGCGTGCCACATGAGCGCCGTTCCCCAGTCCTTCGCCAGCACCTCGCTCGACCGGCGCATCCGCATGTTGCGCACGGCAATGGGGCCAGTCATCGCCGCCGCCCTCGAAGACCCGGACGTGGTGGAAATCATGCTCAACCCCGACCGCTCCCTGTGGGTCGATCGGCTGTCGTCCGGTCGCGCGCCACTGGGCGTCGAACTGTCCGAAGCGGATGGCGAACGCATCATTCGCCTGGTCGCCGCGCACGTCGGCGCGGAAGTGCATCGCGGCCAGCCGCTCCTGACCGCCGAGCTGCCGGAAACCGGCGAACGCTTCGAGGGCATCCTGCCGCCGGCGTCTCCCGGCCCGGCGTTCGCGCTGCGCAAGCGCGCCCTGGGCGTGATCCCGCTCGATCACTACGTCGCCGACGGCATGATGACCGACGCGCAGGCGACGTTCCTGCGCGATGCCGTGCGCGAGCGGCAGAACATCCTGATCGCGGGCGGCACCAGCACCGGCAAGACCACGCTCGCCAATGCCTTGCTTGCGGAAATCGCTGCCACGGGCGACCGCGTGCTGGTGCTCGAAGACACCATCGAGCTGCAATGCACGGCGCGCGACCACGTACCGCTGCGCACGCGCGCGGGCGTCGTGTCGATGACCGAGCTGGTGCGCGCCACGATGCGGCTGCGCCCCGACCGCGTGATCGTCGGCGAGGTACGCGGCGGCGAAGCGCTGGATCTCATCAAGGTGTGGGGCACCGGCCATCCCGGTGGCATCGCCACCATCCATGCTGGTTCCGCGCTGGGCGCGCTGCTGCGCTTGGAGCAACTGATTCTCGAAGTGGCCGTGAATCCGCCGCGGGCGCTCGTCGCCGAGGCGGTCAACGTCGTCGTCCACATCGCCGGCCGTGGCCGGCGCCGCCGCATCGAGAGCATTGCCCGCGTGCTTGGCTTCGATGGCGTGGGCTATCGCCTCGCGGATGCGCTGGAGCCACTGCTTCCAGAGCTGCCGTTTTCTTCCTCGTCTCTCAACCCCTCTGGAGAACTGCCATGACGCAGATGCACGCCCCTGCTTTCCGTATTTCCGTAAATCCGCCTTCGTGCCTCGCTCGCCTGCGGTGCCTGGCCGGCCCCGCATATCACGGCCTGCTGCTCGCCGCCGTCATGCTGATGACGGCTGGCACGGCGAAGGCATCAGGCTCGTCGATGCCCTGGGAAACGCCGCTGCAATCCATCCTCGATTCGATCCAGGGGCCGGTCGCCAAGATCGTCGCGGTGCTCATCATCATTTCGACGGGCCTGGCGCTCGCCTTCGGCGACACCTCGGGTGGCTTTCGCAAGCTGATCCAGATCGTGTTCGGGTTGAGCATCGCGTTCGCGGCGTCCTCGTTCTTCCTGTCGTTCTTCAGCTTTTCCGGCGGGGCCGTCGTATGAGCACGGCCAACGACCTGCCGGGCTTCGAGGTGCCGCTGCATCGGTCGCTCACCGAGCCGATCCTGATGGGCGGTGCGCCGCGCACCGTGGCGATTGCCAACGGCACGCTTTCCGGTGCCGTGGGACTCGGCCTGCAACTGTGGATTCCCGGCATCGCGCTCTGGATCGTCGGCCATTCGCTGGCCGTGTGGGGCGCGCGCGTCGATCCGCAGTTCATGCAGGTGTTCGCCCGGCACCTGAAGCATAAGCCGTTGCTGGACGTGTGAGGAGGATGCCGCGATGCTTAACCTCGCCGAATACCGTCATCGTCCGGCCTTGCTCGCCGACTGGCTGCCGTGGGCCGGACTCGTCGCGCCCGGCGTTGTGCTGAACAAGGACGGCAGTTTCCAGCGCACGGCGCGCTTTCGCGGCCCCGACCTGGACAGCGCGACGCAGGGCGAGCTGGTCGCCACCACGGCCCGGCTGAACAACGCGCTGCGCCGCTGCGGTTCCGGCTGGGCCTTTTACATCGAAGCCGAGCGCCGGCCGGCGGCCGACTATCCGCACTCCGATTTCCCCGAGCCGCTGTCGTGGCTGGTCGATGAAGAACGCCGTGCCACGTTCGAGGAATCCGGCAGTCACTTCGAGAGCGTCTATCACCTGACGCTGCAATACCTGCCGCCGGAGGAATCGCGCACCCGCGCCGCCGGGCTGCTGTACGAGAACCGGCCGACCGAAGGCGTGGACTGGCGCGAGCGCCTGACGGCCTTCGTCGCGGAGACGGATCGGCTCTACGACCTGCTCGACGGCGTGATGCCCGAAATCGCGTGGCTAGACGACGGCGAAACGCTGACCTACCTGCACGGCACCATCTCGACGCGACGCTATCGCGTCGGCATGCCCGAAGTGCCGTTTCACCTCGACGCGCTGCTAGCCGACGCGCCGCTGATCGGCGGGCTGGCGCCAATACTCGGCGACCAGCACCTGCGCGTGGTGACAGTGCGCGGCTTTCCGACCTCGACCTGGCCGGGGATTCTGGATGACCTCAACCGGCTTGGCTTCGCCTATCGCTGGTCAACCCGGTTCCTCTGCATGGACAAGTCCGAGGCCGAGAAGGAGCTGGGCCGTCTGCGCCGGCAGTGGTTCGCCAAGCGCAAGAACGTCCTCGCGCTACTGCGCGAAACCATCTTCCAGCAGGAAAGCCCGCTGGTCGATACCGACGCCAGCAACAAGTCGGCCGACGCCGATGGCGCGATGCAGGAACTCGGCAGCGATCAGGTTGCTTTCGGTTTCGTCACGGCGACCGTGACCGTGCTCGATAACGATGCCGACACGGCCGACGAGAAGCTGCGCCAAGTAGAGCGCGTGATTCAGGGCCGGGGCTTCGTGACGATTCCCGAAACCCTCAATTCGGTGGAGGCGTGGTTGTCGTCGGTGCCGGGCAATGCGTATGCGAATGTCCGCCAGCCCATCGTCTCGACGCTGAATCTCGCGCATCTGATGCCGGTGTCGGCAGTGTGGGCCGGGCCGGAGAAGAACGAGCATCTCGACGGCCCGCCGCTGATCATCACCCGCACCGAAGGCGCAACGCCGTTCAGGCTGGTGACGCACATCGGTGACGTGGGGCACACGCTGATCGCCGGCCCGACCGGCATGGGCAAGTCCGTCCTGCTCGCCACGCTGGCGATGCAATTCCGCCGCTATCCCGGCGCGCGCATTTTCGCTTTCGACATGGGCCGCTCGATGCGGGCAACGGCGCTGGGCCTTGGTGGCGAGTATTACGACCTCGGCGCCGATGGCGCGATCGCGTTCCAGCCGCTCGCGCGCATCGACCAGGAGGGCTATCGCACCTGGGCCGCCGAATGGGTCGAAGGTCGCCTGACGCACGAAGGCGTTGCCGTCGGCCCCGACGAGAAGGCGGCCATCTGGTCGGCGCTCGGCAGTCTCGCCGGTGCGCCGGTCGAACAGCGCACGCTTACGGGCCTGTCGGTGCTACTGCAATCGAATGCGCTGCGCCAGGCGCTTGCGCCGTATGTGCTCGGTGGCGCGCACGGCAAGCTGCTCGATGCCGACCACGACCGGCTCGGCATGGCCGACGTGCAGTGCTTCGAGATGGAAGAACTGATGCACAGCAAGGCCGCAGTGCTGGCCGTGCTGGGCTATCTGTTCGCACGCTTCGACGAGCGGTTCGACGGCGCACCGACGCTGCTGATCCTCGACGAATCCTGGCTGTTCCTCGATGACCCGGTATTTGCCGCTCGCATCCGGCAATGGCTCAAGACGCTGCGCAAGAAAAACGTGTCGGTGATCTTTTCCACGCAGTCGCTCGCGGACATCAAGGATTCGAGCATCGCTCCCGCGATCATCGAGAGCTGCGCCAGCCGCATCTTTCTGCCGAACCCGCAGGCCACCGAGCCACAGATTCGCACGATCTACGAAGGCTTCGGCCTCAACAGCCGGCAGATCGAGATCGTCGCCACCGCGCAGCCCAAGCGCGACTACTACTACCAGTCGCGCGCAGGCAATCGCCTGTTCGACCTCGACCTGGGGCCGGTCACGCTCGCGTTCGCGGGCGCATCCACACCCCAAGACCAGCGCGACATCGACCGTGTGCTGACGCAAGCCGGCGCACCCGGCTTCGCCGGCGCGTGGCTGCGTCATCGCGGCCTTGATTGGGCGGCCGACCTCTTGCCGTCGGCGCCATCCGCTGCGTCCTTTCTCGCTCCTCAACTGCTGGAGGTTTCGCCATGAAGATTCGCTTTCTCGCCATCGCTGTTGCCACGTTGATCGGCGTCATGCCTGCTGCGCACGCGCAATGGGCCGTCATCGACGCGACCAATCTCGTGCAGAACACGATGACGGCCGCGCGCACGCTGGAGCAGATCAACAACCAGGTCCGGCAACTCCAGAATCAGGCGCAGTCGCTGATAAATCAGGCGCGCAATCTGGAGAGCTTGCCGTTCAACGTCGTCAGTCGGCTGCAATCAACGCTGGCGACCACGCAGCAGCTCATCACGCAAGCACAGGGACTGGCGTTCCAGGTGCAGAGCATGGATCAGCAGTTCGCGCAGTTGTACCGGCAGCAGTACGCCGCGACCGTGAGCGGCAATCAGATGTACCAGGACGCGCACCAGCGCTGGCAGAACACGCTCAACGGCTTGCAGACCGCGATGCAGATGCAGGCGCAGGTGTCGCAGAACGTGACCACTGACCAGGGCGTGCTCACCGACCTCGTGAGCCAGAGCCAGTCGGCGACCGGCGCACTGCAAGCACAGCAGGCGACCAACCAGCTTTTGGCCTTGCAGGCCAAGCAGTCGATCCAGGCGCAGCAGCTTCAGCTTACGCAGGGTCGCGCGTCGGCGCTGGAACTGGCGCGGCAGGCTGCCGCCGTTGAACAGGGCCGCGTCATCACGCAGCGGTTCCTCGGCACCGGCACGCCGTACACGCCGGAAACCGTGAGCTTCTACGGGAACTGACGGCCATGAACCGCGTGCCCGTCCTGTTCGTCATCGCGTGCCTGGTGGCCGGTTGCGACCGGCCGCAGGCGCTGTCGGTCGATGCGCTCGCCGCCGACCCCGCGCGGCTGCACACGTTGCACGGGCAATGCCTGCGCGGCCAGCACGACGCCGCGTTCTGCGCGCACGTTGAACAAGCCAACCTGCGGCGCTTTTTCTCCGGGCGCGTCGGCCCCGGCGAGTACCAGACGCTCGCCGATCTGCCGCCCATTCCGGCCAGCTTCGACGGGTCAGTACCAACGGCGGGCGAACCGACGGAGCAACGGCCATGAACGATGTTTCGATCATCGACCACTTCCTTAATGTCTTCTCCACCTACATCGACTCGGGCTTTGGTCTGCTGCGTGGCGAGGTCGGATTTCTGACCGCGACGCTGGTGGTCATCGACATGACGCTGGCGGGTCTTTACTGGTCACTCGGCCACGCCACCGGCCAGGGCGAAGACGTGATGGCGAAGCTCATCCGCAAGGTGCTCTACGTCGGCGCCTTCGCCTACATCATCGGCAACTTCAACATGCTGTCCGGCGTCGTGTTCCGTTCCTTCGCCGACCTCGGCCTGACGGCTACCGGCTCGGCCGTGAGCATGGAGACGTTTCTGCAACCGGGACATCTCGCCAAGACCGGCATCGACGCCGGTATGCCGATCCTCGAACAGATCAGCGACATGGCGGGCTTTCCCGAGGTGTTCATCAACATCACGCCCATCGTCGTGATGTTCCTCGCCTGGCTGACCGTCATCGTCTGTTTCTTCGTGCTCGCGGTGCAGCTTTTCATCACGTTGATCGAGTTCAAGCTGACCACGCTGGCCGGCTTTGTGCTGGTGCCGTTCGCACTGTGGAACAAGACCGCGTTCCTTGCGGAAAAAGTGCTCGGCAACGTGGTGTCGGCGGGCATCAAGGTACAGGTGCTGGCCGTCATTGTTGGCATCGGTACGGGGTTGTTCGGGCAGTTCCCGACGGCGCCCAGCGAGCCGTCCATCGACCATGCGCTGGTGGTGATGCTGGCCTCGCTCGCGTTGCTTGCACTCGGCATATACGGGCCGGGCATTGCTACCGGCCTGGTATCCGGCGCACCGCAGCTCGGCGCGGGCGCGATGGCCGGCGCTGCCGTAGGCGCAGCCGGTACCGCTGTCGCCATCGGCGCGGCGGCTACGGGCGTCGGCGGTGCAGTGGTGGCCGGCGCACGCATGGCGCCAGCCGCCGCCAGCGCGCTCGGCAAAGGCGCACGCATGGCTGCATCCACGGCCAGCAGCGCCGGCTCGGCATTTCAGGCCGGTTCCGCTGCCGCCGGCGGCGGCGCGAAAGGCGCGATGGCGGGCTTCGGCAACGTCGCCAAGACCGGCGCGCAGGCCGTCGGCCAAAAGGCCGCCGCTGGCGCGCGCTCGTTCGGGCAACGCGCTGCCGCCGCGTTCCGCTCGGACAGCGCGGGTGAGTCCAGCGGCGGAGCGTCGCCTGGCGCGGCTGCATCCGGTGAATCCACCGCCAATTCCACCAGCTCCGCCACCGACCAGCCGCAGCCCGCGTGGGCCAAGCGCCTGCACCGCCGCCAGCAGATCACCCATGCCGCGACCACCGCCGCGCACACGCTGCACGGCGGGGACGGCGGCGGCTCGGCGCAAGGCCCGAGCCTGGGCCAACCCGACGAATGAACGCCCCTTGAGGAGAATCCGCCATGCGATTCAAGCGACCGCAGGTGCGCTACGCCAGTACGCCGCAGCCTGCCACTCCGTACCAGTCCGCCGCGCAGGTGTGGGACGAGCGCATCGGCTCGGCCCGCGTGCAGGCGAAGAACTGGCGCTTCATGGCCTTCGGCTGCCTCGCGCTCGCGCTGCTGATGGCCGGTGGCCTCGTGTGGCGCTCGGCGCAGTCCATCGTCACGCCCTACGTGGTGGAGGTGGACAAGACCGGCCAGGTGCGCGCGGTCGGCGTTGCCACTACGCCATACCGGCCCGCCGATGCGCAGATCGCTTACCACCTGGCGAGCTTCATCACGCTGGTTCGCTCGCTCTCCATCGACCCGATCGTGGTGCGGCAGAACTGGCTCAACGCCTACGACTACACCACCGACCACGGCGCAGCCGTGCTCAACGACTACGCCAGCAACAACGATCCTTTCGCCCGAGTCGGCAAGGAGTCGGTGACGGTGCAGATTACCAGCGTCACGCGCGCCAGTGATTCGTCGTTCAACGTCCGGTGGACGGAGCAGCGTTTCGTCAACGGCGCACCCACCAGCACGGAACGCTGGAACGCCGTGGTGTCCATCGTCCTGCAAACCCCGCGCACCGAGCAACGCCTGCGCAAGAACCCGCTCGGCATCTACGTCAACGGCCTGTCGTGGAGCCGCGAACTCGATGCGTCCGAAGGAGCCAAGCCATGAACCTGTCTCTCCGCTTTTACGCTTTCGGGCTGACCGTAGCGGTCACGTCGTCATTACTGGGCTGCGCCTCGCAGGGCAAGCCGCCGCCGCATATCTCGCTCGACGAGCCGGTACAGGCGCACATGCTGCCCGAACCGCCCAAGCCGGTCGAAGTGGTGGAGGTGCCGAAGGTGCTGCCGATGCCGGCGCAGACGAAGCCTCTGCCGGAGGCGGACGATTCCAAGCCTGCGCCGGAGCCGGCCGATGAAACCGTGCGCGTGTCGCGCGCCAACGCCGAGGCGCGCATGGCGCCCACGCGCGAGGGCTACGTCAACGCGATTCAGGTGTGGCCTTTCACCGATGGCGCGCTGTATCAGGTCTATGCCGCGCCGGGGCGCGTCACCGTGATTTCGCTCCAGCCCGGCGAGGAACTGGTGACGGTCGCCGCGGGCGACACCGTGCGCTGGATCGTCGGCGACACATCCAGCGGGGCTGGCAACGATCTGCGCGTGAACGTGTTGGTCAAGCCGATCCGTTCGGGCCTCAAGACGAACCTCGTCATCACCACCAGCCGGCGCACCTACCTGATCGAGCTGACCTCGACCGACAAGGCGTGGATGGCGTCGGTGTCGTGGGAGTACCCGAAAGACCAGATGCTGGCCTTGCAGCGGCAGGATCAAGCCGCGCAGGCGGCAGCCCCCGTCGATACCGGCCTGTCGCTAGAGAAGATCCGCTTCCGCTACGCGATCAGCGGCAGTAATCCGCCGTGGAAGCCGCTGCGCGCCTTCGACGATGGCGAGAAGGTCTATATCGAGTTTCCGCCCGGCATCGCGCAAGGCGAACTGCCGCCGCTGTTCGTCATCGGCGTGCAGGGTGATGGCCAGCTCGTCAACTACCGTTTTCGCTCGCCGTACTACATCGTGGATCGGCTGTTCGGCGCGGCCGAACTACGCCTGGGCGGTGACAAGGGCGACGTGGTGCGTATCGAGCGCACGGACGGCACGCGGGGGAACTGACCATGAGCCAGGACAACACCCCCGACGTGCCGATCCCCGATGCCGCGCCGAAGGTCGCGCCGGAGAATGTGACACTGCGGGCGCAGCCGCGCCCGGTAACGCGCCTCAATCGCCGCACACTCGCACTGCTGGCCGGTGGTCTCAGTGCTGCAGTGCTGGGCGCAACGATGTGGTCGTTGCAGCCGAAGCACTCGCGCGGCAACACCGATGCGAGCGAGCTTTACAACGTCGATCGCGTATCGAAGTCCGAAGAACTCGGCCAGCTTCCCGCCGACTACTCAAAGCTACCGCCGCAGCCAACACCGCAGCCGCCGAAGGTGCCGGAGCTGGGGCCGCCGTTGCCGGGCGATCTCGGTCCGGCCATCGTGAAGTCACAGCCGCCTGCGGTCGCCAGCTACACGCCACCCGGCCAGGACGCGGCAGAGGCTGAGCGCGATGCGCTACGCAAGGAGGCCGAAGCGGCGGCGGGTTCGTCGGTGTTCTTTCGTTCCAGCAACCTGCAACGCGCCGATGCGGCGACCGCTGCATCCACGCAGACCGCTTCGACCGCGCCGGCGTCCGGCCTGGCGGGTTTTGACCCGCAGGCCGCAGGGCCGGCCTCAACGGCGGCGCAGCCGGCCGACCCGACCGCCGTGCAGAACCGGCAAGACCAGAAAGAGGCGTTCCAGAAAGCCGGAACTACGCAAACCCGTAATTCCGGCAGTCTGCAAACGCCGGCCTCGCCGTATCAGGTGATGGCCGGCACCGTGATCTCGGCGGCGCTGGTGACGGGTATCAAGTCCGACCTGCCGGGCGACGTGATCGGCACCGTGACGGCGCCGGTGTACGACACAGCGACGGGCCGCTATCTGCTGATTCCGCAGGGTTCGCGCATCCTCGGCAAATACAACAGTCAGGTCGCCTACGGGCAGAGTCGCGTGCAGATCGTGTGGAACCGCATCATTCTGCCGGACACGTCTTCGCTCACGCTGGACAACCTGGCTGGTGCCGATCCGGCTGGCTACGCCGGTCTGGAGGATGGCGTCGATTGGCATTGGGGACGCATCCTGGCGGGTGCTGTGCTGTCCACCGTGTTGGGCGTGGGTTCCGAGCTGGCCGTCTCGAATCAGGGCAATGTCAATGGCAATACGGTCATCGCGTTCCGGGATAGCGCGCAGGACACGGCCAATCAGGTCGGCCAGGAATTCACGCGCCGCAATCTCAACATCCAGCCGACCTTGACCGAACGGCCGGGCCTGCCGGTCAGCATCATCGTCAACCGCGACATCGTGCTGCGGCCGTACCAGCCGCTGTTCTTCAATCGGGGGACTTCACCATGAGCACGACACGCAAGCTGCGGCTGGGGCCGCTGCCTAAAACTGAAAGCATCAAGCTGACCTTCGCGTGTCCGATCAGCTTGAAAACCGACCTCGACCGCTACGCCGCGTTGCATGCGCAGACCTACGGCGAAGCGGTCGATACCACTACGCTGATTCCGCACATGCTGGAGGCGTTCATGGCGGGGGATCGGGGATTCCGGAGAGTCGTAGCGAAAAGGGAGAGGCCACAGTAGGACATTTTGATTCCTATACGGCTGCGAAAACAGTTGGCACTACAGGAAATCGGCATTCTTAACAGGAGAGGCTAGTGCCATTGCTGGCCTTAGCTGTGCGACGAACTTTAGCCAAGAAATGGGGTACTCAATTGGATAAATAGGGTAATTTTATTAAAAATACCCTATTTTTACTGGTGCTTCATCTATTTGAGATGGTGTGAGTCTGGGGCAGGCACTCCAGTCTGTTCGCCTTGGGGAAAGGGGGTAGTCAAGCAGATTTAATGAGGTATTTTCATATCCAATACCCCCTTTAACGGCTATGATTGCCCCGTTTACACAGCCCTGGTTTACATTTCCATGCACTCACTCACGCCAGAGTACCTCGCCGCGCTTCGCTTCGATGGCACCCAGGCGGCCACGTTACGCTCACTGGGCGAGTACCAAGGCAAGCAACAACTTTACGCCGCGCAGTCACCCGAAGTCCTTAAGGGTCTTCGCCAGATCGCGGTAGTCGAGTCCACTGAGTCCTCCAACCGCCTGGAAGGCGTTGTCGTGGCGCCCTCACGGCTGAAGTCCCTGGTCATCCGCAACGCAACGCCAAAGAGTCGCTCTGAACAGGAGATCGCTGGCTACCGTGATGCCCTGGCGCTGATTCATGAGTCCGCCACACATATGTCCTTCAGCGAAGGCGTGGTGCTGCAACTGCATACTCTGCTGTACCGCTACATGCCGCAGGCGGGCGGGCGCTGGAAGGCCACCAATAATGACATTATCGAACGCTATCCGGACGGCACGGCGCGGCTGCGCTTCCAGCCAGTCGCGGCGCACCTCACGCCTATGGCCATGGCCGATTTGACCGGGCGTTACGCCACCGCACTGGACCAGCATCTGGCCGACCCACTGGTACTGGTGCCGCTGGCGATGCTCGACTTCCTGTGCATCCACCCCTTTCCGGATGGCAACGGGCGCATGTCTCGCTTGCTGACCTTGCAGTTGCTTTACCACTTCGACTATGCGGTAGGCCGCTATATCAGCCTTGAACGCATTTTCGAGGACACCAAGGAAGGCTACTACGAGACACTGGAGGCCAGTTCGCAAGGCTGGCATCAGGGGCAGCACAACGTCAAACCCTGGCTCGACTATTTCTGGGGAGCCTTGCTTCGCGCATACCGTGAGTTCGAAGAGCGTGTCGGTACTATAGAACGGGGACGTGGCAGCAAGGGGGATCGAGTGCGGTCAGAAGTCCGGGGGCGCAGCCAGCCGTTTTCGATTTCCGATATCGAGGAAGCCTGCCCAGGCGTGAGCCGGGACATGGTGCGATTGGTGCTGCGGGCAATGAAATCAGAGGGGTTAATAGAGTCAACAGGCAAAGGACGAGGGGCGAAATGGATCAAGCAAGGGTAAGGGGATCATGGTGGAATTGATCGGCAACATCAGCCATTTGCTGGGTGACACCCTCAAGCAAACCATTCGGCCAGCGGCACGGCTGAAGATCGCGGCATCGTGCTTTGAATTGCCCCGAAACAGCCTAAATATCAGGGGACTAAAGAAGTGAGCGACCAGTTCTTCAAGCAGCCTATTCTCAATCTCCATACGGCTACCCGTCTTTGCACTGGGAGCTCGACGAGAAGGGGCAACCTACACAGCGAATCGTCGAATCTCGCCGAGCATCCAGCTTCGTTAGTCCGATTCCAAAACCACGCCGGCACCAAGGTGAGCAGACTACTCTGGCGCTGGATGATGTTGAGAGCCTGTCTGACGACGGGCAGCGCTACCGACATTCTGAACTGATCAATTCAGTGCGGCGCGAGGTCGATGCTTGGCGTCGCTTGCCACCGGCGCAGTGGCGCGTCACCCCCGAAACAGCCCGGTTACTGGAGCATTGGCGCAACCACAAGTTCGCCGGTGTGCGCCCGTTCTTCTGCCAGGTCGAAGCGGCCGAGACCGCCATCTGGTTGACCGACCGGCAGCACTCTTTGCTCTAACGCATCTCGATCACAGCCTCTCTCTGCTGGCGACCAAATCGGCGTGGCGAGCAGTTCATGACTCTCTTGAACGCTGAGCTGAAGGCCTTCTCGGATTCGTAGCCGAGTGCCAGCCCAATCTCTGACACAGAGTCACGAGAATGGGTCAGCTTGTCCGCGGCCAGCATCATTCTCCAGCGCGTCAGATAGTCCATGGGCGAGACGCCTACTATCTCCTTGAATTTGAGCGTGAACGTAGTGCGCGACATGGCTGCCCGCTCGGCCATCGTCTGCAGGGTCCATCGCTGGCCGGGAGACTCATGCATGGCGTTGATCGCCGCACGCAGCCGTTTGTCGGCCAAGGCGAACAGCCAGCCAACACCATGTCGCTGCGTCTCTGAAAGGTGTAGTCGCAACGCTTCTACCAGGACCATGGTGGCCAGTTGCTGGGCGACGATGAAATCGCCGGGCTGCAGATCGACTAATTCCTGTCTCATGCGCTCGACGCACCAGCGCAACGTCGCTCGATTGGGTTCCTCGCGGACATGGATGAGCGAGGGAAGCATATTCAGAAAAAGATCGGCTTGGCCCTCTACGAGGGTGAAATAGCCACCGATGCTCAAAAACTCGCCGCCCCCGTTGTACGTCACGATACGCCCGTCATGTGCCGGCGATAAAAGCGCGCGGAAGTCGACCGGTTCCACCGCCATATCGCTGGCGATGCGAAAGGGCTTTCCTCGCGCCAGCAGAAAGCATTCGCCCGCACAGACCTTCACTGCCTCGGGCGTGCCATCGACCGATACCCAACACTCACCTACAAGGACAGCGTGGAATTTGATTCCGTCGTGGGGGCCAAACTGCACGGCCCAGTCTCCGCTTGCATCGAAGCCTCCGGATACATAGCTACGCAGCTTCAGCAACGACAACACATCCGAGAGGGGGTCCATGGTCGAATTCCGAACGATCGAGAACTAAATCCGAACTCTACACCATAGATCAGCCGCTCTCAACGGCCTAATCTGTCTCGGTAGACAGACAGGAGATGAGAGATGCGCGTATTTGTCACCGGCGCGACCGGTTGGGTCGGCTTCGCGGTAGTACAGGAACTGCTTGCCACGGGGCATGAGGTCATGGGGCTCGCCCGTTCGGATAAGAGCGCGGCGGCGCTTGCCACAGTGGGAGCGCGTCCCGTCATCGGCTCGCTCGAAGATCTCGAGAGCTTGCGAGAGGGGGTGTCGGAGGCGGATGGGGTGATCCACACGGCCTTTAGCCGTGACTGGTCGCGTCTTGCCGAGAACTGCGCGGTAGATCGACGTGCTATCGAGGTGATCGGTGCGATGCTCGAAGGTTCGAGCCGACGGTTTCTGGTCTCGTCCGGTGTCGCGCTACTTGCCCCGGGGCAAATCGCCACAGAGAAAGATGTGGCGCCCGCTATCTCGGCGAGTTTCCCGCGTGCTACCGAGGTCGCCGTTGGGAAACTGGCGGCGCGTGGCATCCGGGCAGCCGCGATTCGCCTGGCACCCTCGGTCCATGGCCTGGGTGAGCACGGTTTTGTGTCACGTCTTGCGTCTATTGCTCGAGAGAAGGGCGTTTCAGCCTACGTTGCCGACGGCCTCAACCGCTGGCCCGCCGTGCACAGGCTCGATGCTGCCCGTGTCTACCGTCTCGCGCTCGAGGTAGACGCGCAGGGGCCATTTCATGCGATCGCCGAAGTAGGCGTTGCGCTTCGGGATATCGCTGAGGTTATCGGCCATAGCCTGGGTCTGCCGACGGTTTCGCTGTCGCCCGATGAAGCTGCCGCGCATTTCGGATGGTTTGCTCAATTTGTCGCAATCGACGCTCCCGCCGCCAGCGAGCACACGCGTGCGCTACTGGGCTGGGCGCCGGAGCACTCAGACCTCCTTGCCGACCTTGCTCAGCCCGGTTATTTCGGCGCCTGAACGGCCGAATTCCCATTGAATCGACATCGAGGAAGACCACAATGCGCGTTTTCGTGACAGGCGCCACAGGCTTTATAGGATCGGCCATCGTCCGCGATCTCATCGAGGCCGGACACCAGGTGACCGGGCTTGTGCGCTCGGCAGACGGTGCCGCCAAGATTGAAGCCACCGGCGCGAAGGCTCATCGCGGCACGATTGAGGACTTGGACAGTTTGCGCCGGGCGGCGGCCGCGGCGGATGGCGTGATTCACACCGCGTTTTTCCACGCTTTCTCGCATGCCCGTCTCGGCACCCGTGTGAAGGTCATGCTTGGCGGTAGACCGACGGGCATCGTCAAGCGATTCATGTCCGCTGCCGTTGAGGCGGACCGGCGCGCGATCGAGACCTTCGGGGATGCGCTACACGGGGGAGGGGGAGGGCGAGCCCTCGTCATCGCCTTCCCGACGATGGCGATGACGCCGGGCCATCTCGCAGCCGAGACCGACCCGGCAGATCCGAACGCAGTGGGTGGCCTCAGAGCCAAATCCGAAAAGGCGGCCCTGGCGCTCGTCGCGCGCGGAATCCGGTCCACCGTTATTCGGCTGCCGCCCTCGGTGCATGACGCGAGCCGGCATGGCCTCGTGACCCAGTTGCTCGAGATCGCACGTAAGAAGCGGGTTTCCGCTTATGTCGGTGATGGAAAGAACAGGTGGGCTGCCGTGCACCGGCTCGACGCATCGCGCCTATTCCGGCTCGCGCTTGAAAACGGCGAGGGCGGTGCCTGTTATCACGCCGTGTCCGAAGAAAGCATCCGGTTCAGTGACCTCGCTGAGGCGATTGGACAGCAGCTCGGTGTCCGGGTCGCATCGTTGTCACCTGAAGACGCTTCGAGTCATTTCGGATGGCTTGCGCCTTTCGTTGGCGCAGACAATCCGGTTTCCAGCAGCGCCACGCAGGAACGGCTGTGCTGGCAGCCGACGCAGCCGCCACTGATGGCCGACATTGCGGCTGGCTCTACTTCCCAGGACCGGTATCGCCAAACGTCTACGCCGTCTGGGTGAGAGAGCGCAGAACGCCCACACCTTCCTATATCGACTGCATTCGCCGAACGTTTTGCGATTTCTCGGTTTCGGTGAAGCGGTCTGGACAACAACCAGGAGTAGTTTCCATGCGATTGACCCGACTCGTGCCATTGGCGCTTGCCCTCTCGATAGCCTTCGCCCAGCCAGCTCTGGCGGAGCGCGTCGATAGTGGCGTCCCGGGGATGATTTTCGATCATGACGTGCCCGTCACCATGACCGATGACTTGAAGTTGCGCGTCAATATTTATCGCCCGGACAAGCCCGGTCGGTATCCGGTATTAATGCTGATGGGGCCCTACGGAAAAGATACGCGGCTTGCCGATGCTCCAGCCTATAAGACGTCGTGGGCCAAACTGATCGCCAAGTATCCGGACCTCTGCAAGCAGTCCTCGTGCCGCTACATCCGGTTCGAGGCGCCCGACCCCGAACGCTGGGTTCCGAACGGTTATGTCGTCATCCACGCCGACGTGCGGGGCGCCGGCGCCTCCCCCGGCGTGCTCGATCCGATGTCCCCGCGCGAGACCGAAGACTATGCGACGCTGATCACCTGGGCGGCGCACCAGCCCTGGAGCACGGGCAAGGTCGGTCTTCTGGGAACCTCGTTCCACGCTATCAATCAATATCAGGTCGCCGCTTTACAGCCTAAAGGGCTCGCCGCGATCCTCCCCTGGGAGGGCGCGTTCGATCCCTATCGTGAGATAGCCTATTCTGGCGGGATTCTGAACCCCGCATGGCAGTTTTGGTGGGACCATCAGGTGGTGCCCAACCAGAATGGGAATGGAGAGACGTCGCTCATCGATTCCATCGGCGGTGGCAAAGATACCGGAGCGCCTCTGTCGCCCGAGCTTTTGAAGAAGAACCGCGTCGCGCCAGTCGAAACCTTCGCAAGACATCCCTTTGACGATGCCTATTATCGCGCGCTGACAGCGGACGGGAGCCGGATTACGGTACCTCTTCTCGATGTGGCCAACTGGGCGGGTTGGAGCACCAAGGGCTATCTGGCAGCGGCCAGCAAGTCCAAATGGCTGCGCATCGAAACCGGAGATCATCTGACGCCCTTCTATTCGGACGAGGCACTCGCGCTGCAGAAGCGGTTCTTTGACCATTACCTAAAAGGCGTCGACAACGGCTGGGAAAAGGAAGCGCCGGTTGCCGTGGAGGTCAGGCGTCCGGATGGTGCCACTTGGCGCGAGGAAACCGCGTGGCCTCTACCGGGCACGCGCTGGGAACGCTGGTATCTAGACAATGCGAGCGGCACGATGAGCCCGACCGTGGGAGTCGCGACGGCCGCTGAGAAATCCTATCCCGGAGCCGGGGATGGGCTGACGTTCACGTCCGCGCCCTTCGCCGATGAGACGGAGTTCACCGGCCCGATCGCCGTGAGGCTCTGGGTCAGTTCCTCGACCGCGGACATGGATATTTTCGCAGCCGTCCGACTGATCGATCCAGAGGGCCGCGACGTTGTCTTTACGGGCAACAGCGACCCGAACGTGCCGCTCGGCCAGGGCTATCTTCGGGTGTCGCATCGCGCCATCGATCCGGCGAGGTCCACCGAATACGCGCCTTTCCATCCGCACCTCGCCTCGGAGCCGATGATCCCCGCGCAGCTTTACCCGGTAGACGTCGAATTTACGAATCCGACGAGTATTGTGATTCCCAAGGGATACCGCCTGGCTTTGACGATCCAGGGTAAGGACTTCGGTTACGGCCCCGGCGCGAATATCGTTCACGCTAAGGACTACGAACTTCCGGACTCAAACAATTCTGGACTTTACTATTTGGCTCATCCGAACCGCGATCCTGCTCTTTACGGCGGGACGGACACGGTTGCGACGGGCGGGGAACATGCATCGTACCTATTGATGCCTTACATCCCACGGCGTCAGTAAGCGAGTCCTGTAAGGGGTGCCCGCACGCTCGTCAAGCAAAGCGGAAGTGGACGATGCCGTGTTTATCAGTGCGGAGATCGACCGACCCCCACAACGCCATTTCTGCCATACCGCGAATTGATCCTAACCCGTGAGCAGCATGGCGCCTTGACTGAGCACCACGGCCGCGGAATTTGCAAGTTCGCCGCTCTGTCAGGAAGCGCATTTTTTTTGCTACGCGGATGCTCTCCTGGACGCCGCGTAGCCTTTTTATGCCGCAACTCGTCCGAGTGCCGCCTCGACATCTTGGCCAAATCGCTCAAGCGCATGAGTTACTCGAAGCCGGTGATGTCAACGGGAGAATCGTGCTCGAGCCGTGGGCATGACACCATGGGTTTCACCCGTCCCGAACCAGCCGTCTTCTTGCGCGCTCGACCCTTACCGATCGGAGATATGTATCTGCGAAGGATTATACGGAGGAGCGGTTTTTAAAAAGCCGATTGGGCACGGTAGCTGTTTTGCGTGACTGATTACTGCGTTGCCGCAACCAGCAACCCTTCAGCTTATCGATTCTGGGTGCCAGAAGGGTTCCTTCGGCGGCCTCACGCCCACTTTTGACCGGCGAAATCTCACACTGAGAATTTTGAAGAGGCATTGACGTTATTAAAGTAATTTGCCTAACGCGCCAAAATTTTCCCGTGCATCACAATATTTAGACGGCTCGAACGTCATGCCCCGTGTATGTCCCTTTTGCGGCCTAAGAGGACGGAGTTGTCCGATGCAAATGAAAACGATCGTCATAGTGGGTGCCGGGCCTCGTCTCGGTCTCGCGATCGCCAAGCGATTTGGCAGGGAAGGGTATCGTGCTGTGCTGATCGCGCGGCGCGCCGAACCACTCGCCACTATGACGGCGACGCTTGGGGAAGAGGGAATAGAGGCGAAAGGCTATGTCGCCGACGTGACCGACGAGGAATCTCTCGAGCGTGCGTTCATGCAGATCAACAGGGTTTCGGGGCAATCGACATCCTGGAATATAGTCCGCTGACCCGAATAGCCGTTCCTTCGTCGCAGGTGGACACCGAAGCCGCACGTTTAGCCTTCAACTCTTATTTTTTGGGCGCTGTTGCTTACGTTCAGCAAGTCCTCCCGTCGATGCGGGAACGCGGGGTCGGGATGATCCTGCTTACCGTAGGGCGCGCCGCAAAGTACACGATATGGCAGATTGGATCTGCAGGCCCGATGGCCGCGGCGCTACGCACCTATGCGTTAAGCCTTAATGCTGAGCTCGCCACAGAAAATATCTATGTCGCTTGCGCAACAGTTTGCGTGAAGATCGAGCCAGGGTGGTCCGAAAAGATTGCGGATACCTATTGGACCATGCACACAGAACGAAATTCACCGGAAGGAATCGTGGACTATGTATAACCGTTTGTCAGAACGTATGAAGCATAGGCGTCCGACCTTGCTCGTCGATGTGATTACGGCGCCGTGATCGGCGTCTGTGTGTGTCTAGTGGGCAGCGACAAATCAAATGAACGCCCCCGCCCATCAGACGTGAGGAGTTAGAAAGCGGTGGACCCTCACGGGCCGACGGCATCAAAGTGCCAAAACTGGAAGATCATTAAGGTCTTCACAGGCTAACCGGAGGGTCCCAAATGAAGTGTACGACGGTCGGGGTAGACATTGCGAAGTCGGTGTTCCAACTTCACTGGGTGGATGCTGACACGGGGGAGATCCTCAGCCGGCAGCTCAAACGGGCGATATTTCTTGAGCACTTCGCAAACCGAGCTCCTTGCCTGATCGGGATGGAAGCATGCGGCGGGGCTCAGCATTGGGCACGGCGGTTGATTGAGATGGGCCACCAGGTGAAACTGATGCCAGCGAAGTTCGTCAAAGCCTTCGTGATTGGCAATAAGAATGATCCGGCAGACGCACGCGCGATCTGGATGGTTGCCCAGATGCCAAGTAAAGCGGTCGCGGTGAAGACCGAGGCGCAGCAGGCAGTGTTGGCGCTGCACCGGATGCGGCAACAGAAGGTTAAGTTCCGGACCGCACAGATGAACGGTCTGCGCGGGCTGCTCACCGAGTACGGCGAAGTGATAAGCAAGAGCCGGGCAGCGCTGGACAAAGCGATTCCTGCGGTACTTGCGAGACTTGCCGAGCGTGGACGGCGACAATGAGCTTGTCCGGTGTAGCGGCGATCATCTTGGCCGGTAGTGAGGAGTCGCAGGCGGCGTAGCCGCCGGAGACGACGAGCTGCCGGCGGCGCCGGTTCGGCGGAGGCATACGATGGCTGACTGAGGCTAAAACAAGCAGTCGGTCTATGTCTGGAATCCGCGTTACTGACCAACAGGTCCGCCTCTACATGACTAATCGCAAACACCACTCCCAGAAGATCGCTGCCGCTAAGTCTGGCATGTGCCGGGACGGAAGGATTCCAGGTCTTCGACACTTTCCACGGGCGCATAGGGATCCTGCTGGGATATGACGGCATGTTTCCGGAATCGAGCCGGGCACTGGCGCTTTCAGGCGCGGAAATTCTCGTGTGGTGCTGCGCCTGGGAACATCCCTCCCAGCGCACCCTGCTGACGGTACCGAAGGCCGAAGACAATCGCGTCTACGTGGTCTGGGCGAACCGTGCCGATGCACCGCTTACACACAAAGTTTTTCGCAGGCGGGACGTGAACTCGGGCTGTCCCAGCCTTCGGCGTCGCGACTCATTGCTGAACTCGAAAAACATCGGAGGTATGCTCCTGCAGCGTCACACCCGTGCAGTCGCGGTGACGGAGGCTGGGATAGCGCTATCTCGCGCGAGTCGAAAAAATCCTGGCGGACGTCGACGACGCGAACAACGAGGCGAGGGACATGGACGAATTGCGCGGCCACCTTAAGATCGGTGCCTCCTCGAGCTTTGCAACTCGGAAACTTGTTCCGGCGCCATCACGTTTTGTGACGCTGCATCTCGAACTGAATGTTGACCTATGTATTGAGACGAACGACAGGACCTCGTCACCGAGAGTATCGATCTGGCATTGCGCGTAGGCGCGTTCTGCGATTCAAGCATAGTGGCGCGCAGCGTTGTCGCTGTGGCTGAATCGTTAGAGCCAATCGTTGGGAAAGGCCGCTTCGAGGAAGCGCATAAAAACCTTGACCTTGCCGCTGGCGAACCGCCGCGACGCATGGAGTCCCCAGATCTCCGCCGGTGGCCCGGCGGCGGCGCCCCAGCACACGAGTTGGCCGGAAGCCAAATCCTCGGCCACGAGCATGCGGGGAAGCCTAGCCGCGCCAATACCCGTCCGCACCGCGTCGCGGACCATAAGTAGGGATGGTAGTCGCAAGACCGGCCGCAGCGGAATTTCTATCTCGCCCCTCGGGCCCTGAACGCGCCAGAAATCACCACCGGGTAAGGAACTCATGACGACACAAGGCACCGGCTTGCGCAGCGGGCCAGGTTCTTCCGGCGGATATTCGAGCGAAGCGGCCGCTACGATCAGAAGCTGGTCTCGAACGAAACAGCGACCGACTAAATCTGCGTCCGGCTTTGGATTGACGCGTACCGCTCTACCACCGAGCGCGGGCCAATGGGCCAAACTCGATAGGCCATAAATTCCTCCGAAGCGGATAGTCGCGCGATCGGCGGCGAACGCACTAGGGCACCTGAGGATAGTGGGGAATTGCTTGACTAAGGCAAACCCACGGTTGCGCACTGGATGTCCAGATATCCAGCATCGGCTGAAACTCCGACGAATTGTCCAGTGTAGGGAAACGAATGGACATCACTTCTGGAGCAGTTTCGCCACGTGTGAACAGAGGAGCGCCGCAATCGGAGCAAAAGCTGCGAGTCGCGTGCCTGCCACTGCCAGCACGAACCGAGTACGTCTTCGGCTTGCCGGTGATCGTTACGTCCGACACCCGCACGATGAAGCCGGAAGCGAAAGGAGCGCCACTTGCGCGCTGGCAGTCCAGGCAGTGGCAGTTCAGCGTCGCAACAGGGGCGCGCGAACATCTATAGCGGATCGACCCGCATGCACACCCGCCGGAAAATGGAGCAGTCATATCGCTGTTTCCTCTTGTCGCCTACTGCCCTTTGTTTGCCGGCCGGCGTCGAGTTCATTGTCGATGAGGCGATCGCTCAAATAGCCGTATAAATTCGCCGGCAACCTACCGGACTCTGCCAGTAATGCGCTTTCTTCTGGACGCTTGGTCATGCCGACGCCACTTTGATGGCTTGCGTCACGACGCCTGCCGCTCGAAATTCCTGTGCAACGATCTCATTGAAACTCTGCGTCGGACTCATTTCGCACAACATGCCGACCTTGATCCAGAAGGCCGCCTGCGCGTTGATCGACCGGCACGAGACTACGCTCGCTTTGCGTAATTGATCGTGCAGGTCATCGTCGATATTCACAATGCCCATGCTGTTCTATCTATATGAAATGTATGCGAATCATATATTCGTGTCCGTGCCTGTGCAAGTGATCGCTGCGGATTCGACATCTGCTGCGAGCTTCCCAGAATCGCCACTTGCACTATATATAATAGCTATATAAAATAGTAATAATGGACGATCAGAATGTTCGGCGATTCCGTAAGCAGATCAAGATGCTGCGGCGTCGCTTGGGGCGAGAGTTACTCCCTGCCGAAGGGCTTACGCGTACCGGGCTCCAAGTCTTGGCAGTAATTTGCCGGGCAGAGGGGCTGACGCCGCATGACGTCGGCAATGAACTACGGATGGCGAGCTCGAATGTCGCTGCCGCACTCCGCACGCTGGAGTCTCGCGGCTTGGTAAGGCGCGTCAGGTCTCTACAAGACAGGAGACGCGTGAATCTCGTGGCAACCGAGGCCGGTTCCGATCTGGTGGCCGGCTTCCGCAACGAGCGAGATACCTGGCTCGGACGCGCCATCGCTGCGAAGCTCAGCGAGGAAGAGTGCGCGGTTCTGTTGCTCGCGGGAGCGCTCATGGAGCGACTTGCGGGCTTCGATTCCACAGAAGACTGAGCGGCGCCATCAACTTTGATCTGCTCGTGCAGCCGACGCTTCTCGGCCGCTGTCCAGCACGCTGGTCTCGGCACCGTAGCCGCACCAATCACATTCAGACCAGTCGACGAGCGCGCAAGAAATCCGTCGATCTACCGAGAGGAGCAACCATGCCATTAACCGCCATCGATGAGACGCCTGTCCTGATCATCGTCGATCTGCAGAAGGGCATCGGCGGCTCGCGACTGCAGTTTTTCGACAGCGTCGTGAGTAACTCCCGTCGTCTGGCCGACGCGTTTCGTGCTCGCGGCCTGCCAGTCGTGTTGGTCAACGTGGTCGGCGGATCCCCTGGCCGAACCGAGGCTCGCCAGGCCCGCAGCGATGACGCTGGACAGCCGCGGGCCCGGCCGGAAGGCTGGACCGAGCTACGCGACGAACTTGATCCGCAGGACAGTGACATCCGGGTCACGAAGAAGACCTGGGGTGCGTTCCACGGCACCGGTCTAGCCGAGATACTCGCTACCCGCGGTGTCACCCAGGCCGTCATAACGGGGGTGGCGACCAGTATCGGAGTGGAGTCCACGGCCCGCTCGGCATACGAGCACGGGCTGCATGTCGTTCTCGCCACCGATGCGATGACCGATCCCAATCCTGAGGCGCATCGCAACAGTCTCGACCATATCTTCCCCCGTCTGGGCGAGAGGGCAACCACTGATGAGATCCTGGACAAGCTGTCCGCCTCTGGCATCTTAGCTGGCGCTGCGTGAGCAGTTCCAGCTCTGCCTCTAGGACGGCGGCAGTTCCCGTATCGTGGGTGCGCCGCATCGTGTCGGTCGTGCTACTCCACCGGTGCGACGCGGTGATCAGCGTGTCGGCGGCGGCGTGCGGATCGGCCGCTCAGGTCGCCGTGCCGTTGATCGGCCGCCAGATCCTGGACACCGTAATCATCGACCACCAGGGCGTGCTGTGGTTCTGGTTGGCGATGCTGTTGGCCGCGGCCGGGGTAGCATTCGCGATGTCCTACCTGCGCCGCTACCTGGGCGCACGCGTCGGGTTAAGCGTGCAGGCTGATTTGCGCAACGCGTTGCACGACCACCTTGAGAGCTTTGATCAGACGACGCTGTCGCGTCTTCCCGTCGGCCAGCTGATCTCGCGGGCGAACTCCGACACCGCCTTGGTCGGAGGCCTGCTGGTCTACCTGCCGGTCATCGGCGGCAACGTGTTGATGATGCTGCTCTCCGTAGTCGTCATGTTCGTCATCTCGCCGCTGCTGGCGCTGTTGGCCCTGGCGATTTTGCCGGCGCTGTTCGCGGTGGCCTACCGGATGCGGCAACAGGTCTTCCCGGCAAGCTGGGATAGCCAGCAGCGCGAGGGCGAACTGGTTCAGATCGTCGATGACGGCATCACCGGGGTCCGGGTGGTCAAAGCCTTCGGACAAGAACAACGCGAGGTGAGTCGCCTCGCCGAGGCGGCGCAGCGACTGTACGGGTCGCGACTTCGGGTGACGCGGCTGAACGCGCGCTATCAGCCGGTGCTCGAAATGATCCCTTTGCTGGCCCAGGTCGCGGTTCTGGCATGCGGTGGCCTGCTGGCGCTGCACGGCCACCTGACTATTGGCACCTTCTTGGCATTCTCCACCTATATTGCTCAGTTCGCCGCCCCCGCGCGGCAGCTGGCCGGCATCCTCACCGTCGCGCAACAGGCCCGCGTCGGCGTCGAGCGCATCTATCAGCTGCTCGATCAGCAGTCGAAGATCCGCGACCGCGAGAACGCCATCACGCTCGACCACGTCGCCGGCGAGGTCGTTTTCGACGATGTCACCTTTACCTACATGCACGCCTCTTCACTGGCCCAGTCGTCGGACGAGATCGCCGGCAAGTTGCCGGACCGAATCGAAAGCGCACCGGTGCTGCGTGGTGTCTCCTTCCGCATCGCGGCCGGGGAGCGGGTGGCCGTGGTCGGGCCTAGCGGCAGCGGGAAGTCGACGCTCGCGATGCTGCTTCCCCGCTTCTACGACCCTGATGCAGGCCGGATCTTGATCGACGGCCAGGACCTTCGCGACGTCACGCTGCACTCTCTGCGGCGGCAGGTCGCGGTTGCGTTCGAGGAGAGCTTCCTGCTGTCGAGATCTATCCGCGATAACATCGCCTACGGTCGCCCCGATGCCACCGAGGCCGAGATCGAAGCGGCCGCACGTGCAGCACAGGTCCATGAATTCGCGCTTGATCTTCCGAACGGCTACGACACCGTCGTCGGAGAACGTGGCCTGACACTGTCCGGCGGACAACGCCAACGCGTCGCCCTTGCGCGAGCGATCCTCGCCGCCCCCCGGGTTCTGGTCCTCGATGACGCCACCAGTGCACTGGACGCGACCACGGAGGAGGCCATCCAGGATGCCCTGCGCGCCGTGCTCGCCGGCCGCACCACGCTGCTAATCGCCCACCGTGTCTCGACGCTGCGTCTGGCCGATCGGATCCTCGTCCTCGACGAGGGCCGCATCGTCGATGACGGTACTCACCAGGAGCTAAGCGCGCGGAGCCCGCGTTATCGCGAACTGCTGACCGGTCTCGAGCAAGCAGCCGATCCTGCTCGCCAGGCCGGCGATTCGGTCGAGGCGCTTGCATCTCTTGCCGTGTCTGCCGCCGTCACCGCCTCGGCCTGGCAGAGCGGGCCTGCCGACCCCATCAGCACCTCGAAGGAGCGGACGGTACAAGCTAGCGCCGCGGGGCCTGGCGGTCGCCGCGCTGGTCGAGGAAGCGGCGCCATGGCAGGGCTACCGCCCACTCCGGAGCTACTCGCGCGCGTCAGAGCATTGCCACCGGTGCGCGACCACATCGCCTACGACCTCAGTTCCGAGAGCGCACCGGAACGCTCCTTCCGGCTGCGAGGACTTCTCTTCCGCTTCCGGCGCCCTCTGCTGTTCGGGCTGGCCCTAGTGATCCTCGACGCCGCCGCCGGCGTCGCGGGCCCGTTCCTCGTTAAGCAGGGCATCGACTCCGGCGTCAGCGCGGGCGCCCAAAGCGCTCTGCTCATCGCCGCAAGTATCTATCTGGTCGTCACGCTCGCCGACTTGTTCGTCGAGATCGGAAGTACCTTCATCGCCGGACGCACCGCCGAGCGGATCATGTTCTCGCTCCGAATCCGGATCTGGGCCCAGCTCCAACGCCTCTCGCTCGACTACTACGAGCGCGAGTCGGCCGGCCGGATCATGACCCGGATGACCTCCGACGTCGATCAGTTCGCAACCCTGATCAGCAGTGGCCTACTGAGCGCGCTGGTCGCGTTCGTGACCTTCATCGGCGTCGCGGTCATGCTGCTCGTGACCAACTGGAAACTCGGGCTGGCGACCCTGACAGTGGTTCTTCCCATGGCAATTGCGTTGATCTGGTTCCGCCGACGCTCACACATCCTCTACGACGCCGCACGTGAACGTATCGCCGCCCTTAACGCCGACTTCCAAGAGGGACTGGCCGGTATCCGGGAAGCACAAGCCTTTACCCACGAGGACGCCACCAATGCTCGCTTCCACCAGCTCAACGACGCCTACCTTCGCACACGCGTCGCAAGCCAACGCCTCGTCGCGCTGTTCTTTCCCTTCGTCCAGTTCCTGTCTGCGGTCGCAGACGCCGTCGTCCTCGGGCTCGGGGCTTCCCTGATCCACCACGGTTCCATCACCAGCGGCACGCTGGTCGCGTTCCTGCTCTATATCGATCTGTTCTTCAGCCCCATCCAACAGCTCTCCCAGGTTTTCGACTCCTGGCAACAGACCCGCATCGCCGTCGACCGCATCGCCGGCCTGATGGCGACCAAGACGCTGACACCCGAACCCGAACATCCCGAGGTCCTCGCCACGCCCGCCACCGGAGCGCTCGATTTGGTCGGAGTTCGGTTCGGCTACCCCACCGCACACGGGAACGCTCTGCGCGACTTTAACCTCACTATCGCCGCCGGAGAGACCGTGGCACTAGTCGGCTCGACTGGCGCGGGAAAGTCCACAATACTCAAGCTGCTCGCCCGTTTCTATGACCCGCTCGACGGCTCCGTCCGCTTCGATGGCCACGACCTACGCGCGCTCAACCTGCACACGTTCCGCACCCAACTCGGCTACGTGCCACAAGAGGCTTTCCTCTTCGCGGGCACCGTGCGCGATAACATCGCCTACGGCCGCCCCAACGCCACCGAAGCCGAGATCGAAGCCGCCGCTCGGGCTGTCGGCGCCCACGACGTCATTGCAGCGCTGCCCAACGGCTACCTCACCGACCTCCCTGAACGGGGCGGATCACTCTCGGCGGGCCAACGACAACTGATCGCCCTGGCTCGAGCGCAACTCGTCGAGCCCGCACTCCTGCTTCTCGACGAGGCGACCTCCAACCTCGATCCACTCAGCGAGGCCCGAGTCAACGCAGCCATGCGAGCGGCCGCTCGCAACCGCACGACCATCATCATCGCCCACCGCCTCCGGACGGCGCGTCTAGCCGACCGCATCGCCGTCCTCCAGGACGGTCGCATCACTGAATTCGGCAGCCATCACGATCTCCTCGCGCGAAATGGGGCGTATGCGTCAATGTGGCGTGCATTCGAGGGGACTTCCCAGGAAGAATCTATGGGGCGGCCTCGCTGACGGGCTGGTCCTTGCTTCCCGGGCCGGCCCGTCGCCACGAATTGCTCGACCGCTTTTTCGATGATCATGTGCCGAGAACGTCGTACGCGACATGGTTGCGTGCTCGGCCATGATTTGCAGCGTCCATTGGCGGCCGGGGGATGCGTGCATAGCATTGATCGCCGCACGAAGCCGCTCATCGGTCAGGGCGAAGAGCGAGCCAACACCACCTCAGCACGTCTGCGCGAGGTGCAGCCGCAATGCTTTCACGAGGACCGCGGTCGCCAGTTGCTGAGTGACGATAGAATCTTCGGGCTACGAATCAACCAGTTCCTGTCTCTTGTGTTAGATGCACCACGCAACGTTGCTCGGTTCGGCTCCTCGCGGACATGAATGAGCGAGGGCAACATAGCTGGCGATCGTTCGCGGGTGGCTCGACCTGCCAATCGAGCGCAATTCGCACTTCCATGCGGAAGAAGCGCGTGGACAGCCTATGCGCGCGATGCTCGGCATAGTGCAGCCGGCACGCCGAGCCGGCGCTTTTCTTCATCCACAGCTAGGCGCGGGGGCTGCCGAGAAGTGTCAACGTCCACAGCGAAACGCCCCGTCGCCGACTTCGACGGGCGGCCGCGTGACCATCTTGCACGCTGTACGGCGAATACTTCGATGCAGGTTTGTACGCCGCTGGACGCAGCGCAGCGTACCTGGCCCGTCTTATGCTACGCGCCGAGGACAAGCTTGCCGCGCGCCGTAGGCGCAGCTCCATGCCATTGAGGGGCAGGGCACGTACCGGCTGACGTGTCGCCCGCTTACTGGCCCATGGGCAATTATCTCGCCGCGCGCTCGCCTCGTGCTGGCGAGTCTGTTTCCGCAACCTTCAATTAGGCATGTCGGAGCAACCAAATGGTCAAGAAATTAAAAATCTCCGCATCGTTTCTAGAAGGCCATCCGGTTCCATCAGTGGATTGATGTGGCGCACTATCCGCCCCATTCTGGCTTCCAGGACAAGTAGTGGGCATCTTGGCGACCTCCCGTTGCGGATTAACGGAAGTTTGAGGGCGAGTGCCAGCGCCGCATGTTTGTCGCTCAGGAGGGGAAACTTTAGTTCTAGACTAGCCGCCGTCAGACGTTGCATTTCCGGCGACTGCACACTTATACCGAACACACTAATTCCTACAGACTCGAGCTCATCGCATAATTCATTGAATGCAAGTAGCGTAGCGATGCTTCTTTTAATCTGAAAGGCATTGTCGAGAGGTTGAGGTATCAGACAATCGAGAGGTAACGCAACCGGGTGCAGCACGAGAATATCACTGCTGGCTCGTTCGGCGAGATCCACTGTAATACCGTTTGTCGCCGACAAGACGAGCCGAGGCAGAGGCGAGCCGAGAGGGTCGGGAAGCGTATTCTCCGGTCCGATTCGGGCAACGAGCTTATCATCGGTCTTCATCAATTTTTGGTCTCAGGGCGCATCAGACTTCGGCGCATCTACATGGGGTGACGAATCGAGGTATGGCCAGCCCTGGGCCACGAAATACTTGCCGAGCTCGTCATCTATTTGCTTTACTGTCTCCATAACCTCTACGTCGAGCCCGTCTTTACCGAGACTTTTCACGGCAGCGCTGATCAAGTTCCCGGGCATTCCGCCAGTCGTACTCTTCGTCTGGAAAGACAGCAGCGGTTCCGATCTTGGCGCGTGTGGAAGTTCGAGGCTGGAGGAGACTTGCAACTCCGCCCGTCCTGCGCCATAGCCCACCAGTAATCGCAGCGCTTTTTTTCCACGTCGGACGTCGACGATGCGACTGCGGAGCAATAAGTCTGGATGCTCCGTGGCATCGACGACTGTGAGATGGTTGCTAAGCAGGGTCGCTTTTAGATCGCTGTTAAGCGCGGTATTGACCTGGTCTGCGGCGTCTGATTGCGTTGCTACCGATTCATGCCGTGGTGAATAGGCGAGCTTGACGTCTGTCAGGACCGCTATGGTCCGTGGGGCAGACGTCTTGATCGGGTGCGAACTCATGACGTTGGTCACACCGGTTCCGGCGCAACCCGCGAGTATGAGCAGTGCCAACACCGGGAGGATGCGACCGGTACGAAGACAAGGAAGATTCGTCATTTTCAGCGAGCGAGTCGGGCTAATGGAGGACAAATCTTGCTCCTACTAACGCTTGCCCGCTACGCGAAAAGTACTGATGTTGTATGATTTTGGGCCATATGAGAAAACTTTCCACTTCGTCCTACGTGCGGGCGCTTGATTCCTTCCGCAATGGTGGGCTTTTAAGCGTTGCGCGGAGTCTCGACCAGGCGTTGCTCATTGGCTCCCACGTACATCCGCACGGGGAGTTGTTCCTGCTCCATGCTGGTCATTTGATGGCTCGCAGCGAGACGGGCCATTGGTTGATTCCCCCGCTTCAAATTTGTTGGATACCGCCCTACGCGGTTCATGGGTCTGCCAACCATGACGTTGAATGGACACGTATCCACCTGGAGCCGAGTCTGTGTGCATCGCTTCCTACGCAGCCATGCGTGTGGACGTCGACGTCTCTTACGCGTGCTTTGTTTGAGAGATTGGCACAACGGGCAGAGACGTATATGACGGTCTCGCCATCCGAACAGCGTTTGCTTGATGTCCTGTTCGACGAACTGTCGGTTGCACGCGGCGCTGCCATTCTTCTTCCTCTGCCACGATCTCCTGGACTGCGAACGCTAACGGATACGTGGCAAAAGGCGCCGGGAGAAATGGCCGGTCTGGATGAACTGGCCGCGTCATCCGGGATGTCTCGACGCACTCTGACGCGAACCTTCAAACAGGAAACCGGGATGTCCGTGGGTAAATGGCGGCAGGTCGCCCGATTGATGGCAGGCATCGGCATGCTTGCGGAGGGTAAATCAGTCACCCACACCGCGATGTCTCTTGGCTACGATAGCGTCAGTAGTTTCGTCTCTCTATGTCATCGGCTCACCGGAATGAGTCCGAAAATCCTCGCGCAGGCCGTTCCTCGCCTCTCAAGGTAAGGGCTGAACAAACTCGTCAGGCAATGGTAAAACCGCCGTTGTAAATATGAGCAGGTCGCTTACACGCTGTGCTCCGCCCCAGACGCGGCAATAGCTTCTCGTGGCGAGCAGTGCGTTGCGTTAACTATTTTTGAGTTATTTTACAAGCCGTTGATTTATATGAGAAAACCCCTTCCCCTATTCCCTTCTTTACGTTCCCGCCGGCAGTACGCAAGGTGATCTACACGACGAACGCGCTTGAAAGCGTTAATGCTGGTTTGCGCAAGATCATTCGCACACGCGGCCACTTCCCGAGTGACGAGGCCGGGACGAAACTGCTATGGCTGGCGCCGCACAACATTACCGCTGGCTGGACACGCGCCGCACATGTCTGGAAAGCGGCCATGAACCAATTCGCGATACTGTACGAGGAGCGCTTCACGCATCCCTACGACTGAGCTATCCTCGAACCGCTGCCCGCCGAAAAGCGGGGTGCCTTAACCGCCTCGAACACAATCTGACAGTTCCAGAATTGCCGTATATCTGACCGCATGTCCAAAATAAACCGTGCGCGTCGCGCCGGTCTGTTCTTCCCATCGTCGTGCCTGCCGCCGCGGCCGAGACCGGAAAAGGTATCCCGGTTCGTGCCTTCGGCGGTCGGGAAAATCTTTTTGTTACACCGTAGGCTGCCGAATTTGGCGCGAACGCTGGCGGCGGTATCCATGCGCTGGTGGTCACCCCGACGCTGATGGCGTCATCGATGACTTGGAGACAGTGGCTATAGCAATTCGGAAGCTGTTGAGGCTGCCGTAAGCAAACTAGGCAGCCAGCGCGGAGCGGGCCGGGGTGCCGTTTTTTTTGTATCCTATGCACTGGTTGACGATGGTGTTGCAAGAGTCGCCGCCCCCCAAATCGCTCCATCTCGCGCCAGCAAAAGATGAACGCCATTGACGGTAAAAGCGACGGTAATACCCCATGTCAATCACCACCAATCCCTTTAACCATGCGGGTTTGCGTGGCCTGTTGATGATGGAGTGGGAGTGAATTTACGTCCTTCGAGGACTATCGCCAGCTATCGAGAAACTGTCGTAACGTATTGATTTAGAAGAAAGTACGTCGCGGGATCTATCGGTGGCTATCGCCGGCCAGCAAAATAAGTTGGTGGTAGGGCTGACGGTAAAAATCGAGGCCGGATTAAGTTATTCTCGTTCACTATTAGACTTTTACCGTCTTTGACGGTAAAAGTCTTCTCTGGAAAGCTTGTCTTACGCGGCTTTCCGGGCATCAACAGGTCTCCTGATCACTGACGGTAAAACCTGACGGTAAAGCCGTCAAAAAGCCGGAGGAAACCTCGATGCTCACCGACGCTGCACTACGCAATCTCAAGCCTAAGTCCAAGATTTATAAGGCTTCTGACCGGGACGGCATGTACGTAACGGTATCGACTAGCGGTACCGTCACCTTCCGCTACGATTACCGGCTCCACGGCCGCCGCGAGACGCTGACCCTGGGACGCTATGGCCCGGGTGGTATCTCGCTGGCGATGGCGCGCAAACTGCTCCTGGAAGCGCGCAAATCCGTTCAGGTAGACATGTCCCCCGCGCTTGAAAAGCAACGCGAGAAGCGGCGGGTCGTCGCCATCAAGACTTTCGGCGTGGCAATGGAAGCATGGCTGGCCAATGCACGGTTGGCCGACAGCACCCACGCCATGAGCAAGCACATCATCGACCGGGACATCCTGCCGGTCTTTCGCAATCGCCCGAGCGCGTTCCACGTCCGTACGACGTCAATCTCTCCCAGACAATTCAGGTGGGTTGGGAAAGATGCTAACTTCGTGATACATTAATGGAGTATAAAGGCTTACGAAGATAGCAAAATGCCGACCCCCTATGCCCCTTCCGCTGGCGTCCGGCGCACGCTACGCAAATTAGGCGCCGATATTCACGACGCGCGTCGCCGTCGCCGGTTGACCATGGCTGTGATTGCCGAACGGGCTTTCACATCAAGGGCGACTTTGCAGCGCGTCGAGGCGGGAGATCCGAGCGTGAGCATCGGCATCTACGCCGCCGTGCTACAGGCGCTTGGGCTTCTGGATGGGCTACTGGACGTTGCCGACGCCGCCCGGGATACAGTGGGGCAGTCGCTTGCAACCGCGGCATTGCCTCAGCGCGTCCGGCTGCGCCGTGGTGGCGGAGGGAAGGGTGACCATGACTGATGTTGAGGTATATATCGATCTTGACGGCTCGCCGCGACCGGTAGGCCTGCTCAGGCGCCATGCATCGCGTCGGGAAGAAACGGTCACGTTCGAATATGACGAGACCTGGCTGGCCGACGATGAGCGCTTTTCGATTGACCCTCCCATTCACTATTCGGACTTTTACCGTCTTTGACGGTAAAAGGCTTCTCAGGAAATGTTGTTTTACGCGGCTTTCCGGGCATCAACAGGTCTCCTGATCCCTGACGGTAAAACCCGACGATAAAAACCGTCAAACGCCGGAGAAAACCTCCGTGCCCACTGACGCCGCACTACGCAATCCCAAACCTAAGTCCAGGATTTATAAGGCTTCTGACCGTCCCGCTACGATTACCGTTTCAACGGCCGCCGCGAAACGCTGACCTTCGGGCGCTATGGCCCTGACGGCATATCTCTGGCAATGGCGCGCGAACCGCTCCTGGACGCGCGGAAAACCGTCCTCAATGGCATCTCGCCCGCGCTTGAAAAGCAACGCGAGACACGCCGTATGCTCGCCATCAAGACCTTCGACACCGCGATAAAAACATGGCTGGCCAATGCAACGTTGGCTGACAGCACCCGAGCCATGCGCAAGCACATCATCGACCGGGACATCTCGTCGGTTTTTCAGAATCGCCTGCTGACCGAAATCCAGCCTGAAGACCTGCGAGCCTGTGCAACGAGGTTACGGATGCAATAGCGTTCAAGAAGCCGCGCGTGTTCTTCGCAAATCATGGCACCAATCAACCCAGAAACGGACCAGGGGTCTCAAATGATTGATCTCCGCAGTGATACCTGCAGCCGGCCGACGATACCCATGCGTCAGGCGATGGCTGAAGCGACAGTTGGTGACGACGTCTATGGCGATGATCCGACTGTGAAAGCCCTGGAGCGAACAACGGCGGAACTCCTCGGCAAGGAAGATGCTGTCTATATGCCGACCGGGACCATGACTAACCAGGTGGGCATTCGTGCGCACACCGAGCCTGGCGATGCGGTGCTGTTCGACCAGAACGCGCATGTCTATATTCTCGAAGGCGGCGCACCGGCGGCATTCTCGGGCGTCTTGCCGCGCCTGCTACCGGGGATTCGCGGAATCTTTGGACCGGATGATGTGGATGCGGCGCTCGGCCGCCCCCATCCGTTCTTCCCGGCCACTATACCGGCACCGAACCGTCTGCTCTGTATTGAGAACACCCATAACATCGGTGGGGGATCGATCTGGCCACTGGAGAAACTGGAAGCTGTTTGCCGCACCGCGCGGACCCATCAGCTTCGCTTGCATCTGGATGGAGCACGGTTATGGCACGCCACCGCCGCCACCGGCGTACCGGAATCGGCTTACGCGGCGCCGTTCGATAGCGTGAGTGTTTGTTTTTCGAAGGCGCTCGGTGCACCGGTGGGCTCCTGTCTGGCAGGCCCGAAGGACTTCATCACTCGGGCACGCCGTTTCAAGCAGCAGATCGGTGGAGGTTTCCGCCAAGCCGGCATCATCGCCGCGGGAGCGTTGTATGCGTTGCAGAATCATCGTGAACGTATAGGGGAAACCCACGCATTGGCGCAACAGTTCGCCCATGGGCTTGCGCAATTGGAATCGATCATTCTGGACACGTCCACGGTCGAGACCAACATCGTCCGTTTCCGACTCGCCGGTGCCGATGCGGCCGCCTTTGTCGAAGCCGCACACCGCCGGGGTCTGTGGATGCTTCCTTCTGGCATCGATGCCGTTCGCGCGGTTTTCTATCTGGATATACAGAAGGATGACGTCGTGCGTGCGCTCGAAATCGTAGCCGATTGCCTGAAGGAATTGTCCGTCAACGAAAGTATCGGTTCAGCGCCGCAGAACACGACCGTCCGCCACGGTGCGGGCTATTGATTATTGATCCTTTGATAAGTGCGCGGGTCGGGTTTGCGGTCCGATCGCGCATTAATCATTGCCTTCGCCTACCGGGTCCGAGTATGGCTTCGTCATCGTATGTCCGGGAGATTCGCCGAATATATGAGTAACGATGCAGCCAGCGTCGGGCGCCGCCGCGCGATATCCGGGAATATGCCTTCATTTCATGAGGTTACGTCTGTCTTTTCAGCAAGGGCCATGCGAGTAGTGACGATGCGCCACGCCTTGGATAATTCATGAGCGATCCGATGAGCGATGAATTTTCTCCCGCCATCGGGAGGCAATCTATCGACTCTTTTAGGAAAGCCATGATGATCGACGTAGACGAAAACTACTGCGAGACGATGCTTCAAAGCATCACGAACCGTATCGCGGAGACATTCGAGCGCCCCGGCCCCGATTTCACCATTGCCGATTTCGTTCGGCAAATTACGGCGCTTAATCAACTGTACGCAGGCGAGATGCGCAGCGCGCTGTCGTCGCGTTTCCCCCAGATTAGCTGGAGCGGTGCCGAGGAGGCGAATGCCAAGGCCCAGGCCGGGGCGGAGCCTTCTACAGCGTATTGGGTGTATGACCCGATCGACGCCGCGTATCATCTGGCACAAGGTCTGCCACTTTGGTCGTCGTCGTTGGCGCTGGTGGTCAACGGACGTACCGAGTTTGGCATCGTCTATGATCCCGTCCTGAAGGAGACGTTCGTCGCACGGCGCAACTGCGGTGCAACGTTGAACGGTATGCCGCTTCGCCCAAGCGGCAAGAAGCATTTGCGCGGTGCCGTCGTGGCGACCTTCCTTCCGCCCTACGGACATGGCGATCCGTCACGGCACGCGACGACGCTTGAGTTGATGTCTGCAATTGCGCCGCATGTGTTCGTGATCCGGCAGATGGCGTCCGCATCGCTGCAGCTCGCCTACGTTGCTGCCGGGCGTCTTGATGCTTTGTTCGAAGTCGGATCGACGATTCACGATTGGCTTGCCGGGTCGTTGCTAGTCGAAGAAGCCGGCTTTCGGATGACGGACCTTGAAGGTCAGCCCTTTGGATGGACCGCGGAAGGTATTCTTGCCGCCGCGCCAGGCATCAGCGAAAGCATGATCGCGATCACCGGCGAGATTTGCCGGGGTCGAAAATCAATTTCCAGTAACTAGGAAGTCATGAAGCAATCCGCCTCCACTTCACCCAATGACGTTCCCCGTCCGCGCAAGCGGCCCAGCCAGCCACGGTCGTCCAATACAATGGACGCGATCCTGGAAGCGGCGGCATTGGTGTTGGAGGCGGGAGGCTTCGAAAGCTACACAACGAATCACATCGCAGAACGTGCCGGTGTGAGTATCGGCTCGCTTTATCAGTATTTTCCCAATAAGGATGCGGTGACCGTTGCATTGATCGAGCGGGAAGCGTCGAATCTTGCCAGTCGCATTGCGGCACTGGATCAGGACGACTGGAAGATCACCCTGCTCAAGATGATCGAGATCATCTCGGAACATGAGCAGCAGCGGCCCCGATTGTCACGCTTACTCGACTCGGAAGAGGTTCGCCTGAAGGCGGAAAGCGCCCAGAGAGAATCGGCCGACAGGATTCGAGCGGCCATCATGGATCTGTTAGATGCGGTCGGAAAGTTTCCGCTCCCCACCGCAGTGATTGCCTCCGATCTGATGGCGATTACCCGAAGTCTCAGCGACCTGGGTCCTGTGGAAACGGCAAGCGCCTCCCAGGTGCTAGCCCGGCGGATCGAATGGGCGGTTTTGGGGTACTTGACCATGGCCACCGAATAGTTTGTGCGCCGACAAAAATCGACGATGTACGGCGCCATCTCTAACGTACCATGACGGCCCCGTGGGGCCTTATCTACGCGTGCTTCTCCACCAGTCAGGTGCGTCTGCAACTATATCGGGCACGACATCCCACGTGCTGCATGAGGGAGCGAAGCGGGCGGCCTCTATCAAGGCAGCGGCGATGTCGGAACGGCCGATCTTCATACTGCCGGATAGCGCATGGGTCGCCGGCGTTGCGCTCACGGTCTCAATGCCAGCGACAGCATCGGTCAGAATTGGAGAACGGAGAATGACGTAGGGAAGTCCTGAGCCTTGAACCGCACGCTCGCGGCCGATCATGTTGTCACGCATGCCGGCCTTCATCAGGTTGGAAATGGTCCAGAGCATCGATGGCTTGTCCGCGCCCATCGCCGACATCAGGATGAAACGGGGACGATGCTCTTTCTGCGTGATGGCATTTAAGGTGTTGACGCATCCCTGATAGGTGACTTCACGGATCGCAGCCCGCGAGCCGAACAGTCCTCGTCCGTTGATGCCGCCGGCGCTTTCGACGGTGAAGAAGACAGCTTCGATGTCTGTATCAAGCGCGATGGACAGCGAGGCCGGGTTTGTCACGTCTGCGGCGACGGGTTCGACATATTGCGAGGCCGCTCGAGGATGACGCGATATGGCACGCACGTACTTACCTTGGTGACTCAGTTGCTCCACGATGGCCAGCCCAACGCCCCGGCTGGCACCCACGACAACATAGCGTTTCATCATTTATCCCTCTGGTTGCAGAAGTATTGAGTTTGAGGGTGATGGTGGGACTTCGCTACTCGCACGGATATGACCGTTCGTGAACAAAAAAGCCTTTGGAAATACGACCTGTTTTGCCCGCCATGATATGCATCCGGGGGGCTTGCTCGCATTTTTTGATCGCCGCGTGTTCGACGATTCGCGTAATTCTGCGGACCGGCATCGGTTTGTCCTGCCCGCGAACCACAACCTCATCTTGATCTCGTGCATCAAGTGCTGCTTGCTCAAGGCGTTATCGGCTGGATCTTCGAGCGCATCCTTGACGCCGTAGAGGATCGGCCTGCAATAGCGTTCAAGACGGCTAGTACATGGGCGCTGTTAACTGACTGACCGAAGCATCGTGCTCAACGATCCAGTCGAGTATTTTTTAGAGGAAATAACATGCAAGCACCTCATGTCCTCACAGAGCCGGCTATCCTCTATTTCGGCACTCCTGTGGTCTTGATCAGCACTCTGAATGAAGATGGGAGCGCCAATATCGCTCCCATGTCGTCCGCTTTCTGGCTGGGCTGGCGATGCATGCTGGGGCTTGATGCAGGTGCCAAAACACCGCAGAACCTCATGCGCACCGGCGAGTGCGTCCTGAATCTTCCCTCTGCGGACGGCGTGGAGGCGGTCAATCGCCTGGCCCGCCTCACCGGGGCGAATCCCGTTCCCGAGCGCAAGGTACGCCGTGGATATACCTATGAGAAGCGGAAGTTCGAGGTCTCCGGCTTGACCCCCGTACCATCGCTCACCGTGAAGCCGCCCCGCGCGCTGGAATGTCCGATCCAAATGGAGGCCGTACTCGTCGCGCAACACGATCTGATGGCAGACGACGTGGCCAGCCGCGGTGCGGTCCTGATTTTCGAGGTCCGCATTCAACGCGTCCACGTCCACCCCGATGTGCTGATGGACGAACACTCAAACCGCATCGATCCGGACAAATGGCGGCCGCTCATCATGAGCTTCCAGCGTTTCTATGGCCTGGGGCCGGAACTGCACGAATCGACGCTCGCCGAGATCCCCGAAAGTGCCTACCGTGGACCGGACATCGACCGGGCTCGAACCACAGAGGATAAAAGTACATAGAGCATGTTCGATCAGCAGGCGCCGTGCAGGCGAAATTTGCTTTGACAGCCCTATTCGAGAAGCCAGCTTCGAATTTGGCTGGCTCACGAATGGCTCACAACACCAGTGGTTTCGAATGATCATGGAACGTGCGACCGATGAGACAGATGTTCCGCTACCAACGCAGAAGGACCCTCGCTGGCAGCTAGTTCTTGCACGAGATCACAGCGCGGATGGCAGCTTCTGGTATTCGGTGGCGACCACCAGGATTTATTGCCGTCCCTCGTGTCCGTCGCGCGTGGCAAATCCGCAGAACGTCACTATTCACGACACCCTGGAGCAAGCCAGGGCAACAGGATTCAGGCCGTGCAAACGATGCAATCCGGACGGAATGTCACAGGACGCGGTCAATGCGACGCTCGTCGAAAAGGCCTGCCGGATGATTGAACAGAGTCCGGAACCGCCATCGCTTACCGCGCTGGCCGAGGCGGTCGGCTTGAGCCCGAGTTATTTCCACCGCCTGTTCAAGGCGGAAACTGGACTGACGCCGAAAGGCTATACCGCTGCCCATCGGGCGAACCGCGTCAGGAAACAGTTATTGCAACGGCCCTCGGTGACCGATGCCTTCTACGACGCGGGATTTAATTCCAGTGGTCGCTTCTACGAGAATTCCATCGGCATGCTCGGTATGACGCCGACCCGATATCGTGCGGGCGGGCTCGACGAGGACATCCGCTTCGCCGTGGGTCAATCGAGCCTCGGCGCCATTCTTGTCGCATCGAGCAGGAAGGGCGTTGTCTCTATTCTCATCGGCGACAACCCGGATGCGTTGGTACGCGAACTGCAAGATCGCTTCACCAAGGCCAATCTCATTGGCGGTGACGCGGAATACGAGGCCCTGGTCGCACACGTCGTCGGATTTGTAGAAGCACCTGCGCTGGGACTGGATCTGCCGCTTGACGTTCGAGGCACCGCGTTTCAGCAGCGTGTCTGGCAGGCACTTCGAGAGATTCCTCTCGGGCAGACTGCCAGCTATTCGGACATCGCGCGGAAGATCGGCGCGCCGAAGGCGGTCCGGGCCGTGGCGGGGGCCTGTGCGAGCAATAACATCGCGGTCGCTATCCCGTGCCATCGCGTCGTCCGAAACGACGGCGATCTTTCAGGCTATCGGTGGGGCGTGGATCGCAAGCGAACTTTGATCGAGAGGGAGGCCCACGCACGGATACGATGACTGACGGTGGCCTCGCGTGATCGGCTACACCGTCGCGAGTGAGAGCGACGCCTCGTACAGGAAGGATGCACCCGAACCTCATCTGCCAATCATGTGCAGCTACGCAGCAGCTCGCCGGGCGTAAATCCCAACGTCCGTCGGAAGACTCGCGTCATATGCGCCTGATCGGCAAAGCCCACGGCGGAGGCTGTGTCGGCGAGCATCGCTCCTCCCAGGATTGCGTGTCGGGCCCGCTGGACTCGACACAGACGTAGGTAAGCATGCGGCGGAACGCCGTAAAGCGCACGAAACTGGCGCAGCAGCCGGAATTTGCTCATCCCCGCGATGGCGGACAGTTCGTCGAGACTGAATGAATCTCTATATCTATCGTTAAGCAGATCCCGGACGGTCGCCAATGCATTCGTATGCAACGCCGCTGTGTTCGGTGTGGGTTGACCAGCATGTCGTCTCAATGCCCGCTCGACTATCGCGACGTATAACTCCTGGATCTCGAGGGGATCAGGCGCAAGGGAATCGCTGCAGTTATGCAAATGGCTAAGCAGTGCAAACAGGCAGGGATCTTTGACGACGGGCTGATGGAACGTGGGTAGAACATCGACCCCGAAGATGTCCTTCGCGTAATGCCGCATCAAGTCCTGCGTGGGATAGAGCATGCGGTAGCACCAGCCGCCTTCGATGCCGGCCCACCCGGTGTGAACGACGCCTGGCGCGATGAGCGCGACCGACCCACGAGGCATGTCCAGCCGCCTCCCTCGATCATAGGTAAATGCCTGGCAGCCGGCGTCAATGACACCAATGGCGTATTCCTCATGAAAATGAGGCTCAAAGGAATGCCTTTTGAATTCGGCCCGAAAAAACAACGTGCCTGGCAGATAAGGTGATTGCCACACCGCAGTAGTATTCAGAGCACTCACGGTCGGAATCTCCCACGTACATTTGAGGAAGGTCGAACACCAGTTCGTCAAGCTGAGATGCTGCGCCGTATCGATCCTGAAATCGACGATCCGATGTAGCGAACGGGGGGCGCATTGACCAACAATGGTACATCCGAATCGAAACGGACATGAATCCCCGCGCCTGGGCGCTATCGCGAGACAGCGCCCAGCAATGCAGTGCTCCTCCCCAAAAAGCAATCTGCAGGCAGTTACTCCTCGTATCCCAAAGACATCGACAGGTGGCGCCAGGTCTCCAGTTCCTCGCGCTTTGTGGCGAGCGCTTGTTCGAGGAAACTCACCGAGTCCGCACCGCCGACGAAACGCAGGGGCGGGTTTGCGGCCGATGCGAGAGTCAGGAACGCCTGAGCCAGCTTTCGGGGATCGCCCGGTTGCTTCAGGCTGATAGCTCGAGATCCACGCCGCATCGCGCCAGCAGTGCTGTCATAGTCGTCGATCACACGCTCGGCATACACCGCCGACGGGCTTTCCAGAAATTCCGTCCGCATGTATCCGGGCTCCACCATCGTCACCTTGATGCCGAGAGGCGCGACTTCCTGGGCCATGCTTTCGGTCAGGCCTTCGACGGCGAATTTCGACGAACAGTACCCGGACGCACCGGGAAACGCGACGATCCCCGCAGCCGACGACATGTTGAAGATGTGACCCGAGCGCTGTGCGCGCATGATTGGCAGAACCGCCCGAGTCACGGCAGCAACGCCGAGAACGTTCGTTGCAAATTGGTCGGCGAGTTCTGCGGAACTGCATTCTTCTACTGCGCCGATCAGGCCATAGCCGGCGTTATTAACCAATACATCGATCCGACCAAACCGTTCCACCGCTGTTCTCGCCACCTCCACAGCCTGATCATGATCGGTCACATCGAGTGTGAGCGCGAGAAGGCGATCCGTGGGACCAAGCGATTGCTCGATCCTGGATGAAGAGCGTCCGGTCGCGACGACTTTTTCACCGGCCGCGAGAGCCGCGCGTGCGATTTCGGCACCAATACCACGGGTCGCCCCCGTAATGAGCCAGACTTTCGACATGGAATATTTCCTCAATGAATGTGATCCGTGTTTGTCCCAACGACGCTATGAGTCGGCGCAGTGCAATGTTCGCGCGCCGGTCGATATATCGAACTCCGATTCATATCTTCAAATCGGATTCACCGGTTGGTCGAGTGACGAACCGATCCATGGTTCTGCGCAGATCCGACATTCGGGTCACCGATGGTGGATAGCTGCTTGTGTGCTTATCAATCAGCGAAGAGGGGCGTGTGCCGAAGCAAGCAACGTTGGCGGATAGTCATTGAGGCGAGGGAAATAAAATATGAGAGCAAGAATCGGAGCGTGCAAATTCAAGCGGGCTGGCATCGTTCATAGCATCAACCCAAGGAGAAATGCCATGCACGTTACCGCACACCCTTCAATCCTGTATTTCGGCACGCCCGTCGCTCTGCTCAGCACCGTCAATGAGGACGGTTCAGTCAATCTTGCTCCGATGTCTTCGGTATTCTGGCTCGGTTGGCGTTGCTTCCTGGGTCTCCAGGGCAGCTCGAAGACCACGGAGAACATGCGCCGTACAAAACAGCTCGTGATTAATCTGCCTTCGCCGGCACAGGTCGCGGCAGTTGACCGATTGGCGCGCACGACCGGCTCCAATCCAGTTCCTCAAGACAAGATCGATCGTGGCTATCATTTCGTGAAAGACAAGTTCGCGGTCGCCGGCTTGACCGCGGTACCGTCAGAAACGGTGCATGCGCCTCGCGTCGCCGAATGTCCGGTTCAACTGGAAGCTGTTCTGGAGCATGAGCACGGCTACGACACGGATGGCCCGCTTGCCGGCTTTATTGCTGTCCTGGAAGCGAAGATCACGCGTGTTCACGTCGAGAAGTCGATCCTGATGGATGGGCACGCGAATCGGATCGATCCCGACAAATGGCGTCCGCTCATTATGAGCTTCCAGGAGTTCTACGGTCTCGGGCCCAAGGTCCATACCTCCAAACTCGGTGAGATCCCGGAAGAAATGTATCGCACGCCGGATTTCGAGGACGCAAAGGCTGCGCCGCTCGAGGCAGTCCGATAGAAAGCTCGGCATTGGCGTGTGCGTAACCTTCGATGAAGTGTTTTCCAATCGTGACGTAACTGGAGTAGTCGTAGCTGCTGAGGTTTTCCATGAAGGCGACATCCATAGATTCGGTAAGCGAATTGTCCGAAGCGCGTCATCGGGTTGAGGCTTACTGCCAGTCGCTGGTGAATGCCGGCGAGGCGAGGTGGTGGGTCAACGATGACGGCGATGTCGAACTGCATATGGAAAGTGGCGAGGCTTACCTGTTTGGTGAGCCAGGCATAACGCGGCTGAAGTGACTGGACGGAACAGTCAAAGCCGGCCATTGGATTCACTAAATGAGGAATGCACCATGAAAATGTTCCTGAGCCATCTGGATTCGCCGCTGGGTGCCATGCTGCTCGTCACTGACGCGCAGCAGGTCGTGCGGGCGCTCGACTTCGCCGACCACAAGACGCGACTGTATCGCAGCCTGCGCGACCACTATGGCGACGTGGAGCTGACCGAGATTCCGACGCCCGTCGAGATCGCCGATGCCTTGACGCGCTATTTTGCTGGCGAGCTGGAGGCGCTAGATGTGTTGCGGACGGCAACAGCCGGTTCGGAGTTGCAGCGCCGTGTTTGGGCCGCGTTGCGCCGCATTCCGGCGGGCAGGACCACCACCTACGGCAAGCTGGCCAAGCAGCTAGGTTTCGACGATCCGCGCGCGGCCATTGACGTGGGCGCGGCCAACGGCGCCAATCCGATCGCGCTCATCGTGCCGTGTCATCGCGTCATCGCCAGTAATGGCGACCTCAAGGGCTACGCCTGGGGCTTGTACCGCAAGCGCTGGCTGCTGGAGCACGAGAAGGCGATGGCGCCCAGGAAAGAGGAACCGCAGACCGCCATGCTGCCGGGGTTCTGATCATGAGCGAAATGACGCGCCGGTACGTGCAAGTGCTTGGTCGTCGTTGTCGTAGTCTGACTACGACTGGCTCAATGGCGCAGTCGCGGACAGCCGTGGCCCGCATCGACGCCGGGAAGCAATTTCATCTTGTCGTTCATACTGTATAAATGTACAGTATAGGCGGTAGCGCTTTTAATCTGCGCAAGAACCGGAAGCCTTGAAGTAGCGCGTGCCTGCCAACGCCCAAACACCGACCTTTTAAAGCGACGCAATTAGCGCGATGGTCCAAACGCCTGGCCTCGGCTGGCCCGGTTTGGCACCCCATTGAACGGAGCTTCATCGACATGCCCGCTTCATCGTCCCGGCCGCATCATGCCTGAACAATTCTGGTTACCGGGGCTGGAGGCGCCGCCCGTCGCCACCGACGGCCTGTTCTTTGCGGTTCTCCCCGACGCCAACACGGCCGCCAGCATCACGAAGCTCTCGCAGCAGATCCGTGGCGAAATCCGTTCGAAGGGCAAGCCACTCGCGGCCAACCGCCTGCATGTCACGCTGTCGTATCTTGGCAATTTCGCAGGCGGCTTGCCGCAAGGGCTGGTCGATGCAGCCATCAAGGCCGCTGCGTCGATCAAGATGGAGCCGTTCAGCGTCGAGTTCGATCATGCCTTGCGTTTTGGGCCGGAGCATCGACCCGGGCCGTTGGTTCTGGCTGGTGGCGACGGCGTGGTGGGCCTTCACACGCTGAACGAGGCGCTCGCGCGGGCATTGCAAAACGTGGAATTTGGCGATCCGGTTGCCGCGCGGCGTCCGGAGCATTACAAACCGCACGTGACGCTCGCTTACGGCATGCCCTACATGGCGGCGCGTCCCGTCGAAGCGGTCAGCTGGAACGTCCGCGAGTTTGTTCTGGTGCATAGTCTGGTCGGACTTACCCGGCATATCGAACTCGCACGCTGGACGCTGACGGGGTAGGCGGTGCCTCGAAGGCTTTCGCTATCCATCGGAAATCCGCGCGTAACCGTCACGCGGTGACTTCAAGATATTTGCGGCGTGCCACACGATCCATTCCGCGAAAATTACCTTGCAGATGAGAATTGATCGCATTATCATTCGCATCTGTACAAACCTTTCATTTAACTGCATCCCGCTACAAACGCTCCGGAACCCGCGCAAACCTTGCTGCACGGGCTTTTGCCTGCGTCTGCGCTCAGTCAGAACACTATGCTGAAGCTGTACACCGTCCGCCACTTGATGTTTGCTCGCGGCACTCTCCGTACTCTCGCGCTTTCCGGTGCCGCGCTGGCGATAAGCACCGGCTCCTCGCAATCATTGGCCGCCTGCTCCGCAGCCGCTGCAACCACGCAGTCCTGAATGCGACCCGTCGGCGTTTCTCGACACACGCTCTCCACGGCCGCTTCGCATCGCGCGCGAAGCGCCGGTGCTCACGCGGCGCGCCGCCCATGAGAGCGGTTCTCGTTCGCCTGCATCGCTGGTTCGGCATGGGCACGGCGCTGTTCCTGTTCGTCTCCGGGCTGACGGGCGCAATCATCGCGTGGAATCAGGAACTGGATGCGCTGCTGAATCCTCAGTTCTACTACGCGAATTCCACGGCGCCCGCGCTGACGGCGCTTGAACTCGCCAATCGCGTCGAAGCAGCGGACCCGCGTCTCTATGTAACCTATCTGCCTCTGGGCATCGTGCCGGGCCGAACCTTGCAGATGCGCGTGCAGGGTCGCACCAATCCGGCTACGGGCCAGCCATACGCGCTGGACTTCAATCAGATTGCGGTCGACCCCGGTACTGGCAACATCCAGGCACGCCGCGACTGGGGCGCGTTGTCGCTCAGACGGCTCAACCTGATGCCGTTTCTCTATCTGTTCCACTACACGCTGTATCTGCCCACCACAGGCAGTGGTATCGCGACCGGCGTGTGGCTGCTGGGCATCGTCGGGATCGTCTGGCTGTTCGATAGTGTGATCGCGCTGGTTCTGGCGTTTCCAAGCCTCAAAACGTGGCGCAAGTCATTCGCGTTTCGCGTGCGGCGCGGCGGCTACACGCTCGCGTTCGACCTGCATCGCTCGGGCGGCGTGTGGATTTGGGGCCTGCTGTGCGTGATTGCGCTGACGTCCATTTCGATGAACCTTGAACGTCCGGTGATTCGTCCCATCGTATCGCTGTTTTCCCCTTTGACGCCGGACGCCGCGAGCAATCCCGAACTGCGGACGCCTCAGCCGGGCGGTGCTGCTTTGCTGAGCCGCGAGCAGATCGTCGAGCTGGCAACGGCGGAAGGACGCAGGCTGAAGCTGCGAGCCGATCCCGGCGCCACGTTCGAAATCGCCTCGCTTCATCTGTACGGGGTGGGCTACTTCGAGCCGGGAGGGCTTTACGCGGACGGCCATCTGGGCAACGCGTGGACCTACTGGGATGCGCGCACTGGACGCGAAGTGGGCGGCACGATTCCCGGCGAAGGCACCGCCGGCGATATCTTTCTGCAGGCGCAATTCCCGCTGCACTCCGGCCGTCTCTTCGGGTTGCCAGGCCGCATTCTGGTCAGCTTCATGGGCGTGATGGTGGCACTGCTGAGTGCGACCGGCCTCGTCATCTGGTTCAAGAAGCTGAAAGCGCGCAAGAGTGCCTCGCGGCGTGTCAAGCGCGGGACGTCGGCATTGATTCAGTAGTCCGATGTATTGCCGCTAATGTGCCGGAGTGCGCCGCAATCATGTTTGGCGTATCGCTAACACGGCCTGGTCACTCGGGATACTTAACCGTCGCGCGCACGAATTCGATGAAACGCGTTACCACTGCATCGTCGCGTCCCGACTGCCATGTCAGCCCGACCTGCCATTGCGCTGCCGGATTGCGTAACGGCAGCACCCGGGCGTCGCGCAGCAGATATTGCGTGCGTGACGGCAAAAACGCCGAGCCGACTCCGGCGGCGACGGCGGCGAGAACCGACTGAATATCGTCGACCTGCTGGATCACGCGCGGCACGAAGCCATGTTGTCCGCACCAGCGATCGATCTGCGCGGCGAGTCCCGGCCCACGACTGCGGGCGAGACCGATAAACCCCGGGTCATTCAATTCCTCCAGACGGGCTGGGATGCGTTTCCAGCGCGCGTGCTGCGGCACCGCCAGCGCGAGCGCTTCGTCCAGCACGGGAAACGCGTCCAGGCCGGCGTCCGCCGGCAAGCGCAGGAACCCGACATCCAGCCTGCCGGCTAGCAAGCGCCGGCTCTGTTCCGCCGACGACAGGTCGTTCAGCGTGACGCTCACATTCGGATGCAGTCGACGGAACTCGGCGATCAGTTGCGGCGCGAGTGTCAGCGTCGACAATCCGAGCCCGACCCGCAAAAAGCCGCGCTTGCCGCTGCTCGCCTCACGCGCCCGGGCGTGGATCTCGTCCGCATCGCGCACCAGCGCCTGCGCGTCGGCAAGGAATGCCGTGCCGAAGGTGGTGAGTTCCGCGCCGTGCCGGCCACGCTCGAACAGCCGCGCGCCGAGGCTTTCCTCCAGCGCGACGATCTGCTTGCTGAGCGCGGGCTGGCTCACGTTCATCGCCTCGGCCGCGTGGCCGAAGTGCCGCAGATCGGCCACGGCGATGAAGGCCCGCAGAAGTTTTAATTCCATTCTGAAAAGTAATCGAATATGTAAGAACATTCATTTTACTTATCGAATGCCCGGCGGTCCAATGGAGCCTTCTGTTCACCACGTCGCGGGATGTCTTCCTTGTCAGTTCCTACGCTTCGCGTTGCATCTATCCCGCTGCGTTCCTGTCGCGGCGAGGCCGCACGGAATGTCGCGCGAGTCGGGCAGTGGCTTGAGCGCGCCGCGCGCGAGTCGATCGGCCTGGTTGTGTTTCCGGAAATTTGTCTCGCTGGCTACGGCAGCCTCGCGAAATTGCATCGGGACGAACTCGAAGCGCTTGCCGAACCGCTCGACGGGCCGTCGCTGCGTGCGGTGACGCGGGCCGTCGAGCAAACGGGCGTGGCGGCCGGCGTGGGGCTGATCGAGCGTGCACCGGATGGGCGTCTCTTCAATAGCTACGTGGTCTGCATGCCTGGCGGCGGGCGGCATTATCACCGTAAGCTGCATGCTTTCGAGCATCGTCGTGTGGTGAGCGGCGACCGCTTCACGGTCTTCGATACCGTGTGGCGTATTCGCATCGGAGTCCTGATTGGTGGCGATGCCTATCTGGTCGAGAACGTGCGCATGACGGCGCTGCTAGGCGCGACGCTGCTGGTTGTGCCGCATCGAAGCTATGCCGTGCGGCCGGGAGGCGACATGACGTTGCAGCCGGTGTCGGCGGAGCAATGGCGTAAGCGCGATACGGCGGGAGAGGCCGCGCATATCAAAGGCGCAGGTGATAAAGACAGCGCAATCGATTGGCTGCGCGCCTCGCTGCCCGCACGCGCCGCCGACAACGGTATGTTCGTCACGCTAAGCAATGGAATAGATATGATCACGACTGAGGCAGCAGAGGGCGCCGGTATGATCGTCGATCCGTGTGGCCGGGTTTTGGCGGAGAGCGCGAGAACCGGCGCCTGTCTCAGCGAGGAGAATGATGAAATTAATGAGGAATTCGAAATTTTGTCAGCCGAAATCGACCCCCGCCTGAGCGATGCCAGCGCGGGTCGTCAATGGCTCAAGGCTCGCCGTCCCGATCTGTACGCGCCGCTCGGTCAAACCGACCACGCCGCAGCAAACTTCGAACCGCGCAACGTTTCAGCACGTGGATCGATCGCCGTCAGCTTCGCGCAGGTCGCGCGCAACCGTCTGCCGCGCTGACGCACCCGCAACTGCAACCGCCGTGCGCACCCGTCTATAATCGTCCTCGCCTTTAACTCGGGACTTTCAACCAGTGAAAACGATTATCGCCGTCGCGCTCGCTACGCTCGCCCTGGCGGCCTGTGCATCCTCCGCGGACAAAGAGGCGCGGCAAGAAAACGACTTCGCCCGCTCAGAACGCCTGCTCGACGCGGCGCAAACGAATGCCACGGTGAACTGCCGCGATCAGGCCCAGTGCGACGAGGCCTGGCAACTGACCAAGGCCTACGTCACCCAGCATTCGGAAGAGCCGGTGACCCGCGCCGACGCACTCGCCATCGAATCCGACGTGCCGGGTAGTTCGGGCCATGCGACCTATTCGGCGGCGCGCGTCGCCAAAGGCAGCGGCGCGACGATCACCCTTTACGCGCAATGCAAGGGCATGTACGGCCCGGAGCGCGCGATGGCCTCGGACTACGACGAGTGCGTCAAGAAGATCGTGGCGACCCAGAACGGCTTCGCCCTGTTTCTGCAGCAGCACGTCGGCGCCAATTGAGGCGCTGCGCGGCTTAAGCCTCGCGGCGGCGGAACTCGCCCAGCCAATCCGCCAGCGCGGTGACCGCATCGAGGGTCACCGCGTTGTACAGCGAAGCACGCAGGCCGCCGATCGAACGGTGGCCTTCGAGTCCATGAAAGCCTTCGAGCCGGGCCGCTTCCAGCAGGCGCTTCTCCATCTGCGGCTCGGGCAGGCGGAACGCCACGTTCATCGTCGAGCGGCACGACGGCGCGCCATGCACCCGGTAGAAGCCGGGGTCGGCGTCGAGCGCGCGGTACAGCAGGTCGGACTTGACGCGGTTGATCGCGGCCATTGCCTCGACGCCGCCCACTTCATCGCGCAGCCAGCGGGTCACCAGCATCAGCACATAGATCGCAAAGACCGGCGGCGTGTTGTAGACCGAGCGCGCGTCGATATGCGTGCGGTAGTCGAGCAGCGTCGGCAAGCTCGTGGTGGCGCGTTTGGCGAACTCGTCGCGCAGAATCACGACGGTGACGCCGGCCGGTCCGAGATTCTTCTGCGCGTGGGCGTAGATCATCGCGTAGCGTTCGATGTCGATCGGCGCGGCCAGCAGATTGGACGACATGTCGCAGACGAGCGGCACCTCGGGCAGGCCGGGTGTGTCCGCGAATTCGAGGCCTTCTACGGTTTCGTTGGAGACGTAGTGCAGATAGGCCGCCTCGGGCGAGAGTTGCAGGTCGGCGGCTGCGGGCAGGTGTCGATAGCCCTCGGCGTGACCGTCCCACACCACGCGCGTGTCGCCTTCGAGCCGCGCCTCGACCGGCGCTTTCGCGCTCCAGTAACCCGACACGATGTATTCGGCGTGACGCCCGCTCGCGCGCAGGAAGTTCATCGGCAGCATCGAGAATTGCAGGCTGCTGCCGCCTTGCATAAACAGCACGTGATAGCCGTCAGGCACGCCCAGCAGGGTGCGCAAATTGCTCTCGGCTTCATCGAGCACGCCACGGAACCAGTCCGAGCGGTGGCTCATGCCGAGCACGGACAAGCCCGTCTCCGGCAGTGCTTCGATGGCGTCGCGCGTCTGGCGCAACACGGAGGCCGGCAAGGCACCTGGGCCGCCGGAAAAATTCAAAGGTTCGTTCATTCAGGCCGCCGTGCGACGCTTCATCAACCGCTCAAACGCGTCGACGATATGTTGTACAAAGGGATTCTTATGGGCCAATGCCCCGTTGCCGCGCTCGTAGTGCGCCAGCATGGTGGCGTTGGACTCGAAGACGAAGACCTGTCCATCCGGTAACACGGTGAAGTCGATGCCGCCGTAATCGAGGTCGAGCCGGCGGCCGATGGCCCTGATCGCCTGCAGCGCGCGCTCGCCCAGCGCGGCGGCGGGATCTTGCAGGAAACGCCGCTCCTCGTCGAGCTTCCAGGCGTGCTGCTCCATTTCGGCGGAGAAGTAGTGGACCATCCAGTGCCGCGAGATGGCGAGATGATACGGAAACGGCTCGCGGTCGACGAAGATCATCCGATACTTGCGGTAATAGCCGTCTGCCGCGCGGCAGTCGCGGAACGCCGTCAGGTATTGCGGGCCCAGGCTTTCGCGCAGCCGCCTCTCCAGGGCATCGACGCTTTCGCACAGCACCAGGCCTTCGCCGCCGTGTGTGGCCGCCGGGCGCGCCAGCAAAGGCAGTGTCAGGCCGCTGTCTTCCAGCAGGCTGGCAAGGGCCGCGGACGATGCGGGCGGCGTGTCGATTCGCACGCACTGCGCGACCTGCACGCCGGGCAGATCGCCGAGCAAGCGAGGAATCCGGCCGCGCGCGGTCCGCTCGATTGCGGCGGGCGGATTGAGCAGCGGGCGCGAGCCGTGATGGGCGCCGGAGCGCGACATGAAGCGTGAGAGACGCCCTGCCAGCGGTGCGGCGACGTCCGGGTCGCCGATGGCGTTGAACACGAGATCGAAGGGCGGAAGGTGGGCGTCTTCGGCGTCGGCGGCGTAGTCGATGGCGTATTTGATCCGGCAATTGACCGCGCCTGGCAGCAGCGCGTCGAACGGCACATTACCCGAGGCGCGCGCCGCGCACAGCACGAGCACCCGCCGCATCTGGCCGGGCGCCTGTTCGACGAACACGCGCTGGATCCGATAGGCGCGCTCGCGATAGGCGTCGGCCTGCGCGGTGCGTCCGGCGTCGGCGTGGATCGCGGCCAGGTTCTGGCAGGCGACCGCGAGGTTCGGATCGAGCGTCAGGACAAGCTGGTACCAGGCGGCGGCGACCTCGTGATCGCCTTTCATGAAGTAGCCGGTGGCGACGTCGCAAAGATTCGATGCGCTGGCTTCGGCGGATCCGCTCGCGTAGGCGTCGAGCGTGTGGGCGGCAATCAGATGGGCGAGCGCGCCGAGTTCGTCGCCGGCGGCGCGTCTGGTTTCGGCAAGCGCGCGATGCAGCGCCGGGTCGAGCGGAAAATTTTCGGTTGCGTCGGCCGGCGCTGCGGCTGCGTGATCGGGTTCTCGAGTCATATTCCTGCGGGATGTGCGTCGTGGCGAGGCGCCAGCGCGCGTCCGAAGGATAGTGGGCGCGCGCGTGATCCAAATTACAACCGTTCGCGCCCTCGTTACAGAAATTTACGTAGGGGCCTGGGAAGAGGGTGAATGGGCGGTTATAGCGGTGTTGTCGAAAGCTAGGCGTAAAGTTTGGGCGAGCAAAGAGCTATCAGCACTTTCCTTTAGCGTGCCACCATGCGCCCCTAAAATACGCGCTATCTGAAAAATCAGAGGGGATTGTCAGCTTGTGAGCCGAGTTTTGCATGAGGCTCCCTGATAGAATGCGTGAGCCGCAACGTAGTGGACCGCAGATGAGATTGCTTGACGCGTTAGTTGAACAACGTATAGCCGCCGCAGCCGCGCGCGGTGAGTTCGACGATTTGCATGGAGCGCGCGCCGCGCTGGCGCCTGAGGACGATGTCCCGCAGGAAGTGCACGCCGCGAACCGCATCCTGAAGAATGCCGGCTTTGCTCCGCCCGCGGTCGAACAACTGCGGGCGTTGCGCGACCTGCGGGACGAGGTGAATGCGGTCAGCGACCCGGCTACCCGCTGCGCTCTGCGCGCGCGTATGCTCGCGCTGCACATGGCGCTCGAATCGTTGCGCGGCGGCCCGCTGGTTCTGCCGCGCGAATATTGCCGGCGGATTGCCGAGCGGCTCGCAGAACGGGCCACCGGCGGCACGACAGGTGCAGATGCCGGCGAGCCGGAGCCGCAGTGAGCGAGCCGTGCGCGAACCCCGCAGCGTTTGCAGGTTCGTCGGTTTCATCCGATGCATCCGGATCTGCTGCGCACGAAGAACCCACCCCACACACTTCACATGACGTTCTCGCCGGAATTGACGGCGGCGAGTCTGCTGTGCCTCGCGGCCACGACCTGGTCAGTCACGAGGAATCCGGCGAGGCCATGCCCGCCGCCTTCTCCGAACGCGATCTTCGCTTCATGAAGCTGGCGCAAGCCGCCGCGGAGCAGGCGCGCGCGGCAGGCGAAGTGCCGGTGGGCGCCGTGCTGGTGCGCGGCGACGAGGTCATTGCAACGGGTTTCAATCACCCCATTGCGGCGCACGATCCGTCCGCGCATGCCGAGATGGTCGCGCTACGCGCTGCAGCGCAGGCCTTGGAAAACTACCGATTGCCCGGCTGCGAGCTCTATGTGACGCTTGAACCGTGTCTGATGTGCGCCGGTGCGATCATGCACGCGCGTATCGCCCGCGTGGTGTTCGGCGCGCGCGATCCGAAGACGGGGGCGTGCGGCAGCGTAGTCGATGCGTTTGCCGATCCGCAGCTGAACCATCACACGACGGTCGTGGGTGGGGCGCTGGAAAGCGAATGCTCGGCCGCGCTCAAGTCGTTCTTCGCCGACCGGCGGCGTGCCGTGCGCGCAGCACGAGATGCCGCTCGCGGCGCAGCCGGATCAGACGAGCTGCGCTAAGGCGCCGGAATCCACCCCTTCACCATTGCCGATCATGACCGCCCATCGCACTTTCGAACTGGTCGCGCCCTCGGGTTACCCGCATGACGCCGAAGCGATTCGCCGGGCGCTGCATCGCCTGCACGCACAAGGTCACCATGTGGAGGGCGTCAGCGCCACCGAGCGCCGCTACCAGCGCTTCGCCGGCACCGATGGCGAGCGCGCCGCCGAGCTGAACCGGCTGGCCGATCCGTCGCGCAAGCTGCCGGACATCGTGCTCGCCGTGCGCGGCGGTTACGGCGCGGTGCGGATTCTGCATGGCCTCGACTACGAGGGCTTGCAGCGGCGGCTGACCGATCAGCCGGTCGCGTTCGTCGGCCATAGCGATTTCACCGCCATTCAGATGGCGTTGCTGGCGCGTTCGGGGCTTAAGACCTTCGGCGGCCCGATGCTGATGGGTGATTTCGGCGCCGAGAATCTCAGCGAAGTCATGACGCAACGGTTCTGGTCGACGCTGACCGCGCCGACGGTGACGGTGACCAGCACGGTGCCGCAGGCCCAGGCAGTCGACGTCAGCGGCATGCTGTGGGGCGGCAACCTCGCCGTGCTGGCCGCGCTGGCCGGCACGCCCTATATGCCGCCGGTGGAGGGCGGCATCCTGTTCGTCGAGGATGTCAACGAACAGCCGTTCCGTCTCGAACGGGCACTCTATCAACTGCATCTGGCGGGAATTCTCGAGCGGCAGCAGGCGCTGGTGCTCGGCGATTTTTCGGGCGGCAAGCCCTTCGAATACGACAACGGCTACGACCTGAACGCGATGATCGAGCACATACGCTCGGTGATCGGCATCCCGGTCATTACGGGGCTGCAGTTCGGGCATATCCCGAACCTGGTGACGCTGCCGGTCGGCGCGGACGCGCATCTGGTTTCCGACGCACATGGCTTCAGGCTCACGGCGACGGGGTATCCGCATCTCGGCTGATACGGAGTAGGGCACATTCGGCGAAGCGGGCGCATTGCCCGCTTTTTTATTGCTACTGAACGCAACTAACGGTCAGGCAGCACGTCCGCCCACAAACACCTGTGCGATTTGGCGCAGAGGATTTTGTTGACAATATTTGTCTGCAGAACGAGGGGCGTCAGACCGCCGCGAAGCTGATAACGCCAGCCAGAAAGGCCTGTCGCCCGTCCCACCGAGTCCATCTCACAGGCCGTGTTTCCGCTTACCGAAAAATCAATATTGAAATTGTTGACAATCATTGTGTCCATCCTATGATGGGCAACATAACGGAACACATATTATGTCGACGCCATCCTCCGCCACCTCGAATGGTTCGAAGCCCGAAGCGATTGCCGAGCGCATCCGCGCGGCGATCCTCGAACATCGGCTGGCGCCTGGGGCCAAGCTGACCGAAGCACAGTTGTGCGAAGTATTCGGCGTCAAGCGCGGACCGATCCGCCAGGCGCTCGCCTTGCTGGCGACCGACCGGCTCGTCGATCTCGAGCCGAATCGCGGCGCCTTCGTCGCGAGTCCGTCGCTGCAGGAAGTGCATGAGGTGTTCGAGATGCGCCGCATCATCGAACTGGCGGTGGTGGAGCGGATTTGTGCGGGGCATGGCCCGCGTCGTCTGAAGCATATTGGCAGCATGATCGGCCGCGAGCGCAAGGCGTTCGAAAACCGCGATTTTTCGGCATGGATCCGCCTCTCCGGCGAGTTCCACACCGAGCTGGCGTCGCTCACCGGCAACACGGTGTTGTGCGACTGTCTGAATGGATTGGTGGCGCGTTCAACTTTGATTTCGGCTTTGTACGAATCGCTCGGGCGCAGCCCATGTTCGTTCGAAGACCATGCAGCCATTCTCGCCGCGCTCGACGCCGGCGATGCCAGCGAGGCGGCGGCCCTGATGTCGCGCCACCTGCAAAGCGTCGAACTGAAAATGCTCGACAGACCGGCGCGTGGCGCAGCGGATCTGCACGAAGTGTTCGGCGCCCTGCACGCATAAAAAGACGCGCGGTACTAAACCAGAATTGACGGGTCATCGCGGATGGGCGGTGTGACCGATTTCGTCCCTACGGCCTGCGTGCCGCTGTCCGGTGCGCGCCGGATAAAAGAGTAAGAACGCTTCGTCACAAGCCCGCGGCTGGCGGCGAAGCGGCAATAAAAAGTGCTTAGTTGTACAGATAAGTACGAAGACACCGCGGAGCCGCGATGCGTCTGCTGTCCAACCTGGCCGGGAAGGATGCGGTGCGTATCGGATGCATTGCCCGTCGATCTGCCGTCGACGGCCCTCACACTCAAGGAGCAGCCATGGCTCAGTTCAGTGCAGCACCGCGTAATCCCGCTATCCCTGCTTTCGACGGGGAAGGCCCAGCCTCCGATCCCGGCATGCCCGCAGGTTACAGCGAGCGGCTGTATAACGAAGACCTCGCACCGCTGCGTCACCAGACGTGGAGCGCGTATAACATCTTCGCGTTCTGGATGTCCGACGTGCACAGCGTCGGCGGTTATGTGTTCGCCGGCAGTCTGTTCGCACTCGGTCTCACGAGCTGGCAGGTGCTGATTGCGCTGCTGGTCGGCATTACGATCGTCAACGTCCTGTGCAATCTGATCGCCAAGCCGAGCCAGCAAAACGGCGTGCCGTATCCGGTTGCGTGCCGTGCGACGTTTGGCGTGCTCGGCGCGAACATTCCGGCTGTGATTCGCGGGTTGATCGCGGTGGCGTGGTATGGCATCCAGACCTATCTCGCTTCGAGCGCGCTGGTGATCGTGGTGCTGAAATTCTTCCCGCAACTGCTGCCCTATGCGGACGTGCATCGTCATGGGCTGATGGGACTCTCCACGCTCGGCTGGTGCGGCTTCATGCTGCTATGGGTGCTGCAGGCATTGGTGTTCTGGCACGGCATGGAAACGATCAAGAAGTTTATCGATTTCGCCGGACCGGCTGTATACGTGGTGATGTTCGTGCTCGCCGGTTACATGGTGTGGCGGGCGGGCTGGCGCAACATCGGCATCAACCTGGGCGGCGTCAAATATCATGGCCTCGAAGTGGTGCCGGTGATGATCACGGCGACCTCGCTCGTGGTGTCGTATTTCTCGGGGCCGATGCTGAATTTCGGCGACTTCTCGCGCTACGGCAAGAGCTTTAGAAGCGTGAAAAAGGGCAATTTCTGGGGCTTGCCGGTCAACTTCCTGGCTTTCTCGCTCGTCACGGTGGTCACGACCGCAGCCACCTTGCCTGTATTCGGCCAGTTGATCACCGATCCGGTGGAGACGGTCGGCCGCATCGATTATCCGAGCGCGGTGATTCTGGGCGCGCTGACGTTCACGATCGCGACGATCGGCATCAATATCGTGGCCAACTTCGTTTCCCCGGCCTTCGATTTCTCCAACGTGGCGCCGCGTCTCATCAGCTGGCGCATGGGCGGGATGCTGGCGGCGGTGGCGTCGATTTTCATCACGCCGTGGAACCTCTTCAACAACCCGGCGGTGATTCACTACACGCTCGACGTGCTCGGCAGCTTCATCGGTCCTTTGTATGGTGTCCTGATTGTCGATTTCTACCTGGTGAGGCGTCAGAAGATTGTGCTGAACGATCTTTATACCGTCGCCGAAACGGGTACGTACTGGTATCGCAACGGGGTGAACTACAAGGCCGTCGCCGCTTTGCTGCCCGCTGCCGTGATTGCGGTGCTGTGCGTGATGGTGCCGTCGCTCGACGGTATGGCGAATTTCTCGTGGTTCATCGGTGCGGCGCTCGGCGCAGTGTTCTATCGCGCCTTGACGATTCGCTCAGCGGGCTGAAACAGGAGGGCAAATGCGTATCAAGCTGATCAACCCGAATACCACCGTGCGCATGACCGAGGCGATGGGGCGCTGCGCACGCGAAGTCGTCGCGCCGGGCACCGAGGTGATCGCGGTGAGCCCGGATTCGGGGCCGCCGTCGATCGAGGGCTATTACGACGAGGCGCTTGCCGTCCCCGGCCTGCTGGCCGAAATCGCCGCGGGCGAGCGCGAAGGTTGCGACGGTTACGTGATCGCGTGTTTTGGCGACCCCGGCCTCTATGCGGCGCGTGAACTGGCGCGCGGTCCGGTGATCGGAATTGCCGAAGCGGCGATGCACGCGGCCAGCGTGCTGGCGCCGGCCTTTTCCGTCGTGACCACGCTTGAGCGCACCTGCGGCATGGCGTGGCATCTGGCCGAGCGCTACGGCATGACGCGTTTTTGCCGCAACGTCCGTGCGACCGATGTGGCCGTGCTCGAACTGGACCGGCCGGGCTCGGAGGCGCGGCGCATCATCCTCGACGAATGCCGTCGCGCGCTGGAAGAGGACGGCTCCGACGCCATTGTGCTCGGCTGCGCGGGAATGGCGCAGCTCTGCGCGGAGATCGAGGACGCCCTGGGCGCCCCGGTTGTCGAAGGGGTGACGGCGGCGGTGAAGTGGGTAGAGGCACTGGTGACGCTGCGCCTTGGCACCGCCAAGCGCGGCGATTATGCGAGGCCGCTGGCGAAACGATACGACGGCGCGCTGGCGTCCTTCAGTCCGACGGAAACGGATCCAAACCCTCGGCCGGCGCGCACGTCTCAGGCCCGCTAGCGCGGCGCCTCGCCAGGCGGCAGGAACGCCGTAAAGCAGGGAAAATGCCTGAAACGCGCGTGACAGGCGGGTAACGCGAGCGCGACCGGTCCAAGTCCCCAGGCGGCCGGCCGCGCACATACATTCAGTCTGACACGCACTATCTGGCCACGTGTATGGGCGCGCCGGGACGTTTTCGCTACACTGGTCCGTCAGACGCTGGGGCAAATCGCGGGCGTTTCCTGCGGTTTCCGTGTTTTCCGCCCAAGCCGGCGCCGGTTTCCAGTTCCGTCATCCCGTTTCGTCACCACGCATTCGCCAAACCATGCCACTCGACTCGAACTATCCACGCGACCTGATCGGCTACGGCCGTCACCCGGTGCAGGCAAACTGGCCCGGACGGGCACGCGTCGCGGTGCAATTCGTGCTGAATTACGAGGAGGGCGGTGAAAACTGTGTGCTGCACGGCGATCCGGGCTCGGAACAGTTCCTCTCGGAGATCGTCGGCGCGGCCGCCTATCCGGCGCGTCACATGAGCATGGAGTCGATCTACGAGTACGGCTCGCGCGCCGGGGTCTGGCGCATTCTGCGCGAATTCGAAAAACGCGGCTTGCCGTTGACCGTGTTCGGTGTCGGCATGGCGATCGAGCGTCATCCGGATCTCGGGCGTGCGTTTGTCGAACTGGGGCACGAGATCGCCTGCCACGGTTACCGCTGGATTCACTATCAGGATGCGTCGCCGGAGAAAGAGGCCGAGCACATGCGCCTCGGCATGGAAGCGATCGAGCGTGTGACGGGCGAGCGCCCGCTCGGCTGGTACACCGGCCGGGACAGTCCGAATACCCATCGTCTGGTGGCCGAATACGGCGGCTTCCTGTACGACTCGGATTACTACGGCGACGATCTGCCGTTCTGGATGGAGGTCGAAGTCAGCGGCGGCGCGAAGACGCCACAGCTGATCGTGCCGTACACGCTCGACACCAACGACATGCGCTTTGCGAGCCCGCAAGGCTTCAATACAGCCGATCACTTCTTCACGTATCTGCGAGACGCGTTCGACGTGCTTTACGAAGAAGGCGACGAAGCGCCGAAGATGCTTTCGATCGGCATGCACTGCCGGCTGCTCGGCCGCCCGGGGCGGTTCCGCGCACTGCAGCGCTTCCTCGACCACATCGAACAGCACGATCGCGTGTGGGTGACGCGGCGCGTCGACATTGCGCGGCACTGGCGCGAACATCATCCTTATCCAACCAACAACCGCGGGGCTGCGGCATGAAGGCGATGCAATACACTCTGGACCAACTCAACAGCATCTCGACCGACGCGTTCGTCGCGGCGCTGTCGGGCATCTTCGAGCACTCGCCGTGGGTCGCGGAAGTCGCAGCCGCACAGCGTCCTTTTGCCAGCATCGACGCGCTGCATCGCACGATGTCCAACGCAGTCGAAACCGCCGGCGAAGCGAAGCAGCTTGCATTGATCAATGCCCACCCGGAGCTGGCAGGCAAGGCCGCCGTGCGCGGCGAACTGACGGCGGAGTCGACCCGCGAGCAAAGCGGCGCGGGCCTCTCGCAATGCACGCAGGAAGAATTCGACAAGCTGGTGGGTTTGAACGCGGCGTATCGCAAGAAATTCGGTTTTCCGTTTATTCTCGCGGTGCGCGGCTATGACCGCCACGGCATCATCGCCAACTTCGAAGCGCGCGTGAACAATAGCCGCGCCGACGAATTGCGCGCGAGCCTGGATCAGATCTACCGTATCGCACGTTTTCGGCTCGACGACCTGATCGACGCGTAACTGCGCGTCCGCATCAGCGTGAACGCGCGCGTTTTGACACGGCGCTGCAAGTCTCGAACCGAAGCGTTTTCTAGCACTATCAGACAGGAAGGAAGACAACGATGGCACTCCCGATTCTCGACCCCAACGCACCGGACTTCACGCGCCGCTATGTGAACCTGGCGGATCCGCGTCTCGGCGCGCAGGCGCTCGAGGCGAGCGACGATTTCTTCGCGCCGAAGGAACGCATGCTGAATCCGGAACCGGCTGTCTTCATTCCGGGCAAGTACGACGATCACGGCAAGTGGATGGACGGCTGGGAAACGCGCCGCAAGCGCACCACCGGTTACGACTGGTGCGTGGTGAAGCTCGCGCGTCCGGGTGTGATCAAAGGTCTCGATCTCGATACGAGCCACTTCACGGGCAACTTCCCGCCGGCGGCGTCGGTGGAAGCGGCGCGGGTGGTGGACGGTCAGCCGAACCAGTCGACCCAGTGGACCGAAATCGTCCCGTCGGCCACGCTGCAAGGCAACAGTCACCACTATCACGAAGTCGGCGATACGAACGCTTACACGCACCTGCGCGTGAACATCTATCCGGACGGCGGGATTGCGCGTCTGCGGGTCTACGGCCAGCCGCAAATGGACTGGGCCGGCGCGAGCCGCACCGAGCAGTTCGATCTGGCCGCGATGGAAAACGGTGCGTACCTGGTCGCAGCAAACAACCAGCATTTCGGTGCGGCCTCGACCATCCTGATGCCGGGCCGTGGCGTGAACATGGGCGACGGCTGGGAAACGCGCCGCCGTCGCGAGCCGGGCAACGACTGGGCGATTGTCGCCCTGGCACAACCTGGCGTGATCAAGAAGATCGAAGTGGACACCGCGCACTTCAAGGGCAACTTTCCGGACCGCTGCTCGATCCAGGCCGCCTATGTCACAGGCGGCACCGACAGCTCGCTGATCACCCAGGCGATGTTCTGGCCGGTGCTGCTGGGCGAACAGAAGCTGAAGATGGACAACCAGCACTATTTCGAAAGCGAGGTGGCGTCGCTCGGACCGGTGACGCACGTGCGCTTTAACATCATTCCGGACGGCGGCGTTTCGCGTCTGCGTCTGTGGGGTACGCTCGCATAATGAAAACGCTCGCCATCGAACCGTTGACGAAGGATGCGTTCGCCCCGTTCGGCGACGTAATCGAACTCGAAGGCGCGAAGCAGATTCCGATCAACCTCGGCACGACGATCCGCTATCACGATCTCGCGAAAGTGGACGTCACCGACGAGAACGGTCGCACGCTGGTGAATCTGTTTCGTGGCCAGCCGCGCGTGCTGCCGTTCGAGGTGAAGATGCTCGAACGGCATCCGCTCGGCAGCCAGGCGTTTGTGCCGCTGAACGACAAGCCGTACCTCGTGGTCGTGGCGCCGGCCGGCGAGCTCGATGCGACGCGGATTCGCGCGTTCGTGACGAACGGCTGGCAGGGGGTGAACTACGCGAAGGGCGTGTGGCATCATCCGTTGCTCGCGCTCGCCGAGGTGAGCGATTTCATCGTCGTGGATCGTGGCGGCGATGGGCTCAATCTCAACGAGCAGGATCTGGCTGAGTCGTTTTGGTTGACCGAGGATGCGTTGAGTGGGGCGACCGTCTGATGGCGTAGCCGCTCGCGCATAAGACGCGATCGAGTGGGTCGCTGGAAGAACAAACGCCCGTGGCATTGTGTGCCTCGGGCGTTTTGTATTGGGCCTCGGCTTCGTGCATGCTTCAACGCATCGAAGTCCTCAGAGCCGTACATCGTTCAAGCTCACTACGTCCTAAACCAAAGCGGGCTTTGCGCTCCCGCGCAAAGCCCGCTGCCTGTCTCCATCGGCGACCGGCCAGGTGAAACGGCCGGCCGCTTCAGCGATCCGGCCTCGCCTCAATCGCTTACTTCAGCGCCCCACCCTGGAACCACGCCGCCACCTTTTGACGCTCGTCGTCCGTCATATGCGTGACGTTGCCGAGCGGCATCGCCTTCAGCGTCACGGCTTGCTGATACAGGCGCTGCGCATTCTGCGAGATTTCATCCGGCGTATCGAACATCACACCCGACGGCGCGCTGCCCATCAAGGTCGGATGCGCGGAGTGGCAGGCGGCGCAGCGTTGTTGCAGGATCGGCGCAATGTCGGCGACCTTCAGCGTCGGCGCATTGGCCGCTTCGGCTTGCGGCACGACCGGCTTCGGCATGGTCCAGAAGAGGGCGCCGAACATCAGCACGATCCCCACCAGCGGCAGATACCACAGCACCTGGCCGCGATGGCGCATCACGAAGAACTGGCGAATCAGCGCGCCGGCCATCATGATCATCGCCAGCACGAGCCAGTTGTACTGGTTCGTGTAGGTCATCGCGTAGTGGTTCGACAGCATCGCGAACACCACCGGCAGCGTGAAGTAAGTGTTGTGCACCGAGCGCTGCTTGCCGCGCTTGCCGTAGATCGGATTCGGCGTGTCGCCCTTCAACATGGCGTCGACCATCTTGCGCTGACCCGGAATGATCACGAAGAACACGTTGGCCGACATGATCGTCGCCAGCATCGCGCCCACGATCAGGTACGCCGCCCGCCCCGCGAAGATGTGGCACGCCAGCCACGCCGCGATCAGCACATAGATGCCGACGCAAATCCCCAGCACCTTGTCCTTGCTGCCCAACGTGCGGCACAGCGAGTCGTAGACAATCCAGCCCGCAGCGAGGAAACCGAGCGCGGAGAACACGGCCACCACCGGACCCATATCCATCACGCTTTTGTCGATCAGGTAGGTGCTCGGCGAAAACAGATACAGCACGGTGAAAAGGCTCGCACCCGACAGCCAGGTGGTGTACGACGGCCACTTCGACCAGTGCAGGTCATCGGGCATTTCCGGCGGTGCGACGGTGTACTTCTGCATGTTGTAGAAGCCGCCGCCGTGCACGTGCCACAGTTCGCCGAACACGCCGCGCCGGCGCTGGTTCGGATCGGTGGGCGGTTTCAGGCTGTTGTCGAGAGCGACGAAGTAAAACGATTCGCCGATCCACGCAATCGCGGCGATGACGTGAAACCAGCGCAAGGCCAGGTTCAGCCAGTCGGTGATAAAGCCTTCCATGAACTCCTCCAATTCTGATTCGTTGTCTGCGCGGTGGGCGGCGGCATGAGGCGGGACGACTGGTTATGGTCCGGCCGTCCGGTCTGCCACGCGCGACGCGTGCAAACTGCTGTTAGGGGACGCGGCGCGCTCAGTTCGCGCGGCGTCGGATTGCGGGTGGTGCGGGTCGGCCGGTTCGAAGCCTTCGGTGACGGCAGCCGTTGCCGAGCTACGCGATTCGCCTTCGGATGCACTTCGCAGGTGTCTCCAGTCATCTGCGAAAGGCAGCGGTAGCGATGCCTCCAAGGTGTGAATCCGGCTCGCGGTTTTCATCGTGTCGCGCGTGATATCCCGGCGAGCGCGCCTAGCTGCCGCGATAAGTGCTGTACGACCACGGCGACACCAGCAGCGGCACGTGATAGTGCGCGGCGGCGTCGGCGACGCCAAAGCGCAACACCACGCGATCGACGAAGCGCGGCTCCGGCACCTTCGTGCCGATCGACGCGAAGTAATCGCCGGCGCCGAACACGAGTTCGTATTCGCCCGCGACGAGCGCGTCGCCTTCGAGCAGCGGCTGGTCGCAGCGGCCGTCGTCATTGGTGAGGGTGGTTTTCAGCGCACGGCGCGTGTCGCCCGAGAGCGCGAAGAGTTCGACCTTGATGCCCGCGCCGGGACGGCCGTTGGCGGTGTCGAGCACATGGGTAGTGAGCTTTCCCATTCGCAATTTTCCTTGTGTGTTTGCGAGGTTTCGGCGGCGTCCCGATCCAGAATACGTTGCGGCGGATCGAGGCTCCACGTCAGTGGCTACATACCCGTCGGCGAATTGAAGCGAGCGCCGTGGCAGCCATTGTAAAAAGGATGTTCCCGTCGATGCGCGAGCGATAGGAAAGATAAGACCTTGCGCATGACAGCCCGCTGTAAGGCGCCATGACCTGCAAGGCCTTCAGGAGCCGCGCAAAGTCTGCGCGATCCATTTACAAGCGCCTCGCGAGCGGCCATGAGACCTGGATAACCGTTTGTCCCGATCCTACCGGTGCCAAAAAAGCCCACTATATCGGCTGTGTGAACCTGGGTATCGCACCGGCGCATGTTGTCAGCGTTATTTTGGCCGTCGAAGGTTACGTCTGTGCGCAGCAGCAATGCCGCGCATCCCGAAGACGGCGTAGCACGCTGGGTAACCGGGCCAACGGCGTTCGAATGGACGCGGCGGCACGGCAGCGTGTCCGCCGCATCGCATTCGCACGACTTTGCACACGGTATGGCCTGCTGGCGCAGCATCCAGTATCGGCCTTGCCGCACGGCCGGCCCGAACCACGGCGCGCCGCTGCGGCAGCAACAAAGCGGAGAAAACGAATGACGATGGAGCAACAGGCAGGCATGGGCGCAGGCATTCACGCAGAAGCCCGCGCAGGCAGACGCGGCAAAACGATGCTGGTCAGGCACGCGGACGTGCTGGTCACGATGGACGGCGCGAGGCGCGAGTTGCGCGACGGCGGCCTGTATATCGAGGACAACCGGATCGTCGCGGTCGGACCGACGGCGGACCTGCCGCAAACCGCCGACGAAGTGCTGGATATGCGTGGGCATCTGGTGATACCGGGCCTGATCAACACGCATCACCACATGTATCAAAGCCTGACGCGGGCGATTCCGGCCGCGCAGGACGCAGAACTGTTCGGCTGGCTGACGAACCTGTACAAGGTGTGGGCGAACCTCACGCCGGAGATGATCGAAGTCTCGACGCTGACCGCGATGGCCGAGTTGCTGCTGTCGGGCTGCACCACGTCGAGCGACCATCTGTACATCTACCCGAACGGTAGCCGGCTCGACGACAGCATTGCGGCCGCGCAGCGGATCGGCATGCGCTTTCATGCGGCGCGCGGCAGCATGAGCGTGGGCCAGAAAGACGGCGGTTTGCCGCCGGATTCCGTGGTGGAGCGCGAGCCGGAGATTCTGAAGGACACGCAGCGCCTGATCGAGACGTATCACGACGAGGGCCGGTACGCGATGCTGCGCGTGGTGGTCGCGCCCTGTTCGCCGTTTTCGGTGAGCCGCGACCTGATGCGCGAATCGGCGGTGCTGGCGCGTCAATACGGGGTGTCGCTGCACACGCATCTGGCTGAGAACGTCAACGATATTGCTTACAGCCGCGAGAAATTCGGTATGACGCCGGCGGAGTACGCGGAGGATCTGGGCTGGGTCGGCCACGACGTGTGGCATGCCCACTGCGTGCAACTGGACGATGCGGGGATCGCACTGTTTGCGCGCACGGGGACGGGCGTCGCGCACTGTCCGTGCTCGAACATGCGGCTTGCTTCAGGCATCGCGCCGGTCAAACGCATGCGGCTCGCCGGCGTGCCGGTGGGTCTTGGCGTGGACGGCTCGGCGTCGAATGATGGCGCGCAGATGGTCGCGGAGGTCCGTCAGGCGCTCCTGCTGCAACGGGTTGGCTTCGGCCCCGATGCGATGACCGCGCGCGAAGCGCTGGAGATCGCCACGCTGGGCGGCGCGAAAGTGCTCAACCGCGACGACATCGGCGCGTTGGCGCCAGGTATGGCGGCGGATTTCGTCTCGTTCGATCTGCGTCAGCCGTTGTTTGCAGGCGCCTTGCATGACCCGGTGGCGGCCCTGGTGTTCTGTGCGCCGTCGCAGGTGTCGTACAGCGTGATTGGCGGGAAAGTGGTGGTGAAAGAAGGGCAGTTGACGACCGTCGAACTGGGCCCTGTGATCGAGCAGCACAACCGCCTGGCGAAAACGCTGTATCAAGCCGCGGCGTAGCGATGATGTGCCAGGCCCGCATCCGTGACGCGGGCCTGGCTGGACTTAAGGCTTGTTTTAGGGCTTGTTTTAGGGCTTGTCGATCAGGGTTTTGGTTGCCTCGGCAACGAGGCTTCGCAACCAGCGCACTTCATCGGAGTAATGCACCCGTTCGTGCCATAGCTGGTAGTACTGCATTGGCGGGAAATCCAGCGGCGCGGGCACCACGGTCAGAGGCAGGAATTTCGCGTAGTAGTCCGCAAAAAGCCGCGTCGTGGTGAAGATCAGGTCCGACTTGATCAGCACATACGGCGCCAGATTGAAGTACGGCAGAGTCACGACGACATGACGCTTCAGGCGTTCGCGCGCGAGGTGCACGTCGATCGCGCCGCGTTGGCCGACCGAATAGGGAGTAGGCGCAAGATGCGGGGCATTCAGATACTGGTCGAGCGTCAGGCCGCCGCGCTTGGCGAACGGATGGGCGTTGCTCATCAGGCAGACGATCTGGTCGACGAACAGGTTCGACAGATGCAACTGCTCGGGCGGCTCCGGCCAGTTGCCGACCACGATGTCGAGCTTGCCGTCCTCGAGCGCCAGTTCATAGTCGAACGCCGGCCCGAGCGAGTGAAACTCGAGCGTCGCATTAGGCGCGGCCTGGCGGAACCGCTCCACCACCGTCGGCACGAACAGCACGTTCAGATAATCCGGGCAGCCGATCCGGTAGCAGCGGATCGAGGTGGCAGGATCGAAATTGTGCTGCTGGAACTTGATGCGCTCGATTTCACGCAGGGCGTTCTGCACCGGTTCGAGCAGACGCAGCCCGTACTCGGTCGGCACCATGCCGGACTTGCCGCGCACCAGCAGCGGGTCGCCGGTGATGTCGCGCAGACGCCGCAGTGCCGCGCTAATGGCGGGTTGTGACTGATTGAGTTTGACGGCCGCGCGGGTAACGCTGCGCTCCATCAACAGGGTGTGCAAGACGCGTAATAAATATGTGTCGATCGCCTCGCGTTGCTGGCTCATGACTTCTCCGAAATATATGTTCTGGCTGATCGAATGGACCTTGGGGTATATGACTTTTAATATGGACACAAAGACGCGTCAAGAGAGGGATACCCGCACAGCACGCACTGGCGCGGGTTTGCGGGGATTTTTGGCGGCTCGACTGGCTGGGTCGAATTAGGTATTGTCATTTCGACATAACGAAGACGCGGCGCATTCGTCCGGGGCGCACCGCCTCGCTGCACGACACGGTCACCGACGTATTACGGAAACTCATGGGCGATTCCTCTTCCTATAACAGCGACGCCGCGCAACCCGCAGGCGCCCCGGCTATCCCGACTATTCCTGCGGCGGTGCCGCGGCTCGTGCTGGCGGGCATCACCAAACAATATCCGGCCGTGCGCGCCAACGACGACGTCACCCTGATCGTCGCGCCCGGCGAGATCCACGCGGTGCTCGGCGAAAACGGTGCGGGCAAGAGCACGCTGATGAAGATCATCTACGGCGCGGTGCGTCCGGACGCCGGTGAGATCCGTTGGGAAGGCGAGGCGGTGGAAATCGCGAGCCCGGCGGCCGCGCGCAAGCTCGGCATCGGCATGGTGTTTCAGCATTTCTCGCTGTTCGAGACGCTGACGGTAGGCGAGAACATCGCCCTCGCGCTCGACGAACCGTTCGACCTGAAGACGCTGGCAAAGCGCATCCGCGAAGTGTCGGCGGATTACGGACTCGATATCGACCCGCAGCGTCACGTGCATAGCCTGACGGTGGGCGAGCGGCAGCGCGTGGAGATCGTGCGCTGCCTGCTGCAGAACCCGCGTCTGCTGATCATGGACGAGCCGACTTCGGTGCTCACGCCGCAGGCGGTCCGCAAGCTGTTCGAGACATTGCGGCGTCTCGCGGCGCAAGGCTGCAGCATTCTCTACATCAGCCACAAGCTCGACGAAATCCAGGAACTATGCGACACCGCCACGGTGATGCGCGGCGGCCGTGTGACGGGTCACGTGAAGCCACACGAAGAGACGCACGCGTCGCTCGCGCAACTGATGGTGGGTCACTCGCTGCCCGACTACACGCGCCGCGCGCATACCCCCGGTGCTGTGCTGCTCGACGTGAAGCATCTCTCGGCGGCCAGCGACGATCCGTTCGGCACCTCGCTCGACGATGTCTCGTTCAGCGTGCATGCCGGCGAGATCTTCGGCATTGCGGGTGTCTCCGGCAATGGGCAGGCCGAACTGCTGGCGGCACTCTCCGGCGAGCAGCGCGGCGCGCATGCCGAGGCGATCACGATTTGCGGCAAGCCCGCGGGCAAGCTCGGTGCGGGTGGGCGCCGCTCGCTCGGCTTCGGCTTCGTGCCGGAGGAACGTTTGGGCCGTGGCGCGGTGCCCGCCATGACCCTGGCGGAAAACGCGCTGCTCACCGGCCACCGCCAGAAGATGGTGAATTCCGGCTGGATCAAGGCCGGCGCAATGCGCGCCTTCGCCAGAAAATGCATCGACGCCTTCGACGTGCGTTGCGGCGGCACCGAGGCGCTCGCGCAAAGTCTGTCGGGCGGCAATCTGCAGAAGTACATCGTCGGACGCGAGATTTTGCAGGCGCCGAAGGTGCTGGTGGTCGCGCAGCCCACCTGGGGCGTCGATGTCGGCGCGGCCGCGTTCATTCGCCAGCAGTTGCTGGATCTGTCGGCACGCGGCGTCGCGATTCTGGTGATCTCCGAAGAACTCGAGGAACTGTTCGACATCTGCGATCGCATCGCCGTGCTCGCGCGCGGCCGGCTGTCGCCGGTGCGCATCACCGGCGATACCAACGCCGAGGAGATCGGCCGATGGATGGCAGGTCTGTTCGGCGGCCGCGAAGAGGGCGCGGCGCCTTCCACCGAAGAACCGGCTCACGCATAACCTACGGCACCACGCAGACTCATGATCTTTCCGTATCGACTCGAAGCCCGTACCGCGCCGTCACGCACGATGCAGCTTGCCGTGCCGCTGATCGCCGCGCTGCTCACACTCGCGCTCGGCTTTCTGATTTTCGGCCTCGTGGGCCGCGATCCGCTGGAGGCGATGCACGCCTTCTTCATCGAACCGCTTGCGAATGTGAACGGCTGGTCCGAACTGCTGCTGAAAGCCTCGCCTTTATGCCTGATTGGACTTGGGCTCGCCATTGGCTATCGCGCCAATGTCTGGAACATCGGCGCCGAAGGACAGATGCTGCTTGGCGGTATCGCGGCGAGCGGCGTGGCGATCTATTTCGATCAGGCGAGCGGCTGGTGGATTCTGCCCACCATGATGCTGGCCGGTGTCGCGGGAGGCATGGCGTGGGCGGCGATTCCCGCCTTTCTGAAAAGCCGCTACAACACTAATGAAATCCTGACGAGCCTGATGCTCACCTACGTCGCGGCGCAATTGCTGATCTATCTGGTGAGCGGTCCGTGGCGCGATCCGCAGGGCATGAATTTTCCGCTCTCCGAAATGTTCAGCGGCGACGCGCTGTATCCGACTTTTTCCGGCGACTGGCACTGGAAATTCCTGCGTGGCACGCGTCTGAATGCCTCGATCTTCGTCACGTTGGCTGCGATTCCGTTGGTGTGGCTTTTCATGCGCAAGAGTTTCGCGGGCTTCCGCATGAACGTGGGCGGCCTCGCGCCGCTCGCCGCGCGCTATGCCGGCTTCTCGGACAAGAAGACCATCTGGACTTCGCTGTTGATCAGCGGCGCTCTTGCGGGTCTGGCGGGCATGGGCGAAATCGCCGGACCGATCGGGCAGTTGCAGGCGACCTGGTCGCCGGGTTACGGCTTCACCGCGATCATCGTCGTGTTCGTGGGGCGCTTGCATCCTGTGGGCATCGTGCTGGCGAGTCTGTTGATGGCATTGCTGTATCTGGGCGGCGAGGCGGTGCAAACCTCGATGCAGTTGCCGCAGGCACTCTCCGGCGTGTTCCAGGGGCTGCTGCTGTTCTGCCTGCTGGGCGCCGACCTGTTTGTGAATTACCGCGTGCGCCGCCGTACCGCGGCCGTTCACGCGAACTGAAACTGAAGCCCACCGATTTTCCCGACCCGGCCTTATGGATATCCAACAAGCTAGTGCGCTCACCTCGAGCGCCGTTACTGCCGCGATTCCGCTGATGTTTGCGGGAGCAGGCGAACTCGTCACCGAAAAATCGGGAGTCCTGAATCTCGGCGTGGAAGGCATGATGCTGATGGGCGCCGTCAGCGGCTACGCGGTCACGTCGGTGACCGGCGATCCGTGGCTCGGCGTGCTGGCGTCGATCGTGGCCGGGCTCGCCATGTCGCTGCTGTTCGGCTTTCTCACGCTGACCATGCTCGCCAACCAGGTCGCCACCGGCCTTTCGCTGACAATCTTCGGTATCGGGTTGTCGGCTTACGTCGGCAAGCCGTATACGTCGGCGGCGGTGCGCGCGTCGATCGACACGTGGACCATTCCGCTGCTCTCGAAGATTCCGGTGCTCGGGGCCGCCTTCTTCAGCCTGACGCCGCTCGATTACCTCGCCTTCATCATGTTCGCCGTAGTGGGCTGGTTTTTGTACCGCACCCGCGCGGGGCTCGTGCTGCGCTCGGTCGGCGAGTCGCCGCAGGTGGCGCATTCGGTGGGCTTTCCAGTGATTGGCGTGCGCTACGGCGCGGTCGCCTTCGGCGGCGGCATGGCTGGTCTCGCGGGCGGCTACTACTCGATCGTCAATCTGCACCTCTGGCAGGAACAGCTGACCTCGGGGCGCGGCTGGATCGCGCTCGCGCTGGTGGTGTTTTCCACCTGGCGGCCGGGGCGTCTGCTGATCGGCGCGCTGCTGTTCGGCGCTGTTACCGGCCTGCAGTTTTACGCGCAGGCGATCGGCGTGCCGGTGCCGACGCAGTTCCTCGCCATGCTGCCCTACGTGGCGACGATCGTGGTGCTGGTGCTGATCTCGCGCAATCCGAACACGATTCGCCTGAATGCGCCGGCGTCGCTCGGCAAGCCGTTCTTCGCGGCGGGCTAGCCGCTGCAACCCGTCATGTGTCTGATACAAGCTCGCTCAACGATTCGCACCAATCCATTACACGACAGGAGAAAACATGAAGAGAAGAAATCTGCTGACCGCCGCGGCGCTCGGTGCTGTGTCGCTAGCCCTTGGCGTGACGCTGTCACAATCCGCGCAGGCCGCAGATGCGCCGGGTGTCGCCTTCGTCTATCTCGGCAACCCGGGCGACGCCGGCTGGACCTATGCGCACGACCAGGGATCGAAGGCCGCCGAAGCGAAGTTCGGCAGCAAGATCAAGATCACGCGGGTTGAAAACGTGCCGGAATCGGCGGATTCGGAGCGCGTGTTCCGCGATCTGGCCAACAAGGGCAACAAGATCATCATCGGTTCGAGCTTCGGTTATCAGGACTTCGAACTAAAAGTGGCGAAGGACTTCCCGGATACCGTGTTCCTGCACGCAACCGGCTACAAGAAGGCGCCGAACTTCGGCACCTATGACGTGCGGATGTATCAGGGCGCCTATCTGGCCGGCGTCGCCGCGGGCTATGTGACGAAGACCAACACACTGGGCTTCGTCGCTTCGGTGCCGATTCCCGAAGTGATTCGCAACATCAACGCCTACACGCTCGGCGCGCGTTCGGTGAATCCGAAGATCCACACCAAGGTCATCTGGATCAATAGCTGGTTCGATCCGGGCAAGGAAAAGCAGGCCGCTGAGACGCTGATCGGGCAGGGCGCCGACGTGCTGCTGCAGAACACCGACTCGAGCGCGACGCTGGCGACCGCTTCGGAAAAGCACGTGCATGCGTTCGGCTGGGATTCGGACATGAAGAAATTCGGTCCTGACGCGCACCTGGGCTCGGTGGTCGGCAACTGGGGCGTGTATTACACGGCCGTGATCCAGCAGGTACTGGACGGTAAATGGAAGAACGATCCGGTGTGGTGGGGCATTCCGCAAAAGGCCGTCGATCTGGATGATCTGAACACGTCGGCGGTGCCGGCCAATGCGCAAAAGGACGTCGCGGCGAAGCGCGAGCAGATCGCGAGCGGCAAGTGGGATGTGTTCACCGGCCCGATCAAGGACCAGGCGGGCGAAGTGAAGGTGCCGGCCGGCAAGACGCTGGCCGATCCAGAATTGCAGCGCATCAACTGGTACGTGGATGGCGTGGACGGCGCTTTGCCTAAGTAATTGCGTGGGCCGCGCAGCGGATGGCTGGCGCGGCCTCGCGCCAGCCCGCGTTGCCGTTGCATCAGTCCAACTATCGACTAGGCGGCGATCCAGCAATCGCTGCTTTTAAGGGCTGCGTCCTCGCGGACGCCGCTTTTTTTCCTTATTCGATTCGCAGGCCGACCTTGATGGTCACCTGCCAGTGCACGACCTTATCGTCTTCGATATGGCCCCGCGTTTCGGTCACTTCGAACCAATGTAGATTTCGCAGGGTTTTGGACGCTTTTTCAATCGCGGTGCGAACCGCGTCGTCGCTCGATTTCTCCGACGATCCGGTCAATTCAATCTGCTTGTAGACGTGGTCTTTCATCATTTCCTCCTTAATCTTCAGGTATGAGAAGGCAGGGACCCGACATGTCCGTGCACGGTGAAGAAATAGGGCGCACATCGCGTGCCCGGCGCATCTCGCAGCGCCCCTAGGCCATGGCAGGCGGTCAAAGCGATCGTGCACGGGATAACATCTTGATAACCTGCTAAAATATTGGGTTGTTCGCCGCAAATTCATTCAAAGGACGCGCCGTGCTGTCTACCGCAAATATCACCATGCAATTCGGGCCGAAGCCCCTGTTCGAGAACATCTCGGTCAAATTCGGGGGAGGGAACCGCTATGGCCTGATTGGTGCGAACGGCTGCGGCAAGTCCACGTTCATGAAGATTCTGGGTAGCGATCTGGAACCGAGTTCGGGCAATGTCATGCTCGAACCGAATGTGCGTCTTGGCAAGCTGCGCCAGGACCAGTTCGCCTACGAAGACGTGCGCGTGCTCGACGTCGTGATGATGGGCCACACCGAAATGTGGAACGCCATGACCGAACGCGATGCGATCTACGCCAACCCCGACGCGACCGATGATGACTACATGCACGCCGCCGAGCTCGAAGCCAAGTTCGCGGAGTACGACGGCTACACGGCGGAAGCGCGCGCGGGCGAACTGCTGCTTGGCATCGGTATTGCCATCGAAGACCACAACGGGCCGATGAGCAACGTGGCGCCGGGCTGGAAGCTGCGCGTGCTGCTGGCGCAGGCGCTGTTCTCGAAGCCGGACGTGCTGCTGCTGGACGAGCCGACCAACAACCTGGACATCAACTCGATCCGTTGGCTGGAAGACATGCTTAACCAGTACAACTCGACGATGATCATCATCTCGCACGATCGACACTTCCTGAACCAGGTCTGCACGCACATGGCCGACATGGACTTCGGCACGCTGAAGGTCTATCCGGGCAACTACGACGATTACATGCTGGCCAGCACGCAGGCGCGCGAGCGTCAGCAGAACGCCAACGCCAAGGCGAAGGAACGCGTCGCCGACCTGCAGGACTTCGTGCGCCGCTTCTCGGCCAACAAGTCGAAGGCGCGCCAGGCCACCAGCCGTCTGAAGATGATCGACAAGATCAAGATCGAGGAATTCAAGCCGTCGTCGCGGCAAAATCCGTTTATCCGCTTCGAATACGAGAAGAAGCTGCACAACATCGCGGTGGTGGCCGACGCCATCACGAAGAAGTACGAGCGTACGATCTTCAGCAACTTCAGCATTAGCGTGCAGCCGGGCGAGCGCATCGCCATCATCGGTCAGAACGGCGCCGGCAAGACCACGCTGCTGCGTTCGCTGCAAGGCGGCGTGAAGACGGACCACGGCACGGTCAAATGGGCGGAGAACGCGAATATCGGCTACATGCCGCAGGATACCTACGAAGAGTTTCCGGACGACGTCACGCTGATGGACTGGATCGACGTCTACCGCCAGGAAGGCGACGACGAGCAGATGGTGCGCGGCACGCTGGGCCGCCTGCTGTTCAACGCGGACGACATCCGCAAGTCGGTCAAGGTGCTCTCGGGCGGTGAAAAAGGCCGCATGATCTGGGGCAAGCTGATGCTGGGCCGCCACAACGTGCTGCTGATGGACGAGCCGACCAACCACATGGACATGGAGTCGATCGAATCGCTGCAGATCGCGCTCGATAAATACGAAGGTACGCTGATCTTCGTGTCGCACGACCGCGAATTCGTCAGCGGCTTGGCGAACCGGATCATCGAAGTGCGCACCGACGGCACGCTGTATGACTTCGGTGGCAACTACGAGGATTTCCTCGCGAGCCAGGGCGTGCAGTAAGTATTCAGCCGGTCCGCTTCAGTTTCACGATGTAGCCGCGTGGTACGCGCCGGAACACCCGGTGGGCGCCACGCGGATCCCGCAGTCACGCGCCGCTTGAGCGCGCTTCAAATCTCCCCCCGCTTCGATTTTCCTTCCGCCTGAATGTCGTCCCGCACGTCAGCCATGACATGCCGGCAAGCGCGTCGTTGTCTTCCGCATTTGCGCCGTCCATCACGGTTTTCGCGCGCATAAACAAAATATGACAGATCGTTTGCACTTTCCTTGGCCAGGATCAAATTTCGCCCGAACGTTCGCTCGTAGAATCCGGCGGCGTACGCATTTAACTGCGTAGGTTGCGTGTTGCAACGGTGCAGCTGATCTCGGGGGTGGTCCAATGAAAAGCAGGCAAATATGATGAACAAAGGAGTTCTCTACAACAGGGTATGGATACCCGCCGCGGCCGCATTGGCCGCGTGTCTCGCAGGGTGCAGCAAGCTCGATGTGCTCGATCCGAAAGGCAGTGTCGGCCTGGCGGAAAAATCGCTGATCGGTACGGCCACTTTCACGATGCTGATTGTCGTCGTGCCGGTCATCCTCATGACGCTCTGGTTTGCATGGCACTATCGCGCCAGCAACCGTCGGGCGACCTACGCGCCGAAATGGGCGCATTCCACCGCAATCGAAGTGGTCATCTGGACGGTGCCGTCCATCATCATCCTGTGCCTTGGGGTGTTGACATGGAAAACGACGCACGAGCTCGATCCGTACAAGCCCATCGAGTCGGCGGTGAAGCCTATCAACGTCGAAGTCGTCGCGCTCGACTGGAAATGGCTATTCATTTACCCGGATCTCGGCATTGCGTCGGTCAATCAACTGGCTTTCCCGGTGGGGACGCCCGTTAATTTCCGCATTACGTCGGATTCGGTCATGAACTCGTTCTTCATTCCCCGACTGGGTAGCCAGATCTACGCCATGGCGGGCATGCAGACGCAGTTGCATCTGGTTGCGGACGAAGCGGGCGACTACGCCGGCGTTTCGGCCAATTTCAGCGGCAAGGGCTTTTCCGACATGAAATTCCGCGCGCTGGCCACCAATCCCGAGCAGTTCAACGCGTGGGTGCAACAGGTCAAGGCGTCGTCCGGCCGCCTCGACATGAATGAATACAACTCGGTGGCGCAGCCAAGCGAGAAGGAGCCGGTGCGCTATTTCTCATCGGTCGATCCGAAGCTGTTTCACAACATCATTGCGAAGTACAACAACGGCCATGTTCTCGATTTGCAGAACGCCAATTGCGGTACGAAGGGGTAACACATGTTCGGAAAACTGACACTTTCGGCGATTCCGTTCGATCAGCCCATTATCATGGGGGCGGGCGCCTTGATGGCGATTCTCGTCCTCGCCACGGCCGGCGCCTTGACGTGGTTCGGCAAGTGGAAATGGCTGTGGAGCGAATGGCTCACCAGCGTCGATCATAAAAAGATTGGCGTGATGTATATCGTGGTCGCCGTGCTGATGCTGCTGCGCGGCTTTGCCGACGCGGTCATGATGCGTCTGCAACTGGCGCTCGCCTTCAATTCGCCGGGCTATCTGCCGCCGCATCACTACGACCAGATCTTTACGGCCCACGGCGTCATCATGATCTTCTTCATGGCAATGGCGCTCATGGTGGGTCTGTTCAACCTGATCGTGCCGCTGCAGATCGGCGCGCGCGACGTGGCGTTCCCGTTCCTGAACTCGCTTTCGTTCTGGATGACGGCGATCAGCGCCATCCTGATCAACCTGTCGCTCGTGATCGGCGAGTTTGCGCAGGTTGGCTGGCTGGCCTATCCGCCGCTGTCGGAGTTGCAATTCAGTCCGGGCGTCGGGGTCGATTATTATCTCTGGAGCCTGCAGTTGTCGGGCGTCGGCACGCTGATTACGGCCATTAACTTCTTCGTCACCATTATCCGGATGCGCGCACCCGGCATGTCGTTGATGAAGATGCCGGTGTTCACGTGGACCGCGCTGTGCTCAAACGTGCTGATCATGGCAACGTTCCCGATCCTCACGGTCACGCTCGCGCTGCTCGGCCTCGACCGTTACGTCGGCATGCACTTCTTTACCAATGACGGCGGCGGCAACGCCATGATGTATCTGAACCTGATCTGGGCATGGGGTCACCCCGAGGTCTACATCCTGGTTCTGCCGGCGTTCGGCATCTATTCGGAAGTGATCGCAACCTTCGCGAAGAAGCCGCTGTTCGGCTACAAGACCATGGTCTATGCAACCTGCGTGATCACGGTGCTGGCGTTCCTTGTCTGGCTGCATCACTTCTTTACGATGGGTTCCGGCGCGGACGTCAATGCGTTCTTCGGCATTATGACCATGGTCATTGCCATCCCGACCGGCGTGAAGATTTTCAACTGGCTGTTCACGATCTATCGCGGCCGCCTCGAATTCACGGCCCCGGTGCTGTGGACGATCGGCTTCATGATCACCTTCACGATTGGCGGCATGACCGGCGTGATGATGGCGATTCCGGGCGCTGATTTCGTGCTGCATAACAGCCTGTTCCTGATCGCCCACTTCCATAACGCCATCATCGGCGGCGTGGTGTTCGGCTATCTGGCCGGCGTGCATTACTGGTTCCCGAAGGTGTTTGGCATCAAGCTCAACGAGAGACTCGGCAAGGCTGCATTCTGGTTCTGGTTCGTCGGCTTCTATGTGTCGTTCATGCCGCTTTATGTGCTGGGCTTCATGGGCATGACGCGACGCCTGAATCACTACGATAACGCGGCATGGCATCCGTGGCTGGTGTTCGCGGCATGCGGCGTGGTGTTCATCGCTCTCGGCGTGGTCTGCCAGGTTGTGCAGGTTATCGTCAGTGTGCGCAATCGCAAGCTGCCGGAATATCGTGACGTCACCGGTGATCCCTGGAACGGCCGCACGCTCGAATGGGCCACGTCGTCGCCGCCGCCGGTCTACAACTTCGCGAGCATCCCGGTGGTGCATGAACTGGACGCTTTCGCGCACATGAAGGAAACCGGCTTGGGTCTCGGCAACGAGACGGTGTATCACGACATCCATATGCCGTCGAACACCAGCGCGGGCTTCTTTATCGGCCTGTTTAGCCTGGTGCTGGGCTTTGCCGGGGTCTGGCATATCACGTGGCTCGCAATCGTGGCGCTCATCGCCATCATGGCGACGGTGATCGGCCGCAGCTTCGGCGATCACGACGGGTATTTCATTTCGGCTGATACGGTCCGCCGGACTGAGGAGAATAACGGCCGGACAAGTCAAGAGAAGCGGCGTGAAGCGTTTGCCGCTGCGGAGGTCAACTGATGTCAAGCAATACACAAGTCGCCGCCTTGGGCGAACTGGAACACGAGCACGCGCCGTCGCATTCCGTATTCGGCTTCTGGCTTTACCTGATGACCGACTGCGTGCTGTTTGCCTCGCTGTTCGCGGCGTTCGCCGTGATGGCGCACCAGTTCGCGGGCGGCCCGTCGGGCAAGGACCTGTTCGACATTCCGGGCGTTGCAATGGAAACAGCGGTGCTGCTGCTGAGCAGCATCACCTACGGTTTCGCGATGCTCGGCGCGCACAAGCGCAAGTCCGGTGTGGTGCTGTCCTGGCTCGCTATTACGTTCGTGCTGGGCCTGGCGTTTCTGCGCTTCGAAATGCTGGAGTTTTCGCATCTGATCGACGAAGGCGCTGGTCCGAGTCGCAGCGCGTTCCTCTCGTCGTTCTTCACGCTGGTCGGCACGCACGGCCTGCACGTGGCGCTCGGCCTGGTCTGGATGGTGGTGCTGGCCGTGCAGGTCGTCATCAAGCCGGAAATGTCGGAGCGCACGATCACGCGTCTCGCATGCCTGAGTCTCTTCTGGCACTTTCTGGATATTGTGTGGATCTGCGTATTTACGTTTGTCTATCTTGGGAGCGTCCTCTAAATGGCCCATACGCAATCGTTTCATAAAGAAGAGGCGCACGGCAGCGCGATCAGCTATATCGTCGGGTTTGTCCTCGCCGTACTGCTGACGGCCGCGTCGTTCGGTCTGGTGATGCAAGGCCTGCTGCCGCCGCAGTCGGCTCTCATGGTGCTGGCGGTGCTGGCGCTCGTGCAGATCGTCGTTCATCTGGTGTTCTTTCTGCACCTCAACACCTCGTCCAGTCAGCGCTGGAATGTGATGGCGCTGTGTTACACGGTGGTGGCTGCGGTGATCCTGATCGGCGGCACGATGTGGGTGATGCATAACGTCAGCATGAACATGATGTCGCGGTAAATTTATAGCGTTGTGGGGCAAGGCGCCAGCGCCACGGTTTGAACCGTGTTGCGTTCACCTCGCGTGGATTTTGCGTCGCCCATGACAACGGTCAAAGGAGCGTGTGCCTGAATAGGCTCACGCTCCTTTTGTTTGATGTGCGTCAATGCGCGCGCCGCTCCAGTGACCAGTATTGACGTTTTATCTCGTCGACTCAGGGTCTCATGTTCTCATCTCATTCCTTTGCACCGCTGGTCATTCGTGGCCGCTCGTTGCTCCCCATCGTTCAGGGCGGCATGGGCGTCGGCGTGTCGGCGCACCGGCTGGCTGGCAGCGTCGCGCGCGAAGGCGCACTTGGAACGATCGCCAGTATCGATCTGCGTCATCATCACGCGGACCTGGTCGAGCAATGCCGCGCGAATCCGGATCACGCCACGCTCGAACGCGCCAATCTCACCGCATTGGCCCGCGAAATTCAGGCGGCGCGCGCCTTGAGCGAAGGTCACGGCATGCTGGCCGTCAACGTGATGAAGGCGGTCAACGCGCATGCGGAATACGTGCGGGTCGCCTGCGAGAACGGCGCCGACGCCATCGTGATGGGCGCGGGGCTGCCACTCGATTTGCCCGACATGACGCAAGGTCACGACATCGCTCTGATTCCGATTCTCTCGGACAGCCGCGGCATCGCGCTCGTGCTGAAGAAGTGGATGAAGAAGGGCCGCTTGCCCGACGCAATCGTGATCGAACATCCGGCGCACGCGGGTGGCCATCTCGGCGTGACGAACCTCGCGGACATGCACGATAACCGCTTCGACTTCGCCCGCATCCTCGAAGAACTGGAGCCGATTTTCACGTCGCTCGGCTTGAAGCGGCAAGATGTGCCATTGATCGTCGCGGGCGGCATCAATAGCCACGAGGCCGTGCGCGCGTGGCTCACCGCGGGCGCCAACGGCGTGCAGGTCGGCACGCCGTTCGCCGTCACCGAAGAGGGTGACGCGCATCCGAACTTCAAACGTGTGCTGGCCGACGCGAGACCCGAGGACATCGTCGAATTCGTCAGTGTCACCGGACTACCGGCGCGTGCAGTCAAGACGCCGTGGCTCACCCGCTATCTGCGCAATGAAACCCGTATCCGCGACAAGATCGGCAGCCTGAAGAATGCCTGTCCCACTGCGCTCGAGTGTCTGAGTGTGTGCGGCTTGCGCGACGGCATCGAAAAGTTTGGACACTTCTGCATCGATACGCGGCTTGCCGCGGCGCTGCGCGGCGACGTCGCCAATGGGCTGTTTTTTCGCGGCCGCGAGGCGCTGCCGTTCGGCAATGCGATTCGCAGCGTGCACGACCTGATCGAACTGCTGCTGACCGGGGTGGCGCGACCACCTGTCGCAGGGCGGTGGGCGTTTTCGCTAGGTTGATGCGGGTCAACCCGCAGACCGCGTGGACCTTCCACAATTCCCGGGCTTCTTTCAACGACCGGGGAATAACATGAAGAACCACACAAAAAATCGCCTTAAGGCTTCAGCGATTGCATCGTGCCTGTTGGCGATGGGCCTTGCCATGTCGCAGGCACATGCGGCAGGCGACGACGAGATGAGTGGCATCCATGCAGGCGACGTTCTCGTCCGCCTGCGGGCCATCAGCATCATTCCGAACGTGTCCACCAGCAACACCTTGTCGGCGCTCAATGTGAACGTCAACAATGCAATCGTGCCGGAACTCGATCTCACCTACATGATCCGCGATTATCTCGGCGTGGAGTTGATTCTCGGGACATCGCGTCATCAGGTGACGTCGAGCCTCGGCAATCTGGGCGGCGTCAACGTACTGCCGCCCACCTTGTTGCTGCAATATCACTTCAACCATCAGGGCCGTATCCGTCCGTACCTCGGCGCGGGTATGAATTACACCTATTTCTATAACAACGGCCTGAATGCCGGCGGTCAGCCGATCTCCATTACCAACCACAGTTTCGGACCGGCTGTGCAGGGTGGTGTCGACGTCCAGGTGACGAAATCAGTTTTCGTCAACGCGGACATCAAGAAGATCTGGATGCACACGGACGCGACGCTCGGCGGCGCACCGCTGGGCCGGCTGGATATCGATCCGGTGGTGGTGGGTCTGGGTGTCGGGATGCGCTTCTGATAGCAGGCCTTGGGCGCAAGCAAAACGCCGGGTTTCCCGGCGTTTTGCCGTTTAGCCCCGGCTTCGCGCAACTTCGTGGTGGAGGGAGTGGCGGCCCGTCAAAGATGGTCGTTCTTGAAGCGCATGGCGGTGCCTTCCTGTTCGATGCGCACCCACACCGCGCGTTTTTCCTCGTCGCTCAGAAAAACCCAGTTTGAGACCTCGATTGCCGTGCGCCCGCAGCCCTTGCAGACTTCATCGAAGAGCGTGGAGCAAACGCCGATGCACGGGCTATCCGGAAGAGCGTGAAGATTCGAAGCCATTTAAAACCTTGGGACGGGACGCAGGAAGGTGCCGCTATGTTAACCGATGCGGCGCATCTGCCTCGGAGCGGCCGCACGGTATCGTTGTAAAAGATTGCTTACAAAGGCGAGTTGCGGCGATGGCTGTCATGTCACGCCAATCATCGACGCATCGGCACGCCTCGCTCATCTCAAGACCTGAAAGCCATTCGAAGGCAATTGCAAGCGCAATCGCATTGAATCCGGCCGCGCTTTGTGCGGTTATGCATGACAATCCGATAAAACCTGCGAGAAATCCGCGCCTGCTATTCGGCCTGAGCGTGCGGGTTTTTTTCCGGGTGGACAGGCGGCTATAACCCGCTAAAATTGCGCGCAATTTTGTCGCCGCGGATCAGGCTGGCGCGGCCGCATTGCCGTGCTCGCTGTACCCTTTGTGCGACAGCGCCGTATTTTTTTTGAAGCGCGCAATAATTAGTGGTAGTTTTCGGGTTTTTCAGGGGAGCCGCGGGCGGTCGCCGTGGCGGGTGGAGTAGACAGTCGGTTGTAGCCGACAGGATCGGAGAACGGGATGAAGAAACTGGTAGTGCGCCAACTGGCGACGCTCATGCTGTGCGCTACGCCGTGGCTGACGGCAGCGGCAAAAGATACGCAACTGAACGTGTACAACTGGTCCGACTACATCGCCAAGGACACGATCCCGAACTTCACCAAACAGACCGGCATCCAGGTCAAATACGACAATTACGACAGCGACGACACCCTGCAGGCCAAACTTCTGACCGGCAATTCCGGCTATGACATCGTCGTGCCGACCAGCAATTACGCCGGCAAACAGATTGCCGCCGGCATTTTTGCGCCGCTCGACAAATCGAAGCTGCCTAACCTGAAATACCTCGACCCCTCGCTGATGGCGCTCGTCGCCGGCGCCGATCCGGGCAACAAGTACTCGGTGCCCTGGGCATACGGCACGACGGGCCTCGGCTACAACGTCACCAAGGTCCAGCAGATTCTCGGCGCCAATGTTCCGCTCAACAATTGGGACATCCTGTTCAAGCCCGAAAATATTTCGAAGCTGAAGGCGTGCGGCGTTTCGGTGCTCGACGCGCCTGACCAGATGTTCGCGGCCGCGCTGCATTACATCGGCAAGGATCCGATGAGTACGAACCCGGCTGACTATCACGCCGCGCTCGACATGCTGAAGAAGATCCGCCCGTATATCACGCAGTTCAATTCGTCCGGCTACATCAACGATCTGGTCGGCGGCGACGTCTGCTTCGCGTATGGCTGGTCGGGCGACGTGGTGATCGCCAAGCATCGCGCGGTGGAAGCGAAGAAGCCGTACAAGATCGAGTATTACATTCCGAAGGGCGGCGCGCCGGTCTGGTTCGACGTGATGGCGATTCCGAAGGACGCGAAGGACAAGGAAGCCGCGCTCGAGTGGATCAACTACATCGAGACGCCGCAGGTCCACGCCGCGATCACCAACGAGGTCTACTATCCGAGCGCGAACCTCGAAGCGCGCAAGTATGTGGACAAGGACGTGGCGAACGATCCGGCAGTCTATCCGCCGGCCGATGTCATCAAGACGCTGTTCCTGTTGAAGCCGCTGCCACCGGAAATCCAGCGGCTGCAGACGCGGCTGTGGACCGAGTTCAAGTCCGGCCGCTGAAGTCCGCGGCTCGAATGATCGGCAGCCAGGCCTCATCATGAAGCCCCCGGTGATCACCGGGGGCTTTGTTCGTCAAACGCAGGAGTGAAGTAGCAAATCATGAGCAGTGACCAGTCGGGTGCGCTGGCAGGGGCCGGCACGCCGCCCCCGGGCAGCTATGCCGTTGCGAACGATGCAGCGGGAAACTTCGTGCAGATCGTCGACGTCGTCAAGAAGTTCGGCGAGACGGTCGCGGTCAGGCAGGTGAACCTGTCGGTGAGGAAGGGGGAACTGTTTGCCCTGCTCGGCAGTTCGGGCTGCGGCAAGTCGACGCTTTTGCGGATGCTCGCGGGCCTCGAAAGCGTGACGTCGGGCAAGATCCTGATCGACGGCGAGGATCTCGCGCAGATGCCGCCGTATCGCCGGCCGGTCAACATGATGTTCCAGTCGTATGCACTGTTTCCGCATATGACGGTGGAGGGCAATGTCGCCTTCGGCCTCAGGCAGGAAGGCGTGCCGAAGGCGGAATTGAACGAGCGCGTGCAGTCGGTGCTCGAACTCGTGCAGATGGGCCGCTTCGCGAAGCGCAAGCCGCATCAGCTCTCGGGCGGACAGCAGCAGCGCGTGGCGCTCGCGCGCAGCCTCGTCAAGCGCCCCAAGCTGCTGCTCCTCGACGAGCCCATGTCCGCGCTCGACAAGCAGATTCGCCAGCGCACGCAAATCGAACTGGTCAACATTCTCGACAAGGTCGGCGTCACCTGCATCATGGTGACCCACGATCAGGAAGAGGCGATGACCATGGCCGGCCGCCTCGCCGTGATGAGCGAAGGCGAAATCGTCCAGCTCGGCACGCCGCATGAGGTGTACGAATTTCCGAACAGCCGCTTTTCGGCTGAGTTCATCGGTTCGACCAATCTGTTCGACGGCACCGTGGTCGAGGACGAACCCGATCACATCTTCGTCGAAACGTCCGATCTGCCGGTGCGTCTGTACGTGAACCACGGCATCACTGGACCGCTCGGCATGCCGCTGACGATCTCGGTGCGGCCCGAGCGCATCGCGCTCACCCGCAAGCCGCCCGAGGGCGCGTACAACTGGGGCAAGGGCATCGTCACGAATATCGCCTACATGGGTGGCTATTCGCTGTATCACGTGAAGCTGGACGGCGGCAAGACCGTGGTGGCGAACGTCACGAGCCTCGCGCTCTCCGAGATCGATCCGCCGGCGTGGGGCGACGAAGTCTATGTGCGCTGGAGTGCTTCGGCAGGCGTGGTGCTGACGTCATGAAAAGCGCGCTGAGTTCCTTCGCGTCGTGGCCCGTGCGGCGCTTCGGCCTGAGCGGCCGCACCGCCGTGGTGGCAGGCCCGTTTGTCTGGCTGCTGCTGTTCTTCCTCGTGCCGTTCCTGCTGGTCGTGAAGATCAGCTTTGCCGACCTGCAGCTCGGCATTCCGCCATACACGGAGCTAACCAGCTTTCAGGACGGCGTGATCCACATCGCGCTCGATCTGTCGCACTACGCTTTTCTGCTGACCGACAGCCTGTACTTCGCGACGTATGTGAACTCGGTCGTGGTGGCCGCGGTGTCGACGTTGCTGTGCCTGCTGCTCGGCTACCCGATGGCGTACTACATTGCACGCTCGAATCCGGCCACCCGCAATCTTCTGATGATGGCGGTGATGCTGCCGTTCTGGACTTCGTTCCTGATTCGCGTGTATGCATGGATAGGAATCCTCAAGAATAACGGTCTGCTGAATAATTTCCTGATGTCGATCGGCCTGATCCATACGCCTATCGAGCTGTATCACACGAATACCGCGGTCTATATCGGCATGGTGTATTCCTATCTGCCGTTTCTCGTGATGCCGCTCTATGCGCACCTCGTGAAAATGGACCTGACTTTGCTGGAAGCCGCCTACGATCTCGGCGCGAAGCCGTGGAAGGCGTTCTGGCAGATCACGTTGCCGCTGTCGAAAAACGGCATTATCGCGGGCTGCCTGCTGGTATTCATCCCGGCGGTGGGGGAGTACGTGATTCCGGAACTGCTGGGCGGCGCGGACACGCTGATGATTGGCCGCGTGATGTGGAATGAGTTCTTCGACAACGCCGACTGGCCGATGGCGTCCGCGGTGACGTGTGCGATGGTCCTGCTGCTGCTGGTGCCGATGGCGTTCTTCCAGTACGCGCAGGCCAAGGCGTTGGAGGAGCGGCGCTGATGAAACCGAATCGCGTGTTGCAGATCATTGCTCTGGGCATTGGCTTTCTGTTCCTGTACATCCCGATCGTCAGCCTGGTGGTGTATTCGTTCAACGAATCCCAACTGGTGACGGTGTGGACGCATTTCTCGACGCGCTGGTACGCCGCGCTGCTCAACGACGACGAACTGATTGCGGCGGCGTGGCTTTCGCTTCGGATTGGGCTGATGACGGCGTTTGCATCGGTGTTCATCGGTACCTGGGCGGGCTTCGTGCTGGCGCGCATGGGCCGGTTTCGCGGCTTCACCCTGTACACAGGGATGATCAACGCGCCGCTGGTGATTCCCGAAGTGATTCAGGGGATATCGCTGCTGCTGCTCTTCATCGAAATGGCGAAATGGCTCGGCTGGCCGGCTGGACGTGGCGTGTTCACGATCTGGATCGGGCACGTGATGCTGTGCATTTCCTATGTCACGATCATCGTGCAGTCGCGGGTGAGGGAACTGCATCCTTCGCTCGAAGAGGCCGCGCTCGATCTCGGCGCGACGCCGTTGCGGGTATTTTTCTTTATTACGCTGCCGTTGATCTCGCAGGCGCTGGTGGCCGGATGGCTGCTGTCTTTCACGTTGTCTATCGACGACCTCGTGCTGTCCGCGTTTTTGTCCGGGCCTGGCTCGACCACGCTGCCGCTGGTGGTGTTTTCTCGTGTGCGGCTGGGGTTGAATCCCGAGATGAATGCGTTAGCGACGCTGTTTATCGGCGTGGTAACCGTTGGCGTGATCGCCGCTAATCATTTCATGCAGCGTAACGAGCGAAAGAGAATGGCGATGGCGGTTTGATTTTTTGCTGGCGAGGTGCGTCTGTCAGCGATGATCTATTCGCTGACAGACACAATTCCAATGGTATGCTCCAATTTAAGACGGTTCCTAAAGCCGTACCTGGGGCCAGTCTTTATGCTGATGGATGTCCTTGAGGCTGCGCCGGTCGGTCGCCATACAGGTGCGAGAGGCGCACAGAGTTTGCGCACACATCTGGCACGGCATGAAAGAGCAGCCACTTCTCACTCGCCAGGAGACTGCCATCATGCTTGACCATTCCGCCCTCGCTTCCATGAAACCGCTGTTCATGACACCGTGCTACGGTGGAAATGTGGCAGCGAATTTCACCAACAGCCTGCTTGAACTGAACAACGGTCTGTGGCAAATGGGCATGCGCGCCGCGATTCGGATCGACTCCGGCGAGAGCTTGATCACACGGGCGCGCAATCAGGCCGTCGCGCGCTTTCTGCTCGACCGGAGTTTGACGCATCTGTTCTGGATCGACGCCGACATCGGCTTTTCGGCCGATCAGGTGTTTCGCCTGTTGCTGGCCGATCGCGATGTCGTGGCGGGCGTCTACCCCATCAAGCGCTTCGACTGGCCGGAGCAGTTGCCCGCCGGTCTCACGAAAGAGACTTTCTCGCAGCGCTATTTACGTTATCCCGTGAATGCACACGACGGTGCGTCGAGCGAAATCGACGGCGATGGTTTTCTCGAAGTGAGCGAAGCGCCAACCGGTTTCATGTGCATCCGGCGCAGCGTCATCGAAGCCATGGTGGCGCAGTTGCCCGAACTCAGGTACGTGCCTGACGGCCCGCCCGACTCGCCATTGCGCGACCTCTGCTACCGCTTTTTCGACGTCATGGTCGAACCGGCAACGGGCCGTTATCTTTCGGAAGACTATGCGTTCTGTCGCCGCTGGCGGGATATCGGCGGGCGGGTATTCGTCGATACGCAGTCGAAACTGTCACACCAGGGCATCTACACCTGGCATGGCGATTTCGGCGCTTCGCTTGCAATCAGTCCGGAGACGACCATCGGCGGTGCGAGCTGAGCATGGAAACCAACGAGTTGAGCGTGCGCGCCTGTGGCGGCACCGAATTGATGTTGCAAACGCTGCATGCACGTTTGGACCCGGAACTCGCACGACGGTTTCAGATCATTCCGTCGCGCGTGCGCGAACTCGATCCGACGCGCAAGCGTATTTTGTGGCTGCATGACAAACCCAGCAGGGAAGAGTCAGGCTTCCTTGAGCAGCCTGATAATCGTAGAGCGTTTGCCGGCATTGTCTGCGTCTCGCATTATCAGGCGCTCCTGTACCACCTGATTCCCGGCGTACCCTACGGTGACATGACAGTGCTGCAAAACGCGATCGAGCCATTCGGGGTATATCGCCCCCGATGCGCAGATCGCATACGCCTGATCTACCACAGCGCGCCAAACCGCGGTCTCGAAATCCTGGTGCCGGTGTTTGAGCATCTCGCGGCAATACATCCCGATATCGAGCTTGACGTGTTCTCGAGCTTCGGTATTTACGGCTGGAGCGAACGTGACGAAGCGCATCGCCCGCTCTTCGAGCGCTGCATGACGCATCCGCGTATCCGTTATCACGGTGCACAACCGAATCAAACGGTGCGCCTCGCATTAAGCGAGAGCGATATCTTCGCGTATCCGAATCTGGAACCGGAAACCAGTTGTATCGCAGCCATTGAGGCGATGTCTGCGGGATGTCTCACGGTCTGCGCGGCATATGGCGGGTTGCCGGAAACCTGCGCGAATTTCGCGCGGCTTTATCCGTTCACGGAAGATCTGCAGGCGCATGCAAACCGGTTTGCGGCCGTCCTCGACGAGGCGATCCGTTCGGTTCGGCAGCGCAGGGCTGAAGACGAGCGACTGCGCGCGCAACAGGTTGAGTACTTCAACCGCTTCTATTCGTGGGACCGCCGGGCGGAGGAGTGGAATGCCTATCTGCGCACGCTGCTGTAGCGCGCCGGCAGCGAATCTGCTGGAGGGGATTTTGGATCTGCGGAGGATTCGCTTAGTCTGAATAGAGCGACGCAACGTGATTGACCTGCGCGGAAAACCAGGCCCGTGGGAAGCTGTCGCGGAGATCGCTTCGGCCGCCAGATGCCAGATATATCGGGGCGAACTGAGGGTCTATGCATATAGCGAACTGGCAGAGAGGTCCGGGCAGTTTTTTGCTTCCCGTCGCAAGCGCTTGAAATGGGTATGACGTTCAATTATTTAATTAGATATCTTAAATAAAAGACAATTTTTAACAAGTTCCCATCATTCGCCACATATAATCTGGAGCGATTTTTTCTTGCCACCGGAGCGTTCATGTCGCGATTCGAACATGCGTTGTTTGTACATCGAGCCCGCCGAGGTCTTCGAATGCTTCGATCTGGTGATCATCGGGCGCGTGCCTACTCACGCCATCCTGGCCCGGTGATTGGGCCGACGTAATCCGACGTGTCACGCAAGCGCTTGATGAATTAAAAGATTCACAATCCCGCGCTTAGGCACGGGGAACCCACGTTTCGCACATCCCCTTTCCGATATGTCATTGTTCCATTCCGCACTCGCTGCGCACAAGGGCGGGCGCCTTCAAGAGGCCGAACAGGGTTATTCAGCCATCCTCCAGACCGATCCCCGGCACGCTGACGCGTTACATTTGCTCGGCTTGATTCGCTCTGAACGGGGCGCGCTGAATGAGGCGGAATCGCTGATCCGCGCCGCGGTCGACATCCGGGAAAACGCCAATTTTCTATGCAATCTCGGGAACGTCCTGGCCGATCAGGGTAAATTGCCCGCCGCCGAAGCGGCATTCAGCCGGGCCGCCGAAATTGCGCCGTCCTACGCGCTCGCTCACCACAATCTCGGCACGTTGCTCATGGATGCGCAACGGTTCGACGAAGCGGAAGCGGCGTTTGCGCGAGCAATCGAGCAAGATCCAGACCTTGTCGAGGCGGTGATCAATCTTGGCGTCCTGCAGATGGAACGTGGACGTCTTGACGAAGCCGAAGCGTCGTTTCGTCACGCTTGTGCCGTCGATCCCTGCCGCTCAAATGCCTACCGCGACTTGGGCCTGGTGTTGATGAGAATGAACCGGCTTGCCGAGGCAGAAGTAGCGCTGCGCCGTTCACTGTCGATCGCCCCGGATGACAGCGCCACATGCAATAGCCTGGGTACCTTGTTGCTGCTAAGTGGGCGCGGCGATGAAGGCGAGACTCAGCTTCGCCGCGCGATCGAGTTGGCGCCTCACAATGCGGACGCCCACTACAATCTGGGAACACGCTATATGCAGACGCACCGTCTGCCGGAGGCCGAGAAGGCGCTGCGCCGCGCCATTGAACTGTCGCCAGGCCGTTGCGACGCGCGCATGAATCTTGGCAATGTGCTGGCCTGCGCCGGCCGTCCTGCTGAGGCAGAAGCGGTCTACCGGCAAGCCATCGAATTACAGCGGGATTCAGCCGGCATTCAGTGGAATCTGTCCCAAGTGCTGCTCAAGCAGGGCCAGTATGCGGAAGGGTGGCGGTTATTCGAGTCCCGCCTCGACGCTCGCGTCAATGTCGACGCGCCACCGTTGCCTTTTCCACGTTGGCGCGGCGAACCGCTAAGCGGAAAGTCGCTGCTGGTCTGCGCGGAACAGGGGCTCGGCGACACGCTTCAGTTCTGCCGTTATCTGACGGGACTCAAGCGCCAGGGTCTCGCGAAACTAAGCGTTTTATGCCCCCCCACGCTGATCGCTCTTCTCGAAACCATTGAAGAAGTGGATCACTGCATCGCGTTCGACGGTTCGCAGGTTGTCCCCGCTCATGACTGGTGGTGCTTATTCATGAGCCTGCCGTTTCATTTCGGCACAACGATGGAGAGCATTCCTGCGTCGATGCCGTATCTTCGGGTGCCCGCTGCGCGGCGTAGCCGTCGGCGACATTGCCTGCCGCCAGGGAAAAAAATGAAAGTCGGCCTCGTCTGGGCCGGCGATCCGCGGCCAACTCAAGGTGACGCGCACGCAACGGATAAACGTCGATCAATCGCGTGCAAGGCGTACCTGCCGCTCCTGCAGATCGGTGGGATAACGTTCGTCAGCCTGCAAAAAGGGGATGCGGCGCAGGCACAGCTCAATGACATACCGGAAGCGTTACGTCCATTGGACCTCATGAACGAGGTACGCGACTTTGCTGATACCGCGGCGATCATCGAACAGCTGGATCTGGTGATTTCCGTCGATACCTCCACCGCCCATCTTGCCGGAGCGCTGGGAAAACCCGTATGGATTCTCTCGCGCTTCGACGGGTGCTGGCGTTGGCTGGAAAAACGCGACGATTCGCCATGGTATCCGACCGCGCGGCTGTTCAGGCAGACAGAGCCCGGCGATTGGAATGACGTTATCAGGCGCGTTGCCCAGGCGCTCGACGAATTCGTGAACGCCAATAACCACAGGCCGGCGACGACGCTCATTCACCGCCTCAACGACCACGGCGTGTTAGGAATAACACTCGCGGGCGCCGAAGGTATCGGCGACAAACTGCAGTTTTCCTCGTTCCCGGAAAACTACTTTCGCAACACCGGCCGGAAAGTCGTCGACGTGGACCGCGTCTGGATCTTCGATCACAACCCCTATGTGGTTCGGGATGTACAGCCTGATCGCATCGTCAATCTCTGGACACAAAAGTGGCTGGGGGGAAATTCCGTGCCGTTTGAGGATTACAGGACAAAGCCCGTATTCTCTTCGCTCGCCGAGCGCACGAGTCACATCTTCGGTCATGTGGCATACCTTCGTCACCCGCGTCTTTACCGGTTCGAAGAGTTGCCGACGCTCGAAAAGCGGATTGTGCTTCACACGACCGGAAAGAACATTCCTCCGCATGTCGCGTTGGGTGAAGACCACGTGCGAGAGTTATCGGCGGAAATTATCTCTCATGTTCGAGATGCTTACGCCGGATACGAAATCGTTCAGGTCGGTTCAGCCAGTGACCTTGATGCACAGGTGATCGACTGCCGCGGTGTTGCGGATATCTGGGAAGTAGCCAGGTTGATCGCACAGGCGCGAATTTATATCGGCGTCGATAGCGGTTCGTACTGGATCGCAGCCTGCTATCCGCGGATATTCCGCAAGAAGGTGATGATGCAGTATCCCGCTGGGTACTTGCGCGACCGGTTCGTGCCAATGCATGTGCTTGATCCGCACTCGCACTGGCACGATGCGTCCTGTCTTTACTACAACCGTACAACAGATGATGCAGGAGTGACGTATAGCTACCTGAAGCTCTAGTAGAGTGGCGGCGTTTGTGCCCTGTGTAAAGAGACAAGTGTTCTGGCCATCGTGTTTGCCCATTACAACGGGCCGCATCTGCACGGCGCTCGCGAAATGCGATCCGCCGTGCGAGTTTTTCCAGCGATAGTATTCAGTTCTTCTTACCATATTTCTGATATGTTATTGTTCCAGTCCGTGCTCGAGGCACATCAGGCCGGGCGCCTTGAAGAGGCTGAGCAGGGTTACTTAACCATTCTCCGGGCCGAGCCTCGGCACGCCGACGCGTTACATCTGCTCGGATTGATTCGCTCGGAACGAGGTTCGTTGGACGAGGCGGAATCGCTGATCCGTCAAGCAGTCGACATCCGGGAAAATGCTGTTTTCCTCTGTAACCTTGGGAATGTCCTGGCCGATCAAGGTAAATCGCAGGATGCCGAAGCGATGTTCCATCGCGCCGCCGAAATCTCGCCGTCCTATGCGTTTGCGCACCATAATATCGGCACGATTTTCATGGATGCACAACGGTACGACGAAGCAGAAAGGGCTTTTAAACGGGCAATCGAATACGACCCGAGCCTCGTCGAGGCGTTCGTCAGCCTCGGGGTAATTCAGATGGAGTCAGGCCGTCTCAGCGAATCCGAGTCTTCGATTCGAAGTGCACTGGCACTCGATCCAGGAAGGCCTCGTGCGCACTTTCTTTTGGGCTTGCTGCTAACAGAGCAGGGACGCCTTCACGAAGCTGAAATGACGTTTCGCGAGTCGTTAGCCGTTGATCCGGACTATATCGAGGCTCACAATCGCCTCGGCATATTACTGATGAATGCCGGTCGCTTTCCAGAGGCCGAAGCGGCTTTCCGGCGAGCAATATGCATTGCTCCCGAGCACAGCGAAGCGTACAACAATCTCGGCACATTGCTTCTGCAAGACGGCCGCCCGGAAGAGGGCGAGGCAGAGTTGAACCACGCGCTACGCCTGGCACCCAATTACGCCCAGGCGCACTACAACCTCGGTACACGCATGATGCATAGCCGACGCTTTTTGCCGGCCGAGGCTTCGTTGCGCCGTGCGATCGAAATTGCTCCAGCCTATAGCGATGCGTGGCTCAACCTGGGCAACACGCTCACGCTTGATGACCGCCACGCGCAAGCAGAGAGCGTCTATCGAAAGGCGATTGAAGTTGCCCCGGAACCCTCCGCCGCTCGCTGGAGTCTCGCGCTGCTCCTGCTGGCGAATGGCCGTTACGCTGAGGGATGGCGATACGCCGAATCCAGATACGATTCCGCCGCGCAGAGCAGGATTACGCTGTTGCCCTTGGTGGACTATCCCCAATGGCGTGGAGAATCGTTGCACGATAAATCACTGGTGATATTGCACGAACAGGGGCTCGGCGACTCCATCCAGTTCGTTCGGTATGCGCCATTGCTCAAGGCGCGCGGACTTCGGCGTCTTACCGTTGTCTGCCCGGCCGTGCTCAAGCCGCTGATGGAGACTGCCGACGGCGTCGATGAAGTCGTCACCGAGCTTACGCAAACGCCGGCACACGACTTCTGGGTCCTCACGATGAGCTTGCCGTTGCACTTCAACACGACCGTCGAAACAATTCCTTCGCGCCTGCCATATCTTTATGCCCTGCCACAACGCATCGTATGGTGGCGAGAGTACCTGCCCAGACATGGGCTCAAGGTCGGATTGATCTGGAAAGGCAACGCCGCGCACGGCCGGGACGCAACCCGGTCGCTGCCGGGACTTGAGACGCTTGCTCCACTTTGGTCGGTGGAGGGGGTGTCTTTTATCAGCTTGCAGAAAGGTCAGGGGGAAAGCGAGGCCGAGCGCGCGGCTGCGTCTCTACGATTGACCCATCTTGGCGGTGCGGTTAATGACTTCGCCGATAGTGCGGCGATCGTTGCGCAACTGGACCTGGTCATTTCCGTCGATACGTCCGTGGCTCATCTGGCGGGCGCGCTCGGCAAGACATGTTGGATCATGCTTCCGATGTTCTCGACGGATTGGCGCTGGTTGCGGGAAAGGACGGATTCTCCCTGGTATCCCGGAGTCATGCGACTTTTCAGGCAGACACGGCTTGATGACTGGGATGAGGTGGTTGCCAGGATGGTCGTCGCGTTGGAAGAGTGGGTGAAGACGTTTGATGAGGCTCGCAATCAGCTTGCTGGCTGATGGATAAGCCGGCTCCGATCATGCCTTGAGCGTCTCGACCCCCGAGACCGATTCGACCAGAAACGATTGATTGTCGGCCACGCGCAAATTTCTCGTTCAGCCTCGGGTGGAAGGCGGGCGCCCAGTTCAGCCTGCTGTAGGTGCAACTGACCAGCGCCTTGTCTGTCACGCCAGTCAGCCGCGCCGCACGGCCAAAGAAACCACCCTAAGCCCGATACCCCATCCGAACTCCACCCCAATGCCGCCCATTCACAAAAACAGGCGCCGACGCATCCTTCATCAGCACGAACTCGCCGCCGCCCATATCGCGCCGATACGTCTGCAACAGAAACCGCTTCGTATGGGTCCCGGCGGCAAGGCCGGTGCGGTCGTCGAATAGCCGCCGGTTCCGGCAATTCGCCGCATTCCACACGGGGTCGTCGCGCTGCGGCTGCGAGAACTTCTGGTTATGCGTCGGCAGATAGCCCCGCGTATTCACTGCGGCGCAAAACGCCACGCGCGGATCGAGTCCGAGCAGGGGCTCCTGCACAGCCGGCAACACGCGGTCCGTGAAAGCTGTAAAGCGTGTCATGAACTGCGGCGGGTTGGTCCTTGCGATCGGCACATAGGTCTGATCGAACAGGTCGTCCATGGTCAATTCGCCGCTGGCCACCGCGCGCTCGAACATTTTGCCGACCCTGACGGCCGCCTGCTGCACGGCTTCGATAAACGGCGTGTCGGTGGTCTCCACGCCCGTCGCGGCGGTCAGTTCGATCAGCGTTTCCGAGACGCCCAGCAAATTGCCCAGCCGGTCCTTCGCCTGCACGAAGTTCTCGCTCGAATCCTCCACGCCGCTCGCCATGTCCAGCACCTGCGCTTCGAGTCCCGTGCACTGGTTTTCAATCTCGCCCGTCAATGTGGCGATCTGTCCCGCCTCCGCGTTGAGCTGGGTAATCGCTTCGCCGGTCGCGTGCACCACTTCGCCGATCTTGCGCGAGCCTTCACGCACCCGATGCGCTCGCGCCGTATTTACCGAGCCCTCGTTGGTCAGTTGCTCCGTCTGCTGGGTCAATTGCGCGAGGGTGGTTTCGATCTGGCCGGTCGCCTGGGCTGTCTTTGCCGAGAGATTCTTGACCTCCGCCGCGACCACCGCGAAGCTCTTGCCGGACTCGCCCGCCCGCGCGGCTTCGATGGCCGCGTTGAGCGCCAGCAGATGGGTCTGGCGCGCGATCAGCGAAATCTCCTCGGAGACGCGGCTCACATGGGCCAGCGCGGCTCGCAGCGCGCCGATGTGGCTCTCGATGACCGTCACCCCTTCAACGAGGCCATGGATGTCCTCCAGCGAGGCCGCCAGGGTCCGCTGCGATTCCTGCACGCTGCTCGCGACGTTGGTCGTCACGTCGCGCATCTCGCGCGCCGCCGTCGCGATGCGGCGGTTGCCGGCCATCGTCTGGGCGGCGGCCTCGCGCAGCGACCGGCATACCTGGGCCTGATGCTGCACCCGCGCCGCGACCTCCTCGACGTGGCCCGAGACGTCGCAGATCTCGATGCCGAGTTTGCCCGCCTGCGCGGCGATATCGCCGACGATCGACGGCGTGCGTCCCACCCGGCGAAAGCTGAAGCGCGTCATGTGTCTCTCCTCGATAGCACGGTCATCCAGGCCGGATGCCGCGTCTTCTCGTTGTATTGACGGCATCCGCGGGTGCGACTTGATACGGGGTATCCCGAGGTCGCTATGATGTGGGTCTTGGCGCTTGGGCGTCGATCCCTCCCCGGGCCGCCGGGAACCCGCCACCGTCCATCGCCTGACTGACTATGATCGAAGCATTTGCGTGCCTGACCGGCTGGCAGCAGCTTTACCAGTTGTGGGAACTGATCGTCATGGCCTGCAAGTTTCTGTGGGACCTGCTGCGCTTCCTGGGCGGCGGGGGCTGAGCGCGGGCGGGGCGTTCATGCCCGCTGCATGCCCGCTGCGGGCATGCTACATGCCGCGGCCTCTAGACGGCCGGCGTGCCGCTTTTCGTTTCCTCTTTGGCGAGGAATGCACGCAAGTCCGCGAGCACCCGTTGCGGGTCCTCTTCCATCGGAATGTGGCCGAGGCCGTCGTACATGATGGATCGCGCGCCCGGAATGCGCTGCGCGAACTCCGCGGCGTGCGCGGGCGGAATCCAGCGGTCTTTGGCTCCCCACAGGACGAGCGTGGGGACGTCGACCGTTTTTAGCACGTCGGTATCGAGATCGGCGAAATCGAGTGTCGGCACCATCTTGCCGATTGCCGTGCGCGTGCCTTCACCGTGGAAGAACTCGATGTAGCGTCGCAGAACCGGTGCGGCGAGCCGGCGCGCATCGCCGTACACGTTGCGTACCGCGCTACGGATGATCGGCTCGGGCAGCCACCAAGGCGCGCTCATGCGCACCAGCGCGCTGTTGAAGAGGCCAATGTAGATCGGCAGCTTCATCGGAAAACCGGCCGAGTCGATCAGCACCAGCCGCTTCACCTGGTCGCGATGGCGCACGGCGTAATCCCACGAGATCAGACCGCCGAGCGAGTTGCCGATCAACATCACCCGACCGATGCCGAGCGCCTGCATGAAGGTATCGATAAAGCGCCGGTAGGCCGGCAAGTCCATTGTTTCGATCGCACCGGACGCGCTGCGCAGCGGCCCCGTCACGCCGAACGGCGGCAGGTCGAGACGGATCACGCGATGGCTGCGCGCCAGTTCCTCCGCAACACCGTCCCAGGTATGCAGCGACGCCGCGAAGCCGTGAATCATCACGAGCGGCTCGCCACTGCCTTCGTCGACGTAATGGACTTCGGTGCCCATGATGCTGACGAACTTCGAGCCTGGCTGCGTGTAGCGCCGCCGCAGTGTCTCGCGCGGCACGCTGGTAATGCCGAGGCGCGCGGCAAGCGGGCGGGGCGGCAGCACGGCTGTCTGCGAGCCGGTTCGTGCATCTGAAGCAGTGTTCACGCTTGCCATGGTTGTCTCCCTGATGGTTCGAATTGCGGCGCGGGTTCGCGTGCGGGTGCGAGAACGGCGCAGTTTCGCGGCCAGCGTCAGCGCGCGAAGCGGTATTCGTCCGCACGCACCCGGCGGGTGCGTTTGCGGAAGCTGAAAGTGAAGCCCGGCCAGATTGCCGTGACCTTGCCGCTCTTGGTCTGATACCAGCTATGGCATCCGCTCGCCCACACCGAGCGCCGCATGTCTTCCTGCAAACGCGCGTTGAAAGCCTGCTGCACGTCGGGTCGCAGATTCATGGTGCGGGCGCCGCGCCGGCGCAGTTCGCGCAGACAGTCGGCGATGTATTGCACCTGCGACTCGATCATGTAGATCATCGAGTTGTGGCCGAGGCCGGTGTTCGGGCCCACCATCATGAAGAAATTCGGGAAGTCGGCGATGCTCGTGCCGAGATACGCCTCGGGCCCGTCGCGCAGCCAGCGGGCGCCGAGATCCGCGCCGCCGATGCCGGTGACCTCGAACGGCGCACCGACGTCGTTGACCTGGAAGCCGGTGCCGCAGATGATCGCGTCGACCGGGTGATGCACGCCGTCCTCGGTGACGATGCCGTCGGCGATCAGTTCGCGGATTGCGCTCGTCACGACGTCCACATTCGGCTGGTTGAGCGCCGGATAGTAGTCGCTCGAGAGCAGCACGCGCTTGCAGCCGAGCCGGTAATTCGGCGTCAGCTTGGCGCGCAGCGCGGGTTCCTTGACGCGTCGCTCCAGATAGCTCAGACCGAATTTCATCGGGATGTTCAGCAGTTTCGGATTGACGACGAAGGCGATGGCGCGTGATTCGAGCTGCCAGTAGATCGCACTGCGAACGAATCGTTGCGTGAACGGCAGACGCCGGAACCACCATCGAGCCCGCTCGCTGACGGGCTTGTCGGGTTTCGGCATGATCCACGGCGCGGTGCGCTGGAATAGTTCGAGACGCGCGACGCGCGGCTGGATACGCGGCACGAACTGGATTGCGCTGGCGCCGGTGCCGATCACCGCGACGCGTTTGCCTTCGAGCGGATAGTCGTGATCCCAGCGCGCCGAGTGAAACAGCTTGCCCGCGAAGCGTTCGAGGCCGGCGATCTGCGGCATCGCCGGCCGTGACAGCGGGCCGCTCGCGGCGATCACGATGTCGGCCTCGATCGTTTCACGTGTGCCTGATTCGTTCGATGCCGTGGCCGCGTGGCCGCCGTTATCGCCGTTGCCGCCGTGTTCGATATCCAGACGCCATACCTGGCAATCCTCATCAAAACGCGCTGCCGCTACGCGTGCGTGGCAGCGCACGAACGGCGCGAGTCCGTACTTGCGCACGCAGTGCTGCAGATACGCGAAAATCTCGGCCTGTGGTCCGTAAGCACGGGTCCAGCCGGGATTCGGTTCGAACGAAAACGAATACAGATGCGAGGGCACGTCGCAGGCAGCGCCCGGATAGGTGTTGTCGCGCCATGTGCCGCCGATGTCGCCCGCAGCCTCGTAGATAGTGAACGAGTCCAGTCCCATCTGCCGCAGACGGATCGCCATGCCAATGCCGGCGAAACCGCTCCCGACGATGGCGATGCGTGGCTTGGCAGGCGAGGGAGACGGCATAAGGGCGATGCTCCAGGTGAATTGATCCATGACGCGACGCCCGCCGGGTGCTCGAGCCGGGCCGGAGGTGTCTACAATTGTCTACTTCGTAACGCGCAGAGTAGACAACTGTGCACCGCGCGTCAAGATCGTTTACAGTGCAGACGGTGCACGCGCTTTGTTTTTGAATCCATGGAACCCACATCTGATTCCGAGTTCGATCTCGATCTCGCGCCCGGCAAGCGCCGACTCATCGAGGCGGCGTTGCGCCTGACGGCGGGCGGTCGCAGCTTTGCGACGCTCGGTCTGCGCGAACTCGCGCGCGAAGCCGGCCTGAACCCGAACACGTTTTACCGGCATTTCGACACACTCGACGATCTGGCGCGCGAAGCGGTCGAATGGGTCAGCCGCCGTCTGCGGCCGATGCTGCGGCGCGAGCGCTGGCTCGCCGCGCACGACGAGCCGCACAGCGTGCCGCGTCGCGCCTGCGTCGCGTTTTTTGCGTTTGCACTGGATAACCGCGAAGCGTTTTTGAGCGCGCTCGCCGAGTATCACGGCACCTCGCCGGCGTTGCGCGACGCGGTGCGCGTGAACCTGAACGAGGTGTCGGCGGAGATGGCCGACGACGTCGTGCAACTCGATCTGATGCCGGCCCTCACGCGCGCGACCGTGGATGAAGTGTGCACGCAGGTCGTGCTGCAGCTGTTTCATCTGTCGCACGAGTACATCGGCGATGCAGCCCGGCGCGAGGCGCTCATCGACTATGCAGAGCGTTTTATTGTCAGGCTGTTTGCGGGCGCCGCGGTGCTCGCGCAGCACCGGCCGTCGCTCGCGGCGAATGCGTAAGCATTGAGGTAAGCGCCACGCGTCACGCCTCGTGCAAAGCGTGCATGAAACAAAGCATGAAAAAACAAAGCATAAAAAACAGGCCCCGCGATGAACGGGGCCTGTCTGTTTATGCAGATGCCGTTTGCGGCACTTGCGCGCTTGCCATCACACGGCAGGGCGGACAGCGTGCCTGTCAGGTATCGCTCCAGCCGCCCGAATCGTCGCTGCCCGTATCGACACCGCCGCTGCCGTCGTCCCAGTTGTTCGACCCCTGGCCGAAATCGAGGCCGCCGCCATCGTTGCTGTTGTTGTCATTGTTGCCGCCGCGACGGCGCGTCTCGTCGTCCTCAACGATCACTTCGCGCTCGCGGCCCGAATTGAGTGCTTCGCCGAGCAGCACGCCGGTCAGAAGGCCGCCCATGCCGCTGCCGAACCCGCCGCCTTGTTGCACGATGACCTGCGGCGGTTGCTGCGGCGGATACGGGTAGGGCGCTTGCGGCGGATTGCCGAAACGCTCGGCCTCGCGTGCGTAAGCGGAATCGCCCATGCCGGCCGGTGCGGCCGCATACGGATCGGGGCGGCCCTCGGCGCGCGCCTTCAGACTCGCGACACGTTGTTCCAGTTCGTCGAGCTGATACGGCGGCACCGGATTCTTGCCGCTCGACAACCCCTCGACCAGCGTGCGCAACTGTTCTTCGGTGCCTTCGACTTCGCGCTCCAGCGCTTCGTGTCCGGCGGCGGTGGACAGCTTCACATCGAGCTTGAGCGAACGCACGGCGTTCAGCAGATCGGTGGCGCGCTTGAGTTGCACGCGGCGATCGTCGTCGGCGCGCGAATCGTCCTGCGAGCGCGCGCGGCGCAGCGTCCAGCGCAGTATCAGCGCAATTGCGGCGATCAGCACGATAATGCCGATCCACATGCCCATGGACGGTCCGTGGCGCTCAGGCACGGGCGGCGCCAGCGCCGCCTGCTGTTGCACCGAACCGCTGTTCTGTTGCGCGAACGGATTGGCCGCATGGCGCGTGGTTACGCCGCCTTGTTCCGCGTCGCGACGAATGCGCGCTTCGGTTTGCGCGAAGCGCGTGGGATCGGTGAAGCGGATTTGCGGGTCGAGCGTCTTGGCCTGCTGGATCTGCGCCAGCGCATCGGCGGAGCGGCCTTCGCGATCCAGCACCTGAGCGTAGAGATAGTGCGCGCGCGCGTTGTTCGGATGCGCCTGCAGCACCTCGGTCAGGCCGGCGTCGGCCTGTTGCCAGTTGCCTTGCGCCATCGCGGATTCGATCTGCTGGGCGGTCGGCACGGCGAACGCCGCGCCGGACACCAGCATCAGCGAAGCGAACAGGGCTGCGAGAAATTTTTTCATGTATCAGACCGGACGGCTTGACGCCCGTCTCCATGTCAATCGATGCCCCGGTGTGACACGCAGCGCCGCACGGATTGCCGGCGCTGCGTCACCTCCGGTGTACTGCTTCGCGGCGGCTTACTGCGCCGGCGTGTTCAACTGCTTCTTCAGCGCTTCGAGGCGGTCCTCGACCGACGGGCCGCGATTCAGGTCGGCGAGCTTGTCTTCGAGCGCCTTGCCGCTTTTCACGTCGGCGGAATTCAGGCGCGCGTCGGAGCGTGCATTCGACAACGCCACCTTGTCTTCGAGCTTCTGGAAGTCGTCGGAGAGATTGCGCCCGCCGATGCCGCCGAGCGCGGTTGCCGCGACGTCCTTGGCCTGGGCGATCTGCTGCTTGGCCTGCAGGATGTTCGAGCGTGCGTTGAGGTCGTTGCGGCGGCCGCGCATGTCCTCGATCTGGCTCTTCAGTTGCGCGACCGACGGCTCCAGCGTAGCGAGCTCTTTCGCCAGCGCATCGCGTTCCGCTTCGGCGGTAGCCTGCGCACCGAGTGCTTCGCGAGCCAGCGCTTCGTCGCCCGATTGCAGCGCGCGCTTTGCGCCGTCTTCGTACTTCTTCGCCTTGTCGGCGGCAACGTCGCGCTTGCTTTGCTGCGTGGCGACCTGCGCCTGAATCTCGATCAGCGAGTTCTCCGCCTTGGCGATGCTTTCGTCGAGCTCGCGCACGATCTGGCGCGAATCGCGCGACGGATCTTGCACGGAATCGGCAGCGTCGTTCAGGAGACCTTTAAGCGTGCGCGAGATGCTATCAAATAGCGACATGAAACCCTCCGTAGAATGAAATCGGCGCTGAGTACCCGGCGCGTTCAAGCACTTGTGACGACTAGTTTACGCTGCCGTGCGCGGTATTGCGCGGGCAACCGGTGCGGAAGTCGGGGCTCGCGCGCCAATTGCAATAGGGGCATGGAAAATTGTTCGTCTGCCGCGTGGCGGCTGTGTGTCGGACGCAAGCCAGGCGGGCTCAGCAGCTCGCGGATATTACACCACGCCATGTCTTAAAACCGTCTTAAAGTGTGGCTGTATTCGTGTATCGAACGTCGATTGGGCGCCGATGCGCGCGGAAAGTTTCAACGTTTGTAAAGCGCGGCGCAAAATGCGTCGAAGGGAGATGCGGCGGCGACGGCTACGCCGCGTGCGAATGAGACCTTACAGGCGCGAAAGTAATGCCTTGGTCGCTGGATGTGTCTGTGCCACATGTCCATGGCAAAGATCGAGAAGAAGCGCTCAGGCGAAGCGGCCGTCTTCCGTGCTCGGATCGTTGCGCGGGTCATCTTCGGCGGGCGTGGCGTCGAGGCGCACACGCCGGCGCGGTGCTGCGGGTGTGGCAGGCGCAACAGGCGCAACAGGCGCAATGGGTGCGATGGGTGCAACCACGCGCGGCGCTTCGGGCTCGGCATGCGGCGCGATCGCGGCCGCTTTTGCCGCCGCCACACGCGCTACCGCCCGCTGGTCCTCGGCGGCCTGTTCTTCTTCCGGCGTGCGTACCAGCGCCGCGAGCACGTCGGCGGGCAGCAGTGTCTCGTGCTCCGCCTGCTGCGGCACGCCCGCGGCGGTCGCGGGCGCCGCCTTCTGCAGCGCGGCCGGCTGAGCCGCGCGAGCATCGCGGCTGCCGCGGGCGACCCGTTCCAGTGCCTGGTTGAGCGCGTCCGGCTCGCGCGGCGCGCGCAAGCGGTCGACAATGCTCGCCGCCTTCACCTGTTCGCTGGTCGCGCCAAAACTCAGCACCGCACGCCGCATCAACTCGCTTACGCTGATGCCGAGTGTTTCCGCGCTGGCGGCGATTGCGAGCTTCTGGGCGGGTGTCACGAATACGACGATGCGTTCGCTGGGCTTGTTCATGGTCTGCTCGCGTACTTGTTGGCGTCGAACGGCTGATTTTGCGCGCGGCCGCGCTTTCCCCGCGCGACCAGACCATCATAAGGCGAGTTGCCCCGATGCGAAACGGGCGCGGCATGAAAATCCCGCGACATCAAAGGCTTGGGCCGTTTCCGGCACACTTGTCCACAGGCCTGTCAACGTTTTCTGTTGATAACCCCTGCCGCGGCGTGCGCCGCAAGGCGGCAGCGGGGCGGGGGAAAGGCGTCGCCAAGGAATTCTTACAAAAAAATCGTCTTGGCCCTCGCGCGATTTCTTTAAAATGCGCTGTTACGTTGCGCCGGGACCCGTCTGCGCGGGCCCTTCAGGGGCGCGCCGTGGGGCTTGCCGGGGGCGTCCGGTCACACGGTGGTATTTGCCGCCCGCAGAGAGGCGTGGAGTTATGCGCCAACTATTCGAGTCATGCCAATCATCAAACGACCGCAATCCTCAAATTCTCCGGGTGGTGAAGACCGGGATCCCTACCACCGCTTCTCAGGACGCAACGACGCTTCGGACGAACCGCGCCGCCGTTCGCTCGGCGCGCGCATCGCGCTGACGTTCGTCGGCCTGCTGGCGACGCTGGTAGTCGTCAGCGCGCTGATTCTCGGTTACGCGCTGGTCGTGATGGGGCCGCAACTGCCGTCGCTCGACGCGCTGACCAACTATCAGCCGAAGGTGCCGTTGCGCGTCTACACCGCCGACCACGTGCTGATCGGCGAATTCGGCGAAGAGCGCCGCACGCTCGTGCGCTTCGAGGATATTCCGGACCAGATGAAGAAGGCGGTGCTCGCCATCGAGGACTACCGCTTCTACGAACACGGCGGGGTCGACTTCGTCGGCATCCTGCGGGCCGGTTCGGCCGACCTGTTGCACGGCGGCGCGTCGCAGGGCGCGAGCACGATCACCATGCAGGTGGCGCGCAACTTCTTCCTGTCGAGCGAGAAGACCTATACGCGCAAGATCTACGAAATGCTGCTGGCTTACAAGATCGAGCGGGCGCTGACGAAAGACCAGATTCTCGAGCTGTACATGAACCAGATTTATCTGGGCGAGCGCGCCTACGGTTTTTCGGCGGCGGCGCGCGTGTATTTCGGCAAGGATCTGAAGGATCTGTCGCTCGCCGAATGCGCGATGCTGGCCGGCTTGCCGAAAGCGCCGTCGGCGTATAACCCGGTGGTCAATCCGAAGCGCGCGAAGATCCGTCAGGAATATATTCTCAAGCGCATGCTCGATCTGAAGTACATCACCCAGGACCAGTACGACGCGGCGGTCAAGGAAGAGATCCACACCAAGAACCCCGGCAACGAATACAGCGTGCACGCCGAGTACGTGGCGGAAATGGTCCGTCAGATGATGTACGCGCAGTACAAGGACGAGACCTACACGCGCGGTCTGAACGTGATCACCACGATCGACTCCGCGGATCAGGACGCGGCGTATCACGCCGTGCGCAAGGGCGTGATGGACTACGAGCGCCGCCACGGCTATCGCGGTCCGGAAGGCAATGTCGAGTTGCCGCCGCCCGGCGACGACCGCGACCAGGCCATCGACGACGCCTTGACCGATCACCCGGACAATGGCGAGATCGTCGCGGCCGTGGTCACGGCGGCGAGCCCGAAGGAAGTGCACGCGCAGTTCCTCGACGGCACCGAAGCCACGATCAATGGCGACGGCCTGAAGTTCGTCGCCAACGCCTTGAGCGCGCGCGCCACGGCGGCGCAGCGTATCAAGCCGGGCTCGATCGTGCGCCTCGTCGCGGACGACAAGGGCAACTGGCAGATCACGCAATTGCCGCAGGTGGAAGGCGCGCTGGTGTCGCTCACGCCGCAGGACGGCGCGATTCGCGCGCTGATCGGCGGCTTCGACTTCAACAAGAACAAGTTCAACCACATCACCCAGGCATGGCGTCAGCCGGGTTCGAGCTTCAAGCCGTTCATTTATTCGGCGGCGCTCGACAAGGGTCTTGGACCGGCGACGATCATCAACGACGCGCCGCTGTATTTCCCGCCGAGCTCGCCGGGCGGCGACCCGTGGGAGCCGAAGGACGACGACCAGCCGGACGGTCCGATGCCGATGCGCGTGGCCCTGGAGAAATCGAAGAACCTCGTGTCGATTCGCATTCTGTCGTTCATCGGCACGAAGTACGCGCAGGACTTCGTGACGCAGCGTTTCGGTTTCGATGCCGACAAGACGCCGCCGTATCTGCCGATGGCGCTCGGCGCGGGGCTCGTCACGCCGCTGCAGTCGGCGGGTGCGTACTCCGTGTTTGCGAACGGCGGCTACCGGATCAATCCGTACCTGATCGCCGAAGTGACCGACGCGCGCGGCGAGGCGATTTCGAAGGCACAGCCGTTGACGGCGGGCCGCGATGCGCCGCGCACTATCGATCCACGTAACGCCTACATCATGAACAGCCTGCTGCACTCGGTGGCGACCGCGGGCACCGGCGCGGGTACCAACGTGCTGAAGCGTTCGGACCTGCAGGGCAAGACCGGTACCACCAACGACGCCAAGGACGGCTGGTTCGCCGGTTACCAGCAGTCGCTGGTGGCGGTGGCATGGATGGGTTACGACCAGCCAAAGAGCCTTGGTAGTCGCGAATTCGGCGCGCAACTCGCGCTGCCGATCTGGGTGGACTATATGGGTAAGGCGTTGCGCGGCGTGCCGCAAGCCGAGCCGGCCCAGCCCGATACGGTCACCAGCGTCGATGGCGAGATGTTCTACACGGATATGACGCCGGGCAACGGCTTCGTCGCCAGCATCGGTCTCGATTCCGCCAATCCGCTCGCTGGCGCCAGCGATGCCGTGGGCGGCGTGGGCCCCGCCGGAATGACGCCGCCGGACGTGTCGTCGAACGAGAAGCAGCAGATCATGAATATGTTCGAGACGACCAAGCCGTAATGCGGTGTGGCGTGTCCGGGTCGTATTTAAGCCGCCCGGACACGTCGTCTCACAAAAAGGCCGCCGGTACACATTTACCGTCAAGCTGACCCCAATCCAACATTTTGTAATGTAATTCCTACCTGACAGTGCGCCGGGCGCCCCCAATCCGGTTTACTATTCGAGCCTAATTCACCATTTAACCTCTCGCGACAAGGCGAGAACTTCCGCTTTCTCACCCCGGCGAAGCGCGCTACCCCCGGTCTCGACGCGCACGCGTGTCACTTCACCCGCAGCTCAGGCTGGCCTGGGACGAAGTGTTTGCAGCACCCCCTCTCAACCGGGATCTTCTTTTGAAAAGCAGAATACTTCTGGTCCTGATGACAGGACTGCTGCGCGCGTTCGCGTGGCTGCCTTACGGCGTGGTGGCGCGCCTTGGCATCGGCATCGGCGCCTTGTTGTACCGCATTCCCAGCACGCGGCGACGCGTCGTGCATACCAATCTGAAACTGTGTTTCCCCGATATGAGCGCCGCGGAACGCGAAACCCTCGCGCGCGCGCATTTCGGTCATGTGATTCGCAGCTACGTCGAGCGTGGCACGCAGTGGTTCGGCAATGCGCGGGACATTTCACGGCTAGTGGAAGTGGAGAGCGCCATCGACCTCGCCGAAGCCCACTCGCGGCCGACGATCTTCGTCGGCTTTCACTTCGTGGGGATCGAGGCCGGCTGCATGATGTATTCGACGCGCCATCCGGTCGCGTCGCTGTACACGCCGATGTCGAACGCGATGTTCGACGAGATGGCCAAGCGTCAGCGCGGCCGTTTCGGCACCGAGATGATTCCGCGCAGCGACAGCGTGCGCCGCGCCTTGCGCGTGCTGCGCGACGGCAAGCCGGTGATGCTGGCGGCGGACATGGACTTCGGCTTGCGCGATTCGGTATTCGTGCCGTTCTTCGGGGTGCCGGCCTGCACGCTGACATCCGTGTCGCGTCTCGCCAAGGCGGGCAATGCGCGGGTGGTGCCGTTCGTCACCGAGGTGCTGCCGGATTACCGCGGCTACAAGCTGACAATCTTCGAAGAACTAAGCAATTTTCCGTCGGCCGATACCACGGTCGATGCGCGCCGGATCACCGAATTCCTGGAGTCCCAGGTGCGGCGGATTCCGGCGCAATACTACTGGGTGCACAAGCGCTTCAAGCACCGGCCGGTGGGGGAGCCGGCGGTGTATTGACGGACGTGGCGGCCGCCGTTGCATCGACCGGCGGCGTTCCCATCGCCTGAAACAGCGCGGCCGTATCGGTTAGCCGCGCGCCTGTGTAGCGGATCTCGTCGAGCCTCGCGTTGCGGAACTGCTGCTCGCTCGATCGCGCCGCCGACACCGGCACGGCGCCCAGCCGGTAGCGCGCCGCGGTTTCGTCTGAAATGCCTTGCGCCGCACGCGCGGCGAGGTTGGCGGCATCGAGCGCCTGGGCGTCATGTTCGAGCGCGGCCAGCGTGTCCGCCACATTCTGGAATGCCGTCAGCACCGTCTGCTTGTACTGATCAGTGGCGGCGTCGTAGGTCGCCAGCGCCGCGCGGCGTTGCGCGAACAGCGCGCCGCCGTGGAAGATCGGTTGCGAGAGCGAACCCGCGACGGCCCAGATCGCCCCCGCGCCGGAGAGCGCCGCCGGCCAGCTAAAACCGCCTTGTCCCATCGACGCCGTCAGCGACAGGCTCGGATACATCTGCGCCGTCGCTACGCCGACATCGGCGGCGGCCGCCTTCAGCGCCGCCTCCGAGGCTTGCACATCCGGACGCGCATGCAGCAGGTCCGACGGCACCACTACCGGCACCTGTTCGGGCACATGCAGTTGCGCGAGATCGAGATCGGGCGGCGCGGCGTCAGGCGTGCGTCCGATCAGCACCGCGAGCGCGTGACGGGTGGTCGTCCATTGCTGCTTAAGACCCGGCAGACCCGCCGACAACGACGCCGCGCTTTGTTGCGCATTCAGCAGATCCGCATGTGAGATCGCGCCGAGTGCGTAGCGGCGCGCCGCGTCGCGGGCGTCGTCGTTGGCCAGTTCGACGAGCCGTTCGGTGGTGTCGATCTGCGCATGCAGCGCGGCAGCCGTGATCGCACCCGTGACGATGTTGGCCGCCAACGCGCGCCGTGCCGACTCCAGTTGAAACACCTGCACGTTCACGCGCGAGGCGAGCGCGACATTGGCGAGCCGCGAGGCGCCGAACAGATCGATCGTGTAATGTGCCTGCAACTGGCCGACAAAGTCGTTGTACAGGAACGTGTTCGGCCCGATCTCCGGAATCGCCAGCGCGCGCTGCCGGGCGGCCTGCGCCTGGGCGTCGATGGTGGGCAGCATCGAACTGCCGATCTGGCCACGCAATTGCTCGCGCGCGGCGGTGAGGCTCTTGTCGGTCGCGGCGAGGGTCGGACTATTGCGCAGACCTTCGTCGACCAGGGCGTTCAGGTCGTCCGATTGATACAGGCGCCACCAGCTCGGCACCGGCTTGGCGCCGACCACGAACTGCTGTGTGACGCCTTGCGCGGGGACGGTTTCGGTGGGCTGCGGTGCGGCGCCGTAGTGGGCCGGCGGCGGCACGGCCGGCGGATTGCCGTTCGGGCCGAACGAGCAGGCCGCGAGCGCGAGGGCGCCGCCGCTCACCACGAGCGCGGTGCGGGCCTTCCCGGCACGTTTGAAAACAGAAGTAGCCATGATCAATTTCCCGAATGCGATGCTGGCGTCGCCGCCGGCGGCGGCTCGCGTTCGTCGCCGCGCACCCTGAACGAAGCCGCGTAGAGCGCGGGCAGATAGAACAGCGTGAGCACCGTGGCGCTGGTAATGCCGCCCATCAGCGCGGTGGCCATCGGTCCGAAGAAGTTCGAACGCAGCAGCGGAATCAGCGCCAGCACGGCGGCGGCGGCGGTCAGCGTGATCGGCCGAAAACGCCGCACCGTGGCGCCGACGATAGCATCGAAGCGCTTGTGTCCGGCGGCGATGTCCTGCTCGATCTGATCGACCAGAATCACCGAGTTGCGCATGATGATGCCGAACATGGCGATCACGCCGAGCATCGCCACGAAGCCGAACGGCTGGCCGAACAGCAGGAGCGTCGCCACCACGCCGATCAGGCCGAGCGGGGCGGTGAGCACCACCATCAGCACACGCGCGAAACTCTGCAACTGGATCATCAGCAGCACCAGCACGGCGATGATCATGATCGGCATCTGCGCGTTGATCGACGTCTGCCCCTTGCCGCTTTCCTCCACCGAGCCGCCGATTTCGATGCGATAGCCCACCGGCAGCGTCTCGCGGATCTGCGCCAGCGCCTGGTCGATGCCGTGCGTGACGTCGATGCCCTGGGCGTTGCCGGTCACGTCCGATTGCACCGTGATGGTCGGCTGACGGTCGCGCTCCCAGATCACCCCGTATTCGAGGTCGTAGCGCATGTGGCCGAGCGAGCCGAGCGGCACCGGACCGTTCGGCGTGGGCATGGCGAGCGTGAGCAGTTGCGCGGGATCGACGCGCTCCGTCTTCGGCGCGCGCAGGTCGACGCTGATCAGCTTGTCGCGTTCCCGGTATTGCGTGACCGTGTAGCCGGACAGCGTCATGGCGAGGAAGCTCGAGACGTCGTCCGACGAGACGCCTAGTTCACGCGCTTTCTGCTGGTCGATCTCGAAGCGCACCGAGCGTTCGGCCGGCTCGTCCCAGTCGAACTGGACGTTGGTCGTGCGATGGTCGGCGCGCATGGTCGCGGCGACGCGCTCGGCGATGGAGCGGACCGTGGCGATGTCGTCGCCGCTCACGCGGAACTGCACCGGATAGCCGACCGGCGGCCCGTTTTCGAGGCGCGACAGGCGTGTGCGGATCGCCGGGAACTGATTGCGCAATTCCGGTTCGAGCCATTGCGCGAGCTTCTCACGTTCCTTGACCGACTTCGCGGTGATCACGAACTGGGCGAAGTTCGGCTGCTGCAATTGCTGGTCGAGCGGCAGATAAAAGCGCGGCGCGCCCTGGCCCACGAAGTCCACCGTGTGGTCGATCTCGGGGCGGCCCACCAGCACCTTTTCGAGCCGCTGCACTTCGCGCAGGGTGGCGCTAAACGAGGCGCCCTCCGGCAGCCGCACGTCGACCAGCAGTTCGGGGCGGTCCGAACTCGGGAAGAACTGCTGCGGCACCAGCGTGAAGCCTAGCAGCGCCACCACGAACAGCACCACGGTAATCGTCAGGACCACGAAACGCCGCTCGATGCACCACGCAATCCAGCCGCGCAGGCGCGAGTAGAAGCGCGTGTCGTAGATGTCGTGCTCGTAGTCGTGCGCTTCATGTTCCTGGCGCTTGCGCTCCGGCAGCAGGTGATAGCCGAGCAGCGGAATCAGTACGACGGCCGCGAGCCACGAGGCGATCAGCGCGATCGCCGAGACCTCGAAGATGGAGCGCGTGTATTCGCCGGTACTTGATTTTGCCAATGCGATCGGCAGAAAGCCGGAGACGGTGACAAGCGTGCCGGTCAGCATCGGGAACGCGGTGCTGGTGTAGGCGAACGCGGCCGAGCGCGCGCGGCTCCAGCCCTGTTCGAGCTTCACCGACATCATCTCGACAGCGATGATCGCGTCGTCCACCAGCAGGCCGAGCGCGAGCACGAGTGTGCCGAGCGAGACCTTGTGCAAGCCGATGTCGAACAGATACATGCACAGCGCGGTGACGGCGAGCACGATCGGAATGGAGATCACGACCACCATGCCGGTACGCACGCCCAGCGAGACGAGGCTCACCACCAGAACAATGGCAATCGCTTCGGCCACGGCTTCGAGGAAGTCGTCCACCGACCCGGCGACCGCGTCCGGCATGCTCGACACCTGCACGAGCTTGAGACCGGCCGGCAGATACGAGCGCAGCACCGCCGACTGTTTGTCGAGCGCCTTGCCGAGCTGGATCACGTCGCCGCCCGGCTGCATGGTCACGCCGATGCCAAGCACGGCCTTGCCGCCATAACGCATCTGCGTGGCAATGGGATCGTCGTAGCCGCGCTTGATGGTGGCGATGTCGCCGAGGCGAAACGAGCGGTTGTTGATGCGGATCAGCGTGTCGGCGAGTGCATTGACGTCCTTGAACTGGCCGCTGGGACGCACGAACACGCGGTCGTCCAGGGTGGTCAACGTGCCGGCCGGCGATACGTCGTTCTGCGAATTGATGGCTTGCGCGATCTGCTGCGGCGACACGTTCAGGCGCGTCAACTGCGTATTGGCGATCTCGACATAGATGTGCTGGTTAGGGTCGCCAAAGTAATCGACCTTGGCCACGCCCGGCACGCGCAGCAGGACCGTGCGCAGTTCGTCCGCGTAGTCGTGCAGTTGCGCGGCGGAAAAGCCGTCGCCTTCGAGTGTGTAAATGTTGGTGTAGACGTCGCCGAACTCGTCGTTGAAGAACGGCCCCTGAATGCCTTGCGGCAAGGTGGCGGCGATGTCGCCGACTTTCTTGCGCACCTGGTACCAGGTTTCCGGTACGTCCTTGACGGGCGCGGCGTCCTTCATCGAGAAGAACATCAGCGATTCGCCGGGCCGCGAATAGCTGCGCACGAAGTCGATATACGGCGTTTCCTGCAGCTTGCGGCCAATGCGGTCGGTGACCTGTTCCTGCACCTGGCGCGCGGTGGCGCCGGGCCAGAAGGTCTGGATCACCATCACGCGGAACGTGAACGGCGGGTCTTCCGATTGCGCGAGCTTCGTATAGGCGAGGATCCCGAAAGCGGTGGCCAGCGCGATCAGGAAGACGACCAGCGCCTGATGACGCAGCGCCCACGCGGACAGGTTGAAGCGTCCCTCTTCGTGTTCATGTGGAGTGCTCATGAAGCGAAGTCCTCGGGATGCAGAGGCGCGATCGGGCGCACTTTTTCGCCGGCCGACACGGTGTGCACGCCTTGCAGCACCACGCGCTCGCCGTCCTTCAGGCCGCCGGCAATCGCGACGGTGCGTTCGTCGTAACGCGTGACCTGCACGCGGCGCAGTTGCAGCACGTCGTCGCCGTCGTGCACGACCCAGACGGCGGGATAGGTGTCGTCGTGGAACAGCGCGGTGGCCGGCAGCGTGAACGACGCGGCGGGCTGCGCCGAGGTGTTGCCACCGCTTAGCGAGACGTCCGCGGTCATGCCGAGGCGGACATCCGGACCCGGCTCGAGCAGCGTAAGGTTGGCGCGATAGGTGCGGCTTTGCGGATCGGCGGCGGGCGAGAGTTCGCGCACCCGCGCGTTGAACGTGCGGCCGGGCAGCGCCGTCATGGTGACCTTGGCGGTCTGTTCCACGGCGAGGGCGGCGAGCGTGCTTTCCGGCACGTCGACCACCACGTCCACGTCGCCGCTCCACGCGAGGTTATAGACGGCGGTGCCGGCCGAGACGTTTTGCCCGGTCTGTGCCTGTTCGGCGGTGATCACGCCGGCGTGATCCGCGAGCAGATCGGTGTATTGCAACTGGTTCTTCTGCAGCGCGGCTTGCTGGGCGGCCTGATCGCGCTGCGCCAGCGCCGAGGCGTAGGCGTTGGTGGTCTGTTCGAGCTGGGCGGCCGAGATCAGGTTCTCGCGCGCCTGCGCCTCGTCGCGATCCAGTTGCTGTTTCGCATATACGAGGCTGTGCTGCGCGGCGTCGAGTTGCGCCTGCGCGCTGGCGGCGCTCTTCTGCGCGTCGGCCGGATCGAGGCGGGCCACGACTTCGCCGGTCTTGACGGTATCGCCGAGGCGCACGCGCCGCTCGATGATCTTGCCGGCAATCCGGAACGACAGCGGCGTCGAATAGCGCGCCTGTACTTCGCCGGGCAGCGATGCCGACAGCACGCCGCCGTCGGCATGCGCGGCGGCGACCACCACCGGACGCGGCGCGGGCGCCGCCGCCTGCTGTTGATGACATGCACCCAGCATGACAAGGCCGGCCAGCGCGAGAGCGAAGGCCGCGCGGCGTGCGGAGGCGGAATGGGCGTGCGGATGAGCGGGCGCGCGCATCACGGGCGATGCGCTACAACTGGGACGATTCACAATTACCCCAATCAGGAGACAGCGAACGAACACGGCGAGCCATGCGGCAGACCGGCGAGGGCACGTTTGAAACGATGCGTGCAAGACACCGTTGCTTCAAATGATGGACTGCATTCTAATACACACCTGTATCTGAGTGTATAGTCGTATTTGAATTCTTTCCGGTGGTAAACTTGCGCGAATGAAACGCCAACGACTCACACGCGAGCAGAGCAAAGACCAGACGCGTCAGCGCCTGCTCGATGCTGCGCAAGCTATTTTTATGAAGAAAGGGTTCGTCGCCGCGAGTGTCGAAGACATCGCGGAGGCGGCGGGGTACACGCGCGGGGCGTTCTATTCGAACTTCCGCAGCAAACCGGAGCTGTTTCTGGAATTGCTCCGGCGCGACCATGAAGAGATGCGGGCCGCGCTGGATAGCATCTTCGAGGAGGGGGCGACGCGCGAATCCATGGAAGCGCGCGTGCTGGCGTACTACAGCAATATGCACCGCAACAACAAGTGCTTCCTGCTGTGGGCGGAGGCGAAGCTGCTGGCCGCGCGCGACGGGCGTTTCCGGCTGAAATTCAATGCCTTCATGCACGAAAAGCTGCAGCAGCTGAGCGAATATATTCGCGAGTTTTCAGCGCGCGCGGGCACGCCGTTGCCGCTGCCGGCCGAAACGCTGGCGCTGGGGCTGATGGGATTGTGCGACGGCGTGCAGTATTTCTACACGGTCGACCCGCAAAATGTCTCGGGCGATACCGCGGAGGCCGTGCTGGCAGGGTTCTTCACGCGCGTGGTGTTCGGGCGCGACGTGGCGGCGTGAGAACGGGCAACCGGGCCGGCGCACTGCGGGCGGCCGGCACGAATCAGACGGGTATCGTCTGATGAACGGTTAATCCACCGGCAGATTCGCGCAGGCGTCAGTAACGGGCGACGCGCAGACAAACGAATACTCGCCGCTCCATTGCAGGGCGGTCTTGCCGGCGCTGAGCACCTGGCGGACGTCGGGGCTGGTTTCGTAGGCGATGAAGGCGGAGCAGGCAACTGCGGACAACACGACCAGTGAAAACGCGATTTTTTCGAAAATCTGAAAACGATGTGGCATGGCGATATCTTCCTTTCGCCCTCAATCATACCTCATATTAGGGTTTTTACCTAGTGGTCTGGGCGGCCAATCCCGTCTGTATGGGGTACATTTTTAATTCTTCCCGAACAATCCGCCATGCCGCCTTCGCGCGTCGAACGGCGCGCATCTCCGCTTAATTTCCCGTTAGACCCAAGCTGACCGTTTTGCCATCTTCAGGTCAGGGTTGGGCCATGAGTGATCGATACAATCGAACCCGTTGGGCAAGCCTTGGTACGAGCGACTCGCGGCGCGGTCTCACGCCCGGTCCATCGTCGAGGTGCGATGTCACTTGCTTGTAGTCATCGGCTTGCGTAGTCGTCGACGCCCCGTCTGTACGCCGCGTCGGCGTTCGTTGGCTTGGCTTTAATAGCGGCAGGAGTGGCCTCATGAATCATTTGCAGTCGATGCGCGTTTTCGTCAAAGTGGCCGAACTCGGCAGCTTCGCCCGTACTGCCAGCACGATGGGTATTTCCACCGCCGTCGTGACCCGCCATGTCGCCGATCTCGAAGAGCGCCTCGGTACGCGGTTGCTCAACCGGACCACCCGCAGCCAGTCGCTGACGGAATCGGGCCGGGTCTATCTGGAACGTGTGCGGCCGATCCTCGACGACCTCGAAGGCGTCGAGCAGATGGTGGTGGCGCGCAATCACGAACCGGTCGGGACGCTGCGCATCGTGGCGCCCGTCGTGTTCGGTCTGCACAACTTTGCGCCGGTGCTGCAGTCCTATGCCGAGCGCTATCCGAACGTCATTCCCGATGTCACGCTGGTGGATCGCCATGTCGACCTGGTCGAAGAAGGTTTCGACGTCGGTGTGCTGATCGCGCGGCAGATGCGTAGCGCCAGCATCGTCACGCGGCGCCTGACCACCGGCCATATGACGGTGTGCGCGACGCCCGCCTATCTGCAAAAGCATGGCGCGCCGACCCGTCCGGAACAGTTGCAGGATCATCCGAGCCTCTCGTTGCCATCCGAATATGGCGGCGACGAGCGCGTGTTCAGCAACGCGGACGGCAGCGGCGAAGTGCGCGTGCGGCCGACCAATGCAATTGTCGCCAACAATACGGAAATGCTGCGCCAGTTCGCGCTGCTCGGCATGGGCATCGCCATCCTGCCGAGTTACCTGATTGGCCGCGATCTCGAACAGGGTCGTTTGGTGCGTCTCCTGGGCGGTTATCGCCTGCCGCAGGTCGAGGTGACGATTGCTTACCCGAGCCGTCATCATTTGCCGGCCAAGGTGCGCACTTTTATCGACCACCTGGTCGAGCACTTCAGCAAGATGTCGAACAATCTGCCGGGCGAATCGGTTCATCCGCAGGAGATCGCGTCGCGCGCCGCGCAGGTGAAGCGCGCCTTGGTGGATGGCGAGGCGCAAACGCTGGACTTCGACGATCAGGAAGACGAAGCCGCCGCACCGCGCGGCAAAGCGGCCACGGCTTCGCGCAAGCCCTCCCGGTCGACCCGCATGAGCGAGGCGCAGCAGGTCTCGCCGGTTTGATCGGACGAACCGGCACGCGATACCCTTGAGCGTGTGACAACAAGCGGGCGATACTGACGGATTGCCGGGATGCGTGCGAAACGCGTCCCGCTATCCGCGGCTCAGCCCGCACACGCCATTCGGGGAGCATGACGCATTGAACCTGAGCTTTGCCGACACCACCCCCGACGACGTCGAAACGCTGGTGCAAATCCGTATCGAGGCGATGCGCGAGAGTCTGGAACACCTCGGCCGTTTCGATCCGATTCGCGCCCGCGAGCGGTTTCTCGCCTCGTTCGACGCCCGCTATTGCCGCTACATCCTCGTCGACGCTATCAAAGCCGGCTTCGTGCTGATCAGACCCGAGCCGGATCATCTGCTGCTCGACCATTTCTACATCGTGCCGCTGCATCAGGGAAAGGGCGTGGGCGCGGCCGTGCTCGACACGATTCTGAGCGACGCCGACACACGCGCGCTGCCAGTCAGGCTCGGCGCACTACGCGGCAGCGGCTCCAATCGCTTCTACCAGCGGCACGGCTTCGTCAAAACTCACGAGAGCGAGTGGGACATCTACTACAGCCGTGAACCGCGCGTGCCGGTTACCGTTGCCTGAAGCCGCCAGCTTTATTTTTCGCGCGGGGTCCACGCGATCTGCGTGGTCCGTCCAACGGCCGCATTGGGTCAGGCCGTCGCACCCTCTGAGCGGCCAAGAAACTCCGCAATCACCGCTGCAATTTCCGTGGCATGGGTTTCCAGCGCGAAATGGCCCGTATCGAAGAAGCGCACCTCGGCATGCGGGATATCGCGCTTGAACGCCTCGGCGCCGGGCGGCAAAAAGAACGGATCATGTTTGCCCCACACCGCAAGCAGGCGTGGCTGATGGGTACGGAAGTACGCCTGGAATTTCGGGTACAGCGCCACGTTGTTGCGGTAGTCGCGGAACAGGTCCAGTTGCACCTCGTGCGCGCCGGGCCGGCTCATATAGAAGTCGTCGAGCGAATAACCATCCGGCGAAACCGCGCTCGCGTCGGGCACGCCATGCGTGTATTGCCAGACCGTCGTTTCATGCGTGAGCAGCGCCCGTAGCGCCTCGCGGTTGGCGGGCGAGGCGTCCTGCCAATAGGCGCGAATCGGATTCCAGCCGTCGCTCAAACCTTCTTCATAGGCATTGCCGTTCTGCGAAATGATCGCCGTGATTCGCTCGGGATGGCTGACTGCCAGCCGGAAACCGGTCGGCGCGCCGTAATCGAAGACGTAGACCGCAAAGCGGTCGAAGCCGATCACTTCGGTAAAGCGCTCGATCACCCTGGCGATATTGTCGAACGTGTAGGCAAAGGTTTCGCGGCTCGGCAGATCGGACTGGCCAAAGCCCGGCAGATCCGGCGCGACGATATGGAATTGGCTCGCGAGCTGCGGAATCAGGTCGCGGAACATATGGCTGGAACTGGGAAAGCCGTGCAGAAGCAGCAGCTTCGGGGCGCCCGGGCGGCCGGCTTCGCGATAAAACACCTTAAAGCCGTCGACGTCGGCATGGCGGTAAGCAACAGCAGTCATGATTTCTCTCCTCAAGGGATCAGGATGTTGCGGGCGACGGCCTGCGTCACGCGCGACAAGGCACGCGGAAATCCGCGCAAAAATTAACGGGAAACGACCGAGCGGACCGCTTCCACGATGATGTCGGTCACCGCCTCGGGCGCGGTCACGAGCGGCGTGTGATCGGCCGCGTGTGAGCGCACCTGCGCCTTCATGCGCTCCGCCATGAAATGCTGGGTGGCCGGATCGATCATGCGATCCTGCTGCGCGACGAGAAACCAGCTCGGACGGTCCTTCCACAACGGACGCCCAACCGCCTCGCCGATGCACGACACGGAAATCGGCCGCTGCGTCGCGGCCAGCACCGCGAGTTCCTGTGGCGTCGCGTGCTGGGCGAATGCCGCGCCGAAGGCGGCTTGCGGCAGCCAGATCAGGCCATGGGCATCGGGCGCGAGCTGCGGCGCCTGCGGATGCGCTTCGCCGCGGTAGAACACCTCGCCCACCGTTTCACCTTCGTCGGGGGCGAGCGCGGCCACGTACACCAACGCTTCCACCTTCGCGGACCGTGTTGCGCCGATCACGCCGCCCGCATAGGCATGCCCGGCCAGCACCACAGAGCCGTCGATACGTTCGAGCAGCCGGTCGAGCGCCGCCACGTCGTCGTGCAGCGAAGTCAGCGGCAAGGGCGCCGCGACCGTGTTGATCCCTTGCCCTTGCAGACGCTCGATTACACTGCGCCAGCTCGATCCGTCCGCCCATGCACCGTGCGCCAGCACGACGCTCACATTGTCAGATGTCATGTCCCGCTCCTCTCAAGATAGTGGATGCCGCCTGGGTGATGCCGCCGGCGCCTCGCCAGCGGCGTCTTGCTATGTAACCTTTGTTTCGTTGTTTTAAAGGTTACTCAACGGCGGTGTAACTTGTCAAGTGTGTTTTTAACGGTTACTATTCGTCTGTCGTAATTGCAGATGGGTCTCAGAAAATGGACTACCGTCAGATTCCTCCCATGTTGATTGCCGATGCGCGAGGTCTCGATTTCCTGAATTCGATCGCCACGCCGGTCGACGAAGAAGTCGACTGGATTAGCGATGGCGAAGGGCTGCTGGCCTGGCTGGAGCAGGCCGGCATGGTGCCGCCGACCGTGCTGGCGGCGTTGCGCGCTCAGTCGACGGCGGCCGAATTCGACGCCGTGGCGCGGCAGGCGCGCGAGCTGCGCGAGTGGTTCAGGGGTTTTGTGCGCGAGCGCAAGGGGCGCCCGCTGTCAGGCGTCGAGGCGCGCGAACTTGCGCCGCTGAACGATCTGCTCGAAGGCGACGAACGCTATGAGGAAGTGGTCGCCGAAGTCACGGATGGCGTGGCGAGGCTGGAGCGGCGCGCGCGGCGGCGCTGGCGATCGGCGCAGTCGCTATTGCTGCCTATCGCCGAAGCGCTGGCGAGCCTGGTGTGTGACGAGGATTTCACGCAGGTGAAGGCCTGCGAAGGGGCGCGCTGCACGCTGATGTTTGTCGACCGCACGCGGGGCCACGCGCGCCGCTGGTGCAGCATGGCGGCGTGCGGCAACCGCGCGAAGGTCGCGGCGCATCGCAGCAGGCTAAAACAGCAGGGAAGCCACTGACCGGGCGTATCAAGACGTCCGGTCTATAGCGGCGGTTCAGATCAATCAGGCGCCGAGACCTGGCCCGAAATTGCCCGCGAGCAACGGGGTGACGGAGGCGATATCCGGGTAGTCCTGCTCGGGCAGGCCGTCGAGCATTGTCAGCACTTCGTTGCTGGCGCCGGCTTCGCGGGCGATATCGACGAGTCCGTCCTTGTTGATCGGAAACTTCGCCTCACGCAGCAGATCGGCGAGTTGCAGGTTGATTGCTTCGCCAGGGATAGCCGAGCCGGCCATGCACGTACTCCTCATTAGGTGATCAATATGCTGCGCGGTCATGCGGATGCATGAAGGCCGCGCGCTGCCTCATGCAGGAGAAAAGCCGGACTCAGGTTTGCAGATGTTCGTCCTGCCCGGTGAGCCCGCGTTCGAGATGCCGCGATTTGGGCAGCGCGATGTGCTCCCACTGTTGCGGACGGTTCTCGTCCGTGACGGCCGCGCCGGGCGCGACCGGGGCAACCGGTGCGGCGTCCGCCCGTTCCACGGCCGAATGCGCGGGACTGGCGGTGTTATCGAGCGCGGTATGAACCGGCGCCGCGAAGCACGACGCGGACAGCGTCACCATGACTATCAGTGTCGAGATTTTCATCGCCCGACCTCCTATCACATGCAGCGCAGAGACTGCAGCAAGCGCTGTGCCATTCCTGCGGCCGCAGGGGAGGCGCGCGCTTCGTGCGGCCGCGTTGGCCGCGCGCCGCACTTCTTCCATCTTAGACGGCAAATCTTGCAACTGCCGCACAAAAGCGCGCATGGCGGTGAAAAGCGGGAGTGGGCGCCTGGGAATGCGGCAGCCGGGTGGCCGTACTTCGCGCAACGCGGGTTCAGCGCGTCGGGTTCATGCGGAAATAGGCGTCAAGCAGCGAAGTCTTATAGACCACCCCGGCCAGCGTCGGATGCGCCACGCTTTCGATTACCGGCAGCCGCTCGCCCTGAAAAGCCATGAAATGCTGCAGTGCAACGCCGAGCGACATATCGGGCGTGAGCACATCGAAGTGCGGCTGCAGGTAGTCGGCGGCGGTTTTGTCGGCGGTGTCGCGCTTGTCCAGCAGGTCGGAGGTGATGTCCTTCAAGGCGACCACGCCGAGAAACGCCCCGGCCGCGTCGGCGACATACAGATATTTCACCGGATACTCGAGGAACACCCGGGTCATCTCCTGCACGGTCGCGCCCGGCTGCACCACGGTTTGCGCCGGACGAATCAGTTCGCGCATCTGGGTGGCGCGCAGCCGCACGCGCTCCTGTTCCTCGCGATTGCGCAGCAGGGTGATCTCGTACATCGAAGTTTTGCCGATCGCCCGCGCCACGAAATATGCCACCACGCATGACAGCATCAGCGGCAGCACGACCTGATAGCTGAGCGTCATTTCGAAGATCATCAGGATGGCCATGAGCGGCGCCTGGGTGGCGCCGGCGAGGAAAGCGCCCATGCCGACCATGGCGTAAGCATACGGCGCCGAGGTGGCGTGCGGCCACAGCGCATGCATGCCCTGGCCGAACAGCGAGCCCACCACCGCGCCGACGAACAGGGTCGGGGTGAAAATGCCGCCCACCGCGCCTGAGCCGGCGGTGGCGGCGGTCGCCACCAGCTTGAACACCAGCACGAAGACGAGCGCCGTCCACGTCCACGGCGAATGCAGGATGGAATTGACGACGCTGTAGCCATTGCCCCACACATCGGGCGACCATACCGACAGAATCCCCACCACAAGTCCGCCCAGCGCGAGCCTGACCGGCAGCGGCAACGGCAGTTTGCGAAAACCGGCCTTCGAGACATCGAGCATGCGCAGAAATTGCGGCGCCGCCGCGCCGCACAGCACGCCCAGCGCGACGAACAGCAGCACTTCGAGGCCGGCCACCGGCGGGAACATCGGCATTTCGTATGGCGGCCGGTAACCGGTGAATTCGCGCATGGTGATGTTGGCCACCACCGCCGCGACCACCACCGGGCCGAAACTCTCCATGGCGATCGAGCCGAGCACGATCTCGGTGACAAAGAAGGCGCCCGCGATTGGCGCGCTATACGCCGAGGTGATCCCGGCGGCCGCGCCGCAGGCCACCAGCAGGCGCAGACGCGGCGGATCGAAGTGGACCCAGCGGCCGATCAGCGACGCGCACAGCGCCGCGAGCTGCACCATCGGACCTTCGCGGCCGATCGAGCCGCCGCTGGCAATCGTGAAGAGCGACGACACGCTGCGCCAGAAGCTAAGCCGCACCGGCACGATGCCGTCGCCGATCGCGACGGCCTCCATGTAATCGGTGTGGGTGTGCTTGTCGGCGTGGCGCCGCGCGATCAGCAGCAGGAAGCCGGCGATCAGGCCGCCCACGGCCGGCAGCCAGATGCGCAGGGTCCACGGCATGCGCCGGGCCATTTCGACGAAGCTGCCGGCGTCGCCGGAAATCGCCTGTTGCAGCAGCGAGATGGCCTCGCGAAAGGCGACGGTCGCGAGCGCGCCCGCGACCCCGACCACCACCGACCAGACCAGCATCGTATGGGCCTCGGAGAGTCGAAACAGCGCTTGCGCGCGGGTACGCAGCTTCAGCAGGAATGAGAGCACGACGGCGGCAGGGTAGGTGAAAAAGGGAGAGCAATCGCGCGCAAGAATAGCATTGCGTGACGCGCGCGGGACAGGCCCTGCGGCCACGTTGCGATCAGGGCTTGCGCGCGGCGGGGAGGCCGCGCGCCATGCGCCGTCAGGCCTGTCGGAGCCCTCACCGGGCGGCCTTGTCGAGTTCGGGATAGTGTCGGAAGATGCCCGTTTCGTTGTAGGCGAGGCGCCGCTTCGAAGTCAGATAGGCGGCGATGTTGGGACGTGCCGCTACCGCGTCGTGCAGCGCGGCGAGCAGCGGATAGTGCTCGCCGAAATGCTTCATCGCCCGTGGAAACGCGTAGTGCAGGCCGTCGATCAACTGGAACATGGAGAGGTCGACATAGGTCAGCTTGTCGCCCACCAGATGCGCGTCGCTCTGATAGTTCTGCGTGATCACGCGCTCGAAATAATGCATGAACTTCGGGATCCGATGGTCGATGAAATCATGGGCGCGGATTTTCGCCGCCTCTTTCTGGTCCTCGTAATAAAGGCCCGAGGCGAGCGGGTGATGCGTGTCGTGGACTTCGGTGACGACGTCGGCAATCGTCATTTGCAGGCCGTTGGCGACGTAGCGCAGGCCGTCGTCGGCCGGGGCGAGGCCGAGCTTCGGCCCGAGATAGAACAGGATGTTGGCGGTCTGCGAGATCAGCAGATTGCCGTCGCGCAGGAACGGCGGCGCGAACGGCGGGCAGGACTCGTGCCGGCTGTCCATCACGGACATCATCGCGCCGGTGCCGAGCCCCTTCGCTTCGCTGCCGCGCGCCACTTCGACGTAGTCCGCGCGTGCTTCTTCCAGTGCCAGCCGCACGAATTCCCCGCGGCCTTGCAAACCGTCCCAATAGTAGAGTTCAAAGCTCATCGATCGATCCTCTCCCGGTTGATTTCCGCTGAGTTGCGGTTGATTCGAACTGCGCCGCAATCAGTATGCCGTGCGAGCGCGCCGCGTTGTGGGGAGAAATGCAGGCAAACCGTCTGCCAAAACGCATCAAGCCCCGCACGCGGCGGGGCTCTTTGCAACCGGCGTGCAACCGGCGGGGACTGCGGCCGGACGCGCTAGGCGTGGCTCAACCGAACAGGCGCTGCACCGCCCAGGTGATGCCCAGGCCGCCGCCAATCAGCCAGACATACAGGATCAGCCCGGTGGTCAGCGCGCGTGGACCGGCCTCACGGATCTGCGAGATGCGGGTTTCGATGCCGAGCGCGGTCATGGCCATGGTGAGCGCGAAGGTGTCGAGCGTGTTGACCGTCTGCGTGGCCGCTTCGGGCAGCACGTGCAGCGAATTCACTACTACGCAGCCGAGGAAACCGAGCGCGAACCAGGGAATCGCCAGCTTGCGCGGGGCGTGCGCGGCACCGGTTTCGCCGGCGGCTTGCGAAGCCGTGGCGCCACGGCGCGCCGGCCGGTTGATCCACAGGCCGATCGCGAGCAGCACCGGCACCAGCAGCATCACGCGCGTCATCTTGACGATGGTGGCGATGTGGGTCGCCTCCGGGCTGACGTTGCTGGCCGCGCCTACGACCTGAGCGACTTCGTGAATCGTGCCGCCGAAGAACAGCCCCGCGCCGATGGTATCCAGATGCAGCCAGCCGGCCTTGAACAGGATCGGGTAGAGGAACATCGAGAGGGTGCCGAACAGCACCACGCTGCCGACCGCCATGGCGCTCTTGTGCGGCTTCGATTGCAGCGTCGATTCGAAGGCGAGCACGGCGGCCGCGCCGCAGATCGCGCTGCCGGCGGCGGTAAGCAGCGCCGTGTCACGGTCGAGCTTCATCAGCTTCATGCCGGCCCAGGTGCCGATGACCAGCGTGCTCACCACCACCAGCACCGATTCGGCGAGGCCGGGCAGGCCGACCTGGGCGATTTCCTGCAGGCTGACCCGCAGGCCGAAGAACGCCACGGCGATGCGCAACAGTCTGCGCGCCGAAAAGTTGACGCCGGCGGCCCAACTGGCCGGCATGCCGTCGCGCAACGCGTTGCCGTACACGGCGCCGGCGACGATGCCGACGATCAGCGGGCTGAGGCCGAGCCCGGCGATGGCCGGCACGGCGGCGATGCGGGTCACGGCGGCGGCGAACAGGGCGACGAACAGGACGCCGTTGAGCTGTCCTCGGGTGCTGGAAGCAGTAGCGGGGGGCGTGGCGTGCAGTTGAGCGGTGGACATGGTGTCGCCTCGTAGGCGGGTTTGGATCGGATGGCCTAATCCTAGTTTGAATATATCGATATGAAAAATCGTCATTTGTGACATAAACTATCGGCTGAACTGATAATTAAGCGCCATGACCCCCGACCAGCTTATAACTTTCGCCGCCGTCGCCGAGCATCGCAATATCAGCCGGGCGGCGCTCGCCTTGCATCTGTCGCAGCCGGCGGTGTCGGGGCAACTGCGCCTGTTGCAGGAAGAGTTCGGCGAGCCGCTTTATCAGCGCGACGGCCGCGGCGTGCGTCTGACGCCGGCTGGCGAGCAACTTGCCAGCTATGCCATGCGGCTGCGCGACACGTGGCGGCAAGCCCATGCCTATCGCGATGCGCTGCGCGGGCTGGAGAGCGGCACGCTGCGGGTCGGCGCGAGCACCACGCCCGCGAGCTACCTGCTGCCGTATCTGATTGCCGGCTTTCACCGGCTGTTTCCGGACGTGACGCTGCATACGACGGATGGCAACACGGCTGAGATTGTCGGCGCGCTGGCTTCGCTGGATATCGCTTTGGTGGAAGGGCCGGTGGGTGCCGATCTGCCGCCCGATACGGCGGTGCGGCCGTGGCGCGAGGACGAGATCGTGGCGATCATGCCGCGCGGCCATCCGCTTGCCGGCAATTTTGGAGAGGGGGCGGCGGCCGGCCGCATCGAGCTGGCCGAACTTGGCGCGCATCCGCTGGTGCTGCGCGAGGCCGGATCGGGCGTGCGTCAGATGGTCGAGCGGGCCTTCGCGCGCGCGGGCGTGCCCATGCGGGTCGCGCTGGAGATCGCCGGGGTCGAAGGGGTGAAGGAAGCCGTGCGCGCGGGGATGGGCGTCGGCTTCGTTTCGGCCATGTCGATGCGCCACGAAAGCGCGGCGTTGTGCCGGTTCTCGCTCGGTCCGGAGCCGTTGACGCGGCGCTTCTCCATTCTGATTCCGCATGCCAGTGCGCCGTCGCGCGTGGTGGAGCGGTTTCTTGAGCTGACCCATGCCGAAGGGGCGTGAGCGGGAGGCATGAATCGGGACTTGAATCGGGGCCCGACATGCTCGCCGGCCCACCAATGAGAATCAAAATATTTGTCGGCGCGCGTTCAAAACATTCATTGCGGTTCAATTGCCCGTTGCTATACTAAATTCCAGTTGATTGAGTCTGGAAATGGGAAATAATCACGTTTATTCAGATAATCGAATGTGGGTGATCGTCTGGGTAAACAATTAATTTTCAGATTGATCGGCACGCTCCGTTTCGAATAAGTCAATTGTAAATGATCCTGTTGCGGGAGGATGGCGTTCGTCCCGTTATATATGCATGTTTATTAGCCTGATCGTCAATTTTTAATTTGTTTATTTCGAATTCTGCTCAGGGAGTTTAAAAGTGAGTATCAAGAAATTCAACGCGCAGCCCTTTGCTTTGCCGTTTGATCCACGTACCACCGCCCTGGTGGTGATCGACATGCAACGGGATTTCATCGAGCCGCGCGGTTTCGGCGAGGCGCTGGGCAACGATGTTTCGCTGCTGCGCACCGCCATCGGACCGTGCCAGAAAGTGCTCGAAGCCGCTCGCAATATCGGCATGCTGGTGGTCCACACGCGCGAAGGTCATCGTCCCGATCTGGCGGACTGCCCGCCCGCCAAGCTGACGCGCGGCGGCAAGACCTTCATTGGCACGGATGGCCCGATGGGGCGCATTCTGGTGCGCGGCGAAGCCGGGCACGACATCATTCCCGAGCTGTATCCACTGCCGGGCGAACCGGTGGTCGACAAGCCGGGCAAGGGCGCTTTCTATCAGACCGACCTGCATCTGATTCTGCAGAATCATGGCATCAAGACACTGATCGTGTGCGGTGTGACAACCGAAGTGTGCGTCACGACCACCGTGCGCGAAGCCAACGATCGCGGCTATGAATGCATCGTGCCGCAAGACTGCGTGGGCTCGTATTTTCCGGAGTTCCAGAAATCCGCGCTCGAAATGATCAAGGCGCAGGGCGCGATCTTTGGCTGGGTCAGCGACTCGGCGAGCATTGTCGAGGGGCTGCGCGACTGACGCGCAGCCAGTGCGATGCAGATCGTTTCGTTGACGGCGTTGTCGTGCGGTTACCACGTGCCGCAAGGTGCTGCGCCAACGCGGCGCTACCGGATTCACAGCCGCTTCCGGCAGGCCCTGAACCTGACGCGCGGCGACGGCGATCTGCTGACTTTACTGGACTCACGCTACGGGAACACGCCCGCCGCGATTCGCGTCGCGGCGCCGCTGGGATGGGACTGGCGTAGCCGCACGGCGGATGGCCTCGCGGTGCTGCTGCAAGACGGCGCGCTGCATGCAGACGGGTGGCGCTTGGCGCTTGGCCGCGCAGTCCGCTGGGAACCGCCGCCCTTCACGCCACGCGAGCGGCCGCCGCCCGCGGCGCTTTACAAGGCGCTCACGGCCGACCTGCGGCGCTATGTGAATGAGCACGGCTTGCACAGCGCGCTGCAACTACTGCCGGACTGGCCCACGGGCGGACGTGTCATCACGCTGGCGGTGGACGATGAGCCGCCACGGTTGCAGGCGCAGGTGGAGCGGCTCATCGGATACGGCACCGGTCTCACGCCCGACGGCGACGATTTCCTGCTCGGTTATCTCGCTGTTTTGAGGCCATGGTCGCATCTCGACGCCATTGCCGGCCATTTTGAATTATTGAAACAGTCGATTACCGGTCAACTGAAGGCGACCACGGATATCAGCCGCCATTATTTGAATATGGCATTGCAAGGACATCTTTCCGAGCCGCTTAGCCGTCTGATAGCCGCAATTAGCAGCAGTGCGAATGACGTGGAAATCCACCATGCGGCCTTAAGTGTCATGCGGACGGGTTCCGCGTCGGGCGTGGACAGCCTTTCAGGCGTCATTCACGGCATTGCGGCATTGCAGGCGGCGCTCTCCGTGAATATTGAAACCCTTTGACGATGATTCGGTAATTACAACAATCCCAGGTGACCCTATGAATATCAAAATAAAAATATTCAGGAACATGTACCAGGACTCGGTTTCCCTGATGCAGATTTCCGCGCAGATCAGCAAGCTCGCGGGCGTGGAACAGGCGTCGGTGGCGATGGGTACGCCGGCGAACCTCGTGCAGTTGCGCGACGCCGGTCTCGACGACGGCGTGGACGCCGGACCCAACGATCTGATCGTGGCGGTGCGCGGTGAGCCCGCCGCCTGCGACGAGGCGCTGGCGCTCGCGAACGAGCGGCTGACCAGCCGTCCCGACGAAGCCGCGAGCGACGCCGAACGCGCGCCGCCGCCCACCAGCCTCGAAATGGCGACGGAACGGGTAGCGGGCGCGAACCTCGCCCTGATCTCCGTGCCGGGCGACTATGCCGCGGCCGAAGCGCTCAAGGCGCTGGCCCTCGGCATGAACGTCATGCTGTTCAGCGACAACGTCAGCCTTGCGCAGGAAAAAGCGCTCAAGACAGAAGCACGCAACCGGCAGCGCCTCGTGATGGGTCCCGACTGCGGCACCGCCATCGTGAACGGCATGCCGCTCGGCTTTGCCAACGTGATCCGGCGTGGTCCGATCGGCGTGGTCGCCGCTTCGGGCACCGGTTTGCAGGAAGTGACCTGCCGCATCGACCAGCTGGGCTCGGGTATCTCGCAGGCGCTGGGTACGGGCGGTCATGATCTGCACGAGGAGATCGGCGGCATTTCAATGCTGTTCGGGCTGGACGCGCTGATCGACGATCCGCAGACGCGCGTCATCGTGCTGATTTCGAAGCCGCCGGCCCGGCCGGTCGCCGAGCGGATTCTCGCGCGCGCCCAGGCGGCGGGCAAGCCGGTGGTGGTGCATTTCCTCGGCGCCCAGCCGCACGACGTCACGGCGCCGGGCATCGTGCCGGCCGGCACGCTCGCCGATGCCGCCGCGGCGGCCGTGGCGCTGGCGCAAGGCGCCGGCGTGCCGGCGGCCTCCGTATGGCTCGGCGCGGCGGACGCGGCCGTCCTCGCCGAAGCCGCGCGTGCCATGCCGGCGCGCCGCCGCTTCATTCGCGGCGTGTTCGCGGGCGGCACCTTCTGTTACGAAAGCCAGTTGCTGTGCCGTGAACAGGGTCTCGCCGCCGCCTCGAACACCCCGGTGCACGGCAACACGCGCCTCGCCGATATCTGGCGCAGCGAGGGCCACACGCTGGTCGATCTTGGCGACGACGATTTCACGCGTGGCCGGCCGCATCCAATGATCGATCCCACCCTGCGCAACGAACGGATTCTCGCCGAATGCCGCGATCCGCAGACAGCCGTGGTGCTGTTTGATCTCGTGCTGGGTTACGGCGCGGCGGCCGAGCCCGCCGGCGAACTGGTCGCGCTGCTCGAACAGGCGCGCAACGAGGCGCGCGCCGCGAGCGGTGAAATTCAGCCGGCGGATTTCCCGCTGCTGATCTCCCACGTATGCGGCACCGACGCCGACCCGCAGGGCCGCAGCCGGCAGATCGCGGCGCTGCAGGAAGCGGGGGTGCTCGTCGCCGGTTGCAACGCGCAGGCGGCGCTGTGGGCGAGTCACGTCGCGCAGCTTCAATTGAAAAAATAACGGGGCACCGAATGAACACACTATTTAGCGAGCCGCTGAAGGTCGTCAATTGCGGCTTGTCCAGCTTCGCGGACAACCTTCAACTGGCTGGGGGCGAGGTGCTGAATCTGGCATGGCAGCCGCCGGCCCTGGGCGACGTCGAGGCGGGCCTCGCGCTCGCCCGGCTGTTGCGTCACCCGCTTGTCGAGCAGGCCAACCAGCGCGCCTTCGAGGCGTATCTCGCGGCGCAACCGGTGCTGGTCGACGTGATGGGGGCGGCCGAGGCGATTCCCGCCCTGGCGCAGAGCCGCCGCATTCTCCATTCCGGACCGCCTATCGCCTGGCAGGACATGTGCGGTCCCGTGCAAGGCGCGATCGTCGGGGCGATCCTGTTCGAAGGCTGGGCCGACAATGCCGCGGCGGCGCAGCGGCTCGCCGCCGAGGGCGGCGTCGACCTCGAACCCTGCCACCACTATCAGTGCGTCGGTCCGATGGCGGGCATTATCAGCCCGTCGATGAATCTGTTCGTTGTGCAGAACAAGACCAATGGCGAGCGTGCTTTCTGCAACTTCAACGAAGGCCTCGGCAAGGTGCTGCGCTTTGGCGCCAACAGCGAGGAAGTCCTGCAACGCCTGCGCTGGATGAAGCAGGAACTCGCGCCTGCCCTGAAGGCGGCGCTGCGCGAACTGGGCGGCCTTGAACTGAAGCCGCTGATGGCCCAGGCGCTGCATATGGGCGACGAGATCCATAACCGCAATGCGGCGGCAACCGGGCTGTTCCTGAAACGGGTGATTCCCGCGCTGCTGGCCACAGGCCTGCCGCTCGACCACCTGCAGCGCGTCGTGGCCTTCATGGCCGGCAACGATCACTTTTTCCTCAACCTGTCGATGGCGGCCTGCAAGTCGATGCTCGATGCCGCCGCCAACGTGCCGTTCAGCTCGATGGTCACGGTGATGGCGCGCAACGGCGTGAACTTCGGCATTCGCCTCTCCGGCACCGGCGACCAATGGTTCCAGGCCAAAGCGAATCCGGTGCAAGGGCTGTTTTTCCCGGGCTACGGCGTCGACGACGCGGCAGCGGATCTCGGCGACAGCGCGATCACCGAAACCGCGGGGGTGGGCGGCTTTGCCATGGCGTCGTCGCCGGCCATCGTCAAGTTCGTCGGCGGCACGCCGGCCGATGCGATCGGCCACAGCCGCAGGATGCAATCCATCACGCTGGGCGGCAATCCGGCCTTCACCTTGCCGAGCCTGAACTTCGCGCCGACCGCGGCGGGCATCGACGCACGCAAGGTGGTGGACCGCGGCATCCTGCCGGTCATCAATACCGGCATCGCTCACAAGCAGGCCGGCATCGGCCAGATCGGCGCGGGCATCACGACGGCGCCCATGCCGTGCTTTGTCGAGGCGATTCGCGCGCTGGCCGCTCAGGTCGAACAATTTCCAGGAAACGCATCATGAAAAAACCTTTGGCGGTGGTCGCGGTAGGAGGTAACGCGTTGATTCGCGACGACTCGCATAACAGCATTCCCGATCAGTACGGCGCGGTGGTGGAAAGCGTGCGCCACATCGCGGAAATGATCGAAGCCGGTTGGGATCTCGTCCTGACGCACGGCAATGGGCCGCAGGTCGGTTTCATCCTGCGGCGCTCCGAACTGGCGGTCGACGAAGTCTCGGCCGTGCCGCTCGACTACGCGGTCGGCGACACGCAGGGCGCGATCGGCTACATGTTCCAGAAGGCGTTGGGTAACGAACTGCGCCGGCGCCGCATCAACCGCCCGGTTGTCGCGCTCGTCACGCAGACGCGCGTCAGCCTGGACGATCCGGCCTTCCAGCATCCCGCCAAGCCGGTCGGGGCCTTCTTCGACGAGGTCACGGCGCGTCGGCGCCAGAAAGAACTCGGCTGGACGCTGATGGAGGATGCCGGGCGTGGCTGGCGCCGCACGGTGCCGTCGCCGGATCCGCTCGAAATCGTCGAGCACGGTGTGATTGCGGAATTGCTCGCTCAGGGGTGCGTGGTGATCGCGTGCGGCGGCGGCGGGATTCCGGTGGTGCGCGACGAAGAGCAGCGCCTGAGCGGCGTCGAGGCGGTGATCGACAAGGATCTCGCCTCCGCGTTGCTCGCCGGACAGCTCGGCGCGGACCTGCTGTTGATCCCCACCGGCGTCGAGCAGGTCGCGGTCAATTTCGGCACGCCCGAGCAGCGCTGGCTTGACCGCCTGAGCGTGGCGCAGGCGCGCGATCTCATCGCGCAAGGGCAGTTCGGCGCGGGGAGCATGCAGCCGAAGGTCGAGGCGATCCTGCGCTTCGTATCGCAAAGCCACGCAAACGGCAAGGACGCCTGCGGGCTGATCACCAGCCCGGCCGCGATCCGCGATGCGCTGCTGCACAAGACCGGCACCTGGATCGGCGTGTGACGCGCGCGTCCGGTGACCCACACAACATATCTAGAGGCAATTTCTTATGACATCGACCACCCTGGTGGCAGTCAACGGCACGCTGATGCGCGGCCTGGAACTGAACGTGAATATGACGATCGCGGGCGGCGTGTTCGTTCGTGAGGACAAAACTGATCCGCATTACCGGCTATGGAGCATTCATGACCGGCATCCCGGCATGATCCGCGTCGCCGACGGCGGCGTGGCCGTCGCGCTGGAAATCTGGCAGTTGCCGAAGGCTTCTCTGGCCGATCTGCTGTTGAGCGAACCGGCCGGTCTTTCGATTGGCAAGATCCGGCTGATCGACGGCACGGAGATGCTCGGCGTGCTCGCCGAACCGTGGCTGGTCGAAGGGCAAAAGGAGATTACCGGCCACGGTGGCTGGCGGGAATACACCGGGCATTTCCGTGGATCGGAAGCGCACGACCGTTGATTCTCGTTAATTGCCGTTCATCCCGGCTAGAAAGTGGAGTTTCCTATGCGTGAAACAGAGGTGAATCTCGCCACGGCTCCGGCCTGGCGTATTGCGATGATTCTGCTCGGCATCGCCGCGACACCCGTGTTGTTGTCGTCGGCGAGCCTCGGCAGCAAATTGTCGAGCAGCGATTTGATAAGCGTCGTCGCGATGGGTGGCATTATCCTGACCGTGCTGGCAGCCGTCACGATCTCCGTCGGAGAGAAAGCGCGGCTGCCCACCTATGGCATCGTCAAATACCCTTTTGGCGAGAAGGGCGCCGTGGCCATCAATCTGCTGCTGGCGGTGAGCCTGTTCGGATGGATCGCGGTCACTGCCAACATGTTCGGCCATTCGGTGCACGATCTGCTGGCGCAACTGGGCCTTGAAATCCCTGCGCCGCTTCTGGTCGCCGCGGGCTGTGTCATCTTCGTGGTGTCGACGGCGTTCGGCTTCGAGGTCCTGGGGCGTGTTGCGCAGTTTGCCGTGCCGGTGATTGCGCTGGTCCTGTGCTACAACCTCTACATTGCGACGCATGGGACGGCCGCCGTCGCGGCTAATCTGAGCAGCATGAACCGGGGCGTGGCGGTGTCGTCGGTGGTGGGCACGATCATCGTGCTGGTGGCGACCTTGCCCGACTTCGGCAGCTTCGTCCATAACCGCAAACACGCCGTGGCCGCCGCCGTGGTGACGTTTCTGCTGGCGTATCCGCTGCTCTATTGGGCGGGCGCTACGCCGAGCGCGTTAACCGGAAAGGACTCCTTATTGACTGCAATGGCGTTGTTCGGCGCGCTGGTTCCAGCAGGACTGCTCATGGTATTCGCCACGCTGACCGCCAATTCGGGCAATATGTTTCAGGGCACCCTGGTGGTCTCCACGCTGCTTTCGCGCTTTCCGAAATGGCAGATCACGATCGCGCTGGGCGTGCTGGCGGCGATTGTCGGCTGCATGGATATCATGGCGTGGTTCATTCCGTTCCTGCTATTTCTGGGCATTGCGACACCGCCGGTGGCCGGCATTTATATCGCCGACTTTTTCCTGTACCGCCGCGGCGGCTATGACGAAAGACTGCTCGCCAGCGATCCGCAGATCAAAACGTTGACCTTCGTGGCGTGGATTGCGGGTTCGGTGGTGGGCTTTGCGGCCGTCAAGGGTGTACTCACCCTGACCACCATTCCGTCGCTGGACTCCATCCTGACCGCCTGCGTGTGTTACGCGATCTTGAGTCGCTTTGCGCCGGCGCGCGAGCGGGTCAAGCAGGCGTAAGTCCTTCCACGATGATGTTTTTTGACAGTTCCTCGCAGACTGGCGTCTATCATCGAAACACGTTTTTCTGCGAGGGAGTCGGGCATGCTGGCATCGGACGAAAGCATTCGTGTCATTCACATGGTGGCGAAATACCAGAGCATCAGCGCGGCGGCCGAGCGGTTGAACAAGGTGCCGTCCGCAATCAGCTATACGGTGAAAAAGCTCGAAGAGGCGTTCGGTGTGCAGCTGTTTTTGCGCAAGGGTTGTTATATCGAATTGACCTCGGCCGGCGAATATTTCATTTCCTATAGCAAGGCGATTCTCGACGATTTCGACACCCTCAAGCGCAATGTGCAGATGGTCCACGAAGGCGGCGAGCGCGAACTGAAAGTCGCGGTCAACAATATCGTGCCGCAAGCCGTCATGGCCGATTTCATCTGCGACTTCGAACACACGTTTCCCTCGACCCAGATCAGCCTGCAACAGGAGGTCTATAACGGCTGCTGGGATGCGCTTTACGGCAACCGGGTCAATCTGGTGATCGGCGCACCGCACGCGGTGCCCAGCACGGAGGGCATCGTCAGCGAGCCGCTTGGTCTGCTGACCTGGGATTTCGTCGTCGGCAGCGGTCATCCGCTGGCGGGGGAAACGCATACGCTGCTGAACTCGCAGTTGCGCCGCTATCCGGCGGTGTGCATCCGCGACACCGCGGTCAATTTCAATCCGATGCAGGCGTGGCTGCTCGACGGGCAGAAGCCCATCTTCGTGCCGGATTTTCCGACGGCCATTGCGCTCATCCGGCGCAATGTGGGAATCGGCTATATTCCGACGCATTTGCGGCGCGATCCTGCCATCACCGGACTCGTAAAAAAATCGACCCAGGAGCAAAAGCACGCCACGCGCCTGTTTCTGGCGCATCGTCCCGAAGCCTTGGGCAGAAGCGGAAAGTGGTGCGTGGATTATTTCTCGCGTCAGCGTGTGCGTCAGCATGTGTGCGGCGGTAATGTCGCCTGGCCGGGAACTGCGCCTGCCATTGCGTAAAACGCCACCACGCAAATGACGGCGCGGCGGCGTTATCGCCTGCGCTGAGCGCCAGGGAATTCCTCTATGGCGTGACGACCTGTATTCGAGGGACGATGTAAACGTTCCAAGTGCCTCGGCACTTTTTTTATCGGAAGGGTTGGAACCGGTTCCATCCGCGGAAAGACAGGCTCGAACGCTTCGCAGGGAGCCCAGGAGTCGAACGCCCATGACCTCATCGCGCGCCATCCGCCGCTGGTGGACGATCATGCCGATCGTCTTCATCACCTATAGCCTGGCCTACCTCGACCGCGCGAACTTCGGCTTTGCTTCGGCTGCGGGGATCAACCAGGATCTCGGCATCGGCAAGGGGCTGGCATCGCTGATCGGCGCGCTGTTCTTCCTCGGCTACTTCTTCTTCCAGATTCCCGGCGCGATCTACGCGGAACGCCGCAGCGTTAAAAAGCTGGTGTTCTGGAGCCTGATCCTGTGGGGCGGCTGCGCGTCGCTCACGGGCGTGGTCAGCAATATTGCCTCGCTGATGGCGCTGCGCTTCGCGCTCGGTGTCGTCGAGGCCGCCGTGATGCCGGCCATGCTGATTTTCATCAGCAACTGGTTCACCAGGCCCGAGCGTTCGCGCGCCAACACCTTTTTGATTCTCGGCAATCCGGTGACGGTGCTGTGGATGTCGGTGGTGTCCGGTTATCTGGTGCATTCGTTCGGCTGGCGCCCCATGTTCGTCGCCGAAGGGGCGCCGGCCATCATCTGGGCCGTGTGCTGGTGGTTCATCGTGCAGGACAAGCCGGCGCAAGTTTCATGGCTCACGCAGCAGGAAAAGGACCAGCTTGCCGCGACGCTGCGTGCCGAACAGGCCGCGCTTAAACCAGTACGCAACTACGGCGAGGCATTTCGTTCGGCCGCAGTGCTCAAGCTCTGCGCGCAATACTTTTGCTGGAGCATCGGCGTGTACGGTTTCGTGCTGTGGCTGCCGTCGATTCTGAAAAACGGTTCGACGCTCGGTATGGTGGAAACCGGCTGGCTCTCGGCGCTGCCGTATCTGGCCGCGACCCTCGCCATGCTGGCGGTGTCGTGGGCATCGGATAAACTGAATCGTCGCAAGATATTCGTCTGGCCGCTCCTGCTGATCGGCGCGCTGGCGTTCGCGGCGTCGTATGCCGTCGGCTCGACGCATTTCTGGACCTCGTACGGGCTGCTGGTGATCGCGGGCGCGTCGATGTACGCGCCGTATGGGCCGTTCTTCGCGATCGTGCCGGAACTGCTGCCGAAAAACGTCGCGGGCGGCGCGATGGCCCTGATCAACGGCATGGGTGCGCTAGGCTCGTTCGTCGGCTCGTATCTGGTGGGTTATTTGAACGGTGCGACCGGGTCGCCGGCGGCATCGTATGGTTTCATGAGCGCGGCGCTCGTCGCCGCGGTGATTTTGACGCTCGCCGTCAAGCCGCAGCCGCCGGTTTCGGCGCAGCGCGTCGCCACTCCATTGCAAGGAAAATAAGCAGATGAACAGGATCGTTGCCTACAAGCCGCTGCCCGACGACGTGCTGGCGTATTTGCAAAAGCATGCCGAGGTAGTGCAGGTCGATGCGGAGCAGCATGACGCGTTCGTCGCGGCTCTCAGGGACGCGCACGGCGCAATCGGCGCGAGCGTGAAGATCACCCCGGCGATGCTCGATGGCGCGACGAAGCTCAAGGCGCTGTCGACGATTTCGGTGGGCTTCGACAACTTCGACGTGGCCGACCTCACGCAGCGCGGCATCCTGCTCGCGCATACGCCGGACGTGCTGACGGAATCGACCGCGGATACGGTGTTCGCGCTGATTCTCGCCACCGCGCGCCGGGTGGTCGAACTGGCCGAGTGGGTCAAGGCCGGCAAATGGCAGGGTGGCGTGGGGCCGGCGCAATTCGGCGTCGAGGTGCAGGGCAAGACGCTCGGCATCGTCGGCCTCGGGCGGATTGGCGGCGCGGTGGCGCGGCGCGCGGCGCTGGGTTTCAACATGCGCGTGCTCTACACCAACCGCAATCCGAATCCGCACGCGCAAGAGGCTTACGGCGCGCGTCGCGTCGAGCTCGACGAGTTGCTGGCTACCTCCGACTTCGTCTGCCTGCAGGTGCCGCTCACGCCCGAGACGCAGCATCTGATCGGCGCGGCGCAATTACGCGCCATGAAGAAGAGCGCGATCCTGATCAACGCCTCGCGCGGCCCGACTGTCGACGAACCCGCGCTGATCGAAGCGCTGCGCGACGGCACGATCCACGCCGCCGGTCTCGATGTATTCGCCACCGAACCACTGCCGGCCGACTCGCCGCTGCTGTCGCTGCCGAACGTGGTGGCCTTGCCGCACATCGGTTCGGCGACGGCGGAGACGCGCCACGCCATGGCCTTGAACGCGGCGGAGAACCTCGTTGCCGCGCTCGACGGCACGTTGACGCGTAACGTCGTGAACCGCGAGGTCCTGCGCAAGTGAGCGTGCTGTGAGCCATCCTCACCCGGCCGCCCCGCGCCGCGCCACCATCACCGATGTGGCGCGCGAAGCCGGCACCGGCAAGACCAGCGTGTCGCGCTACCTGAACGGCGAGCTGAGCGTGCTGTCGCCCGAGTTGCGCGCGCGCATCGAAGCGGCCATTGGACGCCTCGACTATCAGCCCAACCAGATGGCGCGCGGCCTGAAGCGCGGCCGCAACCGTCTGATCGGCATGCTGGTCGCGGATCTGACGAATCCCTATTCGGTCGGGGTGCTGCAAGGCGTCGAAGCCGCCTGTCAGGCGCTCGGCTATATGCCGCTCATCTGCCACGCGGCCAATGAGGTGGAAATGGAGCGCCGCTATCTGCAACTGCTGAGCACATACCGCGTGGAAGGCGTGATCGTCAACGCGCTCGGCGTGCGCGAAGAAACCCTGCGGCCGGTAGGCGACGGCGGGATTCCCGCGGTGCTGGTGGATCGCATGGTGGAGGGCCTCGTTGCGGATATGGTCGGGCTCGACAATACGGCGGCGGTCGAGCTGGCCACGCGTCATCTGCTGGAGCGCGGTTTCGACGACATCTGGTTCGTCGTGCAGCCGTTCGAGCGGGTCAGCTCGCGACGCCTGCGCGAGGCGGCGTTTCGCGCGGCGCTCGACGGCCAGACGCGCGCGCGAGGGCATACGGTGGTGCTGGAGCTGGGCGACGCAGCGGCGCTCGAGGAGACGCTGGCTGAACTGGACCGTGCGGTGGAGGCCGTGTTTGCGGCTCAGCCGGACTTCCCGGCTACGGACTCTCGCCGTGTCGCCTTGTTCGCGGCCAATGCTCCGGTGGCGCTGTGTCTCGCCCGGCATCTGAATGCGCGCCATGGCGCGAGCTGGCAGGAGCACGTTGCGCTGCTGTCCGTCGACGACCCCGAATGGGCTGAATTCGCCGGCATCACGACGATCCGTCAGCCGACCTATCAGATCGGCTATCGCGCGGTGGAGTTTCTGCACGAGCGTATCGACGGCGTCGAGGGCGCTGCGCGCGACTGCCTGCTGCCCGGCGAATTGATCGTGCGCGCCTCAACTTCGCGCTGATCTGCGATCATTCGGGCTGCGGCGCGGCAATGCGCGCCGGTCATCGCAAGGAAACTCATGGTTGTTGCACCTCTCACGCTGACTTGTCTGGCCCTCGCGACGCTGTTCGTCGCGGTTTTACCGATCATGCTGTACCGGCAATTGCGCCGTCCGTTCGGCCTGAGCGCCCGCGATTCGATCGCGGGCGTCGCCGTGTTCGCGCTGTGCGCGATGGTGATCGAGCGCGCCGTCAACGGCTATGTGCTGCATCAGAACGAAACCACCGCCGCGTGGTTGTCGAATCCGGTCAGCTTCGTCATTTACGGCGCGCTGGTGGCCGGGGTCTGTCAGGAGGTGGGGCGTTACGTCGCGATGCAGTTGATGTGGCGGCGCGCCACGGCCGGCGCCGCGGGCACGGTGACGGCCGAGCCGCGAGCCGGCAGGCGGTTCAGCAAGGCGCCGGCGCCTTCGACCGGCGATAGCACGGCGCTCGGCTACGGCATCGGCCACGGCGGCGGCGAGGCGTGGATTGTCGGCGTGCTGGTCGAGATACAGTGGATCGTATTTGCCGTGGTCGAAAACCGTGGCGAGCTCGAGACCTACCTGGGCGATATCCCGGTCGATTCGATGATGCGCATTCACCTGATCCTCGCCAGCCTGTCGCCGCAGACAGCGGGCATTTTCGTGCTGGAACGCGTGGCCGCGCTGGTGTTGCAGATCGGGCTGTCGGTGTTGATGTGGCGCGGCGTGCGCGCCGGCCGGCGCTGGATCCTGCCGCTGGCGATCGCGGCGCATGCGTTCGTCGAAGGCCCCGCGGCGCTGTTTCAGGCCAAGGTCCTGCCGCTCGCCGCGGTGGACGGCCTGTATGCCTTACTGGCGCTGATCGTGGCAGGCGTGCTGGTGAAAATTTTCCGCCGCGAGGCGCAAGTGGCCCAGACTCGCGCCTGAACCCCGGGCTTAAGTACGACTCTGCGCACCCATCCCATTCTCTGGCGATTTTCCAACCTTCGGTCTGTAAAAATGGAAGCCTATCAATACGACTGCGCGAGCCCTGACTTCGAAGAGCTGGCGCGGGTCATCAGCGACCTGTTCCCCGAGCAGACGCAATTCATCCAGCGTGCGGCCGAGGACGGCACGCCGACCCTGGCGGTGCACTGGGTCGCGATGCGCTTCGGCGCGGCGGCGCGCCGCATCACGGTGAGCATCGTCATGACGGCTGCCGTGCTGGCGCGTTACCGGGCCATGCCGGCACGGCAGCGCGGCCGCAGTTTCGCGGTGTTGCGTGCCTATGTCGAGGCCACTATCGGCTCGCTGGAGGAGCAGTACGCGAACGGCGAGGCAGTGCCGCGCGAAGTCACGATCGAACTCGACGAGCAGTTCGCATGACTTGCCGGGCGCGCCCGGCGCCGTGGCATCAATCCGCCGGCCGATAAACCTTGGCAAAACGCGCCGCCTGCACGACGCCATAGTCGCCCGGCGCGTATTGCATGACCCAGTCGCCAGCGCTGCCGCGCAGCACGTCGCCGCCGGCCGCGGTGCGCGCCAGCGAGAACGGTTCGCTCATCTGCCGTGCCAGCACCACGGCCGGCCGGTTGCGGTACGGTCCCGGCTCGCCATGGACGAGCGCGGCATCCGCAGGAACATATTTCGCGTCGAAACGATCGCGCGACACCACCCAACGCTCACCAGTCGAACCGGTTACCAGCGCATCGCGCGGGACATAGCGGTTCGGACCTTCGAGGCTCATCAGCTCGCCGTCCTCAGTGGCGAAGGCGACGGCGACGGTTTCGTCCTTGACGACACGTTGCGCGGCCGCATCGAGGCGCAGGTCGAGGTTCTTGAGTTCGATCATGAAGCAGAGCGCCAGAAAGGTAAGAGCCGAATCATGCCAGAAGCATAAAGCACAACGCCTGCCGGTGAGGGCAGGCGTTGTGCGGAGCCAGGCTGAAGCGTCAATAACGACGCCAATGACGACGCAAATAAAGCGCGGGCTTTATTACTGCGCCTTACCGTGCTTTTTGCCGCCGGCGCCGGCGTTCGGGCCTTGACGGAAGGTCTGATCGGCCAGCTTCTTCTGTTCCGGCGAGAGGCTGCTGTAGAGCGGTTCGAACGCGTCGACCAGCTTCTTCATGCCGTCGGCGTGCGCCTGGGCGATGGTCGCGTATTGCTTCATGTCGTCGATCGCCGACTGCGGGCCTGCATCGTGACGCTGCTTGAACAGGGTGCCCATGGTGTCGCCGTTGCTGCGCATGACATCAGCAAAGGCGTTCCATTGCGTTTCCTGCGCCGGGGTGATCTTGAGCTGCGAGTGCAGGTAGGCAATGCGGTCTTCGACGTTGCGTTCGTGCTTGCCAGCCTGCGCGGAGGCGGCGGGAGCCGACGCCGGTGCAGCGGTTTGTGCGAAGGCGCCGCTCATGGCGAGCGTGGAAGCCAGAATTACCAGTGCTTTTTTCATCGAAACTCCTGATGTTCGTTCGTATTCGGATACAGCGCAGATAGCGCGTGGTCAAGGCGCGGGTCATGCAGATGGCGTCTTGCCGATTAGCCGGTCGGAATGCCCGCCTTGCCAAGCTCGCTATTAGTAACACGATATCCCTACAATACGACTACGTTGCGACAAACGCTTACAACCGAAACGAACCGGAAACGCAGGCGGCGACTGCCAAGAGCCGGTGACTTCGTGACGGGATGGGATAATCCGCCGCACGCTGCTCAACTCACCAGACAAGATTGCCATCGATGAGACCCCCGCGCCTCGATCAACTCGACGACCTCGACCGCAACCTCGTCGCGCTGCTGCAGGCCAATGCGCGCGAAAGCGTGGCCGACCTCGCGCGTCAGCTCGGCGTGGCGCGCACCACGGTGATTGCGCGCATTGCCCGGCTCGAACGCACCAACGTGATCGCCGGCTACAGCGTGCGGCTGGGTCAGGACGTGCTCGATGCCAGCATCTATGCGTATGTGGGCATCATCATCGCGCCTAAGCACGGCCCCGACGTGCAGAAGCGTCTCGGCAAAATGCCCGAGGTGCAATTGCTGTGCGCGGTGAGCGGCGAGTTCGATTACGTCGCGTGGCTGCGCGCGGATTCGCCCGACCGGCTCAACGACCTGCTCGATCAGATCGGCGCGCTGGAAGGCGTCGAACGCACCACGACGTCGATCATTCTGGCGCGCAAGATCGACCGGGGGATGATCGGCGGGTGAGGGCGCGTGCATGCGCAGTGGCTTCGCGCCTTTGCTCCTGTCCTGATTTCGCCGCCGGTGCGTTTACACCGCTTTTACGCAATTTCGTCACTTTGACGTCTTGTATCGTCATTTCGTCGAAATAGCTGGTCATAGCGCAGCACTTTGCGCCTATAAACTGTTTTTGCTTCTCCCTAAACTGTCTCGCAAGGGTTCGGCCCGCCGGGCGCAGCGCCACGCGCCGCGTACTTTCGAAGCTGGAGACAGCGTACACAGAACAAGGAGAAGCACATGAAAGTTGCCATCGTTGGCGCAGGTTTGATCGGCCACACCATCGCGCATATGCTGCGTGAAACCGGCGATTATGAAGTCGTCGCTTTCGACCGCGATCAGCAGGCCCTCGACAAACTCGCCGGGCAGGGCATCCCGACCCATCGCGTGGATTCCGCCGACGCCGCCGCCCTGCGCGCCGCCGTGCAGGGCTTCGACGCGCTGATCAACGCGCTGCCGTACTACCTGGCCGTCAACGTCGCGACCGCGGCCAAGGGCGCGGGCGTGCATTACTTCGACCTGACCGAAGACGTCCGCGCGACCACCGCGATCCGCGCCATCGCCGAGACATCCGATCACGCCTTCATGCCGCAATGCGGCCTCGCGCCAGGTTTCATCGGCATTGCCGCGCATGAACTGGCGAACCGCTTCAGCGAAATCCGCGACGTCAAGATGCGCGTCGGCGCACTGCCGGAATTCCCGACCAACGCGCTGAAGTACAACCTGACGTGGAGCGTCGACGGCCTGATCAACGAATACTGCCAGCCGTGCGAAGCGATCCGCGACAGCCGCACGCAGTGGGTGCAGCCGCTCGAAGGCCTGGAGCATTTCTCGCTCGACGGCACCGAGTACGAAGCCTTCAATACCTCCGGCGGTCTCGGCACGCTGTGCGAAACCCTGGCGGGTCGCGTTGAGACGCTCGACTACAAATCGGTCCGCTATCCGGGCCACCGCGAGCTGATGAAGTTCCTGCTCGAAGACCTGCGTCTCGCGAGCGACCGCGACAACCTGAAGTCGATCATGCGCCGCTCGGTGCCGTCGACGGCCCAGGACGTCGTGCTGGTTTTCATCACCGTGACGGGTATGCGCGACGGTCAACTGGTGGAGGAAGTGTTCACGCGCAAGATCTTCGCGAAGCGGGTTTGCGGCGTGCAGATGAGCGCGATCCAGATCACCACCGCCGGCGCGATGTGCGCGGTGCTCGATCTGTTCCGCGAGAACAGGCTGCCGCACAAGGGCTTCGTGCGTCAGGAGCAGGTGTCGCTGCATGACTTCCTCGCGAACCGTTTCGGCCAACTGTACGAAGGGCAGTCGCTCGACGCGCTGGCGACGGTTTAAGCTGGGCGCTTTCGCGTTTGTCACTTGGCGGTCCGCGCTGCTACGCGTTTTCGGTTTGCGTTAGCGGCGCGTGCTGACCGTCTGCACCTCACACACACTTTCTCCCCGCTTGCGGCAACCGGTTCAGCCGGTTGGTTCGACCCATCCGCCGGCTGAACATGCCGTTGGCCGTTCGGCCAGGGTGGCGGACGCCGCGCACGTTGCTATGATGGCTGAACAGCGATACGTCAGCCGTAAGACACGCCACGCATAAGTCCGGCACACCCGCCGCAACGCCACAGCCATAAAAAGGGGAGACGCACATGCCGCAGCACCTTTGGGTTATCCGGAAAGCCTTGGTGCCGGCCGTCGTGCTCGCCGGACTTGCCGCCTGCGCCTCGGAGCCGGCCGAGCCGGTGGCGTTCAAGCCGGTGCCGGCCGAGCGGATCGTCAAGCCGGGCTTTACCCAGCCAGGTGAAGGACTCGTCACCGTGGATGTGCGGCGCGAACGCTCGCGCGACCTGGTCATCCGCTTTCGCGATGCGCTCGTCTATGTGGACGGCGTGCAGGTCACCGATTTGCTGAATGGCGAGCACGTCGCCTTTTACCTGAGCCCCGGCGCGCACCGGATCGCGGTCTCGACGCAGTTCGATCCGATCGTCGAAATGCGTTTCATCGTCACGGCTGATCCGCGTTACAGCAACCGCGCTTCGGTTACCTTCAACGCCGATCACCGCATCGAACTGCACCGCGTCGCTCAATAGCGTGTGGTTCGTGATTGTCGGTTCGCGGCCCACCGGTTCGCCGTCACGCCGGCTCGAACTAACGGCCAACCGCGTGGGTCACAATTCACTGACATCTCTGACATACAAAGCCGCTAACATGACAGCTTTTCTGCGTCCTCATGCCCATGCCCGCCGTCCTGATCGAAAATCCGGACAGTGCGCAGATGCGGCGCCGACCTCAAGGTAATCCACACCATGCTGATCAATTGCGCAGCCTATCAGGATGGCCGCAAGCTGGCCGATATCCCCATCGAAGACATCAGCGAGTACGTGGCGCGGCCCGAGTGCTTCGTCTGGGTCGCGCTGAAGGATGCGAGCCCCGAGGAACTCGCGGTGATGAAAGAGGAATTCGGCCTGCACGAGCTGGCGGTCGAAGACGCCCTGGTGGGCCGTCAGCGGCCGAAGATCGAGGAATACGGCGACTCGCTGTTCGCGATCATGCACACGGTCGAGATGGACGACGACCGCGAGTTGCTGATCGGCGAGGTGGACGTGTTCGTCGGCCCGAATTATGTGCTCTCCGTGCGCAATCGCACCCGTTTTGGTTTTACCAGCGTGCGCGAGCGCTGCGAGCGCGAACCGCATCTGCTCAAGGAAGGCTCGGGCTTCGTGTTGTATGCACTCGCGGACGAAATCGTCGATCGCTACTTCCCGATTCTCGAGTCGCTCGGCGCGGAAATCGAGGAAGTCGAAGACCGCATCTTCGGCAAGAACGACCTGGCCGCGTCGCGGGCGATCATCGAGGACCTGTATTCGCTCAAGCGCCGCCTCGTGAGCCTGCAGCATCACGTCGCGCCGTTGCAGGAAGCCATCAGCAAACTGAGCGGCGGCCGCGTTCCGCAGGTGTGCTCCGGGATGGAAGCCTATTTCCGCGACATCTACGACCACCTGGAGCGCATCGTGCGGACCATCGACGGCCGCCGCGAAATGATCGTGACGGCGATCCAGGTCGACCTCGGCATGATCTCGCTGGCCGAGAGCGAGGTGACCAAGCGCCTCGGCTCCTTCGCCGCGCTGTTCGCGGTGCCGACGATGATCGCCGGCATCTACGGCATGAACTTTCAGACGATCCCCGAACTGCATTACAAGTACGGCTATCCAATCTGCATCGCCGTGATGTTCACGGTCGACCTGTTTCTGTGGTGGCGTTTTCGCAAAGCCGGCTGGCTCTGATCCAGCGCCCGGCGGCCGGTGGCGCGCGGCCCTGGCCACGGCGGCAGGGCGGCGGCGCCAGGCGACGAGCCGAGCCGAGCGGCACGGCGGCACTGCGACGCCCGACCGGCCCCGTCTGCAAGCGGCGTCGTGTTGCGAACGCACGCCCTGGCGTCAAGCCCGCGCGGTCTTCCCACTTGCATCGCTTGCAATATCGGTCCAGCATTAGCGGCCCGTCGCCGGCGAACGGGGCAGGCGGCAGGCCAGCATGCGCAAACGAGGCGGGAGACCATGTCAAAGCCACGTGGGCGTCCATGCTGAAGCCAGGCTTACACTTGGTTCCGAACAACGCCCCGCACGAGAACAGAACGGCCTGGCCGCAATTTGCAATACCCGCACGCCGCAGGCGAGCGGCCTGTACGTCGCAACAATGCAGGCCGTTGACACTGACGATAGGCTCCATGTGAAGTGGGCCGCGCAGACGTTTTCGCTTGATGAAAAACGAAGGCTCATTCCGAGCCTATAAACCTGGAGATTTTGCATGGACCACCGCATTCGCCGCCGCGTCCTGACGGCCGCTGTCGCTCTGACCGCTTCTGTTGCGTTGCCTTTTTCGTCCGCCCATGCGCAAGCCGCCAAAAAACCGCGCGTGGCGCTCGTCATGAAATCTCTCGCCAATGAGTTCTTCCTCACCATGGAAAATGGCGCGAAGGACTATCAGAAGCACAACACCGGCCAGTTCGACCTGATCACCAACGGCATCAAGAACGAGACGGACACGGCGGCCCAGATCCAGATCGTCGAGCAGATGATCGTGTCGAAGGTCGATGCGATCGTGCTGGCGCCGGCCGACTCGAAGGCGCTGGTGCCGGTGGTCAAGAAGGCGATCGACGCCGGCATCATCGTCGTGAATATCGACAACCGGCTCGACCCGGACGTACTCAGGTCGAAGGACCTGAACGTGCCGTTCGTCGGCCCGGACAACGCCAAGGGCGCACAGAAGGTCGGCGAGTATCTGGCGAAGAAGCTGAAGGCGGGCGACGAGGTGGCCATCGTCGAAGGCGTATCGACCACCACCAATGCGCAGCAGCGCACCGCTGGCTTCAAGGCGGCGATGCAGCAGGTCGGCGCGAAGATCGACTCGGTGCAGTCGGGTGAATGGGAAATCGACAAGGGCAATGCAGTCGCATCGGCCATGCTCAATGAATATCCGAACCTGAAGGCGCTGCTGTGCGGCAACGACAACATGGCGATCGGCGCGGTCTCGGCTGTGCGCGCGGCCGGCAAGCAGGGTAAGGTGTACGTGGTCGGCTACGACAACATCGGCGCCATCAAGCCGATGCTCAAGGACGGCCGAGTGCTCGCTACCGCCGATCAGTACGCGGCCAAGCAGGCGGTGTTCGGCATCGATACGGCGCTCAAGGCCTTAAGCGAGCACAAGAAGCAGGGCGAGCTGTCCGGCGTGGTGGAAACGCCGGTCGATCTGGTCACGAAGTAACCGGCCAAGGCTTGCTGAAGGCCAACCGGGGGGCCAACCTGGAGCCGAATTAAGCCAGCCTGAGGCCGGCTTGAGATCCGCCTGAAGCCGAGAGCCCATGGGCTTACAGTAATAACTGCAATCGCAATTGCAATCACGGCCGCGTTCGCGCCACAGTTCGGCGCGCCCGCGGCCAGCAGGACAGGCCCGTTTAGCCGGCCGGGACGCCCGGTTCGGCCGGGTTGCAGGGCAAGTTCACACGACTGGTTCGCGCCAATTCAATAAACGCTCAAGAAAGCCGCGCAGCCGCCGTTATTCCAGAGATAAGCGTCATGTCGGACGCGGCGGGACGGGGTCCGCTGGAAAGTCCAGCGCAGAACCCGCCTTGAGCCGGCATGACACGTGGTCGCCCAGTTCCGGGCTCCAGCCGGTTGCCGTCCGTCTGAAGCCCTGAAGAGGCGGCCCCGGAACCAGGATCGCAATGGAATTGACCGCTCATCAGGCACTGCCCGCCGTATTGTCCGTGACGGGGATCGGCAAGACGTATGCCGAACCCGTGCTCGCCGACGTTGCGCTTTCGCTCTTTGCCGGCGAGGCATTGGCGCTGACGGGCGAAAACGGCGCTGGCAAGAGCACCTTGTCGAAGATCATCGGCGGCCTCGTCGTGCCGGACGCCGGCACGATGCAGCTTGGCGGCATGCCGTATGCGCCGGGCAGCCGTACCGAGGCCGAGGCGCTCGGTGTGCGCATGGTGATGCAGGAACTGAATCTGCTGCCCACCCTTTCGGTGGCCGAAAACCTGTTTTTGAACCGCTTGCCGCAGACGGGTCCGCTGCGCTTCGGCTGGATCGACCGGCGCCGTCTACGTGAAGATGCGCGGGCCGCGATGGCGCAGGTCGGGCTCGAAGCGATCGACCCCGACACGCTGGTCGGCGAACTGGGCATCGGCCATCAGCAGATGGTCGAAATTGCCCGTAACCTGATCGGCGACTGCCGCGTGCTGATTCTCGACGAGCCGACCGCGATGCTGAGCGCACGCGAGGTCGACCTGCTGTTCGAGCAGATCGGGCGGCTCAAGTCGCGCGGCGTCGCGCTGGTTTACATCTCGCACCGGCTCGAGGAACTGGCCAGGGTGGCCGAGCGGGTCGCCGTGCTGCGCGATGGCCGGCTCGTCAAGGTCGAGGCCATGAACGCGCTGACGAGCGAGCAGATCGTCACGTTGATGGTGGGTCGCGAGATCGGCGAACAGATCGATCTGGGCGTGCGCAAGATCGGCGCGCCGCTTCTGAAGGTCGAGGGCCTGACGCGCGGCAAGGTGGTGAACGACGTGTCCTTCGAGGTGCGCGCGGGCGAGATTTTCGGTATCAGCGGCTTGATCGGCGCTGGCCGGACCGAGCTGATGCGGCTGATCTTCGGTGCGGACCAGAAGGACGGCGGCACGGTATCGCTGGCGACGACGCCGGGCGCCGCGCCGACGCCGGTGCGGATCGACTCGCCGACGGACGCCGTGCGGCTCGGTATCGCGCTGATCACCGAAGACCGCAAGGGCGAAGGCTTGCTGCTGCCGCAACCGATTGCCGCCAACGTGTCGTTGGGCAATATCGGCAGTGTGGCAAGTCACGGCGTGGTCGATGCGGGGCGCGAAAACGCGCTCGCGCAAAAACAGATCGCGGCAATGCGGATTCGCAGCTCCGGGCCGGCCCAGATCGTCGGCGAGCTGTCGGGCGGTAACCAGCAGAAGGTGGTGATTGGCCGCTGGCTGGCGCGCGATTGCCAGGTGCTGTTATTCGACGAACCGACGCGCGGCATCGACGTGGGCGCGAAGTTCGACATCTACGGTCTGATGGGCGCACTGGCCCGCGAGGGCCGCGCGCTCGTGGTGGTATCGAGCGACCTGCGCGAACTGACGCTGATTTGCGACCGCATCGGCGTGATGTCGGCGGGACGCATGACGGGGGTGTTCGAGCGCGACAGCTGGAGTCAGGACGCGCTGCTGGCCGCCGCATTCGCCGGGTACCGGGCGCGCGAGACCTTGCTGAACGCCGCCGCCAGCGTCAATGAAGCAGGGAGTCTGTCATGACCGGACCAGCGGTGCCTCCGGACGGCCATCAGCGCGGCGCCCATGGCGTTGCGGGCGCTACGGACGTCAAACCGCCCGCGGCCGATCCGTCCGCGCCGCTCGCGAGCGGCAAGCCGGCCGGCACGCGCCTCGGTTTTTCGAATTACCTGGGGCTGGCGGGCGCCTTGCTGGCGATGATTGCGCTGTTTTCGGTGCTCAGTTCGCACTTTCTGACCTACGACACGTTCAGCACGATCGCCAACCAGATTCCGGATCTGGTGGTGATGGCGGTGGGCATGACCTTCGTGCTGATCATCGCGGGGATCGATCTGTCAGTCGGCTCGGTACTGGCGCTGGGTGCGTCGGTGGTCAGCGTGGCGGCGCTCAGGTGGCACTGGCCGCCGCTGCCGGCGGCTTTGCTCGGCATGGCCGCGGCCGCGCTGAGCGGCACGGTGACGGGCGCGATCACGGTGGGCTGGCGGATTCCGTCGTTCATCGTCTCGCTCGGTGTGCTCGAAGCGGCGCGCGGTCTTGCGTATCAGATGACGAACTCGCGCACCGCCTATATCGGTGACGCCTTTGACGTGCTGTCCAACCCGATCGCGTTCGGTATCTCACCGGCCTTCGTGATCGCCGTGGCGGTGATGGTGCTCGCGCATCTGGTGCTCACGCGCACGGTGTTCGGGCGCTATCTGGTGGGCATCGGCACCAATGAGGAAGCGGTGCGGCTGGCGGGTGTCAATCCGCGTCCTTACAAGGTGATCGTGTTTGCGCTGATGGGCGCGCTGTCCGGACTCGCGGCGCTGTTCCAGATTTCGCGGCTCGAAGCCGCCGACCCCAACGCGGGCGACGGCATCGAGCTGCAGGTGATCGCGGCCGTCGTGATCGGCGGCACGAGCCTGATGGGCGGCCGCGGGTCGGTGATCAGCACGTTTTTCGGCGTGCTGATCATTTCGGTGCTGGCGGCGGGGCTCGCGCAGATCGGCGCGAACGAGCCCACCAAACGCATCATTACCGGCGCGGTGATCGTGGTGGCGGTGGTGCTGGATACATACAGAAGCCGGCGCAAGCGCAGCTAGCGGCGCGGCGCTTGCCGGCACAGAGCAACAGGCAGCAGGCAGGGCATGGAACGAGCGGGTTGGATCTGTCATTGATGCAAACGCCCGGTCCGGTGCAGGTCGCACCGGCCGGCGGGAAAACAGGCAGGAGAGCAACAGGTTATGGCGACCATCAAGGATGTAGCAGCCGTGGCAGGGGTATCGTTCACGACGGTTTCACACGTCGTGAACAACTCACGGCCGGTGTCGGCCGATGTGCGCGCGAAAGTCGAACATGCGATCCGTCAACTCCACTATGTGCCGTCGGCGGTCGCCCGGTCGCTGAAGGCGCGTGCGACCGCGACCATTGGGCTGGTGGTGCCCAACAGCACGAACCCGTATTTTGCGGAGCTGGCGCGCGGCATCGAAGACGGTTGCGCGCGCAACGGTTACTGCGTGTTCTTCTGCAATTCCGACGACGATCCGGCCAAGCAGCGCAACTACCTGCGGGTGTTGCAGGAAAAGCGCATCGACGGGCTGATCGTGGCCTCGGCCGGCGACGACGCCGTGCTGGCCCAGGCGCTGGCGGACGCGCACGAGCCGCTGGTGGTGGTGGACCGCAATATCGAGGGATTGTCGGCGGATCTGGTGCAGATCGACCACGAAAAGGGCGCTTACCTGGCCACCCGCCATCTGCTCGAACTCGGCCATGTGAAGATCGGCTGTATCACCGGGCCGGTGGCCACGGCGGTCAGCGCGATGCGTGTGCACGGCTTTATCCGCGCCATGGCGGAGCGCGGCATCGAGATCGCACCGGGCGCGATCGTCGAAAGCGATTTTTCCGGCACCGGCGGCTATCGGGCGGCGAGCCAGCTATTCGAGACGGTGATGCCCTCGGCGATTTTCGCCGGCAACGACATGATGGGGATCGGCGCATTGCGCGCGGCTGCCGAGCGCGGCATCAACGTGCCGCGCGACTGCTCGGTGATCGGCTTCGACGATATCGAACTGGGGCGTTTCACCTATCCGGCTTTGTCGACGGTGGGGCAGTCGGTGCGCGCGCTCGGCGAGATGGCGGCGCAAACCCTGATCGAGCGGATCACCGGCACCGCCGCCGGCACGCCAGGCGCGCCGCCGCGCAGACGGGTGGTGGCGCCGCGCCTGATCGTGCGCGAATCCACCCAGGCTTGGGCGGGCGCCGGAGCCGACGCGGGCCGGCGCGGCATCACGGCATAAGTACAGCTAGCCGGCGCGAGGCCGGCGGGCGACAGCGACGTCAGATGCACCGAGGTGAAGGGCGGCGCGGCCTTTCACCTCGGCCTTCGTGAAAGATCCTGAAACGCGCCGCATTTCCCATTGAGACCCCCTTCAAGCCGCACCGGATCCACACCGCCGGCGCGCCGGGCGCAGCCTGCGCCGCGCCCTTCCGTAAGCCATTGCCGCCGCCTGTCCCCTTCCCGTAGCTTGTAATTCATACCCGTTACTACGCCAAATTTCTTCAGACCATATAAAAGTTTTAAGAATATCGTCCGAATGCCGTAAACGATTGTTAGAGCGCCAGTTCATAAGGCGCCGGGTAGACCGGGGCGACCCCGGCCGCACGCCGTGCAAGCACATCCTCATACGTCACAGGAAGAAGCATGTTGAACAAGGGCATCACCATCAAGGCACGGATCGGCCTGACGATGGCTTTTCTCGCCGCATTGCTGCTGATCATCGGCGTTCTCGGTCTGACGGGCATGAGCCGCTCGAATGACGCCTACCACAACACGTTCACCAACGAGATGCCGAGCGCGGTTGCTATCGGCAATGCCGAGCTGTTCATCGCGCGCGAGCGTCTGGCGCTCGACCGGGCCGCGTTCCTGTTCGGCACGCCGGAAGTCGCGGCGACCGTCGAGCGCGCGAAAAGCATGCGCGCCGGCTCGGATGCCGCCTGGAAGAAATATTACGATCTGCCGCGTGGCCCCGAAGAGGACCGCCTCGCCCAGGAAGTCGCCGCCAAGCGCGCGCCGCTCTACCAGGCGATGGATTCTTTCGCCGTGATCGTCTCCGGAACCGATCAGTCCAAGGTCGTGGCGGCGGCGAAGGACCTGCAAGTCAAATACAACGACCTGCTGGCCTCCGACGAAGCCCTGCGCAAGCTCCAGTTCACCCAGGCGCAGGACGGCTTCGATAGCGCCCAGAGCAATTTCGCCACTTTCCGGCTGGTGAGTATCGGCTCGGTGATCGTCGGGCTGCTGGCGGCGTTCTTTTCGTACCTGACGCTCACGCGCTCGATTGGCCGGCCGCTGTCGGACGCGCTGGAACATTTCGATGCGATCGCCGCGGGCGATCTGCGCCGCCCGGTCGTCGTGACCTCGCGTGACGAAATGGGCCTGCTGCTCGAAGGCATCGCCAAAATGCAGCGCAGCCTGACCGAGACGGTACGTTCGGTGCGCGGCGGCAGCGAATCGATTGCCACGGCGACGCGCCAGATTGCCGCCGGCAACCTCGATCTGTCCTCGCGCACGGAAGAGCAGGCCTCGGCGCTGCAGGAAACGGCTTCGAGCATGGACGAATTGACCGGCACCGTGAAGCAGAACGCCGACAACGCCCGCCAGGCGAGCGCGCTGGCCGCGAATGCCTCGGAAATCGCCAACAAGGGCAGCGCGGTCGTCGGCCAGGTGGTCGGCACTATGGGCGATATCAACCAGAGTTCCGCCAAAATCTCCGACATTATTTCTATTATTGAAGGTATTGCCTTCCAGACCAACATCCTGGCGCTCAACGCCGCGGTCGAAGCAGCCCGTGCCGGTGAAGAAGGCCGTGGTTTCGCGGTGGTGGCTGGGGAAGTCCGCAGCCTGGCGCAGCGCTCGTCGGCGGCCGCGAAGGAAATCAAGGAACTGATCGACACTTCGGTGGAGCGGGTGCAATCCGGCTCCGCGCTGGTCGACCAGGCCGGCCGCACGATGACCGAGATCATCGGCGCGGTGCAGCGTGTCACCGACATCATGGGCGAGATCGCCGCTGCCTCCGAAGAGCAGAGCAGCGGCATCGAGCAGGTGGCGCGCGCCGTCACGCAGATGGACGAAGTGACGCAGCAGAATGCGGCGCTGGTGGAAGAGGCTGCGGCCGCAGCGCAGTCGCTCGAAGATCAGGCCGGCAAGCTGCGTACCGCCGTGGCGGTATTCCAGCTCGAAGAGGGCGCCTACACGGCGCCGGTGGCGCAGACGACGCAGCGCACGGCGGCCCGGCCCGCGGTGCGTAAGACGGCGGCGGCAGGCACACGCGCGCGTGCTTCTGCGGCAGCCCCCGCCGCGGCACGGGCACCGGGGGCGGCGCCGACTTCAGCCGCCGGTGCGGCCCCGGCCTCCACGCCGGCAGCGGCGGGCAGCGATAACGACTGGGAAACCTTCTGAGCGTCCCGGCCGCGCATCTCGCGTGAGCCGCGCCACGGCAGACTGGAGCGAACGATCGAAAGACCACGGTTGCGCATGCAATCGTGGTCTTTTTTCGTTGTCAGCGCAGTAAGCGTCCCGGTCCGAGCCGCGATCCGGTACATTGACGGGCGCGACTACCTCGCGTGCCGGTAACTTCGGCGGCCCCAGGTGTTCTGCGCGACTGCCGCGCCGGGCTCTGCCTGCCCTGAAACGCTGCGCCGTGCGGCATCGCCCGGCTCCGCTCATGCCAATCCGAACCATTTCGATGCGCCAGCCAGAAAGGACCGACATGACGCCACACGACCTAGCGCAACGCCTCATTGAAGCGCGCAGGCAACACCTCCCCATCGATGCCCCGCCGCCGGACAGTCTGCCGCCCGACGCGGCCACGGCTTATGCGATCCAGCAGGCGGTGATCGCCGGCCTGGGCGAGTCGACCGGCGCCTGGAAAATCGGCGCCAAGGCGCCGGGCGGGGCGGCTTCGGGCGCGCCGATTCCGGCTTCGCTGGTGTTCGAGTCGCCCGCACGCATCGAACACCGTGGCTTTTTCCGCGTTTTGCTGGAACTGGAGATCGCCTTTCGCTTCAACGAGGCGATCAAGCCGCGCGGCGAGGCTTATGCGCGCGACGAGGTGCTCGCGCGGGTGGGCGTGGTGCTGCCGGCCATCGAGATCGTCGATAGCCGCTTTGGCGAATGGCCCGATATCGCGCCGCTCGCGCAACTGGCCGATGCGCAGAACAACGGCGCGCTCATCACCGGACACCCGGTGGCTTACGCGGGATTCGCCCGCACGTTCGATTTCGTTTCGCCGGAGCTGGAATTGAGCTTTGACGGCGCCTCGCTGGTGCCGGAGGCCACCGGCAATCCAGTCGGCGATCCGCGCGAGTTGCTGGTCTGGTTCGTGAATCATTGCGCGGCCATGGGCATCACGATCGAACCCGAATGGACCATTACCACCGGCTCCTATGTCGGTGCGCATCGTGTGACGAAGGCCGGCATCGTGCGCGGCCATATCGATGGGCTCGGCGAAGTCGAAATCGCGCTGACCTGAGCATCCATCCGGCATGTAAGCGCCACTCTCCGACGAGCCGTGCCGGCGCCGCATGCCGGTGTTCGCACGGCCTCGCTCTCGCCATCGACGCATCCAGGCTGTTCTCTTACCCGTATACACCTATCAAAGGCCGCACGCGAGTCGCCGAAATAGCGTTATGTCAGCGGCCAACCATGCGGGCGTTGTGGATATCGCATGCGCTGGCGGGACAGCGTACCCTCACGTTTGATGTGCAGTGAACGAATGCGGCCCAGCGGTGACGAAGCGATGAAGTGTCACGCGCGGTAACACACCGTTACCTGCGGCCACGCTCGAAGAGATGTAACACGGCGTGAACCGTGTGCACGAAAACGCTGTGCTGCGCGTTGAGGAAAAAAGCACGCTGCGTTGTCTGCGATGCGCAGGTGCAAGGCGGGATGCATGCATCAGGTATGTGCGTAAAAGCATGCTGGAATACGTGACGTTTCGCGCAAGATAGCAGTACAGGTGGCTGCAATCCTGGGCAATCCGGTCGAAGATTGTAGGTGACCGAAACGGTGTTTCCAAGTGAGGAATGTAGGGAGGGTGACACGGCACGATTTTCATCACGTAGTCCGTGAAAAAAAATTTAAAAGGGTTTAGGATGAATTCGAGCGATGTCGTTTCCGATTAGCGCGCCGCGCACGACATCGGTCTAGACTTTGGCGAGGAGGTAGCATGGATATCTACAGCAGTTTCGCGACCCGCTTCGAGAAAACGCGAGAAGATGAACTCTCGCTCGAGGAGTATCTCGCGCTCTGCAAAGACAATCCCGCCGCGTACGCTACGGCTGGCGAACGCATGTTGACGGCAATCGGAGAACCCGAACAGATCGACACTCGCAACGATCCGCGCACCTCGCGTATCTTCGCGAACAAGGTCATCAAGGTATACCCCGCATTCCGTGAGTTCTACGGAATGGAAGACGTGATCGAACAGGTGGTCGCGTACTTCCGGCACTCGGCCCAGGGGCTCGAGGAAAAGAAGCAGATCCTGTATTTGCTTGGCCCGGTTGGCGGCGGTAAGTCATCCATCGCGGAACGTTTGAAGCAACTCATGGAACGCGTGCCGTTCTATGCCATCAAAGGCTCGCCGGTGAACGAGTCGCCGCTGGGTCTGTTCGACTACGACGAAGACGGCCCGATTCTCGAAGAGCAGTACGGCATTCCACGCCGCTATCTGAAGAGCATTCTGAGTCCGTGGGCAGTCAAACGGCTGCACGAATACAACGGCGACATCCGCAAGTTCCGCGTCGTGCGCCGCTATCCGTCCATCCTGCGGCAGATCGGTATCGCCAAGACCGAACCGGGCGACGAAAACAATCAGGACATTTCATCGCTGGTCGGTAAAGTCGACATCCGCAAGTTGGAGCAATACGCCCAGGACGACGCCGATGCGTATAGCTACTCCGGTGGCCTGTGCCTCGCGAATCAGGGGCTGCTCGAATTCGTCGAAATGTTCAAGGCGCCAATCAAGGTTCTGCACCCGCTCTTGACCGCCACCCAGGAAGGCAACTTCAAGGGCACGGAGGGCTTCGGCGCCATCCCGTTCGACGGCGTGATTCTGGCTCACTCGAATGAGTCTGAGTGGAAGGCGTTCCGCAATAACCGCAACAATGAGGCCTTGCTCGACCGGATTTTCGTCGTAAAAGTACCGTATTGCCTGCGCTACGGCGAAGAGATCAAGATCTACGAGAAGCTGTTGCGCAATTCCTCGCTGGCGAACGCGGTATGCGCGCCCGGCACGCTGAAGATGATGGCGCAGATGTCGGTGTTGACGCGCCTGCAGGAGCCGGAGAATTCCAGTCTCTTCTCGAAGATGCAGGTGTACGACGGTGAAAATCTGAAGGACACCGATCCAAAGGCCAAGTCGTATCAGGAATACCGCGACTTCGCGGGTGTAGACGAAGGCATGACCGGAGTGTCGACCCGCTTCGCGTTCAAGATCCTGTCGCGGGTGTTCAACTTCGATTCAACCGAGGTCGCGGCGAACCCGGTGCATCTCATGTACGTGCTCGAACAGCAGATCGAGCGCGAGCAGTTCCCACCGGAAACCGAGCAGAAGTATCTGTCCTTCATCAAAGACGTCCTTGCATCCCGCTACGCCGAATTTATCGGCAAGGAGATTCAGACCGCTTACCTGGAATCCTATTCGGAGTACGGACAAAATATCTTCGATCGTTACGTCACGTATGCCGACTTCTGGATTCAGGACCAGGAGTTCCGTGACCACGACACCGGCGAGAGTTTCGACCGCGCGTCGCTGAATGCGGAGCTGGAGAAGATCGAGAAGCCCGCGGGCATCAGCAATCCAAAAGACTTCCGCAACGAGATCGTCAACTTCGTCCTGCGCGCGCGGGCTGCCAATGCCGGTAAGAACCCGGCGTGGATCAGCTACGAGAAGCTGCGCGTCGTGATCGAAAAGAAGATGTTCTCGAATACGGAAGAACTTTTGCCGGTGATTTCGTTCAATGCCAAAGGATCGGCCGAAGAACAGCGCAAGCACGAAGACTTCGTCAACCGGATGGTCGCAAAGGGATATACGCCCAAGCAGGTGCGGCTGCTGTGCGACTGGTATCTGCGTGTGCGCAAGTCATCGTGATCGTGATCGGGTCATGAGGCTGATAGCGTGCCGCCCGCGCGGCCGGAAGCTGCAAACCGCGCGGGCACCTTGTGAGACGCACGTCGTATGGACATGACGTTGCAGTGATGCAGATGCAACGTGCGTCTCGCGCCTGAAATGAGTGCGGCTGCATGGGACGGGAGACCGGATGTGCTTCATCAAATCATCGACCGCAGGTTAGCTGGCAAGAACAAAAGCATTGCAAATCGCGAACGCTTTTTGCGTCGTGTTAAAGGGTATATCCGTCGCGCCGTCTCGGAAGCGGTGCGCGACCGCAGCATCAAGGATATTCAGGACACCCAGAGCATCACCATTCCGCGCAAGGACATTGCCGAGCCCTCGTTCCGGCATGGTCCGGGCGGCAAGCGCGAGATGGTGCATCCGGGCAACGCCGACTACATTCGCGGCGACAAGATTCCGCGTCCCCAGGGCGGGGGCGGCGGAGGCGGCGGCAACCAGGCCAGCAATGAGGGCGAAGGTCAGGACGACTTCGTATTCGAGCTGAGCCGCGAAGAATTCATGCAGTATTTCTTCGACGACCTCGAACTGCCGCGTCTGGTCAAAACCCATCTGCTGGCGGTGCCCACATGGAAGAGCATTCGTGCGGGCTGGGCGGCGGAAGGCACGCCTAACAACATCGACGTGGTCCGTTCGCTGCGCAGCGCGCTTGGCCGGCGCATCGCGCTCGGCGCGCCGCTCGTCAACGAGTTGCATGAACTCGAACGGCAACTCGAAGAGATGAAGGCTGATCCCAGCGATCGTCGCGAGGACATCAAGGCGCTCGACGAGGAAATTCATCATTTGCGCGGACGCATCTGGCGCATCCCGTTTATCGACCCGTTCGATCTGCGTTACGTGAACCGCGTCAAGCAGCCGACGCCTTCCAGCCAGGCCGTGATGTTCTGCCTGATGGACGTCTCGGGTTCGATGGACGAGCAGCGCAAGGATCTCGCCAAGCGCTTCTTCATCCTGCTGTACCTGTTCCTCAAGCGTAACTACGAGAAAATCGAGGTGGTGTTCATCCGCCATCACACACGTGCCGAAGAGGTCGACGAAGACACTTTTTTCCATTCGACCGAAAGCGGCGGCACGGTGGTTTCGAGCGCGCTGGAGCTGATGAAGAAGGTCCAGGAAGAACGTTATTCGCCGACTGAATGGAATATTTACGGCGCCCAGGCCTCGGACGGCGACAACTGGACCGACGACTCGCCGAAGTGCCGCAAAATCCTTGCGGATGACATTCTCGAGAAGGTGCGCTATTTTGCGTATATTCAGGTAACGCCCGAAGAGCAGAATCTGTGGCTCGAATATGCGCAACTGGCGTTGTCGCAGCCGCATATGGCGATGAAAAAGGTCGAAACGGCCGCCGACATTTACCCGGTGTTCCGCGAGTTGTTTGAAAAGCAGGTGGCGTCCTCATGAGCACCCAACATCTGCACAATGAAGCGCGCGGCTATCAGCCGGAGCGCGACCAGGGCGTGCCGACGCAGGCGATCGGGCATGCCGGCGACGCGGCGGCTGCAGCCAGGGCCGTCGACGCGCAAGCAGGTCTCGATGGCGCAGTTGCAGCACGGGGACACACCGGAACGCCCTCTGAGGGGCAAAGGGAAGTCCGTATGAACGTAGCCGATAGACGGCCTTTGCCGTGCCCGTCCGACTGGACCTTCGAACTGATCGAGGAATACGACACCCATATTGCCCGTGTTGCAGAGCAATATGAGCTGGACGTGTATCCGATCCAGCTCGAACTCATCAGCGCTGAACAGATGATGGACGCGTATGCGTCCGTCGGCATGCCGGTGAATTACCGGCACTGGTCGTTCGGCAAGCACTTTTTGTCCACGGAAAAAAGCTACCGTCGCGGGCAGATGGGGCTGGCGTATGAAATCGTCATCAATTCGAATCCTTGCATCGCGTATCTGATGGAAGAGAACACGATGACGATGCAGGCGCTCGTCATCGCGCATGCGGCCTACGGACACAACTCGTTTTTCAAGGGTAATTATCTGTTCAAGCTGTGGACGGATGCGCACGCCATCATCGATTACCTCGTCTACGCCAAGAACTATATTGCGGGGTGCGAGGAACGCTTTGGCCTCGACCGCGTGGAGGAACTGCTCGATTCCTGCCATGCGCTGCAGAATTACGGTGTCGACCGGTACAAACGGCCGCAAAAACTGTCGCTGCAAAAGGAGTCGGCAGCGCGGCGCGAGCGTGAGGCGTATCTGCAGTCTCAGGTGAACGAGCTGTGGCGCACGCTGCCGAACCGGCACACCCCGGAGCCCGAGGAAACCGACGACCGCTATCCGCCCGAGCCGCAGGAAAACCTGCTGTATTTCGCGGAAAAAAACGCGCCGCTACTCGAGCCGTGGGAGCGCGAGGTGATCCGCATTGTGCGCAAGGTGGGCCAGTATTTTTATCCGCAGCGCCAGACGCAGGTGATGAACGAGGGCTGGGCGACGTTCTGGCACTACACGCTGCTCAATACGCTTTATAACCAGGGCAAGCTGGAAGACGGCTTCATGATGGAGTTTCTCCATTCGCATAGCAACGTGGTGTACCAGCCGCCGGTGACGAAACCGTACTACAGCGGGATCAATCCGTATGCGCTGGGCTTTTCGATGATGAGCGACATCCGCCGCATCTGCGAAAACCCCACGGAAGAGGACCGTAAGTGGTTCCCGGAACTGGCGGGTAGTCCGTGGCTGCCGGCGCTGCACTACGCGATGCGCAATTTCAAGGACGAGAGCTTTGTGGCGCAGTACCTGTCCCCGCATCTGATCCGTGAAATGCGGCTCTTTTCGGTGCTGGACGACGATATGCGCGACGCGCTGGAAGTCTCCGCGATCCACGACGACAGCGGCTATCAGTATGTGCGCCAGGCTTTGTCGCGGCAGTACGACATGCATCACCGCGAGCCGAATATCCAGGTCTGGTCGGTCAATACGCGCGGCGATCGCAGCTTGACGCTACGGCATTTCATGAGTGACAACCGGCATCTGTCGGGCGACAGCGACGAGGTGCTCAAGCATATGGCGCGGCTGTGGCAGTTCGACGTGTATCTGGAAAGTGTCGATGAGAACGGCACGGTCAGGAAACGCTATGAGTGCCGGTATGTGCCGCCGGCGGTGAGGGTGTGAGTTTGAGTCGTGGAATAGGCAGAGTGTCAGCGAGAGCCAGCCTTCGGGCTGGCTTTTTATTGGCGCCAACGTGCTGACGGCGGCTGCGTATGCAACGCAATTCGCCCGGCACAAAAAAACGCCCAGTCAGGGGGGCTGGGCAAAGTCACCAGAAGTCTGGCGACGGAGGATTTCGGTATTTGAACTCAGGCCCGCATAGATCAATCATGTAGGCCGGTTGCGTATTTCTCTAGCTATGGGACCGGCGAACCAGCCCGGTCCCACTCAAACATTAACCGCTCAATGCGCCACGTACACCGGCGGCGAATAGCTGCTCACCGACGTTTCGGCGCGCTGACCTGTTTGCGAAGTGCCGCTGGCGCTCGGCCCGTAACCGGTCGTTTCAGCTTGCGCGGCGGCGTTTTGTGCCGCCACGCGAGCTTCTGCGGCCTGGATGTCCGACGGGTAGTACGGATCCGGGCCACGTGCCGGCGTGTAGCCGGCCTTTTCCAGTTGCACCAGTTCGGCACGCACTTGTGCGCGCGTCAAAGGCTGCTGGTTCGATTCGGTCGATTGGGCAAACGACACCGCCGGAGCGGCGAGCACAGCAGCAATGGCAACAGCTTGAATAAGGGACTTCATGATGGCTGACCTCCGAAATTTATTTTGTCGACTGACTGCTAGAACAAATTTTTAAACCGTTGCCACCGGATTAATGGCCGGCAAAAATCGAACGCGAAGGGCTGTGATGAGCGCCGGACTGCGAAGTCTGGTCGTTCACGCCACCGAACGACGAGTTGCTGTTAGCGGCAGCGCGTTCAGCCGCAATGGTTTGCGCGTTCTGGCCTTGTTGCGAAGCAGGTGCGCCGACGTTCGGACGGTAAAACGGAGCCGGGCCGTAGCCACTTGCGAATGCAGGGGCGGCGAGGGTGGCGGAAGCGGCAACCAGCAGGGCGGCGATAATCTTGGTCTTCATGACGGACTCCATATACGTGACGACTTCAGTTCAGGATGACGTTGCGGCGGGGTCCTGAGGGCTTCGTCTGCAACATCGATGGAGGCAGTGTATACCCTGACTATCGAATCTTTGTATTGATAGCGCGAAATGACTGTTTCAAAACGGCGGCCAATCCCGACAGCCTTACCGGATAAGGCTTAGCGGTGACCGGACGGCACCGCGGCGCGACCAACCGGTCCGTCGGTCATGTCACGACGATATCCGTCCCCAATTGATGCAGCAGGTCGCGTAGCGTTTCGGCCTGCGCCATGCGCGCGTCGCCGCGTAGATGAATTTGCACGGCATGGCCGGCGATGCCGTCGACGGGGTGTGCGAGCCATAGCTCGACCGCGAGCCCGCGACCGTCGGGCTGGTTGTCGGCTACCGGTTCGATTACACGCGGCTTGAAAGAGGCACGCTCGGACATGGCAAATCCCTCCTGTCTGGATGTCGAGCCTCGATGCTAATCAGGCGCACGGGGCGCGACAAACGACAAATACACGTTTGCAAATCAGCGCGCCGCTTAGCAGAAATCGCGCTTACTACAGGAACATTTGTTGGTTCTGCCCGGCCGGGGGTGGCTGCTAAGGTAGCGTTCGTGCATCGTTGCAGCGATGCCGCTGCTATAGCAACACTGCCTGGTTGCGACGCACGGTTGCAATTCACGGCCGCAATTTACGATTGGCATACACGAAACAAGGTCTCTATAAAAATGAAATCCAGAACTCTCGCCGCATGGCTCCTGGGGTTGATGGTCACGGTGTCGGGCGTCGCGCACGCCGACCGCCTCGACGACATCAAGAAAGCCGGCGTTCTGCGCGTCGCCACCTTCGACAGCAATCCGCCGTTCGGTTTCGTCGATCCCGCGACGAACCAGATCGTCGGACTCGACGTGGACTACGCGAAAGCGCTGGCCAGCAAGCTCGGCGTCAAACTCGAACTGCAGCCCACCAATCCGGCCAACCGGATTCCGTTCCTGACCTCGAACAAGGTCGATCTGGTACTCGCCAACTTCACCATCACGGATGAGCGCGCGAAGCAGGTCGACTTTAGTATTCCTTATTTTTCGTCGGGCCAGCAGTTCCTTGCCAAAAAGGGCGTGCTGAAGTCGCCGGACCAGATCAACGGTCTGCGCGTGGGCGCCGACAAGGGCACCACCAACGAGATCACGCTGCGCGAGAAATTCCCGCAGGCGACGATCGTGGCCTATGACGACACGCCGTTCGCCTTCGCCGCGCTGCGCGCCGGCAACGTGCAGGCGATCACCCAGGACGGTCCGAAACTCGTCGGCCTGCTGGCCAATGTGCCTGATAAGCAGAACTACGAAATTCCCGCATTCACGATCTCGAACGACTATATGGGCGTGGGCATTCCGAAGGGCGAGGCGCGCCTGACAGCCTTCGTCAACGAGACGCTCAAGGGTCTGGAAGCAGACGGCTCGGCGGGCAAGATCTATAACCACTGGTTCGGTCCGCAGACGAAGACGCCGCTCGTGCGCATCTTCAAGATCGGCGACAAGACCTGAGGGGCGCTGGTCCACGTATAACGCGCCGCAACCATGCGGCACGGGATTGGAGCGAGGGCGGCGCGAAGCCCTCGCTTCGATCGACAGATCATGGGCATGCCACGGCGTGCCCATCGGTGTTTTAAAGCTCGATGAAATCCGGCAGGTCCGACGATGCAGGCATGGCTCGCTCCAAAGTATCTGATGTGGTTATGGCAAGGCTTCGGCGTGACGGTCGGCCTTGCGCTGTCCGCGGCCATCGCGGCGACGGCCGCGGGGTTCGTGCTGGCGATGGCGCGGCACGCCCGCTATCGGCCGCTGCGCCATGCGGCGGGCGCCTACGTGGTTGCGTTTCGTAACACGCCCTTGCTGGTGCAGTTGCTGTTCTGGTACTTCGGCGTCGCGACTTTGTTGCCGGATGCCGTCATGCAATGGCTTAACACGGTGCACAGCGTGCATGTTGCAGGATGGGCGCTGCGCTGGCCGTCGTTCGAATTCGTGGCCGGCTGGCTTGGACTGACCTGCTATTCGGCGGCGTTTATCGCCGAGGAGTTTCAGGCCGGGCTGCGCGGCGTGCCGGTGGGTCAGCATCATGCGGCGGCCGCGCTCGGACTCACACCGTTGCAGGCGTTTCGTCATGTCGTGTTGCCGCAGGCGGTGCGTATTTCGCTGCCGCCGCTGTTTGGGCAATACATGAACCTCGTGAAAAATTCCTCGCTGACCATGGCGATCGGCCTTGCCGAGTTGTCGTATGCGGCCCGTCAGGTGGAGACCGAAACGTTCCAGACCTTTGCGGCCTTCGGCGTCGCAACGGTGCTGTATATCGCGGCCGTGGCGGTGATCGAGGCTGTCGCTCACGCCGTCGCGCATCGGCGCGATCTGTCGTTGGCGAGGCGCTGATGATCTCGTGGTCGCTGTTTGTGAATAATTTGCCGTATCTGCTGGTCGGCCGCTATCCGGAAGGGCCGCTCGGCGGCGCTGCATTAACGTTGCTGCTCGCGGTGATCTCGGCGCTGGCTTCGGCTGTACTCGGCATGGCAGGCGGTATCGCGCTGGCAATGGCCGGCCGCTTCACGCGCGTGCCGCTCCTGCTCGTGATCGGCTTTTTTCGCGCGATCCCCGTGCTGATGCTGATCTTCTGGACCTTCTTCCTGTTGCCGGTGGTGTTTCATGTGGACGTACCCGGACTCGCGGCGGTGGTCTGCGCGTTATCGCTGATCAGCGGCGCGTACCTCGCGCACTCGGTGCATGCGGGCATTCTGGCGGTCGGCGCGGGGCAGTGGCAGGCGGGGCTGTCGCTGGGGCTGACGCGCATGCAGGCCTTGCGCTATGTGCTGCTGCCGCAGGCCATCCGCATCATGACGCCGTCGTTCGTGAACCAGTGGGTCACGCTGGTGAAGGACACTTCGCTGGCCTATATCGTGGGCGTCGGCGAGTTGTCGTTCGTCGCCACTCAGATCAATAACCGGCTGATGGTGTATCCCGTCCAGATATTCCTGTTCGTCGGCTTCATGTATCTGGTGCTGTGCACGGCGCTCGACCGGATTGCCACGTACCTGCTGACACGCAGCGGGCGCGCCGCGCAGGCAGCTGTGCATTCCGCGGTGCGGCCCGTGCCGGGCGAATAGCGTTTCACCCCTCTACACATCACCGGCCGCTTGCGTGAGCGGCCGCGTCCACCGCTTCATTTCGCGCCTGACCTGCGTCACTTCGCGCTCCTTCTTGCCGCTTCGTCGCAAACCGGTGGTCCTTGACGGGCCAACCCGCGAACATGAGCGTCACAGCAGCTAAACAGATTCTCTTCGGCGCTCCGCATCGGGTTGTCGAGCCCTGCAAGGCTGTCCGACGACGTGACTCCCGCTTCCCGAAGGAACGAAGATGAAAACGCAACTCAGCGTGGCTCTCCTTGCCACGGCACTGCAGATTCAATCCGCGCAGGCGCAGAGCAACAGCAGTGTCGGCAATTTTTTGACCGGCGGCGCGACGATAGAACGGGTCGAGCACGATGGCGCCGCGCCGATCGCAGCGAACGAGTCGGTCGTCATTCACGACTTCACCGTCCATACCGATCTCGCCACGATCGACAACTAGCTAGCCGGCCGTCTGCACAGAAAACGGGAGGCGCGCCATGGGAAAGACGATGATTCGACATCCGAAGTATTGGCCCAGCATGTGCGAACCGTATTTGCAAAGGCGCTCACCGATCAACTCGAGAAGGACCACGTTACCCAGGTAGTGAAGGGTGCCGCGGTAGCGACTGAAGGCAACGGGCCGCAACTGGTGGTAGACGGTGAATTCACGGCCATCGACGAAGGCAACAAGACCATGCGCAAGCTGATCGGCTTCGGCAGCGGCGCCAGCGATCTGAAGACCCACGTGACGGTCTCGTCGATCACGGCGGGACACTCGACTGTCGTGCTGGCTTTCGATCTGGATTCGAATAGCGGCGCCGCGCCCGGCAAGGTAGCGACCATGGGTATCAACTCGCAGATAGCGGGCACGGCGGTGGGCGCGCTGGGCGCGATGGGCACGACCGTGGACGCCGACGCATCGCGGATGGCGAAACTCGTCGCGAAGCAGATCGAAAGCCTGACCGGCGCGGCGAAAGCGGCCGCCAGTCCGCCCGCAGCGAACGGCGCGCTGGCCGCGCAGGCACGGCGCACGGCCGGTTGACCCCGATTCGGCGCCACGCCAAAAAAATCTGGAATAAGCCGGCTCGTGTTGTGTTTGCCATCATGTAGACACAAAACAAGCGGTGGGATGCAGGCGGTGAGTGAAGTAAAGGGAAGGGCCTGTGCGCTTCCCGGCAAACCGTCCGCCGCCGTGGCAGGAACAGTGGTAGCAGGCAGGTATGAATTTTCAATTATGCAGTTGAACGGGAAGGCTTCCCAATCATTCAGGAGTACGACATGAATAGCAAATTCGCAATCACCCTTTCGATGATCGTGCTGGCATCGGCGGGCGCCATGAGCAATGCCTCGGCGCAGGAAAGAACCCGCGCCGAAGTGCGTCAGGAATTGATCCAGGCCGAACAAAACGGCTCGGCCTTCGTGACCGATACGTCGTATCCGGTCATCAATCCGATCTTTGCACAACAGGCGGCGCGTATGCAGCAAACCGCAGCCGATGCAGGCGGCTACGGCGGCGCTGCGGCAGGCTCGGGCGCTTGGGGTCGGGCAGTTGCGGCGCACACTGCGGGTCAGGCGTCGGGTGCAATGCCGGTCTGCGTCGGCCCGGTCAGCTTCTGCACACCGTACTTCGGCAGCTAAGCCACTATCTACTGATTTTTCAGGCGGTTTTTTGTCGACAGATCGACGGCGCCGCTCATCAAGGAGAACGAATCATGAAATTACTCGCCACCCTCACTCTTGCGGCCAGCGTTCTGGCCACTCCGGTTCTCGCTTTGGCGCAGACCAGCGACGGCCCGGTGACGCGTGCCGAAGTCCGTGCGGATCTGGTGCGCCTGGAGCAGGCCGGTTATAGCCCGTCCGGCGGCGCGAACGCCAATTACCCGGCGGACGTTCTGGCTGCCGAAGCCAAGGTCGCCGCTAATGACGATACGCGCCTCACTAACGATGCGGTGGGCGGGACGTCGCTGGGCGGGGTGTCGGTTGCGGGCGGTGGACGCACGGTCGTGCCGTCCACCTGTGTCGGTCCGGTCAGCTTCTGCAATATCTACGCGGGTGGTTGAACGCCGGGTTCACGTGGTGTCCAGTGTCGCCGCATTGGACGGGACCCTCAGCGGGCGTCGCATGACGCTGATCAATCGTGCGTATGGTGCATCAACCGGCAGCCTCCCGGGACGGTTTCCGTCCAGGGAGGCCGCGGGCCTTAACTTGCCGAGGGTTCGCCTTCGCCGGGCTTCTTGCCGGGATGGTCTGCGGGCGACTGCTTACGTGCTTCGTCGTCGCGCTCGGGCAATTTACTCTTCTCATTGTCGCTGTGGACGGCCTGCGGCGGATGCTTGAGATCCGGCGGCGTGGTGTCTTCAGATTTGCTCATAACGGGCTCCTTGGGTAGATCTGAACAATGAGTAGCAACTGGCGGTCCTGAACCGTGCACGCGCCAGGCGCGTGATGTGCAGATAGAAAGACACGTGGGCGGCACGGTTGCGGCAGACTCGTATAGAGTAATGAAGCAGCCGGATCTGAACGGAGTGCCGTCCTCACCTTTTATGGGGCTGTCTTTCACATGAAATACAAGGACTATTACGCGACCCTCGGACTGGAGCGCACCGCCACCGAGGACGACATCAAGCGCGCCTACCGCAAGCTGGCTCGCAAGTATCACCCAGACGTCACCAAAGAGGCGGACGGCGAGGAGCGCTTCAAGGAGGTGGGCGAAGCCTACGAAGTGCTCAAAGACCCTGAAAAGCGCGCCGCCTACGACCGGATGGGCAGCGAATGGCAGAGCGGCCAGGAATTCCAGCCGCCACCGAACTGGGATGAAGGTTTCGAGTTCCGCGGCGCGGGTGGATCAGGCCGCTCGGGCGGTGCTTATGGCGACGCGGCTGGCGAGGCCAATCTCGACGATTTCTTCGAGGCCATGTTCGGTCAGGCGCGTGCCGCTCAACAGCGTCAGGCGGCGGCTGCGATGGCCGGCCAGGATCATCACGCGAAAGTGCTGATCGATCTTGAAGACGCCTATCGCGGTGCGCAGCGTTCCATTTCGCTGCAGATGCCGGTGCTCGATGCACAAGGCCACGTCGCCCTGCAGACCCGCACGCTGGACGTCACCATTCCCAAGGGCATTCGGGCCGGCCAGCATCTGCGGCTCGCCGGGCAGGGCGGTCCCGCGCTGGGCGACGCGCCGGCTGGCGACCTGTATCTGGAGATCGCGTTTCGCGAGCATCCGCGCTTTCGCGTCGACGGCCGCGATGTCCTGCTCGACTTGCCGGTCGCGCCATGGGAAGCGGCGCTCGGCGCGCAGATCAATGTGCCGACGCCGGATGGCTCTGTCGAGATGACGGTCCCCAAGGGTTCGCAAGGCGGCCGGCGTCTGCGTCTCAAAGGCAAAGGCATTCCGGGGACGCCGCCGGGCGATCTGTATGTAATCCTGAACATCGTCTTGCCGCCGGCCGATACGGAGCGCGCCGCTGCCGCCTATGACGTCATGCGGCAAGCGTTCAACTTCGACCCGCGCGCGCATTTTTATGGATGACCCCTCATCATGAAAGAGTCCGTGACGACCTATCTGGAAGGCCAGATTGTCAATGAAGAGATGGAGTTCACGCTCGTCGAATTGTGCCGCGTGAGCGGCGCATCGCAGGACGAGGTGACCTTGTGGGTCGCCGAGGGCGCTTTTACGCCACGCGGAAGCGCGCCGCACGAGTGGCGTTTTAGCGGCACGTCGCTGCGCCGCGTGCGCACCGCCCGGCGCCTCGCGCACGATCTCGAGATCAATCCGCCAGGCATTGCGCTGGTGCTCGATTTGCTGGACGAGATCGACGCGCTGCGTGCCAATCCAAAGCGGTCGCGTAGCGCGTCGTAATAACGCGTTGTGCGTGATGGCGTGCCCGCTCCGGCCATGCCAATCGCCGTTTTTGTTTAGAATCGGGTCCTGGACGACACGCTTGGCACTGTCCGCACGTGAGCGGTGGCTTTGCCTGCGTGTGACGGTTCGAACTCACAATCGCGCCTCCGGTGCACCGGATTCCATGCAGATTGCAGGGAAAACAGGATGCCGGGAGGATACCGAGAGGACGCGGGGGCGTGAGTGAACCATCGTCGACGATTTCCACAGGAGCGGTAAGGTGTGGCATTTCCCGACAGCGATTCCCCCGGCGTTGTGCGCGTGGGCGGTTTTCATGAGCGTGCTGATCACGCAGCTCGGCGCACCCGTGCCCGCTGCACCGATGCTGGTTCTGGCGGGCACCATGGCTGCGGTGGGCGAAGTGTCGTATTCCAGCGTGTTCATCGCGGCGGTTTGCGCCACCTCGCTGGCCGACACGCTGTGGTTCACCACCGGCCGGCTGCGCGGCCGGCGCATGTTGAATTCGCTGGTGCGCTTCTCGCTGTCGTTCGACGCCACCGTGCGCACCGCACGCAATATCTTCGAACGCCACGGCGCGCCGATTCTCGCGGTATCCAAATTCGTCCCCGGACTCGGCCTGATTGCCGCGCCGCTGCTCGGCACCACAAGTATCGATCCGCGCATCTTCCTGCTGTGGGATTTGCTGGGGGCTTCGTTGTGGGCCGGTGCGTGGTTGGTGGGCGGCGCCGCGCTGCATGACTACATCGCGCAAGGCATGCTGCTGGTGCGGCACAACGGCGGCACCATCTTCGATCTGTTCAGCGTGTTCGCCGTGCTGTTTATCGGCTATCGCTGGATGCGGCGCGTGCAGTTTCGCCGCTGGCTGGCGAAAATCCGCATCAGCCCCGAGCAACTGGACGAGCTGATGAAGTCGAGCGCGCCGCCGCTCATCCTCGACGCGCGGCCGCCTGAAATCCGCGCCAAGGAAGCCTATCGGATTCCGGGCGCGCGTTCGCTCGACCTCGACTCGCCCGAGCCGCTGGATCCTGAACTGCTGTCGCGGCCTATCGTGGTCTACTGCGTCTGTCCCAACGAAGCCACTGCCAAGCGGATCGTGGCGCAACTCCACGCCAAGAACATTCATCATGTGCAGGCGCTCAAGGGCGGCCTCGACGCGTGGGAGCGGCGCGGTTATCCTGTCGAGCCGCTGTCAGCGGAATTTCATGCGCCGGGCGAAGAAGATGCCGATTTCGACGCCGTGCTGGACAACGAATACACCATCCGGGCCCGTTTGACGAAGTGACGCGGAAGTGCAGCACGGACACCGCGGCATTGACGCACGCCGCCGGGCGGCCCGGATATCCCTATAACGATTAGCGAGCGCCGCCTATGTCCCACACGCAGCACAGCCATTTGCTCAATCAGCTTGCCGAAATGCCGGTGTTTCTGCGGAACTCGTTCGCCGGTATGTCGAGTGAATTATTGGCACGCATGCCCACGCACGACAACGCGCCGCTCGTCGAACATCTGTGGCATCTGCGGGATTGTGAAAGCGATTTGTATGGACCGCGCATCGAGAGGGTGCTGAGCGAGGCGCGGCCGCACATCGTGCCGATGGACGTCAGCGGCTGGCCCTTGGAACGCGGCTACCATGCGCGCAACGGCGATCAGGCAATCGAAGAATTCGTCGCACTGCGCGAGCGGCTGATCGGCCTCTTGCGGACCGCTGCACAGCCGGATTTCGAGCGAGTCGGAATTCGCGCGGACGGTAGCGAGATTGACGTGTACCAGCTAGCCGAGCAACTCGCCGACCACGACCGCGACCATCGCTGGCGCATGTGCGCGATCCTGCGCGAGTATCTGGAGCGCTAGGCTGCGGCGTTCACAAACCGCCATACCTGTGTCACTATCCACGCCATGAGTCCACGTAACGTCCCGAACCGGTCGCATCATCATCACGGCAGCAGTCTGTTGCGCCGTGGCTCGTTACGTCTCATCGCATGGAGGTCAGGAACATACTGAGTTCCTGCTTCCAGCACAACGACCAGGGCGCCTCAGGCGCCTTTTTTTATTGCTACTTCACAAGGAGTGCCAGTATGACCATGATCCGCGGAACACGTTTTATCGTCGGCGACGAAGCGGCGCAAGCCCGTGCACTGGAGAACCGTTTCCGGAGCTACCTTCATTGATGCCGGCGCGGAAGAAGCCATCGTCCCGGCCTTGTGGTCGCAGGACACCTTCATTGAAAAAGCCGGCGGCAGCGAAATCATCGGGCAGATGTGGGCCTTCCCGGACAAGAAGGGGCGGCCATGCTGCCTGATTCCTGAAGCTACCGCGCTGTTCCAGGAGCGCTGCGCGGAACTGCTCGAACGCCGCAAGGAGCGCCTGCTGTTCTACGTTGCACGCTGCTACCGCTATGAACGGCCGCAGGCCGGCAGATACCGCGAGTTCGTGCAGTTGGGCTTCGAATATCTGTGCCCCTCGGACTCCGCACGCGCGCTGCTTCGCAGCCGCGAACTCGCAGCAGGTTTTCTCGATTCGCTAGGACTGCGCTACACGCTCGACCCCGCCGCGAAGCGCGGCCTCAGCTACTACCTGAATGGCCAGGGCTTCGAGATTCGCTGCGCCGAACTTGGCGCGCAACAACAGGTAGCGGGCGGCGGCGCATACCGTGAGGGCGCCGGTTTTGGCCTCGGTGCGGAGCGTCTGCTACTCGCCATGACCGCCCAAGCCTTGCCCCGTCTTAGTGCAACCTCGCCAAAAAGGGATACAGAACTCGGCTAACCACGGGAGCACAGTTTTGTTGAGCCCGTAAACAGGCCATTTCGAGCCGCTTTGTTGATGAAGATCGATTTCTCTCGCCCTATGATATGCGCCAGATTGACGCACCCCCGAGCGAATAAAGAGGGGAGACTAAACTCGTGGAGCAAACAGATGTACGCAGAGAGTATCGATAAATTCGCCAAGGTCGGCGCACACAAGGCGACGGCGATCCTGCGCTCGCCGCTGGCTTTCCTGATCGGCGCGGCAATGGCTGGGGCCTACATCGGCTTCGGTGACATCCTGATGTTTTCGGTCGGTTCGCACGTCGATCCGGCCTACGTGCACCTGATCATGGGTGCCGTGTTTGCCTGCGCGCTGACGATCGTCGTGTTCGCCGGTTCGGATCTGTTCACCGGTACGGCGATGTACATGCCGTTCGCCGTGCTGCGCGGTGAGACGGGCGTGGGTGGGATGGTGCTGGTGTGGATCGTGTGCTGGATCGGCAACCTGATCGGTGCCGTAGTGCTCGCTGCGATCCTGCATGCGGCCGGCGGCGGCGTGTTGTTGACCGACGGTTCGGAGGTCTTCTTCAAGGCGGTGGTGGCGAAGATGTCCGCGCCGGGTCTCGCGCTGTTCTCGAAGGGCCTGCTGTGCAACTGGCTCGTGTGCCTCGCCATCTGGATGGCGGCACGCACCAATAACGACGGCGCCAAACTCGGTCTGATCTTCTGGCCGGTGTTCGCGTTCGTCGCAAGCGGCTTCGAGCACAGCGTCGCCAACATGTTCGTGTTCGCTCTCGCGCTGATGAGCGAGCATCCGGACACCATCACGCTGGCCGGTGCCGTCCACAACGAAATTTTCGTCACGCTCGGCAACCTGGCGGGCGGCGGAATCTTCATGGGTCTCGGCTACTGGCTGCAGGAAGGCGGCATCGGCCATCCGTCGAAGAGCCGTCTGCCGGCAACGGCTGGCAGCGCGCGCACGAACTGATATAACGGCTCGTATCACGCGGTAAGCAGTCTCGACATGGCCCGCGCCTGAGCAATCAGGCGCGGGCCATGTGTTTTGGCGCGCCGCTCAAGCGAGCGCGCGCAGTCCTTGCGTCACTTCCTGCGCCTCGGCCGGCCGCACCACCCGCGCGACTTCCACGCCGTCGCGCAGAAAGATCAGCGTCGGCCACAGCTTGACCCTGAACGAGCGGCCCAGCGGCCGGCCGGGTCCGTCCTCGATCTTCAGATGCCGCACCTCGGGATGCGCCTCGAGGGCCGCGCCGATCAGCGGTTGTGCCGCCTTGCAGTAGCCGCACCAGCCGGTGCCAAACTCAAGGACAGTTGCGCCTGCGAGCATGTCGACTTCGGCGCGCGTCGGCGCGGCGGCGGAATAGGCTTGGGAAGCGGCGCTGTCGGTGGTCATTTTTGCTCCTGAACGATCGGTGCGGCTCGCACAATTTACCGGACTTAAGGCGTTGCTATCTGCTGCAGAACCGTTTCAATGTAGCGGAAAAAGTCAGGCACGGCATTTGACGAGCCCGTTGGCCCTAAACACGACGTTTTCATGCGTGTAAACCGCCATTTTCGCGTTCGCGTTGCGTCTGTGCATGCGAGAATCTCGCCAAGCTGATCTGTTCGCATCCAGCCATTATGGCGCCTGTCCTCATCCGGATTGCGAACTTCCACAGACCCAACGAGACCACTCTCCGAGGAGATTGCGTTAATGAAGCCGGATAGCCGAACGGCCGACGCGTTGCGCGCCAGTTTGACGACGAATTTCCTGCTCGGGGGCGGGGAAATGGGCGCGCTGATCCGCGCATACGACTGGAACTCGACCTCGCTGGGCGCGCCGGAAAACTGGCCGCAGGGTTTGAAGACCGCCATCCGCATCATGCTCACGTCGCGCCAGCCGATCTGGATCGGCTGGGGGCCGGAGTTGCTGTTCTTCTACAACGATCCTTACAAATCGATTGTCGGCGGCAAGCACCCGGTCGCACTCGGCCAGCCGACCGAAGTCGTATGGCACGAAATCTGGAGCGAGATCGCGCCATTGCTTGCCACCGCGCTGACGGGCGACGAAGGCACCTTCGTCGAACAGAAGCTCCTGATCATGGAGCGCAACGGCTTTCCCGAAGAGACGTACTACACCTTCTCGTACAGCCCGATTCCCAACGACGACGGCAGCGCCGGCGGCATCATCTGCGCCAACAGCGACGACACCGCGCGCGTGATCGGCGAACGTCAGTTGATGCTGCTGCGCGAGCTGGGCGCCGCGACGGCGGATGCGCGCCTGTTGCGCGATGCCTGCGAGCTGAGCGCCCGTTCGTTGCAAACCGATGCGCGCGATATCCCGTTTGCCCTGCTGTACATGGCCGAACCCGGCGGCACCGACGTCACGCTGGCGGGCGCCAGCGGCATTACGGCTGGCCATGCTGCGGCACCGGTCTCCATGCACGCCACGGAAGCCGGACCCTGGCCGTTCGCGGAAGTGCTGAAGACCCAGAGCGCGGTGATGGTGAACGATCTGGCGCAACGCTTCGGACGCGGCCTGCCGAGCGGGCCGTGGAGCCTCGAACCGAGCCACGCGGTCGTGCTGCCGGTCATGCCCGGCGGCGAAAGTGCCCGCGCGGGCGTGCTGATCGCCGCGCTCAATCCGTGCCGTCTGTTCGACGACGGCTATCGTGCCTTCCTCGATCTGGTGGCGGGGCAGATCGGCGCGGCGATCGGCTACGCCCATGCTTACGAGGAAGAGAGGCGGCGCGCCGAAGCGCTCGCCGAAATCGACCGCGCCAAGACCACTTTCTTCTCGAACATCAGCCACGAATTCCGCACTCCGCTCACATTGATGCTGGGGCCGCTCGAAGAACTGCTCGCGAGGCCCGCCGCCACCAGCGATGCAGATCGCAATCTGATCGAGATCACGCATCGCAACGGCCAGCGTCTGCTCAAGCTGGTCAACGCGCTGCTCGACTTTTCGCGCATCGAAGCCGGGCGCTTTCAGATCAGCACCCAGCCGACCGACGTCGCCGCCTTCACCACTGAACTCGCTTCGCTATTCCGCTCGGCGATCGAGACCGTCGGCCTGCGCCTGGAAGTGGACTGTGGATCTGCGCCGCTGATTGCAGCGATCGATCGCGACATGTGGGAAAAAGTCGTGATGAATCTGCTGTCCAACGCGTTCAAGTTCACCTTTACCGGCACGATCAAGGTGACAGTGAAGCAGACGCGCGACGGCAGCATCGAGATGAGCGTCGCGGACTCGGGCATCGGCATTCCGCCCGACGAGGTGCCGCGTCTCTTTGAGCGCTTTCACCGCGTGGCCGGTTCGCCGGGACGCTCGGTCGAAGGCAGCGGCATTGGTCTCGCGATGGTGCAGGAGCTGGTCAAGCTGCACGGCGGGACCATCCACGTGGAAAGCACGCCCGGCGCGGGCAGCTGCTTTACGGTGGTGCTGCCGCCAGGCGCCGTGCAACTCGCCGCAGCGGATTCCGCGCGCGCCACGCCGGCGGCGCTGAGCCGCGATGCGCTGGCTTACGTGGATGCCGCGCGGCGCTGGATTCCGTCCGCCGAGCCGCTGGCCGAGATGGAACCGGACGAGCCGCAGTCCTCGCTGGAGTCCGCTGAAACATCGGCGGCACTGGGCGCCGGCCATGTGGCCGCACGCGTGCTGGTGGTGGACGACAACGCCGATCTGCGCGACTACATGCGCCGCATTCTCAGCCAGGCAGGACACGCGGTCACGGTGGCCGTCGACGGTCTGGATGCGCTCGAAGCGGTGCGCACCGAGGTGCCCGATCTGATCGTCTCGGACGTGATGATGCCGCGCCTGGACGGCTTCGGTCTGCTGCGCGAGTTGCGCGGCGACCCCGAGTTGCGCGAGACGCCGGTGCTGCTGCTCTCGGCCCGTGCCGGCGAGGAAGCGCGGGTGGGCGGCCTGGAATCGGGCGCTGACGACTATCTGACCAAGCCGTTCTCCGCACGCGAATTGCTCGCGCGCGTGGCCGGCAATCTGCAGCTTGCGCGGCTGCGGCGCGAAACCGAGCGCAATCTGCGCGAAGAATCGCGCACGCTGGAAATCCTCAATCGGGTCGGCACGGCGGTCGCCGCCGAACTCGATCTGAGCCGCGCGGTGCAGGTGGTGACCGACGCGGCGACGGAGCTGATCGGCGCCGCTTTCGGTTCGTTCTTCTACAACCGGCCGCAGCCGGAGGACCGCGCGGACAGCCGCGACGAAGAGAACGGCGGTTACCGTCTTTATTCCCTCTCCGGCGTGCCGCACGCGGCTTTCGCCGGCTTGCCGATGCCGCGCAGCACCCCGTTGTTCGCGACGACCTTCAAAGGCGAAGGCATCGTGCGCGTCGACGACATCACGCAAGATCCGCGCTTTGGCGGCAACGCGCCGTTCAACGGTTTGCCGCCGGGTCATCCGCCGGTGCGCAGCTATCTCGCCGCGCCGGTGGTCTCGCGCACGGGCGAGGTGCTCGGCGGCCTGCTGTTCGGCCATCCGGAAGCGGGCGTATTCAATGCGCGGGCCGAGCGCCTCGTGGTGGGCATCGCGGCGCAGGCCGCTATCGCCATTGATAACGCAAGGCTTTATCAGGCGGCGCAGACGGAAATCGCCGAGCGCGCCAAGGCCCAGCACGCGCTGCGCGAGCTCAACGAGACACTCGAGCGCCGCGTGAGCGAGGCCGTCGCTGACCGCGACCGGCTCTGGGAACTGAGCGAGGATCTTCTGGTGGTGGCCGATTTCGACGGCGCGCTGCAGCGGATCAGTCCGTCGTGGCAAGCCGTGCTGGGCTACCCGGTGCATTGGCTGATGACGCACTCGTACATGGACCTGGTGCATCCCGACGACATCGCGCTCGTCACCGATCAACTGCAACGCCTGCGACGCACCGGCGTGCCGGCGCGTTACGAGAGCCGTCTGAAACGGACCGACGACACGTGGCGCTGGATCGCCTGGACCCTGTCGTTCGACCGGCCGACAGATCGCATCCACGGCGTAGGGCGCGACGTCACAACCGACAAGGAAACCGCCGACGCCCTGCAGCACGCCGAGGAAGCGCTGCGCATGGCGCAGAAGATGGAGTCGATCGGCAAGCTGACCGGCGGCGTGGCGCACGACTTCAATAACCTGCTGCAGGTGATCGGCGGCAATCTGCAACTGCTGGCGAAGGACGTGGCCGGCATCGACAAGGCCGAGCAGCGCGTGCGCAACGCGCTGGCCGGCGTGGCGCGCGGCGCCAACCTCGCGTCGCAATTGCTGGCGTTCGGCCGGCGCCAGCCGCTCGCGCCCAAGGTCGTCAATCTGGGCCGCTTTATCCGTGGCCTCGACGACATGTTCCGCCGCGCGCTCGGCGACGGCATCGAGATCGAGACGGTCGTGTCCGGCGGTCTGTGGAATACGCTGGTCGATCCGTTTCAGGTCGAAAACGCGCTGCTGAATCTGGCCATCAATGCGCGCGACGCCATGAACGGCCATGGCAGGCTCACGATGGAGGCGGGCAACGCCTCGCTCGACGACGCCTACGCGCAGCGTAATGCGGAAGTGACGCCAGGCCAGTACGTCATGGTGGCGCTCACCGATACCGGTGCGGGCATGCCGCCGGAAGTGCGCGAGCGTGCCTTCGAACCGTTCTTCACCACCAAGCCGGAAGGTCAGGGCACGGGGCTCGGACTCAGCATGGTGTACGGTTTCGTCAAGCAGTCGGGCGGCCACGTGAAGATCTACAGCGAGCCCGGTCACGGTACGACCGTGCGGATCTATCTGCCACGCGTGCGTCAGGAAGAGGATCTCGAAACGCACGTCGACGCGGGACCGGCCAAGGGTGGCGCAGAAACCGTGCTGGTGGTCGAAGACGACGAAGACGTGCGCTCGACGGTGGTCGAGATGCTGAGCGATCTCGGCTACACGGTCCTCAAGGCCAAAGACGCGCAAAGCGCGCTGGCGATCGTGGAAAGCGGCGTGCCGATCCATCTGCTGTTCACCGACGTGGTGATGCCCGGCCCACTGCGCAGCACGGAGCTGGCGCGCAAGACGCGCGAGCGTTTGCCGTCCGTGGCGGTGCTATTCACGTCGGGCTATACCGATAACGCGATCGTGCACGCCGGCCGGCTCGACGAAGGTATCGAACTGCTCAGCAAGCCGTACACGTATGAGGCGCTGGCGCGCAAGGTGCGGCATGTGATGCGCAATCAGCGCTGGCTGACGCTCGACGAGGCCGGCGCCAGCGTGCAGGAAATGCAGGGCGCGAATCTCGGCGCGTTCGGCCGGGGTCTGGGTGAGGAATTCGGCGAGGAATTCGGCGGCGCGGCGAATCGCGAGGCGGGCGCGAGCTCCACGGCTGACGACCCCGATGCCGTCAATCGCCTGCGGATTCTGTACGTGGAAGACGACGAACTGGTGCGGCTCGCGACCACCGAATTGCTGCGCACGTTCGGACTGCAGATCGTCGACGCCGGTGACGAGCTCGAAGCGCTGCGCGTGCTGCGTGACCAGCCGGTCAACGTGTTGCTGACCGACGTCGGGCTGAAGGGCAAATCGGGCGTCGATCTGGCCATCGATGCCTGCCGCGGGCATCCGCATCTGCAGGTGATTTTCCTGACCGGCTACGACCTCGTGCTGACGCCGGAACAGCGGCAATGGCTGCCTCATGCAATCCCGCTACGCAAGCCATATGATCCGCTGGCCTTGATCGAAGTGCTGAAGCGTTGCGCGCGTTAAGTAGAGGCGGGGCCTGACATGCAAACGGGCATGGCGCGATTTTTCGCCATGCCCGTTTGTGCTTCGCTCTTCGCTCTCCGCCCGCAACGCTAGTTCGCCAGCTTGGGGAACAAAATCCCTTCGCTGACGACGGTGCCGGGTTTGACGCCTTCACCCCACGGCCGATCCCAGCTTGCGCCGCTGGCCACATCCGAAACGTTAGGTACGCCAAGCCACGTCTGCAGTTCTTTCATCTTGCCCGGCATCACCGGGTAGAGCAGGTTGGAGACGCCGTAGAGTGCCTCCAGCAGGGTGTACAGCACGGTATCCAGCCGCCCGGCGGCACGCGCATCCCTGGCGAGCGTCCACGGCGCGCTGTTCGCCACGTAGACGTTGAGCTGCTTCACGAACTCCATCACCTGCTCGACCGCGCGGCCGGGCTTCATCTCGTCGACGAGAGCGAGAACGGCTGCCGGTAGCTCACGCGCTCGCGCCATCAGCGCGTGTTCGGCCGCTTCGTATGTTTTCGGTGCGGGCACGAGGCCGCCGCGATACTTCACCACCATCGATAGCGTCCGCGATGCGAGGTTGCCCAGGTCGTCGGCGAGATCTCGATTCAGGCGCTGTTCGATCACCGCCTCGCTGATGATGCCGTCAAAGCCGAAGCTCACTTCGCGGATCAGCGTGTAGCGCAATGCGTCGACGCCATAGGTGCCGGCCGCCGCGAGCGGATCGACGCCGTTGCCGAGCGACTTGCTCATCTTGCGGCCGTCGGCGCCCAGCAGATGGCCCGACACATGCAGGCGCCGATAAGGCGCGATGCCCAGCGCGTGCGTCATGCTCAGCCAGAACAGGGTGTGGGTGCGCAAGATGTCCTTGCCGATCACATGCCGCACCGACGGCCAGAACCGCGCGAATTCCGGCCGATCGGGATAGCCCAGCGGTGACACGTAGCTCAGCAGGGCGTCGAACCAGACATAGGTGACATGCCGCGTGTCCCACGGAATCGGAATGCCCCATGCGAGGCGCTCCACCGGCCGTGAGATGCTCAGGTCGCCTATCGGTTCTTCCAGCAGCCTGAGCACCTCGTTGCGATATTGCGCGGGCTGGATCAGCTCGGGCGTGTCGAGCAGCAACTGGCGCATCCATTCGCGGTGCGCTTCCATGCGGAAAAAGTAATTGGGCTCGCGCCGCACAACGGGCGGCTCCTTGTCCTCCGGCAGCTTGCCGTCCACCAACTCTTTTTCGGTGACGAAGCGCTCTTGGCCGACCGAATAGAGCCCTTCGTAATCCGCGAGATAAATCTCGCCGGCGTCGAAGAGGCGCGTGAGGCACTGGGACACGACGCGCGCGTGATCCGGCGCGCTGGTGCGAACGAAGCGGTCCGGCTCGACCGCGAGAGCCCGCCACGCCTCTTCGAACGACCGCGCGTGGCGCTCGGCGGATGCTTGCGGCGTCTCGTTGGCCTGCTGCGCGGCCCGGGCGATTTTCTCACCGTGCTCGTCGGCGCCGGTGAGCAGCATGACCTCATGGCCGGCCGCGCGCAGATAGCGCGCCATCACGTCCGCGTGGACGCTGGCGTAGGCGTGGCCCATGTGGGGCCGGTCGTTCACGTAGTAAATCGGCGTGGTGATGTATCGGTATGTCATTGCCGCTCCAAAAAAGAAAAGGGACGCCAGCGGCGTCCCTTTTTAGAAGCAAAAAAGCCCTCAGCGCCTGGGGGGAGAACCTGCCAGGAACATGCGCATCGAACGAGCGTGGGCTTGAATAGCTTGAATTTTCATCGAGAATGCGAAACGGTGATATCGAAATGATGAATGCGGATGAATGCGCGGCCCGGGCCGCAGCTTTTTTATCGTGCCAGCAAATGCGCTGATTGTCTAGCCGTCGGAAGCAGCGCCGCAAGCGGGTTGCTCGCCCGCCTCCAGAAGCACACATCGGGCCGACGCTCGGACATAATGGCGGGCAACGGCGCGCCATTGCCCGCCCAGCCGCTTAACCGCAATCGCCCAACTGTGACTGAAGAGGATTACCCCGTATGGACCGCCTCCAGGCAATGGAAGTCTTCACCCGCGTGGTCGAGACCAACAGCTTTTCGAAGGCCGCAGAACTGCTGGACTTGCCGCGTGGCTCGGTGAGCAACCTGATTCAGGCGCTCGAACAGCACGTCGGGGTCCGCCTGCTGAACCGCACCACGCGCCAGGTGAGCGTCACGGAAGATGGTGCGTTGTACTACGAACGGTGTGTCGGCATCCTCACGGAGATATCGGATGCGGAGTCGTCGCTGTCGAACAAGCGGCAGAGCCCGGCGGGCACTATCCGCGTCGATACTTCCGGCACGCTGGCCAAGGCCCTGTTGCTGCCGGCGCTCGGCGATTTCTACCAGCAGTATCCGGAGATCGAAGTGCGTCTCGGCCTCGCCGACCGCAATATCGACCTGATCCAGGACGGCGTCGATTGCGTGATCCGCATGGGCTTTCTCGAAGAGTCGAGTCTCGTCGCGCGCCGCATCGGCAGTTCGCGCATTACCACCTGCGCGTCGCCCGCGTATCTGGCCGAGCACGGCGCGCCGACCACGCTGGAAGAATTGCAGGGGCATCGCGCCGTCAACTACGTGTCCGCGCGCAGCGGCAAAGTGTTCCCCTTCGAGTACGAGATCAATGGCGAAGTGGTCAGGGTGACGCTGGACGGCGCGCTCGCCGTGAACGACGGCACGGTGTACATCACCGCAGGCGCGCTCGGTTACGGCATCATCCAGCCCTCGCGCTTCATGGTCGCGGACATGATCGAGCGGGGCGAATTGCAGGAGATTCTCACCTCGTACCGGATACCGCCCACGCCGCTGTCCATTCTTTATCCGCACCGGCGCATGAGTTCGCGGGTTCGTGCATTCACCGAATGGATTACGCAACTGGCGGCCCAGCATCCGGATCTGGGCATGTAAAACGGCTACGTAAAGCGCGTATAAAAAATAGGGCGGCGTGGCGCGAGATACACCGGAATTATTTTTTTACAACAAAGTATTTCGCGCCAAACGAAGCATTTTTTTTAAATTGATTCGTCGTACCTGTAAGGTTTTTTTCTCGTCCATCGCGTCCTATCATGGCCCGAAGGCGGCTTGGCCGCGCGCATATCGACCGGGCGACGGCATATATGGACAACAGGATTCGAGGTTTCGACGGACTACGCGCTATCGCGGTGCTCATGGTGTTTCTACAGCATCGGGTGCTGAGCGCCGGTGACGAGACCGGCCATCTAGGCGTATGGATATTTTTCGCGCTCAGCGGCTTTCTGATTACCGGCATTTTGAGCGCGCAACGCAGAACCATTGAAACGGGTGCAAGCGATTTTTTTACCGAACTCAAACGCTTTCTGTTTCGCCGCACGCTGCGCATTTTTCCGATTTACTACCTGCTGCTGGTCATTATGGCCGTCCTGATGATGCTGGGGCACGTCAGTCCGCAACTGAAAAGCGGTTTGCCATTTCATTTCGCCTATCTGACGAATATCTGGATCGGCGAGGTGCTGCGTTACTGGCCAGGGCCGTGGTCGCACCTGTGGAGCCTGTCGATTGAAGAGCAGTTCTATCTGTTCTTTGCGCCGCTGCTGTTGCTAGTGCCGGCGCGCTGGCATCTGCGGGTTTGCTATGCGGTATTCGTCGCCGGCATGGTGTCGCTGCTGTGGATGCGCGTGACCGGCACGCCGGAGATTGTCATCTATACCCATCCGCTGACGAACTTCTGGATGCTGGCGCTGGGCGGCATCGGCGGGGCCTGGTTGCGCATGGAAGGCTCGCGCTTGCGCGCAATGCTGGCGCGGCCGTGGAGCTTCGTGCTGTTGTTGCTCGGCGTGATGGCGCTGTGCGCCACCGAACCGGACTGGGCGAACACCACCATCAGCGCCGCCGTCTATACGCTGCTGTGCGCGCTCTATGGCATCGGCATCGCCGCGCTGGTCTGCGCGGTGGCGTGTAGCGGCAGCGCCGCGCTGGTGGGTGTGCTGGAAACGCCCTGGCTGGCGTCGCTTGGACGCATCAGCTACGGGTTTTATCTGTATCACAACTTCGTGCCGGACCCGGCGCGGCTCAATCGCGTGAAGGCGCTGTTTCACGGCGCGGGCGAGCCGGTCTGGCTGCGGGTGGGCGGCATTGCGATTTCGTTTGGTGTGTCGCTGCTGCTAGCAAAGCTGTCGTGGCGCTTTATCGAAGCGCCGATTCTGCGCCGCAAGACGGAGTGGACCCAGCGGGTGGTGAATACGACGCAGCGTCGCGCGGAGTTTTACAAGGGTTGAGCGAAGCAGAGCGGCAGCCTTACTGCACCTTCTCTTCCTCTGCCGGGGCAGCCTGCGCGTCGGGCGGCACCGCCCCGGCAGGCGCGATTTCATCCACGCTCACATGCACGCGTCCACCGGCAAAGCGGACCTGTAGATTGCGGTATTTCCGCAGGTAGCGAATGCCGACCAGCGCCGCCGCGAAACCCGATGCGGCGCCCACGCCCAGCGCCCAGCGCGGGCCAAAATGATCGGCCACCCAGCCGACGATCGGCGCGCCCAGCGGCGTGCCGCCCAGCGCGATAGCCAGCAGAATGGCGACCACCCGGCCGCGCATGGCGGGTTCGGTGGAGAGCTGGACGAGGCTATTGGTCGAGGTCGTAAAAGTTTGCGTGCATACGCCGATAACGGCCAGCGTCACGCCGAATAGCGCGTAAGTGGGCATGCAGGCGGCCAGCGTGCAGCCGAAGCCGAAGAGGGCCGCGCTCACCAGCAACAGCGCGAGACGTGGCCGCGCGCGGCGCGCCGCCAGCAATGCGCCGCTAACCGAGCCGATCGCCATTGCCGAGGTCAGGAGTCCATACTGACTCGCACCGGCATGAAACACCTTGACCGACATGGTGGAAATGAAAATCGGGAAGTTGAGCCCGAAGGTGCCGATCAAAAACAGCATCAGCAACAGCGCTTTCAGATCGGGCCGCTTCGCGACATAACGGAAGCCGTCGACAAAACTGCCGCGCGCGCGATGCGCCTTGAGCTTGCGATGCAGTTCGTCGAGCCGCAGGATTTTCAGCGAGCACAGCACCGCTGCAAACGAGGCCGCGTTGATCAGAAACACCCAGCCGGTGCCGACCGAAGCGATCAGCACGCCGGCCACCGCCGGGCCGATCATGCGCCCGGCGTTGAACGAGGTTGAATTCAGCGCCACCGCGTTCGACAGGTCTTCCTCGCCCACCAGTTCGGCCACGAAAGTCTGCCGCGCGGGCGAGTCGAACGCCGTCACGCAGCCGAGCAGAAACGCAAACAGATACACCTGCCATAACTGCACGAGTCCGCTAAGGGTGAGCAGGCCCAGCCCGAGCGCGAGGCCGCCCATTACCGCCTGAGTCACGAACAGGAGCTTGCGGCGGTCGAGATGGTCGGCGGCGAAGCCGGTCAGCGGCAGCAGGAGCAGCATGGGCCCGAACTGCAACGCCATCACGATGCCGACGGCGGTCGCGTTCTTGTGGGTCAGCTCGGTGAGGACGAGCCAATCCTGCGCGGTGCGCTGCATCCACGTACCGACATTGGAGATCAGCGCGCCGCTCGCCCAGACGCGATAGTTAAAGCCGCTCAGCGAGCGGAAAGTGCCTTTCACCGGACTAGCCCTGAAAATCCCAAAGCGGCTGCAGGCGCGCGGCAGCCGGGCGGCCCCCTGACAGCGCAGACGAGTCCGGCCGCGCGGCCTGCATGGCCGGCACGTTCACGCGTGGGTCTTGCCGAGCACGGCGAGGATGTCGGCCGTCGTGCCGGTTTCGCCGAGCCGCGGGAAGATCCGCGTGACCGCGTTTTCGTGGGTCTCGGCGCTGAGGTCGGTCATGGCGTCGACGGCGAGCGTGACGTTAAAGCCCAGTTCGTAAGCCTGACGCGCGGTCGATTCGACGCCAATCGCCGTCGCCACGCCGACGATCACCACCTGCGTGACGGCGCGGCTCTTGAGGTGCTGTTCGAGCCCGGTGCCCGTGAACGCGCCCCAGGTGTGCTTGGTGACCAGGTGATCGCCGGGCTGCTGGTTCAGTTCGGAGACGAGGTCGGTCCAGCCTGCCGGAAACGCGCCGCTATGACGCGCCTGGTCGGCGCGGCCCGGAGCGACGCCGGCCACGTTGACGAGCACGACCGGCAACTGGCGCGCGCGAAAGGCATCGAGCAGCACGCGGCTTTGTTTCACGACGTCGGCGGTGGGGTGCGCGGTGGGAAGCGCGACGATGCCGTTCTGCAGGTCGATGACGATAAGGGCGGTCTTCGGGTCGAGCGTGGTGATGGCCATGATGGATTCCCTTTGAAGGTGGGGTTGAGACGGGCCGCGCCGTGCGGCGGCCAGAGGTTTGCAGGGTTGCGGTTCGACGCGTGGAGGCGTCCGGAAGCGCCTGTGAAGTCAGGGCTCGACGAGCCGTTTGAGCAGTTCGACGGCGCTCGCCAGTTCGCGCTGTTCGGGGGCGGTGAGTTTCGTGCGAATGGCGCGGAACAGCCAGTCTTCGCGCGCGGCCCGGCCGCTCCTGATCGCTTCCGCACAGGACGGTGTGAGCGACAGGACCGTCTGTCGCCCGTCACGCGGATCGGGCGCGCCGCTGACGTAGCCGGCCGCCTTCAGCGCGGCAACCGTTTCGCCCATCGACTGCGGACGCATGCCTTCGTCGCGCGCCAGGGCGGTGACGGTGGCAGGCCCCTTGCGTTCGAGGCGGCCGAGGACGCGTATCTGCGTCCAGCTCAGATCGCCGAAATGCGACTGTTCGCGCAGCCGCCGCTTCAACTGGCCGAAGACGGCGCCCAGCTCGCTGGCCAGCGCCAGGGCCTCGGCGGATTCGGGGTCTGCGGGGAAGAAGCTCATGTCCGGCTCGTCGATGAGAACGTGGGGTGCGGAAAACGGAACGCGGCGAGATGACGCCAAAAATGCCGGGCAACTACAAAGGCTACCTGATAAGGTTACCTTCGTAGTTGGGTGCGAGTCAAGCTGAAGTGTGCGACGCTCGCCGCAAGGCTGATTTGATGGGTTGTCGCGGCGAGCCTCGCGGGCTCGCCAGGCGGCTTACTGCACCGTGTCCGGGTTGCCGAGTCCCGAGCCTGGTTCGAGGCCGTCGGCGTTCGCGTTCGCGCCGTCCCGCTCGTCCGCGTCCGGCGGGCGGGAGGCCGAGCGCCGGCGCGCGTCGAGCACGTCCTGGTAATGCAGCCACGAGGCGTGTTCGCCCGATTTGGCGGCGTACATGGCGGCGTCGGCGTTGAGCAGCAATGCTTCGGCGGAGGTGCCGTCGGTCGGGTAGTGGCTGATGCCGATACTCGCGCCGACCAGCATCGGCTGGCCGTCGATCAGCAGCGTGTCGTTCAGGGCGTGGATGATGTTGATGGCGGCCACCGGCGCCGCATCGGTCGAGCGCGCGCCCTTGATCAGCACGATGAACTCGTCGCCGCCGAGCCGCGCCACCAGGTCGCCCTCGGAGAGCACCGCCTGCAGACGCCGCGCCACGGTCGCCAGCACGCGGTCGCCGACGGCATGGCCGTAGCGGTCGTTGATCTGCTTGAAGCGGTCGAGGTCCACGAACAGCACGGCGAGCCGTTCGCCCTTCGCAGCGGCGTCGTGAATCGCCGCTTCGAGCCGGTCGGCGAACATCATGCGGTTGGGCAGGCCGGTCAGCGCGTCGTGGCTGGCCAGATGCACGAGTTCGTGCTGCTTGTTGTGCAGAACGTCGAGTTGCAGACGGATCTCGCCGCGCATCCGGTCGAAGCAGCGCGCCAGCACGCCGATTTCGTCGGTCCGTTTGACCGGCAGCGCGCCCATCGCATGGTCCGCGAAGAAATGGGTGGCCGCGTGCGCGAGGATATGCAGCGGCTGGGTCAGCGCCCGCGCGAACAGGATGGCGAGCAGGAAGGCGAGCATGCTCGAGATCAGCACCATGCGCACGATGCGCTCGCCGAGCAGCGTCGCGCCCGCCAGCACGTCCGAGAGCGGCTTGGCGAGGCCGAGGACGATGAAGCGGTTGCCGTCCGCCACGCCGAACGGCCGGCGGATAAACGCCAGCACGCGGCCGGAAGCCTGCTGCGGGCGCATCAGGCCGTTCAACAGCACCTCGTTTTTGGCTTGCTCGAAGAGCGGCAGGGTCGCCGGAAAACTGTCCTGCATCAGGATGCGCCGGCCGCGGTCGAAACCGAAGGTCTGGGTCGGGTCCGGGTGGATCAGGAAATCGCCCCATTCGTTAGCGAGATACACCTCGTAGCCGCGCGGCAGATCCACCTGCAGACGCCTGAGCAGGCTCGCGAGGTCCACGTCAATCACGACCACGCCGGCGGCGTTGCCGTTCGTGTCGATCACGGGCGTGGCAAGGCGCAAGGTGGGCTTGCCCTCGGCGGAATGCGCGCCGTGCTCGTGATTGACCGTGATCGGCGAAATATAGATGCCGCGCGGCGGCAGTGCGAGCGTGTCGAAAACGTAGGGGAACTGACCTTTTTCCTGCAGGCCGCTCGCCTGCACGCGCACGGCGCTCTGCGCGTTGCGGTCGAAGCGGATCAGTTCGAGGCCGAAGTGCTGGCGCGCGATCAGGCGGATCTGCAGATACTCGGCATGATTCGCCATGAAGCTGGCGAACACCTTGGCAAGGCGCTCGCGGGCGGGGTTGGCGGCCGAGCCGTCGTCGGATCGCGCGACCTGTCCGCTCGACGGCAGCGTGGCGAGCACCTGGGCGTCGGCGGCCACGTCGTCGATGGCGACCGAAAAGCGCTGGCCGAGCAGTTCCGTGGAGGTCAGCAGATTCTCCTCGGCCTCGTTCACGAGCAGGGTGCGATTGGCGTGATATGCATAGAAGCCGGTCGCCCCGGAGGCGACCACGCCGATGCAGGCGAGCAGCAGCGAGAGCTTGAACGTCAGGCCTGGACGCATCATTTGAAGGTCTCCGGGCCGAAGCTGTCCGGCAGATCGCCCGAGACGATCTTGCTCCACAGGGCTTCGCGCTGCCGGACGTTCGCCACCGGGCGAATCCAGATCAGATGCGCGCTCACATTGCTTTCGGGCGACGGCGTCAGCGTATTGGCGAGGCCCTGGCGCTGGATCAGCAGGCCGCTGACATCCGGTTCAAGCATGTAGTTGATCCACGCCTGCGCGAGTGGACGATTGGCCGACGCGCTCGTGATGGCCCAGCAGTCGAGCCACGCCAGCGCGCCTTCGTCCGGGATCACGTAGCCCACGTCGGCGCCCGCGCGGCGCAACTGTTCGAGCTGCTGGGTGCCGTAGTTGCCGAACATCAACGCGACCTTGTGGTGGACGAAGAATGCCGTGGCCTCCTCGGGCAGCGTGTAGTACGTGAGCAGATTGCGGCGCAGATCGATCAGCTTGAGGGCGATCGTGCGGGTCTGCGTAGGGCTCAGCTGAAACGGATCAGCATAGCCGAGCGCCAGCGCCGCGAACGAGAAATTGTGCTGCGCGCTGTTGAAGTCGAGCACCTTGCCGCGATAACGCGGATTCCATAGTTCGGTCATCGAAGTCGGCGGCACGGCAATCTGCTTGCGATCGTAGATCAGGCCCATCGACGAATAGGTGAACGGAATCGCGTAGACCTTGCCGGCGGCGGTCAGGCCGTCGATGGACGCCACGTCCTGGAAGCGCGGCAATTGCAAACGCGTGTTTGGAATCTGCGTGACGTCGAGCGGCGCCAGCATGTGCTCCTGGGTGTAGCGCTGGATTTCGGCCGTGTTGGCGGCGAGCACGTCGAACTGCGGCGCGTTGCCTTCGTGCATCTTGTCCCAGAGTGCTTCGTCGGAATCGACCAGCGTCACTTCCACCTTGGCATGAAAGCGCGTTTCAAACGCCTTGACGACATCGCGATCCGCGTAGCCGGGCCAGGCCAGCACGCGTAACACGCTCTGCGCAGCCGTGGCCGGCGCGGCGGCAAGGCAGCCCGCGAGCAGCGCGGCGATGACGAGCGGCTGCAGGAAGACAGCGTGAAATGCACGGCGGGCGGGGCGCTGCGAATGCGCCGGTGTCCTAACGGGTCGCGGCGTCCGCGGCGGCAAGGATGGAAAGCCCCAGTGCATGTCATCGTCCATTTAGCAAGCGTGTACACGGGATCATTTTCGCTCAGCCTCATGCACCCGCATACGGGCATTTGCATGACGATGATGTCGAACGTCCTGACTGGCGCTCCACGCCGCGAGGCGAGAGGGCGTTCGAACGAAGATCGATCCACGGTTCGCGTTTTGCGAAGATTGTTATCGGATACGGTGTTTGCGCGATCTGAATCCGGCCGGATCCATTTCTTCGAAATACGCGAGCGCGCCTCTCGTCTGCATAACGGCTGCGGCGCAGAGATCTTTAGGCATGAGTGACGGCGAGGCTTGCGGAATCTGATCACGCGCTGTGCTTCGCATGGCGCGAACCCGTAGCTGGCGTCCGTGGCCCGAAAAAACACAAGCCGAAAAAAACGGCCCCGTCTTTTCAAACGGGGCCGCCCGGACTTCAGCGAATGAGACGCGACGCGTGTCGATGCGCCGCCGCGCCTCAGCTAGTTAGTTGGACTCAGGACATCACCGTGACGGACTTGGTGACCAGGTACGCTTCCAGTGCTTCAGGGCCGCCTTCGGAACCGTAACCCGAATCCTTGACGCCGCCGAACGGCATTTCCGGCGTCGGCGTGGCCGGCTGGTTGATCCACAGCATGCCGACTTCAAGCCGTTGCGAGAGCAGATGCACATTGGCGAACGATTTCGTGAACGCGTAGCCGGCCAGACCGTACGGCAAACGATTGGCTTCGGCAATCGCGTCTTCGAGCGAGTCGAAACCGCGAATTGCCGCGACCGGGCCGAACGGCTCGTTGTTGAACACGTCGGCTTCGAGCGACACGTTGGTCAGCACCGTCGGCGCGAAGAAGTTGCCTTCCGTGCCGACGCGTTCGCCGCCGGTTGCAACCGTGGCGCCGGTCGAGCGGGCGTTGTCGAGCACCTTGGCCATTGCCGTGAGACGGCGCGAGTTGGCGAGCGGCCCGAGCGTGGTGCCTTCGGCGAGACCGTCACCGAGTTTCAGGCCTTCGGCATGCTTGACGAGCGCCTGGGCGAACTCTTCGCGGATGCTGTTGTGCACGAGGAAGCGCGTCGGCGAAATGCAGACCTGACCGGCGTTGCGGAACTTCGCGCCGCCGGCGGCCTTGACGGCCAGCGCCACGTCCGCGTCTTGCGCCACGATCACCGGCGCGTGGCCGCCCAGCTCCATGGTGGCGCGCTTCATGTACTGGCCGGCCAGCGAGGCCAGCTGCTTGCCCACCGGCGTCGAACCGGTGAAGGTGACTTTGCGGATGACCGGGTGCGGAATCAGGTAGTTCGAGATTTCAGCGGGGTCGCCGAACACCAGACCCACCGTGCCGGGCGGCACGCCGGCTTCGACAAATGCCTGCAGCAGTGCGGCCGGCGAGGCGGGGGTTTCTTCCGGCGCCTTGACGAGGAACGAGCAGCCGCTCGTCAGGGCGGCGCTCAGCTTGCGGACCACCTGGTTGACCGGGAAATTCCACGGCGTGAAGGCGGCGACCGGACCGATCGGCTCCTTCAGAACCAGCTGCTGAGCCGCCAGATTGCGCGGCGGCACGACGCGGCCATAGATGCGGCGGCCTTCGTCGGCGAACCATTCGATGATGTCGGCGGCCGAGAGCATTTCGATGCGCGCTTCGGCGAACGGCTTGCCTTGCTCCAGCGTCATCAGGCGGGCGATGTCCGAGGCGCGTTCGCGCACCAGCGCCGCGGCCTTGCGCATGGTGGCGGCGCGCTCGTTGGCGGGAATCTTGCGCCAGGCTTCGAAGCCCTTTTGCGCGGCGGCCAGCGCGCGGTCCAGGTCGGCGATGCCGGCGTGGGCAACCTTGCCGATCGGCTTGCCGGTGGCGGGATTGAGGACGTCGAGGGTTTTGCCGCTGGCGGCGTCGCACCACTCGTTGTTGATCAGGAGTCGGGTGTCGGTATAGCTCGATGTAGCCATGCTGGGTTCCTCTGATGGGTAGGATTGGCCGCGAAGGGCTGCTGGCGGCCGGAGATGGACTGCGGTTAGATCAATCTTAGCCGATTGTGGCCGGCGCCACAGGCGGCGCGGGCATGGGTTCCAGTCCGGCGTGGGCTTCGCGCCGGTTCGCGCCGGTCGGCGCCACCACATCGCGCGCGGCTTACTGGCCAGCCGCCGCCGGTTTCTTCTGCTGGTTGGCGCAATCCGCGGTGGCGATCATGCTGGCCTGGTCGGGCGTCATGCCCCGGCCGGCGGGGCTGTACACCTTGTCGATGATGGCGTCGATGGCCTGACGGTCCGAGTCGTCCTTGTAATACTTGGCCGCCTGGTCGAGCGCCTGGGTTTTGGTCTTCTTGTGCAAGCGCCACGACGCGACTTGCCCGGCGATATCGCCGAGCGCGGAACAGTTATCGCTGACGGTTTGCGCCGCCGCCTCCATGGCCGGCTGCGCGAGGCAAACCGCAAGCACTGCTGATACGACGACTCGCTTCATTCCCAAAATCCCGTGGTTAGCTGAAGGACGGTCCACGCGCGCGTGGCGGAACCGTCCGACCAAACCGCATAGTTTACCGGCAAGCGGCGCAGGCGGGGTTTCAGGCAGGCAAACGGGTGTGCTCGAAGGCGATTGCGAAGGTGCATGTGAAGGCAAATGCGGGGCAAGCATGCAAGCCGCCGCCCAATCGACCGGCAAAAAGCGAAGCCTCGGGAACTCAGAAGAATCTAGACGAAATCCGTCGAACGCGTGACGTCCTTCCAGGCGTCGATCTCCTCGCCGAGCGCGGCCAGTTTCCCTTTGACGAGTGCGAGAGCGTCATTGCCGAGCAGCAGATGCACTGGCGGGTCCTGCGCCTCGACGATTTTCAGCAGCGCCTGCGCCGCCTTGGCCGGATCGCCGGCCTGCTTGCCGCTTTTGGCCTCGCGGGCCTCGCGGATCGGATCGAATAGCGCGTCGTAGTCGGCGATGCTGCGGCCCGCGCGGACCATCGAGCGGCCGGCCCAGTCGGTGCGAAAGGAGCCCGGTGCAATCGCGGTGACCTTGATGCCGAAGCCTTCGACTTCCTTGGCCAGCACCTCGGAGATGCCTTCCAGCGCGAACTTGCTGCCGCAGTAATACGCGATGCCGGGCATCGTGATGAAGCCGCCCATCGAGGTGATATTGACGATGTGGCCAGTGCGGCGCACGCGCATGGCGGGCAGCACCGCCTTGATCATGGCGACGGCGGCGAACACGTTGACGTCGAACTGGCGGCGCATATCGTCGAGCGGCGATTCTTCGAGCGTGCCTTCGTGGCCGTAGCCCGCATTGTTGACCAGCACGTCGATCGGCCCCACCCGTTCGGTGATGGCGGCAACCGCCGGGGCAATCGCCTCGAAGTCGGTGAGGTCGAGCATCAGGGCATGGGCGCGGCCGGCGCCGAGCGCTTCGAACGCTTGCCGCGCGGCGTCGTTGCGCACGGTGCCGATGACGGTATGGCCGTCGTTGAGGGAGGCCTCGGCGAAAGCGCGGCCGAAGCCGGAGCTGACGCCGGTGATGAGGAAGGTTTTACTGGGAGTGTGGCTCATGGCGTGAGAGTCCTTTGGAACGTGACTGATTCGGGACAGGCCCGGGCGGGAACCGCGCCGGCGGTTCGTCCTGCTACGGCCGCAATGGCCGCAGCCGTCCTGAACCTGTGCTTGCATGGTAGGAGTCGCGGGCGCCGCCGCGAATGCCGGTTTTTCTGTCTTGCTTGCCTGATCCTATGAGCCGCTGGATTTCCGCCTGTACAGATGGCACATTGCAGACTGACAGGAAACGTGGGAAACATCCGCATGACGCCCGCAGACGATGATGACCGCATCCCCACGCAGCAACGCATGGTGGCTTTGCTCGACGCGTTGGCCCCGGTGGAGGGATACAACCTGACGGCGCTGCCGGACGTGCGTTTTCTCCGCTCGAACCGGCCGCTGAGCCGCACGCCGGTGCTCTACGATCCGGGCATCGTGATCGTGTGCCAGGGGCGCAAGCGCGGTTTTCTCGGTGACGAGGTGTATCTGTACGACGCGCAGCATTACCTGGCCGTGGCGGTGCCTGTGCCGTTTTCGATGGAGACGGAGGCGAGCGCGGCCGAGCCGATGCTGGCGATCTATTTCCGCCTCGACTTCAACGTCGCCGCCGACCTGATGCTACAGCTCGACGAGCGTCAGGGCAGCGCGCCCGCGGCCCGTCCGAAGGGCATGATGTCGACGCCGCTGGATGCGAGGTTAAGTGCATCCGTGCTGCGGTTTCTCGAGGTGATGAGCGTGCCGCTGGAAGCCGAATTACTCGGCCCGGCACTAGTGCGCGAAATCTACTTTCGGGTCCTGACCGGCGAGCAGGGCGGCTCGATGCGCGCGGCGCTCACGCGTCACGGACAATTCGGCAAGATTTCGAAGGCGCTGCGCAAAATCCATCAGTGCTACAGCGAACCGCTTGGCGTGGAAGAACTGGCGCTGGAAGCGAACATGAGCGTGCCGTCGTTTCACGCGCACTTCAGGGCGGTGACCAATACTTCGCCGATGCAATATCTGAAGTCGACGCGCCTGCACCAGGCGCGCCTCTTGATGGTCAGAAACGAAGTGACGGCGGCGGTTGCGTGTACCCAGGTGGGTTACGAAAGCGCGTCGCAGTTCAGCCGCGAATTCAAGCGGCTATTCGGACGCAGCCCGGTCGAGGAAGCTGACCGGATGAAGCACAGCTTTGCGCTGCCGCAAGCCGCGCCCGGCTCGATCTACGTGGCGTCTCACTGAGCGGACGGCGGGATGGCCTGCTGCAATCCATCCCGCCGCCGTGTGATTGCGCGGCGCGACTGTTTAGCGCAAGCCGCCGCTTGCCAGCAGTTGCTCGCCCGAGAGCCAGCCCGAATCGTCCGAAGCGAGAAAAACGGCGATTTTGGCGATGTCGTCAGGCTGGCCGAGGCGGCCGAGCGGCGTCTGCGCGACCACGCCGCTTGCCATCTCCGAACCGATGATGCCGGCCGTATGCGTGCCTTCGGTTTCCACCATGCCCGGGTTGAGGGTGTTGACGCGAATCTTGCGCGCGCCCAGTTCGCGCGACAGCACGCCGGTGATGGCGTCCACCGCGCCCTTGGTGCCCGTGTAGACGGCGCTGCCCGGCGGCGTGATGCGGGCCACGACCGAACCGATATTGATGATGCTGGCGCCTTCGCCGAGATGCTTGGCGGCCGCCTGGGTCACGAGCAGCAGGCCGAGCACGTTGATGTTGAACTGGCGGTGGAAATGCTCTTCGGTGATTTCTTCGAGGGCGGCGAATTCGTAGACCCCGGAGTTGTTCACGAGCACGTCGAGACGGCCATACGTTTCGATCGCGGCGTTGATGATGCCTTGCGCATCGGCGGCCTTCGAGACGTCGCCGCCTACGGCAATGGCCTTGCCGCCGGCTTGGGTGATCGCGGCCACGACCGCGTCGGCGCCGGCCTGGCTGGATGCATAGTTGACCACCACGGATGCGCCGTCAGCGGCGAGCGCTTTGGCGATGGCCGCGCCGATGCCTTTCGATGCGCCGGTTACAACAGCTACTTTGCCAGTGAGTTTGGACACGATTGAATCCTTTCAGAGAACGGGTCGGAGCGTCGGTAGGAGGTTTCCCACCGCTACGCTGCGGGAAGGTCTGAAAGCACTGTAGTGGATAGGCCGTGCGAAATCATGCCCCGCGAGGCGAATTCATTGGCCGGAACTGGCGAACAATAAACGGGACGCGCGCCGCACGCCCGTAGCATCGAATGATGGTGAAAAGAGACCTGCGAAGCGAACCGTTCAATGCTCGACCGACGCCGCCTGCGACGGCGGCGGCTCGCTCTGCGCGAGACGGCGTTCGAGCAGCGCTTTCGATTCCAGCACGGGTTTGCCCTGCAGTTTATTCAGTGCCTGCTGCAGCATGAAGTCGTCGCTCGAACCGAATTCCACCGGCGCGCGGTCACGATCCTTCTGGCGCTGTTCGGGCGTTTCCTTGTCGCTGTGTTCCTCGAGCAGGCGCATCTGTTCGATGCGGTCCTGCTGGCGCGCTTCCAGTTCCTTCTTCTCGTTTGGGTCCTGGATGTTCGCGAGGTGATTCGGATAATCGGCCTCGCGCGTCACCAGCGCGTCGTCGGGGTCGCCGTCGGCGTACTGGTCGACGGCGATGTCCGGACGAATTCCGATGTCCTGGATCGAGCGGCCGCTCGGCGTGTAGTAGTACGCCGTGGTCAGGCGCAAGGCGGAACGCGAAGTCAACGGCACCGAGGTTTGCACCGAGCCCTTGCCGAAGGTGGTCTTGCCGAGGATCACCGCGCGATGCGCGTCCTGCAACGCGCCCGCCACGATCTCCGAAGCCGAAGCGGTATAGGCGTTGGTCAGCACGATCATCGGCACGGTCTTGAAGATAGCTGGCTCGTTTTGCAGCGGATCGCTCGCAAAGGACGACAGCCGGTAATACGCGTAGCTGTCGCGATAGGCGCGCTTCGAATATTCGACCTGGCCATTGGTGGTCACGACCACCGAGTTGCGCGGCAGAAACGCGCTCGCCACGCCGACCGAGCTTTCCACGAGGCCGCCGCCGTTGTTGCGCAAGTCGAGAATCAGGCCCTTCAGATCCGGCTGCTGGCGGGCGATGACGCCGAGCTTGGCCGCCAGATCGGGCGTCGTGCGCTCCTGAAAACTCGTAATGCGCACGTAAGCGTAGCCCGGCGCCGGCACCGCCGTCTTCACGCTTTGCAGTTTGATGGTCGCGCGCGTGATGGTCAGCGGGAAGGTGCGGTCTTCGCTCTTGCGATAAATCGTCAGCGTGACCTTGGTGCCCGGCGTGCCGCGCATCAGCGCCGACGCCTGATCCGGCGTCATGCCTTCGACCGCTTTATCGTCGATGCGGGTGATCAGGTCGCCCGAACGGATGCCGGCCCGAAACGCGGGCGTGTCGTCGATGGGCGCAATCACCTTGATGAGATCGTCTTCCACGCCGGTTTCGATGCCGATGCCCGCAAAGCGGCCGGTCACCTGCTCCTGCATATCCTGGAAGTCGTTTTTGTCGAGATAGGCCGAGTGCGGATCGAGGCTCGACACCATGCCCTTGATGGCGGCGGTCAGGAGTTTGTCGTCGTCGACGGGTTCGACGTATTCGTGTTTGATCTGGCCGAAGACTTCGGCGAACAGGCGCAACTGGTCGAGCGGCAGCGGCGCCGAAGGCGGCTGCGCGGCCGAAGCGGCTCCGGGCATCAAGGCCGCCGCGCCGAGTGCCATGGTCAAGGCGAAATAAGAGGGCGTGTGGCGCATGATGACGATCCGGTGTGCGTGATAGCGCTCAACAGTACCGCAGGCGTTTTGGTTTCGCAATCGCGCCCGGCACGGTCAACGCGGCAATCCGCAGGTCCGATGGGCAAGTGAAAAATTCGCAAATTGAGACGCACGGTCAAGCATGGCGGAAAAATGCGATAAAAATGGCGGCGGGTGGCGAAACCGGGTTTCAAAGCGGCCCGCCATCCTGCGGAAAAACATAAAAAAGCCGACCGGGTTAGGGTCGGCTAAAGATTCTGGCTATTCCGAGGGCCGTGCCAGAACCTGAGAGAGATTGCATTATCGCATCGGCGCGCCAACCGCGTCGGCGGTGAGGCTCGCCCGGTTGGCGTCGATGGCCGGGCGGAGCCTGCTCTTTCGTTTCTGCGCAGCGCGCCTATTTCCCAATTACGCAGACGCGTGCCGGTTGGATTCAGGCTCGTGCAAAAAATCGCCGGCACGCGTGCGCTTCGGGTGAGCTTCGAGCTAAACGGCCTTCATCAGGCCTTGTCGACGGAAGCCTCGTAAATCTCGTCGATCGCTTCGCTGAGCGTCGCGTCGAATTCGCTGTCGCTCATCGACACCTTGAGGTCGTTGATCAGCGCGCGCGAGAAGCTGGCGATCATGCCGTGATTTTCCGAGAGGCGCTCGCACGCATCGGCGCGGGTGTAGCCGCCGGACAGCGCCACCACCCGCACGACGCGCGGGTGCTCGATCAGCGGCTGGTAGAAATCGGGCACATCGGGAATGGTCAGCTTGAGCATCACGCGGCTGGTTTCCGGCAGCGCGTCGAGCCCCTTGAGCAGTTCCGCGCGCAAGGTCGCCTCGGCGCCGGCCTTGTCCGGACTCTTGATGGACACCTCGGGTTCGAGGATCGGCACGAGACCGTGTGCTTCGATCTGCTTGCCCAGCGCGAATTGCTGTTGCGCGATCGCCGCGATGCCGGCTTGCGAATTCAGTTTGATGACCGAGCGCATCTTGGTGCCGAAGATGCCGAGTTTCGCCGCCCGTTCGAGCAGTGAGTCGAGACCGGGGATCGGCTTCATCAGCTGCACGCCGTCGGCTTCCTCTTCGAGTCCCTTATCGACCTTCAGGAACGGCACCACGCCGCGGTCTTCCCACAGGAACGACGGCACCGGCTTGCCCTCGGCCTGGCCGTCCATGGTGGCCTCGAACAGGATGGAGCCGATCACCTTGTCGCCGGTGAAAGCGGGCGCCGTGATGATGCGCACCCGCATTTCGTGGATCAGTTTGAACATTTCGGCGTCGCCGCTGTAGGCGCTCTCCGGAATGCCGTAGAGCTTCAGTGCGCCGGGCGTCGAGCCGCCGCTCTGGTCGAGCGCCGCAAAAAACCCCGGTTTTTTACTTACCTGCGCCAGCATCTTGTCATTTGCCATGGATAACTCCGTCGTTCGATAACCGGTTGCCGGACCCAGGCCCGTGCGGGCCAGATCCGATGCGTTCAATACGTCAAGTGTACTGCGCCAGGCGCCGATGCCGTATTTGAGCGACACACGACCGTTCGTCAGCCCCTTCGCCGCGCGCCGATTGCGCGTTTGACGATTGCATGAGGGAGCACGCTTTGGACCCGGACGGACCGGTGCGGGTGAATCACGGCTGGTAGGCGCCCGTTATTGACCGGTTCGATCCCTGACATTTCAGAACGTTCCATGACGATGGCGCATGCGGACGAGCCCGGCCGGCGGGGTTTAGCCGGTCGGGCTCGTGATTGGCGGCCTCGTGTTTATGCGGCGTCGGCGGGGGCCACGGCCGTTTTCTCGATGAACGCGCATACGGCGGACGTCACCTGCGCCGTGGTTGCGGTGCCGCCCAGATCGCGCGTGTGCAGCGACGCATCGGCGGTGACCGCTTCGACCGCCTGCATGACACGCGCGGCGGCGTCGGCTTCGCCGAGATGCTCGAGCAGCATCACGACCGACCAGAATGTGCCGACCGGATTGGCGAGGCCCTGGCCCATGATGTCGAACGCCGAACCGTGGATTGGTTCGAACATCGACGGGAAACGGCGTTCGGGATCGATGTTGCCGGTCGGCGCAATCCCCAGGCTGCCGGCGAGCGCGGCGGCGAGGTCGCTGAGAATGTCCGCGTGCAGATTGGTGGCGACGATCGTGTCGAGCGTGGCCGGGCGATTGACCATGCGCGCGGTCGCCGCATCGACGAGTTCCTTGTCCCACGTGACGTCGGGAAATTCCCGCGAGATCTGTAACGCGATCTCGTCCCACATCACCATGGCATGACGTTGCGCATTGCTCTTGGTGACCACCGTGAGCAACTTGCGCGGCCGCGATTGCGCAAGACGGAATGCGAAACGCATGATGCGCTCGACACCGGCGCGCGTCAGGATCGAGACGTCCGTCGCCACTTCCAGCGGGAGCCCCTGGTGGACGCGGCCGCCCACCCCGGAATATTCCCCCTCGGAATTTTCGCGGACGATGACCCAGTTGAGATCCTCCGGCTTGCAGCGTTTCAACGGGCCATCGATGCCGGGCAGGATGCGGGTCGGCCGCACGTTCGCGTATTGGTCGAGGCCCTGGCAGATCTTCAGGCGCAAACCCCACAGCGTGACGTGATCGGGAATGTGCGGGTCGCCGGCCGAGCCGAACAGGATTGCGTCCTTGCCGCGCAGGGCGTCGAGGCCGTCGGCCGGCATCATCACGCCGTGCTGACGGTAATAGTCGCCGCCCCACGCGAAATTTTCGAACTCGAACGCGAACGACTTCGTGGTCCGGGCGAGCGTCTGCAGAACCTGCGCGCCAGCCGGTACGACTTCTTTGCCGATGCCATCGCCGGGAATGGTGGCGATCCGGTAGGTCTTCATGTTTGCGTCCTTTGGTGACGTGGGTATCGCGAGTCGATATGGGTGAATTCTGCCCACGCTTGGGATGCAAAAACCGGTGCTAAACTCAAAGCATCCTTAACTTCAATTCACAAGTGAAGGCCATGTCCGAAGCCGTCCTGGCAGCCGATCTAGGTTTCTTCTCGACTCTTGCCGCGTCCGGCAGCCTGAGCGCCGCCGCGCGTGAGATGGGGCTGACGGCTGCGGCGGTCAGCAAGCATTTGACGCAGATGGAGCGTCGCGCGGGCGTGGCGCTCGTCAACCGGACGACGCGGCGCATGACCCTCACGCCCGAGGGCGAGCTGTATCTGGAACGCGCGCGGCGGATTCTCGATGAGATCGACGAACTGGCGGGCCTGCTCGGCAGCGCGCAGCAAAGTCCCAAAGGCTTGCTGAGGGTCAACGCGACGTTAGGCTTTGGCCGCAGCCACGTCGCGCCGGCCATTTCGCGTTTCGTGGCGCGCTATCCGCAGATGTCGGTTCAACTGCAGTTGTCGGTCACGCCGCCGCCGCTGACCGACGACGCATTCGATGTCTGCATCCGCTTCGGCGAGCCGCCGGACGCGCGCGTGATCGCGCGCCGGCTGGCGGCGAACCGGCGGGTGCTGTGCGCGGCGCCTTCGTATCTCGCGGCGCGCGGCCTGCCGCTGACGGCGCATGATTTGACGCGGCACAACTGCATCGGCATCCGCCAGGGCGACGAGGCGTATGGCGTGTGGCGCCTGACCTCGGGGCGGGGCGCGTCACGCAAAACGGAGGCGGTGCGCATCAACGGCAGCCTGACGACCAACGACGGCGAGATTGCCGTGAAGTGGGCGCTCGAAGGCCACGGCGTGTTGATGCGGGCCGAGTGGGATATCAAACCGTATCTGGCCGATGGCTCGCTTGTGCGCGTCCTGCCCGATCACGAGACGCCGAATGCGGATGTGTTCGCGGTTTATTCGCAGCGCCATCAGATGTCGAATCGGATTCGGGCGTTTGTGGAGTTTATTGCTGGGGAGCTTGGGGACGGGGCGGGGAGTTGGCATAACGCGGACATCGGCACGAATCGGCACGACGCGAATCCAGGTGCGTGACGTGCGTGACGTGCGTGACGTGCGTGACGTGCGTGACGATAGGGGCGGCAAGGTTGGCTTCTGCGCCGGTAATCAATCGAACGATGCCTGCATCCGACGTTTGCCGCTAGCGACGGGCAGAGAAACTCCGGCTTGAGATGGATATGGAATTCCCGTCGGGGTCTTTTGCATTTGCAAAACTATAACCGTCCGCTCGATGCGATGCGCCGAATTCAAGCCCCTGTTTCGCGCAATGAGCCTTGAAACCCTCAATGTCTTCAATGTCGAAAACCAGCTTGACCGAGGCCTGCCCTGACCGGATTCCCTTTGCGGCCTGGTGAACCATGATAACGACGCCTCCATAAGGCGAAACCAACTCGGCTATTCGACGATCGGCATCGAATGTACATTCGAACGCAAAGTGTCGTTCATAGAAAGTACAGGTCGCCTGCATGTCTTTCGCATACAGCAGTATCCGATTCAACGCTGGTCGCATCTTTCCCTCGGCGCTCTGAAGTAGGGGTTTCGAAGGCGGATTGTCGACGATTCGGCCGGTTGTGTCGAACGGTTCAAACCCCAATCAGCGAAACCCCGGCCCGTCGAAGAATAGATTGATTGCGCGTCGATAAATTCGCAAATCGCAAATGCCTGCCGGCCTTTTTGTAACGGTCCCGCAGCGTTTCGAAAGCGACTATCGCGGAGTGATCCGCGACATGCAGGTGCTGGCAGTCCACGATGACTTCCTGTGCGTCCGTCTGTGGCTGAAAGAGGTCCTGGAAATTAGCGGTGGACGCAAAGAATAATGTGCCATGCAGCGAATAGATTTGCGCGCCGTCATCGCCGTTGCTCACCTCGGCGCGTATTTCGCGGGCGTGCTGCCAGGCGAAATTCAAAGCGGCGATGACAATGCCGCAGAGTACGGCAATCGCCAGGTCGGTAAATACAGTAATAACGGTCACGGCAATAACGACCAGCGCATCATTACGCGGAACTTTACCGAGCACCCGCAGCGATCCCCATGCAAATGTCTGCTGGGCGACCACGAACATTACCCCAACCAATGCGGCCAGTGGAATCCGTTCGATAAGCGGCGACAGGAACAGGATGAACATGAGGATCATCACGCCGCTCGTCGCGCCCGATAATCGGCTGCGTCCTCCCGAACTCAGGTTGATCATGGTCTGGCCGATCATGGCGCAACCGCCCATGCCGCCAAACAGGCCCGAAACGACATTTGACACGCCGAGCGCGAGACATTCGCGATTCGGCCGTCCGCGGGTTTCGGTGACTTCGTCCGTGAGATTGAAGGTCAGCAAGGTTTCCAGCAAACCCACGATTGCCATAAGCAGCGCATAGGGGAAGACAATTCGAAAACTCGCAAGGTCAAGCGGGATCTGCGGCAGATGAAAACTCGGCAGGGCACCCGCGATATGCGCCATGTCGCCCAAGGTTCGCGTCGGCAAATGCATGAACTGGCTGAGCAATCCGACGCTGACAATGGCAACCAGCGCCGGCGGCACCGCTTTGGTCACGCGCGGCAGAAGGTAGACGATCAGCATGGTCAGGATAACCAGCGCGCACATGATCAGTAGCGGCGTTCCTTGCAGCCATACATTGCCTTGCGGAGTGGAGCGTTTGAAATGCTCCAGTTGCGCCATGGCGATGATAATGGCGAGGCCGTTCACAAATCCGATCATCACCGGATGCGGCACCATTCGAATCAGCTTACCCAGGCGCAATAGTCCAAACAGCATCATCAGCGCGCCGCTCAGCACCACTGTGGCCAGAAGATATTGAACGCCGTGCTGAACAACGAGCGCGACAATTACTACCGCCATCGAGCCAGCCGCGCCCGAAATCATCCCGGGCCTGCCGCCAAAGATGGCAGTCAATGCGCAAATGATGAAGGCGCCGTAAAGACCCATCAGCGGATTGACCTGCGCGACCAACGCAAAGGCGATGCACTCGGGAACCAGCGCAAATGACGAAGTTAAGCCGGCGAGCACATTGGCAGGAATGTTCGATAGCCACTGCTGCCGGATCGATTGAATCATCATGAGTTGTATTTCACAGTCACAAAAAGCACACCGCGCTTACGAGCCATCGCGCTCGAAATGCGGCGAATAATGACGCGGCGCTTTGAAAAGCGTGGCGTCGAAAGGATTCGAATGGCGAATCGCGATGTTCGGATCGAACAGGGCGCGCGCATGCCGGAGAACCCCCGGTTGAAAAGCCGTTACAGACCGGCAGGAGGGTCCGGATGAATTACATGGGTGCGTTTTGAAATGGAATTAATGTGGAGCGGCACAGAGGCCTGTTAGATGCACTGCGGCCTACGAGTCCAGGTAGTTTACCTTAGCCGGCGTAATCCCGTTGTGAATGCATTCCCTCGTGTTCAAGCCACGCGCGGAACAGCATGATCACGTCATCGGCTGACTTTCCGTCCGGGATGTAAGTGCAATAGCTGCGCGAGGGCAGGCGAGGGCCCGCAAATGGCGCGACCAGCCGGCCGGCGGCCAGGTCGTCCGAGACCAGTGCCGTCGGTCCCATCGCGATGCCTATGCCGTCAATGGCGGCCTGCAAGGTCAGATAGAAGTGATCGAAGGTCAGGGTGGCGGCCGGCCGCAGAGCGGGAATCTCAGCTCTTGCCAGCCAGTCGGGCCACAGCCGCGGCAGACTCGACGTGTGCAGCAAGGTATGCTGCCGCAGATCGTCTGGAATCCTAAGCGGTAGTCGTTGCAGGAGCGCCGGACTGCAGACCGGGAGTCGCTCCTCGGCCAGAAAAGGCCGCATCGAATAACCATAGAAGGTGTCCGGACCGCCACGGATGACGACGTCGTAGGTCTCCTTCAGACTCTCCACCGGCTCGTTCGACGTCTCCACCCGCACTTCTACGTCAGGATGCCCGGCGCGGAATCTGGCGAGTCTCGGCACCAGCCAGCGCAGCGTGAAGGTTGCGGACGCGTTCACGGAGAGTGTCCGGGAGGCCGAGGCGGACACGCCATATCTCGCGGTGGCCAGCGAAAGCTGCTCGAACAACGGACCGATCTCCGCCAGGTAGGTCTGCGCCGCCGGAGTCAGCACCACGCGCCGGTTGTGCCGTTCGAATAGCGGCGCGCCCAGCCACTCTTCGAGCAGCCGCACGTGCTGGCTCACCGCGCCGTGCGTCACGTGCAATTCCGCAGCGGCTTCCTTGAAGCTGCCGAGGCGGCCGGCGGCTTCGAAGGCGCGCAAGGCATTCAGGGGAGGCAAGGTTCGTTGCATTCGAAATAGTTTATCTAACACGAATGACGAATTTATCTGGTTTGTAGTGGATCTACAAGATAGTTATCCTTTCCGTTACACCATTTCTCCGGAATCCTGATGCTCAGCTATACCGGCGGCGTCGTGCTTTTTGCCGCTGTGCTCCACGCGAGCTGGAACGCGATGCTGCACGGCAACCGCGACCGTTTTCTATCCATGACCTGGATGAGTATCGCCATCTCGGTGGTCGCCACCTGCGTCGCGCTGGTTGCACCGAGGCCGGCCAGTGCCGCCTGGCCCTACCTCGCCGCCTCCGGGTTGACGCATATCGTCTACAACGTGACCCTCGTGCGATCGTATCGTCGCAACGATCTCGCCCAGGCGTATCCGATTGCGCGAGGCTCGTCGCCGCTGCTCGTTACGCTCGGCGCGGCGCTTTTTGCGCATGAGGCAATCGGCGTCTTGCATGCGCTCGGGATCGTGATGATCTCGGGCGGCATCATCGCCATTGCGCTGGAGGGGCGTCGCGTCTCGCGCGCGGGTACGCTCGCGGCGTTGACGACCGGCGTGACGATCGCCGTCTACACCGTGCTCGATGGCATCGGCGTGCGCGTATCCGGTGGCGAGGCGCTTGCCTACACCGCGTGGATGTTCCTGTTCTACTGGCTGATGCCGGTGCTGTTCGTCGCGTCGCGTGGGCTCACGGCGTTGTGGGCGCCGGTGCGGACCGCGCCCATGGCGATTGGCTCGTCGCTCGCCGGCGGCCTCGTGTCGATCGCCGCGTATGGCATCGTCATCTGGGCGCTGCAGTCGGGCGCGATGGGCGCGGTGTCGGCGTTGCGCGAGACCAGCGTGGTGTTCGCGGTGCTGATCGGGCGCATGTTTCTGCGGGAAGCGGTCAGCGGCAGGCGCTGGATTGCCTGCGTGATCGTGGCGGCCGGAGCCGTATGTCTGGGGCTCTGACATTGCCTGAAAGGATGGCGCCTGACGCGTTGGCGCATGTTTCACCATCACTCATGTAGAGGCTGACTCGATGAATACTGCTGCACAGGCCCCGCTGATTCTGATAACGGGCGCAGGCCGTGGCGTGGGCGCGGCGACGGCGCGGCTCGCTGCCGCAAAAGGTTATGACGTGGCGATCAGCTTCGTCTCCAACGAGTCGGCCGCGCTCGCCGTAGCGGCCGACGTGGAAGCGGCCGGCCGCCGGGCTTTGGCCATGCGCGCAGACAGCGCCGATCCGCGGCAGGTCGCGCAGCTTTTCGCGGCGATCGACCGCACCTTCGGCCGCATCGACGTGCTGGTGAATAATGCCGCGATCATCGCCCGGCAGTCCCGGCTGGAGGATCTCGAATTCGAGCGGATGCAGCGTATTTTCGCGGTCAACTCGATCGGCCCGATTCTGTGCGCACAGCAGGCGGTGAAGCGGATGTCGTACCGCCACAATGGGCGCGGCGGCTCGGTGATCAACATTTCGTCGGCGTCGGCCAGACTCGGCAGTCCTAACGAATATGTCGACTACGCCGCGTCGAAGGGTGCGCTTGAGACATTCACGACCGGCTTCGCCAAAGAAGTCGCGCGGGACGGGATACGCGTGAACTGCATTCGCCCCGGGCACATCTATACCGAGATGCATGCGAGCGGCGGAGAGCCGGGACGGGTGGAGCGCGTCAAAGACTCGATCCCCATGGGAAGAGGCGGCCAGCCTGAAGAGGTCGCCCAGGCGATTCTGTGGCTGGCAAGCGCCGAGGCTTCCTTTATCACCGGCACGTTTCTCGATGTCACGGGCGGCAAGTGAGTGACGGATGAGCGGCAAGATGGAAGTGACGCAGGTCCTGCTTGCGCAGGGAGGCGCACAGCGCCTCACCCGACGCGATATCAGTCCGGAAAATCCGCGCCGACCGTCGTCGCCTCCCAGCTATTCAAATCGTTCTGAAGCCGCTCGAGTTTGGCTCGCACTGCTGCCAGCCCGGGTTTGCCCAGCACGAGATTCGACGGCGGCGCCTTCGCTTCGACCGCGGCGATGATCGCCTGGGCGGCGCGCGCCGGGTCGCCGGGTTGCCGTCCGCTATCGGCCGCCACCTGGGCGCGGCGCTTGCCGGCAATGGTCGCGTAGGCGTCGATCGAACGGCGTGTCTGCTTGAGCGAGCGGCCCGCCCAGTCGGTGCGGAACGGGCCGGGTTCGACGGTCGTCACCTTGATGCCCAACTCGGCGGTCTCGCGCGCAAGGGCTTCGCCGAGCCCCTCCAGCGCGAACTTGGTGGCGGCGTAATAGCCGCTGCCCGGATTTCCCACCAGGCCGCCGACCGACGTGATATTGACGATATGCCCCGCGTGCTGCTCGCGCATCAAGGGCAAGACGGCTTTGATCGTGCTGACCGCGCCATAGAAATTGACCTCGAACATGGCGCGCACTTCGTCGTCTTCACCTTCTTCGATCGCCGACAGATAACCGTAGCCCGCGTTATTGACCAATACGTCGATCCGGCCAAAGGCGGCTTTCGCCTGCGCGACGGCGGCGTCCACGGCCTCGGCAGAGGTGACGTCGAGTTTGAGTGACAGGGCGTGCTCGGGGTGCGCGCTCACCAGGTCGGCGACAGCGCTGGGATCGCGCGCCGTGACGACCGCACGCCAGCCGCGCGCAAGTACCGCCTGGGCAATTTCCCGACCGAACCCGGTCGAACAGCCTGTGATGAACCAGACGGGAGAAGCGGAAGAGTCGATCGCCATGGTAGTCCTCGGTGAAGGCCGGCGCGATGCGCCTCGGCGGGATTCGGGGCGCGCATCGGCCAGCGGGATTGAGCCTGAAGAATATCGCAAGCCTCGAAAACGTGCGGGCGAGCGGGGCAGATCTCACCGCGCCCCCGAGTCAACCAGCGCTTTTCAAATGTATCTTTGATAAGCGTTTTACATAGCGCCTTGCGTGATGACCGGGAGGCCCGCTTTCCCTCTTTGCGATCACGAATGCGTGAATCTGGTCGGACTTCGGCTGACCAAGTTGGTGGGGTTATTTTAAAAATATTTAGCTAACGAGGCGATTAATTGCAATGAAAATTGCAATTAATCGCCTCTTTTCATTATGGCGAACTGATGTGAGCCGGTGCCTCCGGTTGATCGCGTTCTAAAGCCATGAATAAATAAACCTGATCGACTTGCCTCACCACCCGATCGCCACCAGAAGCCGGCTCGGACTATTACAACTCACATCCGACGAGTATGAGCCTACGTCATCATAGGAAAACCCATACGCCAGATTCGCAATACCGTGCGTATGCCAGAATTGGGCGTAGTAATTCGCCGGCGACGCGGCATAGAAGGAACTGCTCGGCACCGTGCTCCAGAAGTTGGGGTCGACGAGGGTGCCGTCCGATTTAAAGGTGCCGGGCTTATCCGCGACGTGACGTTCGACGGCAGCAATCAGATCAGGAAGCGAACCGTTGGCAAAACTCAGGAACGGCGTGGGTTTCGGCACGATCGATGTATCGATGCCGTTGGCGGCCCAGACGGTATCGATATAGTTGGCAAAATAGCTTGCATTAGCCCCGCCAGTCTGAAAGTTGCTCGCTGTACCTGGTTCGATAATGCGGTAAGGCGCGAATTGGGTGGCGGTCGATTGAAATTCCGCCGGCACTTCGGCCTGATATTTCTGGAAGGTAATCGAGCGGTCTTCGAGAAACGTGCCGTAATCCTCTCCGCGCACGACGTCGGTCCCATCCGCGCATTGCAGACGGATGGCCAGTTTGATTCCGAATGCGTCGACCCGCGTGGTGTCGCCGTTGAAATTCCACGGCACGCTCGCATTGGCTCGGCCGAGGTTGAATTCGATGAAATCGTAGTAGCTGGTGGGCGTCTGCGTCGCTACGTTGATATTCGGCGCAATGTAAAAGTACATGCGGGCCGAATTGATGCCGGGCATATCGTACGTCGGGGCATCCGCGATCGAGTGAAATTCGTTGACCGGCGCGCCGGACGCGGACGTGCCGCTGATCTGCCAGAAAATCTGGCTATTAGGGAATTTGCCGTTTGTCTGATTGAGAAATTCCACCGTCATCACCTGCGTCGCGGCGGGCACGCTCGCGGTATTTCCCCAGAAGCTGGCGGGCGGCGAGCCGTCGGCGGCAGGGTTGAGCGTCAAGGTTGCCGACGTCGATGCCGTGGTTCCGGTGCCATTCGACACTGCGACCGCGAAGCTCGCGCCCGAGTCACCGCTGGCCGCTGCGGGCGCCTCGTAGGTCGATGAAGTCGCGCCCGAAATGGCCACGCCGTTTTTGTACCATTGGTAGGCCGTAGCGCCGTTTGCGGCGACGCTAAAGAAGGCTCGTTGTCCAACCGAGACGGTCTGCGCCGCGGGTTGGGTGGAGATGGCCGGGCCGTCCGCTGTGGACGTCAGTGGTACAGCAGCCGGTGTCGTCGCGCCGGAGGTGGCGGCACTGGTCTGGCTCGATGTACCTGAACCCCCGCCGCCGCAGGCGCTCAATGCCGCTGCCAGGGCACATCCGAGTATCACGCGACCAGGTCGGGCGCTCGTGAATCGTCTTATTGTCATTTTTCTGCCTTATTAGTGTATTGATTAGAGCCATATTCGCGTTGAACAGGCGAGCATGTCCCGCTCAGTACGACGAGAAGTAAAGGATTGCGTAGCAATTTTTCATGCGTTAGCGAGATTGCCACTAACGCACCAATGGCAGAAAGCACAGATCACAGCGCGAGATATTGCTCTGCGCGCGTGACCCGCTGCAGTTTGACGCTGCGAATGCGGTGAAAGGGTGTCAAAAAATGTCAGACGAATATTAGCGCGGCACGCCGCCAAGGCAATAAGTGCGTGCTTTGAAATTGTGTATGAAGATGTAACAGATAAGGGAGCGAGGCGGCTATTGTGCGGCGACCGCGTCCTTGAACGGTATTCTTGCCGATGCGAAAACGATTGGTGGGCGACCCGCAATTGCAATTTTCGATTCGCAATTCGCAATTCCCGGCGGAACGCCTGGTTTGCTGCCGCCCGCGCGTCATTCAGCTAGCCGTGTACCGCAACCAAAGCGCGTCGTGGTCCATTTTTTCCACCGACGTCAGTTTGAGATACGCAGGTGCCTGCCACTTGTCCATCGCCACTTCGAATGACGATGGATGTTCGCTACGGCCATCCACCAGGGGCAAGACCAATACACTCACTTCATCGACGAGTCCCGCATTGACGAACGCTCCGCTCACATGCGAGCCGCCTTCGACGATCAGCTTCTTTAAATCGAGTTCACGCGCGAGCGTTTGTACGACCTTGTCGAGATCGATTTCGGACTTGCCGCCGAACACGTAAGAGACGCCAATCGATTGCAGGTAAGCGAGGTAATCGTCGGCAACCTGTTCGGTCAACACTTCGATGACGTGCGATTTAAGCGCGGTATTGTTTTTCCACGCCACGCGTCCCTGCGGGTCGATCGAGATGGCGTATTGATCCGCCTTGCGTTCGGCGAAATGATCGGTGCGAGGTATGGGGCGCGTGGCCAGACCTTTCGGATAATCCGAGCCATGCGAGATTTCCTGCATGGTCACACGCCCGCAGATCCAGGCATTGGCTTTAAACGTGGCCGCCGTGTTTTCATACAGATCGCTTGCGAAGTCGAGATTCCAACCGTCCGTGAGACTGCGGCCGTCAAGCGACGACATCATGTGAACGACAATATAGGGTTTCATGCTGAGGGCCTCTGTGCAGGGTGGAGAGACGGATGTTTCAGCAAGAGCTGTTCCAGTGTTCAACGCGAGGCATTCCCGAATGCCTTAGGCAACGATAAATAAGCGGAACCGAACGCGGATCTTAAGTAGATTGATTCGTTATCCATAATATATTTATGGCAATCTCCACGGATCGTTCTGGCATTTTCGCGTACCTGTCTTTCGGCTGCGTCCGCCTAAAAATATGGCGAAAGGACCTGTGCGGCATCGCCGCTCAGCGCGACACGCGAGGACGTCCAACGCGGCAGGGCGGACACATACGTGATCTGGTTGCGCAGACTCTGAAGCGGCTGGAAAACGGACGCTCGAATTTGATCCGTTCCATGGTCTTCGCTAATGGAAGGATGAGCCGAAATATCAAACGAAAAACGGGCGTCATCTCGCAAGAAATGACGCCCGCATACCAGCCATCAGCAACCAATATGAATTACTGAGCCGAAGCCTGCACGCGCTGGTTTTGACCCTGCGTTGCCGCGACCGGCGCCGAAGCCGCCGCCGCACCTGAAGCCGCCGAAGTCCCCGACGCCACCGGCGCCTGATCTGGATGACGCGGATCATGCAGCTCGCTATCCGACCAGCCGCCGCCCAGATCGCCGAACAGCGAAGCGGCGTCCACAAGCCGGGTCTCCTGCACGTTCAACGCCGTTTGCTGGCTGCTCAACTGGGTGGCCTGGGCCGTGGCCACGGTGGTGTAATCCACCGTGCCGGCCTGGTATTCGTTGAAGGCAATCTCCGTGCCGCGGGTCGCGTCGCGCACCGCGTCGTTCAGCGTATTGGACTGCTGCGCCAGAATGCGCAGGCCGGAGAGGTCGTTCTCGACGTCTTCGAACGCGGTCAGCACCGTGCCACGGTAGTTCGCCAGCGCCGAATCGTAAGCTGCCCTGGCCGCCGCCACCTGACCACTGCGCAGGCCGCCGTCGAAGAGGGTCTCCGTCGCGTTGCCGCCCAGCGACCAGACGTAATTGGCGACATGCAGCAGCCCGCTCAAGGGCGATTGCGTGAAGCCGTCCAGCGCCGAGATGGACACCGTCGGGTAATACGCCGCCACCGCCACGCCGATCGCCGCATTCTGCGCGGCCATCTGCCGTTCGGCCGTGGCGATGTCGGGCCGGCGTTGCAGGAGCGTCGACGGCACGCCGGCCGGAACGTCCGGCAGGCTCGGCAAGGTCGGGTTAAACGGAATATCCAGATCTTCGGGGTTCTTGCCCACCAGCACGGCAATCGCATGCGCGTACTGCGCGCGCGCCACGCCCAGCGAGAGCAGGCTGGACTGGGCGTTTTCGAGCTGGGTGCGAGCGGTGATCACGTCGGACGGCGCCACGGTGCCGTACTTGTCCTGATTCGATACCACTTCCAGGAAGTGCTGGTACGCCTTCACGGTGTCCTGCAGCAGGGCGATATTCGCGTCGCTGGTGCGTAGCTGGATCACCGTGGTGGCGAGCGTCACCTGTTCGGAGAGCGTGGCGTTCGCGAGTGTGGCTTCGCTGGCCTGCGCAGTGGCGGAATTCTCTTCGATCGTGCGGCGCACCGAGCCCCACAGGTCGATGGTCCAGTCCACATTGGCTTCCAGCGACGCCGAATTGCTCACCGTCTGAATATTGCCGCCAAAAGCGCGGCTCGCGGCGAGGCTCGACGCACCGCTGCCGTTGCGGGCGCGAGTCCCGCTGCCGGTCACGCCGATGGTCGGAAACAGCGCGGCGCGGGCGATCTTCACCTCGGCCAACGCCTCCTGATAGTTGGCGTAAGACTGGCGCACGGTCTGGTTGGACACCACCACCTGCGGTTCGAGCTCGTTGAGCAGCGGATCGTTGAAGGCGGTCCACCAGTCGCCCTTGGGCGCGGTGGCGGCCGGTTCCGCCTGGGTCCAGCCCGGCAGTTCGTGGTAGGTCGCGGGAACGCTGACCTGCGGCCGGTGGTAATCCGGCCCGACCATGCAGCCGCCCAGCAGCACGGCGATCAAAGCGGCCAGGGGTTTGGCCAGCGGTTTGCAGTCAATCTTCATCTTCATGCCTTCGTATCCGTTTGCCCCGATTGCCGCGGCGGTCCCATTTGTTCCGCCTGGCGGTTCCACGGCAGCCCCGAGGACCACTGGACCAGCCTGGAGCGCAAGCGGTCCAGGTACAGGTAAATCACCGGCGTCGTGTACAGCGTAAAGACCTGGCTCAGGATCAGGCCACCCATCACCGTAATACCGAGCGGCTGACGCAGCGACGCGCCCTGGCCAATGCCGATGGCGAGCGGCACCGCGCCCAGCACGGCGGCGAAGGTGGTCATCATGATCGGCCGCAGACGCACGACAGCGGCGCCGTGAATCGCATCTTTTGCCGACATCCCGTCATTACGCTGCATCTGGATGGCCACGTCCACCATCATGATGCCGTTCTTTTTGACAATGCCGATCAGCAGGATGATGCCGATCAGCGCGATCACCGAGAACGGCGTGCCGAAGATCAGCAGCGCGAGGGTGGCGCCGATACCGGCCGAGGGCAGCGTCGACAGGATCGTCAGCGGGTGAATCGAGCTCTCATAGAGCACCCCGAGCACGATATAGACCACTCCGAGCGCCGCCACGATCAGCAGCGGGATCGTGCTGGTCGACTGCGCGTAGGCCTGGGCCGCGCCGGCGAACGCGCCGTGGATGCTGGCCGGCATGCCGATCTCGCGGGAGGCCGTGTCGATGGCCGTCTGCGCCGTGCTCAACGAACCGTTCGGCGGCAGGTTGAACGAGATCGTCGCCGCCACGAGGCCGCTCTGATGGTTCACCTGGGTCGACGTATGGTTGTTGACGTAGCCCGACAGCACGGGCAACGGCACCATGGTTTCGGCCGCGGTACTGTCCGCGCTGCCGCTCGAACTGCCGCCCTTGCTGTTGGCGATGCTGTTGGTGGTGGCGTTGGCCTGCGCGTTCGAGTTCAGCGCGTTGGTGGTCGACGCGCTGGTCGTCGCACTGACCGCGCTGGCCGCCGTTACGCCCGATACCGTGCCGCCCGGCATTTGCGTCTGCGCCGTGCCGAGGGCATTACCCGCTGCCGTGCTCAGATAAATCTGGCTGAGCGTCTGCGGATACTGCCAATACTCCGGCGCCACCTCCATCACCACGAAATACTGATTGAGCGCGTTGTAGATGGTGGACACCGTCCGCTGGCCAAACGCGTCGTACAGTACGTTGTCGATCTGGTTCGGTGCAAAGCCATAACGCGCCGCCGTCGCGCGGTTGAAGTTCATGTAGGTCTGCAGGCCGTTTTGCTGCAGGTCAGAGTTCACGTCGAGCACTTCGCCGCGCATCTTGCTGAGCGCGGTCACGAGCTTGGGCGTCCACGCGAACAGCGCCGCGGAATCCTCGCTCGTCAACGTGTACTGATACTCGGCCGCCGACTGCCGTCCGCCGATGCGCAGATCCTGCTGCGCCTGCATGAAGAGCCGCGCGCCGGAGACCGCGTTCAGCTTGGGCCGCAGGCGGTTGACCACCTCGGTGGCGGTGGCGTGGCGCTGCGCGAGCGGCTTGAGTTCGACGAACACGTTCGCCGTGTTCAACGCCCGGCCGCCCGTAAAGCCCGCCACCGACTGCACCGCCGGATCCTTCTGCACGATCTCCTGCAACTGCGCGAGCTTCTTCTCCATTGCCGTGAAGGAGATGCTCTGGTCGGCGATGATCTGGCCGATCAGGATGCCGGTGTCCTGCTCCGGAAAGAAGGTGCCCGGCAGCAGCTTGAGCAGAAACACGTTGGCCACCAGCAGGCCGATCAGCAGCAGGATGACCAGCAGCGCGTGGTCGAGCGCGGCGGTCAGCGAACGCGAATAGGCATTCTTGAAGCGCTCGAACATCGACTCGATCCACGTGGCCCAGCGCGCCTGCGAACGGCCGGCGCGCTCGTGGCTCAGCACGTAGGCGCACATGGCGGGCGTGACCGTGAGCGAGATCACGAGCGAGATCAGGATGGCGATCGACAGCGTGACCGCGAACTCGTGGAACAGCAGGCCGACGATGCCCGGCATCAGCAGGATCGGCAGGAATACCGCGATCAGCGAGAGGCTCATCGAGATCACGGTAAAGCCCACTTCGCCGCTGCCTTTTAGCGCCGCTTCCCTGGGACTTAAGCCCAGCTCCAGATGGCGCGTGATGTTTTCCAGCACCACCACCGCGTCGTCGACCACGAAGCCGGTGCCGATGGTCAACGCCATCAGCGACAGGTTGTCGATGCTGTAGCCGAGCAGGTACATCGGCCCGAAGGTGCCGACGATCGACAGCGGCAGCGCGACCGCCGGCACCAGCGTGGCGCGCGGCGACTGCAGGAAGATGAACACCACGCCCACCACCAGCAGCACGGCGATGAACAGCGTGCGTTCGGTGTCCGCCACCGAGGAGCGCACCGACTCCGAGCGGTCCACGGCGACCTGTACGTGCACGCTGTGCGGCAACGTCGCTTCGATAGCGGGCAGGACGTTGCGGATCTGCGCGACAGTGCTGACGACGTTGCTGCCCGGCATCGGATACACGATCACCAGCACCGCCGATTTACCGTTGTAGAGCCCGGCGTTGCGGATGTTTTCGTTGGAGTCCCTCACCTGGGCGACGTCGCGCAACAGCACCGGCGAGCCGTTGCGGTACGCGACCACAAGGTCGCGGTAGGGCGCCGCCTTGTTGATCTGGTCGTTGGACAGCACCACGTAGCGTTGCTCGCCCTGGTCGAGATGGCCCTTGGCGCTGTCGGCATTGGCGGCGGCGATTGCCGCGCGCACGTCTTCGAGGCCGATGCCGTAGCTATTCAGCTTGCCGGGCTGCAACTCCACCCGCACCGACGGCAAGGCGCCGCCGCCGAGCGTGATCTGCCCCACGCCGTTGACCTGCGACAACTGCTGCTGGATCACCGAATCCGCGGAGTCGTAGAGCTGCGCCTTGGTGAGCGTGTCCGAGGTCAGCGCCAGCACCATGATCGGCGAATCGGCCGGGTTGTACTGGCGGTAGGTCGGGTTGGCGCGCAAGGTGGTCGGCAGGTCGGCGCGCGCGGCCTGGATGGCGGCTTCGACGTCGCGCGCCGCGCCGTTGATGTCGCGGTTCAGACCGAACTCGACCACGATCATCGACGAGCCGACATAGCTGATCGAAGTCAGCTCCTCGACGTCGGCGATCGTGCCGAGGCGCCGTTCGAGCGGTTCGGCCACGGTCGACGCCATGTTGTCCGGGCTTGCGCCGGCCATCTGCGCCTGCACCACGATCACCGGGAAGGCGATGTTGGGCAGCGGCGCGACCGGCAGCCGGAAGTAGGCGAGCGCCCCCGAGATGAGGATCGCGACGGCCAGCAGGGTCGTCGCGACCGGGCGCCGGATGAATAACGCCGAAATGTTCAAGGCGTGTCCTCCGCCGTGCCTGCAGGCGTGCCTTCATTCGGGTCCTGCGGCTTGTTGCGGTTGCGCCAGCGCTGCGTGCGCTCGGCCATGCGGTCGAAGAACAGATAGATGACCGGCGTGGTGAAGAGCGTGAGGACCTGGCTCAAGGTCAGGCCGCCGATGATGGCGAGACCCAGCGGGCGGCGCAGTTCCGAACCGGTGCCGGTGCCGAGCAGCATCGGCAGGGCGCCGAGCATGGCGGCCAGCGTCGTCATCAGAATCGGCCGGAACCGCAGCAGCGACGCCTCGAAGATCGCCTCGCGCGCCGGCTTGCCGTGATTGCGTTCGGCGTCGAGCGCGAAGTCCACCATCATGATGGCGTTCTTCTTGACGATACCGATCAGCAGCACGATGCCGATAATGCCGATCACGTCGAGGTCGCTGCCGGCGATCATCAGCGCGAGCAGGGCGCCGATACCCGCCGATGGCAGCGTCGAAAGAATCGTCACCGGATGGATGAAGCTCTCGTACAGCACGCCCAGCACGATATACACGGCCACCAGCGCGGCGATCAGCAGGTACACCTCGCTCGAGAGCGAATCCTGGAAGGCCTGCGCCGCGCCCTGCAGCGACGAGGTGATCGACGGCGGCAGATTGACCGCCTGTTCGGCCTCGTGGATCTGTTTCACCGCCGTGCTCAACGACGCGTCTTTCGCGAGGTTGAACGAGATGGTGACGGACGGGAATTGCGCCAGATGGCTGATCACCAGCGGCGACTTGACGATCTGGATCTTGGCGATCGCCGACAACGGCACCTGGCCGCTGCTGCTGGTCTGGCTCGGCAGATACAGGTTGCCGAGCGAGCCCACGTTCGGCAGCGATTCCGGCTTGGCGACGAGAATCACCCGATACTGGTCCGACTGCTGGAAGATGGTCGAGACGATCCGTTGGCCGAGCGCGTCGTAGAGCGCGTTGTCGATGGTCGCCGGCGTGATGCCGAAGCGCGCCGCCAGTTGCCGGTTGACTTCGACGTTCACGCTCATGCCGTCGCTATTCATATCGCTTTGCACATCGGCGAGCGACGGAATCTTCTGCAGGCGTGCAATCAGTTCAGGCACGTACTTCTGGAACGCCTGCTGGCTCGGTCCGCGCAGCACGAAGCTGTACTGGTTCGGCGAGACCGTGGTGTCGAGCGTCAGATCCTGCTCCGGCTGCATATACAGCTTGATGCCGGGCACGTTGGCGACTTCGTTCTGCAGACGCCGCGCGATCTCCTGCGCGGTGTCCGAGCGCTTGTCGTGATCGCGCAGGTTGATCAGGAAGCGGCCGTTGTTGAGCGTCGAATTGGTGCCATCGATGCCCACGTAGGAGGTGAGCGAGACCACGTCCGGATCTTTCAGGATCTGGTCGGCGAGCGCGCGCTGGCGCGTCACCATCGCCTTGTAGGACACCGAGTTGTCGGCCACGCTGATGCCTTCGATCACGCCGACGTCCTGCACCGGGAACAGGCCCTTCGGAATCACCACGTACAGCAGGCCCGTCAGCACGAGGGTGAGCACGAACACCACCAGCGTCAGAATCTGGTGATCGAGCACCCAGCGCAAACCCTTCTCGTAGGCGTTGAGCGTTTTCTCGAACAGGCCCTCGCTGATCCGCTCGAAGCGGCTCGGATGGCGCTCGGCCTGGGCGCGCAATAGCCGCGCGCAAAGCATCGGCACCACCGTCAGCGAAACCACCGCGGAGAGCACGATGGTCACCGCCAGCGTCACCGCGAATTCGCTGAACAGACGCCCGATCACGCCGCCCATGAAGAGTAGCGGAATCAGCACGGCGATCAGCGAGATGGTGAGCGAAAGAATCGTGAAGCCGATCTGCCCGGCGCCTTCGAGCGCGGCCTCGAGCGGCGTTTTGCCCTCCTCGAGATAGCGCACGATGTTCTCGATCATCACGATCGAGTCGTCCACCACGAAGCCGGTGGCGATGATCAGCGCCATCAGCGAGAGGTTGTCGATCGAGTAGTTCAGCTGATACATCACGGCCAGCGTGCCGATCAGCGAAACCGGCACCGACACGCTCGGGATGATGGTGGCCGGCACGTTGCGCAGGAACACGAAAATCACCGCCACCACGAGGATGATGGCGAGCACCAGTTCGAACGCCGCGTCCGACACCGACGAGCGGATCACGCCCGTGCTGTCCGAGACGACCGTGACCTTCATGCCGGCCGGCAGCGTCGATTCGAGCTGCGGCAACTGCTTCATGATCTGGTTCACGGTGGCGATCACGTTGGCGCCCGGCTGGCGCTGCACGTTCAGCACGATCGCGGGCGTGCCGTTGTACCAGGCGCCGCGTTCGACGTCCTGGGCGGCCGAGGTGACGCGGGCGACGTCGCGCATGAACACGGGCGCACCGTTCTGGTAGGCGACCACCGTGTCCAGGTAGTCTTTCGGATCGCTGATCTGGTCGTTGCCGTTGATCGTGTAGTCGAGATCCGGGCCGTCGAAATTGCCCTTCGGCTGGCTGACGTTGACGTAGCTGAGCAGGGTGCGCAGGTCGTCGATGTTCAGGCCGTAGGCGGCCAGCTTTTGCGGGTCGGCCTCGACGCGGATCGCCGGCACGTTGCCGCCGCTCGTCGTCACCACGCCCACGCCCGACACTTCGGAAATCTTGGTGCCGAGGCGGTTGTTGGCGGCGTCTTCGAGCTGCGTGAGCGACATCGAGTTCGAGGTGACCGCGAGCGTCAGGATCGGCTGGTCGGCCGGGTTGACCTTGGCGTAGGTCGGCGGCGCGGGCAGGCCGGTCGGCAGATAGCTGTTGGCCGCGTTGATGGCCTGCTGGACGTTCTGCTCGGCGACGTCGAGGTTCAGCGACAGGTCGAACTGCAGCGTAATGACCGACGCGCCGTCCGAGCTGTACGAGGTCATTTGCTGCAAGCCGGGGATTTCGCCCAGTTGCACCTCGAGCGGCGCAGTCACCGTGGTAGCCATCACGTCCGGGCTCGCGCCCGGATAGAAGGTCTGCACCTGAATGGTCGGATAGTCGACGTTCGGCAGCGAAGAGACCGGTAGCACGCGCACCGCGACGAGGCCCACCAGCACGAGGGCGACCATCAGCAGCAGCGTCGCTACGGGTCTAAGAATAAACAGACGGGAGATATTCATCGGCGAGTGGATCCGCGGCTACGAAGCGGCGTCGACAGAAGCGGCGGAGGCCCCCGAGGCCCCTGAGGCGCCCGCTGCGTCCGATGCGCCGTTCTGGGCTCGCTTGTGATGGCCATGGGCGCCGCTCGCGGCGCCCGCTTCCGAAGCGTCCGAACCGGCCGCGGCACCCGAGGCGCCCGCCGCCGGGCGTGCGCCGGCGGCCTTGATCGGCGCGCCGTCGCTCAGGCGGTCGGTGCCGTCCGTCACGACGATGTTGCCGGCCGACAGGCCCGAGGTGATCACCGTGTTCTTGCCGTCGCTCGGTCCGAGCGTGACCTTGTGCACGGAGACCGTGTTGTTGGCGTTGACGAGGTAGACATAGTCGCCCGGCGCGCCGGTCTGCACGGCCGGAGTGGGCACCAGCACGGCATTTTGCAGCGTGTCGACCAGCAGCTTGACGTTGACGAACTCGTTCGGGAACAGCGCCTCGTCGTCGTTGGCGAAGGTGGCGCGCAGGGTCACCGTGCCGGTGGCCGTTGCCATCTGGTTGCTCACGGCGTACAGCGTGCCGGTGGCGATCTGCTTCGAGTTGTCGCTGCTAAAGGCGGCGACCGCGAGGTTCGCGCCCGTGCCCATGCGTTGCAGCACCTTGGCGAGCGAGTCCTGCGGCACGGTGAACTGCACCGTGGTCGGCTTCATGGTGGTGATGACGACGATGCCCGGCGAGGACGAGGCGGTCACGTAATTGCCCGGGTCCACGAGGCGCAGGCCGACGCGGCCGGATACCGGCGCGGTGATGTGGCAATAGGCGAGGTCGAGGTCGAATTGGGCGATGTTGGCGAGGTCCGACTTGACCGCGGCTTCGTCCTGCTGGACGAGGAACTGCTGGTCGACGAAGGTCTGCTCGGCAATCGACTTGTGTTCGTTCAACTGCGTGAAGCGTTCGAGATCGGAGCGGGCCTGGGCGAGCGCGGCGCGGTCCTTGGCGAGCGTGGCCTCGGCCTGCTGTTTGTCGATCTCATACTGGCGCGGATCGATCTGGGCGAGGAACTGGCCTTTCTGCACGTCCTGGCCTTCGTGATAACCGACCGCGGTCAGGTAGCCGCTCAGTTGCGGCAGTACCGTGACGGTGGCGGTGGGGGTCACCGTGCCGAGTTCGCTCAGGGTTTCCGGCATCGAGCCGAGGGTCGCGGTTGCGGTGGTCACCACTTGCGGCGCCGCTCCACGCACGGGCTTTTTCCGGCCCAGCACGTGTATCACCACGATCGCGATCAGCACCAGTACGACGAGCGCGATCAGGACGAGCCTGAGGCGCGAGCGCTTCGGCTGCGTGGACACGGCTTCGCTCATATTTTTCTCCGAAAACTTTTATTGCTATTGAAAATTGATTTGGCCCAGCCCAACCCGGCTGGACCGGCAAGAACTACTGACACTGCTGCCCCGGCGCGGTTCATCTGACCGGTTCGGGGTGGCGGGCCGAGGCGGGAAAGCGGGATTTGCCGCAACTGCGCAAAGTGCCACGTTTACAGCTTGTTGTCACCATCGGGCCGCTCTTTGACAAATGTTTGACGAGGCGCATCGCATCGACACACCGCGCGCCGCGTTCGACCGAAATGGCCGTGCGTTCATGACGCATGCTCCTGCGCCTTGCCCTCTGGCACGAACACATAGCCGCGGCCGCGCACGGTCTGGATGAAACGCGGCGCGGACGGGTCCGGTTCGAGAATGCGGCGCAGGCGCCACACCTGCACGTCGATGCCGCGATCCGTGCCGTCGTATTCCGGGCCATGCAGCAGTTCAAGCAGGCGTTCGCGGTTCAGCGCAAGCCGCGGATGATCCACGAAGATGCGCAGCAGGGCGAACACGCTGTCCGGCAACATGATCGGCCGGCCGCGCTGGCTCAAGGTGCGCGACTGGAAGTCGAGCAGGAAGCTGCCGAAGGCGAACGGCTCGCGTTGCTCCGGCGCCGCTGCCGACGGCGCCGTGCGGCGCCGCAACACCGCCTGAATCCGGGCGAGCAGTTCGCGCGGGTTGAAGGGCTTGGCCAGGAAGTCGTCCGCGCCGAGTTCGAGACCGATGATCCGGTCGACGTCGTCGGCTTTCGCGGTGAGGATGATAACCGGTAGATCGTCGCCGGTGGCGCGCAGTTTGCGCAGCGCGGTCAGGCCGTCGATATCCGACATCATCAGATCGAGCACGATCAGATCGGGACGTTCGCGCTCGAGCCGGCGTTCGAGCGAGGCGGCATCGTGCAAAACGGAAACCTCGAAGCCCGCGTCGCCCAGATAGTTGCGCAGCAGGTCGCGCAGCTCGGCGTCGTCATCGACAACCAGAATTTGAATAGCCATGCGTGCGAGTGTAATGTGCCGCGGTGAACTCTCCGCACCTCGGGAACGGCGAAGTGATTGCGAGGAGTTACCGGGAGGGTGTTGTGTAATCAGCGGTAACGGTTCAGGCGGCCACGAAAGGCGAGGCTGTGTCGGAATGGTTAAACGTAATGTGATGAAGGTAAATAGTAAGGAATGCGACAGGCCGTGCAGCGCGGCGCTGCGGCCCGTCGAATATGGCAGGGCTGTCAGAAAGAGGTGCCAATCTGGAACTGGAACTTCTGGTACTGATCGCCCGCATGCTTGACGATCGGCAGGCCGAAATCCAGCTTGAGCGGTCCGATCGGCGAGATCCATTCCAGACCCGCGCCATAGCTGTAGCGCAGACCATTGGCGCCGACGCTATTGCCTTCCGTGCCCCAGACGTTGCCACCGTCGACGAAGGTGAAGACCCGCAGCGTGCGGTCGTAACCGGTGCCCGGCAGCGGAAAGGTCAGTTCGACATTGCCCACCAGCATCTTCGAGCCGCCGATCGGATCGCCCGTCGACGCGTCACGCGGACCCAGCGAACTCGGCTCGTAGCCGCGCACCGATCCGATCCCGCCTGCGTAGTAGTTCTTGAAGATCGGATACGGCTCGCCGCCCAGGCCATTACCGTAGCCGCCCTGGAAGTTCAGGCCCAGCACGAAGCCCTTCGCAAACGAGTAGTAGTACTGTGCCTGCAGATCCGCCTTGTAGTAATTGGTGCGGGCGATCGGCGTGCCGTATTCGGCGTTGAACTGCGTGAAGTAGCCGCGGCTCGGCACCAGCGCGCTGTCGCGATTGTCGCGTGACCAGCCGAGCGTGAGCGGCACGTTGTCCGAGACGCGGCCGAACGAGTTCACATAGTCAATATAGCTTTGCGGCGTGGTGGCGTCCACGTCCAGGCGGTTCTGCTCGATACCCGTGCCGAAGTAGACCATGTCCGATTCGGAGAACGGGATGCCGAACTTGAGGTCGGCGCCGAGCGTGATGATGCGAAAGCTCGTGTCCGTGACGTTGGAGTAATACAGCGGCTCGCTGGTCCGGTAATAGACATCGGTAATACGCTTGATGCCGTCCACCGTGAAGTACGGATCCACCTGCGTGACCGTCAGCGTGCGGAAGGTCGTGGCCGTGTTCACGTTGACCGCAAGACTCGTCCCCGAGCCGAACACGTTGTCCTGCGACACGCCCGCCGAAATGATCGGGCCTTCGCCGGAGCCGTAACCCAGGCCCAGCGTGACCGAACCGGTCGGCTTTTCCGTAACCTTCACGTCCACGTCGACCTGGTCGGCCGTGCCTTCGACCGGGATGGTCGTCACGTCGACGTCCGTGAAGTAGCCCAGACGGTTGATACGGTCTTTCGACAGCGCGAGGCGGCTCGAATCGAACCACGAGCTTTCGAGCTGACGCATTTCGCGGCGCACCACTTCGTCGCGCGTGCGGGTGTTGCCGACGATGTTGATGCGGCG
>NZ_CAAJGM010000023.1 GCF_900996235.1 Paraburkholderia sp. BCC1885
CTGCGCGAGCGACACGTCACGCTTGTGCTTCGCTTCGTAGTACAGGATCACATGCAAGTGAAAGCCAGTCTTCTCGCCTTGCTCGATCGTCCAGACGTAGTTCTTGATGCCTGACATCAGTTTGTTGTACCGGCGTGCTTTGAAGAACTTCTCGCGGTGCTTCTGGATCTCGTCAAGCGTTATCCACCGTCGATACTGCTTCTTGTAGTTCAAAGTCAGTATCAGGATCACCCAGCGAGACCGGCCCTTTGCCTTGGAGAACATCTCGTCGTCCATCGCGAGCACGTTCTCAGCATTGCGTTCCGCGTTCTTCCTACGAAGACGCTCACGCTCGGTAAACTCTCGCGTCCTGACACGTGCGGAGACCTTCTCAATCAACGTATTAAACCAGTCTGCGTAGCGCACGCCATGGCAGTCATCGAACTCTTCAGGCTTACCGAATGCAAACGACTGCCTGCCGATGAAACCTTGGTCACGACAGACATCGTAGAAGACCGTGACTCGCTCCGAGTAGCCAGGAATATCGGAATAACGTGCAAGCCACGTGTTCACCTTACTGTAATACTCCTTTGCAAGGTACAGCACGCGAAGTTTCCTTGTCTTGGCATAGTCAGTGACTTCGTCCATGAAGCCGCCTAGCCAGCCTTTTTCGATCGCCATAACGAACTTCTCTATGTCGAACAGATGCTTGTATCCGTGATGAAGGATCGCCTTCAGTTTGCCGTCGATCTCCGCCTCTTCAATGTTGATCCGATCGTCCAGGTGATCGAACACCTCCCGCGTATGCAGGATATCGTC
>NZ_CAAJGM010000024.1 GCF_900996235.1 Paraburkholderia sp. BCC1885
GCGCTTCATAGTGGCGCTGCCCGATGGCGAGGCACACGGTTACGTCTGCGAGAACTTCGGCCAGGCGCTGCAACTGCCCGACCTCGGCCCGATCGGCTCGAACGGCCTGGCCAACCCGCGCGACTTCGAGACGCCGCACGCGGCCTACGAGGATCGCGAGGGCGATTTCGAGCTGGTCGCCAAGCTCAACGGCCGGCTCTGGCGGGCCGCGATCGTCCACTCGCCGCTCGAGTTGGTGGTCTGGGACGGGAACTACGCGCCGTATCGCTACGACCTGCGCCGCTTCAACACCATCGGCTCGATCAGCTACGACCATCCCGATCCCTCGATCTTCCTGGTGCTGCAGGCGCCCAGCGACACGCCGGGCGTCGACACGCTCGACTTCGTGATCTTCCCGCCGCGCTGGCTGGCAGCCGAGTCGACCTTCCGGCCGCCCTGGTTCCACCGCAACGTGGCCAGCGAATTCATGGGCCTGATCCATGGCGCCTACGACGCCAAGGCCGAGGGCTTCGTGCCGGGCGGCGCGAGCCTGCACAACTGCATGTCCGGGCACGGGCCCGACGCGGGCACCTTCGAGAAGGCCTCGGCGGCCGATACCTCGCGCCCGCACAAGGTCGGCGACACCATGGCCTTCATGTTCGAGACGCGCACCCTGATCCGGCCGACGCGCTTCGCGCTGGAGACCTCGCAACTGCAGGCCGACTACTACCGCTGCTGGCAGGACCTCGCCAGGCACTTCAACCCGGAGCAACGATGACCGTCACCGACCTCGACGCCACGCTGGCCGCCTCGCT
>NZ_CAAJGM010000025.1 GCF_900996235.1 Paraburkholderia sp. BCC1885
CCTGGCTGGTGACGCGCTTCATCTGCTCCAGGCCTTGCTCGAGATCGCGCAGGTTCAGCACCTCGCCGTCGCGGGCGGTAAACGCGGTTTTTCAGTTGCCGCGCAATGTCTCGTCCGCAAAACGCAGGTGCCGGATCGTGCCGGGGATCAAGGCGAGTTCCAGCGTGCCGCCCGTCAAGTCCTGTTCAGGCAGCAAGACGCGCGTCGTGATGTAGCCACGCGCCAGGATTTCCTGGGAAAGGCCTTTGACGATCATGTCGAGACCCTGCCTGCCGACGCATTGGTTCGCGTAGTGGGCGAGCCACTCGCGGGCGAAGGCGAAGCGATCCATCGGCAGCGCGGACGCGCCTGCCGACCTCGCGGAAGCGGGTAACGAATCGGGGACATCGAGTGCGAAGCGGCGAATCGGAAAGCATGGAGTTTCAGCCGGAAGCACCGGATAACCGACGCTTGCGGCAACACGCGATCGAACGCCTGGCGCTGAAACGGTTCGCTCGCGTTCTCTCGCCTCTTCCTGCTGCCGGACCTGCTGTTCGTTGCCAAACTGCTGCGCGGATTGTGCCCATGCACCGGCCGATGCAAGGAGCAGCGAGCTTGCCACGACCCTGGTCCCTCGGATTTTCTTGTTCATGTTTGTTTTCATCTCATCATCATGCGTAACGCGTGAGCATCCAGACCCCGATCAGGATGACGAAGGCGCCGGCCGCCTGCACTGGCCGCAGAAGGTTTTCATGGAGTGCGGTGAACGACAGGACCACGATCATGGAGACCGCCACCATGGTGGGATAGGC
>NZ_CAAJGM010000026.1 GCF_900996235.1 Paraburkholderia sp. BCC1885
GAAGGAACGAAATCATGAGCAGAAAACTTGAGGGTAAGGTCGCCGTAGTTACCGGTGCCAGCGCCGGTATCGGCCTCGGTGTCGCCAAAGCGTTCGCCAATGAAGGCGCACGCGTGTTCATCACGGGCCGCCGCCGGTCTGAACTTGACCGAGCGGTAGCGGAAATTGGCCATGGTGCGGTCGGCATTCAAGGCGATGCGGGCAAGCTTGCCGATCTAGATACGCTGTATGCAACGGTCAAACAGAAGGCCGGGAGCATCGATGTATTAGCGTTGAACGCCGGATTCTATGAGTTTATGAAGTTCGGTGAGATTATTGAGGAGCATTTCGACAAGACGTACAACGCGAACGTAAAGGGCCTGCTGTTCGGTTTCCAGAAAGCCCTCCCCCTGCTGTCAAAGGGTTCATCAGTGATTTTCACGGGCTCAATCGCCGGTTCCATCGGTATGCCCGATATGTCGGTCTATTCGTCGACGAAGGCGGCCGTGCGCAGCCTAGCCCGCAGTTTGATACTGGACACCAAAGAGTTTGGCATCCGCATCAATGTGTTAAGCCCGGGCCACACCTTGACCCCTGGACTGCAGTTGTTGATCCCCGAGGCTGCGCATGCCGGCATTGTCGACACGATTCCTCTGTCTCGGCTGGGTAGCCCCGAGGACTTGGGCAAGGCGGCCGTGTTCCTCGCGTCCGAAGACAGTGCTTACATTACGGGCGTTGAGCTGGATGTCGATGGCGGCGTCTCTCAATACTGACCGATTGCCCGAAACACGTGGCGCCGGACCG
>NZ_CAAJGM010000027.1 GCF_900996235.1 Paraburkholderia sp. BCC1885
GGCTCGTACACGTAGTGCGTCGTCGTGCGCTTCTCCCACGACGTTTCATACGCCAGCGTATCGCCGTCCCAGCCGTACAGCGTCAGTCCATAGCCGAACTCGTTATTCAGACGTTTGCGCTCCACCTCCGCCCAGCCGCTGCCCGCGTTCGGGTTCCACGGCACCTGCGCCTCCGAGGACTTCGCGATGCGCCGCCCCAGCGCGTCGTAGACATACGTCGCCTCCATGCGCCGGGTCGTCGCCGACACCAGCCGGTTGAAGCTGTTCCAGCCAAACGTCGTCTTCTCCCCGTTGGCCACGCGCTCGCGCAGGTTGCCCCGTTCATCGTATTCGAAGTGCGTGCCTGCATAGTCCTTCAGCAGGTTGTCGAGCAGTGCCGGCTGGCCGCTCTTCGGCCCCAGCAGACCAGGACCCTGCCCGTCGAGCTCACTGCGCTCATTGCGCTCCAGCAGGTTGCTCGCCGGATCGAACGCGAAGGTCTCCACGCCCAGCGACGACTGCGCCCGCGTGAGCCGCCCGAGCGGGTCATACGCGTAGCGGATCACACCGCGCCGCATGTCCCCGATCTGTTCCAGCTGACCCGCCGCATCGTAGCTGTAGCGACGCTCCGCGAGCTTGCCCCCCGCGCTCCCCCCTGTGCCCTGCAACACCTGATGCGCGAGCCGTCCGGCCGCGTCGCGGGCAGTGAGCTGCTCCAGCCCGTTACCCAGTTGCCGTCCGGTTTCCCGGTGGACATCGTCGCGCTCGAAATCCGCCACGCTCACACCGTCGAGCATC
>NZ_CAAJGM010000028.1 GCF_900996235.1 Paraburkholderia sp. BCC1885
CAGAAATCGATCTTCATGCCAACGTTGAAATTGCGGCCCGGGGCCGTAAGGGCCGCGATGGTGGCGGCGCCGTCGCTGTCCTTCAGGCCGCGCACGTCGTTCCAGACCCAGTACTTGCGGTCGAACAGGTTGTTGATGCCGGCCGTCAGGCTGACGTGGCGCGAGAAGCGATAGCCCGCGTGCAGGTCGACGATGGTGAACGAGGGCGTGGAATAGAAGCTCGGATCCGACATGTCGGACTTGCTCTTGCGCGAGTTGTAGGTCAGGTCGACGCCCGCGAACCAGCGCTCGCCGCCGGTGTAGCGCAGCCCCAGCACCACCGCGAGCGGCGGCACCGTATCCAGCCCGGTGGTCACGCCGTCCTTGGTTTCGGTGCCGCGGATCCAGGCCAGGCCGCCCTTCACTTCCAGGCTGTCGTCGACCAGCCAGTCGGCCTTGGCCTCGAGGCCGCGGATCGAGGCCTTCGAGAAATTCACGTACTGCACCGTGTACGGATCGTTCGGCGAGCGCACGTTGCCGCCCACCACCTTGGTGTCGATGAAGTCGTTGTAGCGCCCCGCGAAGCCGGCCAGGCTGTAGCTCACGTGGCCCGCGCCGACGCCGAACTTGCCGCGCGTGCCGAGCTCGAAGGTATTGCTGGTTTCCGGCCGCAGGCTCGGGTTGCCGACCTGCTGGTAGAACAGGCCATAGGAGCCGGCCGGGTTGTAGTAGCTGTTGACCTGGTAGGCCGAGGGCGAGCGGAAGCCGCGTGCGTATTGCA
>NZ_CAAJGM010000029.1 GCF_900996235.1 Paraburkholderia sp. BCC1885
CGCCGATGGTCGCGTAGCGCTGCGGCGGCAGCACGCGCGGGTTCGACGGATCGGCATAGGCCGGGTTGCCGTCCTCGGGCGGGCGCACGTTGCTGGGCTGGTAGGGCGGCGCCATGGTGTTGACGGCATAGCCGTCGGGTGTGAACAGGCCGTCGTTGACGAACTTTGGCGGGCCGTCGAGCGCCGAGGCCGGCGAGTCGCCCGCCTGCTTCAGGCGCGTGCCGGCCGGGTCGTCACCCTCGACCACCGAGGCCAGGTGCTTGGCCGGGCTGCTGGCGATGTCCGGATAGAACGGCGCCTGCGCCGAGATCAGGAACATGTGGTTCAGCCAGGAGCCGCCGAAGGCGGCCATGAAGAAGTTGTCGCAGAGCGTGTATTCGCGCGCCAGTTGCCAGAGCCGCAGCGTCTCGGCCGAGTTCCGGTAGTGGCCCATCACCAGGCCGCCCGAATCGGCCCAGGCCGCGAACTGGTCGTTGCGGCCGGCGTTGATCTGCATCTGGTTCTGGTAGAAGCGATGCCAGAGGTCGCGCGTGATCACGCCGTTCGGCAGCGGCTTGCCCTGCGCGTCGGGAATGCGGAACGGCGCGTTCTTCAAGCCCTGGATGTCGCGCTCGGCGATCATGTAGCGCTTGCCATCCACCTCCTGCGCCTGCGGCACCAGCCCGCCCCAGATCGCCGGCAGGCGCGGCAGCGGCGTGCGTCCGTC
>NZ_CAAJGM010000030.1 GCF_900996235.1 Paraburkholderia sp. BCC1885
TATTCGTCGGCCGGCCAGAAGCGCGAGGAATCGGCGGTCAGCGCCTCGTCCATCAGGTAGAGCTTGCCGTGCTCGTCGAGGCCGAACTCGAACTTGGTGTCGGCGATGATGATGCCGCGCGTGGCGGCGTAGTCGGCCGCTTCCTTGTACAGGCGAATCGAGATGTCGCGGATGGTGGCGGTCAGCTCGGTGCCGATGCGGCGCTCGCATTCCTCGTAGCTGATGTTCTCGTCGTGGTGGCCCATCTCGGCCTTGGCGGCCGGCGTGAAGATCGGCTCGGGCAGCTTCTGCGCATTCTGCAGGCCCGCCGGCAGCTCCACGCCGCACACCGCGCCGCTCGCCTGGTAGTCCTTCCAGCCGCTGCCGGCCAGGTAGCCGCTCACCACCTCCTCGACCAGGATCGGCTCCAGGCGCTTGACCACCACGCCGCGGCCGGCCACCTGCTCGACCTCGTCGGCCGCCACCACCGATTCCGGGGCGTCGCCCGTCAGGTGGTTCGGGACGATGTGCGAGAGCTTGTCGAACCAGAAATTGGCCATCTGGTTCAGCACCCGCCCCTTGTTGGGAATCGGCTCGCCCATGATGACGTCGAACGCCGACAGACGGTCGGTGGTGACGATCAGCAGCTTGTCGGTGCCGACCGCGTAGTTGTCGCGGACCTTGCCGCGACCGAGGAGCGGCAGCGAACGGAGCGTGGATT
>NZ_CAAJGM010000031.1 GCF_900996235.1 Paraburkholderia sp. BCC1885
GCACGCGTTGGCGAGCATCGGCAATACGTGCGCGAGGCCGGCCAGCACCAGCCCAGCACCCGCTGCACGCATCAATGCCAGCACCGCGCCCGGATTGTCGCGCGCGACCAGCCAGAGCGCCGCAACCAGCCCCAGCAGCGCAGCAATACGACCCACATGCTTCATCGCCTTACTCGTCCTGAACCGGTGACAGCAAACCGTCGCCATCCACCTTGAAACTGAAGCCTCGCCAGATCACCCGCGTCGAAAGAAAACTCGCCGCGAAGATCAGAAACGACACGATATCCCAGAACGGGAGCAGCCACAGATCGCGACGCACCTGCCGCAACGCGTGATCGGATTGCACCTTCAGCGCGAGCCGCACGACAAGCGCCAGCACCACGAACGGCCATGTCCATACTGCCCCGCCGGATAGCGCGACCGTCAGCAGTGCGAACGCCAGCGGATGAATCAGCGCCGAGCCGAAATGTCCCACCGGATCGATTGTACGAATCGTCCTGCTCCAGCGCAATTCATGAGCGATCAGCTTGGCGGCACTGGACTCCACGCACGCATGCGACACCGTGAACGGCGGAATCACCACCTTCTCGCCGATCATGCGCACCGCTTCGCCGATCGCATGATCCTCCGCCAGGTGATGCACGAACTGCGCAAAGCCACCGATTTTCTCGAGCGTTTCGCGCCGCATCGCGATGGTCTG
>NZ_CAAJGM010000032.1 GCF_900996235.1 Paraburkholderia sp. BCC1885
GCACGCGTTGGCGAGCATCGGCAATACGTGCGCGAGGCCGGCCAGCACCAGCCCAGCACCCGCTGCACGCATCAATGCCAGCACCGCGCCCGGATTGTCGCGCGCGACCAGCCAGAGCGCCGCAATCAGCCCTAGCAGCGCGGCAATACGACCCACATGCTTCATCGCTTACTCGTCCTGAACCGGTGACAGCAAACCGTCGCCATCCACCTTGAAACTGAAGCCTCGCCAGATCACCCGCGTCGAGAGAAAACTCGCCGCGAAGATCAGAAACGACACGATATCCCAGAACGGCAGCAGCCACAGATCGCGACGCACCTGCCGCAACGCGTGATCGGATTGCACCTTCAGCGCGAGCCGCACGACTAGCGCCAGCACCGCGAACGGCCATGTCCATACTGCCCCGCCGGATAGCGCGACCGTCAGCAGTGCGAACGCCAGCGGATGAATCAGCGCCGAGCCGAAATGTCCCACCGGATCGATTGTGCGAATCGTCCTGCTCCAGCGCAATTCATGAGCGATCAGCTTGGCGGCACTGGACTCCACGCACGCGTGCGACACCGTGAACGGCGGGATCACCACCTTCTCGCCGATCATGCGCACCGCTTCGCCGATCGCATGATCCTCCGCCAGGTGATGCACGAACTGCGCAAAGCCACCGATTTTCTCGAGCGTTTCGCGCCGCATCGCGATGGTCTG
>NZ_CAAJGM010000033.1 GCF_900996235.1 Paraburkholderia sp. BCC1885
TTCAAACATCGAGATCAATTTCTGGTCGGTATTCATTCGGTTCCCAACAAGAAAACGACTTTCGAGACCCGCCAATTTCGAATGTGGCGAACAGTCAGGCTGAAAATGATTTGTTCAGACCTTCCTTAGGCAATTTCTATGACGACGCATTTGCTAAGGTCAGGCTGGAGGCGACGCAAGCCTCCAGTTCGCGATGGCCTTGTCGAACTGCGCTCCGATACGTTGGATGAGCGCGCGAGGACCGGACAGCACCGCCCCGCCACGCGCAGTGTGGTTGGGTTTGCGCATGGCTATCTAGCGGCGATCATCAAAAGCCGTTGCAGAAACCGGCTCAGTTCACTGCGCGCAACGATAGTTACCACAGGCAGGATCGATCCGCCCCGTTAGCGGCGTGAGCGAGAAAAGTTTGTCAGCAGTGCGATAGCGATGAACGAGAAAGCTGATATTCCTGCAGTCACCAGCAACGCATCGGCGAACCCTTCGGCGTTTGCGGCCCGCGCGGCCTCGATTGCCGACGCACGCAGCGAGGAAGGGAGAAGTCCAATCGTGTGCTCTGCATCGCCCGAGAGGACTTTATCGACAAATATGTGTAGCAACCGCTCGTCGAGGATTGCGGGCCTGAAGGTAGCATCAAATATCGCATGGGTTCGCTGGGCCATAACAGCTCCCAACACGCCAACCGCCATGACGATACTCGAAAATCGAGTAGTCTGAGCAATCCCGGAAACCATGCCTGAGCGCTGTACAGGCGCTTCGCTCATGATCGCCCGCTGCGTCGTTCCGTTTAAGATTCCAACGCCGAGCCCAATGACAGCCATAGCAATCGCTATATGCCAGTAACGGTGACTTGTCGCGAAGTGTGCAGCAGTCATATTCCCGACGCTTACGACCACCAGGCCCACACAAAGAAGAAATTGTGGCTTTTTGCCACGACCGATTCGACCGCCCACCGTCGGTCCAATTGCCATCGCTATCGCAAAGGGGAGCATCGCGGCACCTGCGGTCAAGGGCAGGAAGCCAAACCAGGTCTGCATGTAAAGCGGGAAAAGCGTCAGAAGAACTTGCCCTGCCGCCGCAAAACCAAACATGCCGATTACACCGGCAGTAAAAAGGCCGTTCCTGAACAGGCTCAGGTCGACCATCGCATGGGGGCGGCGTAATTCAACGGCTATGAAAACGATAAGCAGCGCCAAGGCAGCGCACAGCTTCGCGACGGTGGGGCCAGCCGTCCAACCCACGCTGCCCGCAGAGATCAGCGCCCAGATGAGTAAGCCTAGCGCACATGCAAATAACAGGCTTCCGACGGCGTCGACTGGATGGGAAACATTGCTACGCGAGTCTGGAACATGCTTGCGCACGAGATAGGCGATCAACACACCCAAAGGGGCGTTGACGAGGAAAATGGAGCGCCAGCCGAAGAGATAAGTAAATACGCCGCCGACAATCGGGGCCACGCAGGTGGTAATGCCTATGCAGGTCCCCCAGATCCCCCATGCTTTTGCTGCCAGCTTCGAATCGGTAAAGGCGTTGCCAATGATTGCGAGCGCTGAAGTTAGCTGCATGGCCGCGCCAACCCCTTGCACGGCTCGCGCGATGTTGAGCGCAAGCGGCGACCACGCCAAACCGCACAGGACCGACGCGACAGAAAAAATCAAAAGCCCCCAGAGCAGGAGGGTCCTCCTGCCATATTGGTCGGCTAACCCACCCGCGGGCAAAAGACACGCTGCGAAGGTGATCATGTAAGCGCTGATCACCCACTCGAGTTGGTCAAACGCCGTCCGATAGCTGCGGGAAATGGAGGGCAGAGAAAGTGCCACCATGTTCGCGTCCAGAACCACCAGTACGCACAATGAAGTGGCAATGGTGAGCAGAAGGAACTCTGAGCGCTTCAATGAAATTTGCTCAGTCGCAGGTTTTATGACTTGCATAGTTTTCGGATGCGTACAGATATCAAGTCCGTCGATCAGGCTGGTAAGGCGTAGCCCAATCGAACGCGGGCTGCATACCTCGTCTATGCGTCAAGAGCGCGTGTCCTCGTTTCCGGAAGAAAGATCAGACCTACGACAAACGACACAGCAGCGATGCAAACCGGATACCAAAGTCCCGCGTACATATTTCCGGTTGCGGCTACGAGGCCAAACGCTGTCGTCGGGAGGAAGCCGCCGAACCATCCGTTGCCGATGTGATAAGGCAACGACATCGCGGTGTAGCGGATACGTGTGGGGAAAAGCTCGACAAGCACAGCAGCGATCGGCCCATAGACCATGGCAACGAGAAAGACCAGCGCGACCAGCATGATCATGACCATTACGTAATTGATGCGTGATACGTCGGCAGCCGCTGGATAACCCACGGCTTTGATCTGTTGGGCAAGATTCTTTGAAAATGCCGCTGCTTTCGCTTTCTGCTCGCCGCCAGACAATCCCGCACCTTCATATGCCGGTACGACCACGCTACCGATACGAACCGATGCAACCGTTCCCGCTGGGGCGGCTATGTTCTCGTAGTCGACCGACGCCTTAGCCAGGAATGACTTGGCAATGTCGCAAGACCGCTCAAACTGAGACGTGCCAACCGGATTGAACTGGAAGGAACAGGCCTGCGGATCAGCGAGAACCGCGACAGGGGCGCGTTGCTGTGCTTCGGCCAGCGCCGGATTTGCATACCGGGTGAGACCGTGGAAAATCGGGAAATAGCCCAATGCTGCCAGCAGGAACCCCGCCAGCATGATTGGCTTACGGCCAATACGGTCGGACAAAGAGCCGAAGAAAACGATCATCGGTGTACCGATCAACAGTGCGGCCGCGACGAGCAGATTGGCAGTAACGGCATCGACTTTCAGGGTCTGGGTCAAAAAGAACAAGGTATAGAACTGGCCCGCGTACCAGATGACCGACTGCCCAGCAACGACGCCAAAGAGTGCAATGAGAACGAGACGGATGTTCTTCCATTCGCCAAAGGCTTCCTTGATAGGCGCTTTTGATGTCGTTTTCTCCGCCTTCATCTTCAGAAATACAGGCGATTCGCTAAGCGTCATGCGAATCCATACAGAGAGCGAAACCAGCACGACGGAGAAAACAAATGGAACACGCCATCCCCAATCGGCAAAGGCGTGCTCGCCGAGCACGAGACGTGTGCCCAGGATAACTAGTAACGACAGGAAAAAGCCCAGCGTTGCCGTGGTCTGAATCCAGGCAGTATAGGCGCCCCGACGTTCTGGCGGAGCATGCTCGGCGACGTATGTCGCCGCTCCGCCGTACTCTCCGCCGAGGGCCAGCCCCTGGACGAGCCGTAAGACGACCAGCAGCGCCGGCGCAGCAATCCCTATGCTGGCATATGACGGCAATATGCCGACGAGGAACGTCGATGCCCCCATGAGCAAGATGGTGACAAGAAACGTGTATTTGCGCCCAACGAGGTCGCCGAGGCGGCCGAATACTAACGCGCCGAACGGCCGGACCGCAAATCCGGCCGCGAACGCCAGCAAAGCGAAAATGAAAGAAGCGGTCTCGTTCACACCGGAGAAAAACTGCTTTGCGACGATAGCCGCAAGCGATCCGTACAGGTAAAAGTCATACCACTCGAATACAGTGCCAAGGGACGACGCAAAGATGACCTTCCGCTCGTTGCGTGTCATCCTGGGCGACGCTGCGGCCACCATCGTAGAAGTGTTCACATCCTCTCCGTTTGTTCTGTCGTTGCGCCCTGCTCCACGCGCGATGCCATCTTCTTGTGATCTACTTGCCCAGACTGAGCATATAGTCTCTGTCGGCTTGAGCCAGGCTCTCCAGCCAGCTATCTTCCTGTCCCGGTTGAGGTAGTTCGCAACCGTATTCAATCATCTGAAGCGGGGGAATTTCGGAGATGTAGGCCCAGATAAAGCGCCGCTCGACGCCAGCGATTTCCGCTACGGAGCCGACGATTCCAGACAGCAGCAACCTCTTTCTGTCATCGGGTCGCCCGGCCCGGATGTGCCCATGAACAAAAATTTGCTCTGCTCGAAGCGGTGCGCCGCCGATGAAGTGATTTCCCGCTGTCACCTCGTTGAATATCACTTGTGCAAAGAATCCTTGCGCGCCAGTCGCTTCGTTATGTGAGCGCGTGATAGCTTGCGCGATCTTCAGTTTTTGGTCTTCGGAGAGACGCCCTGCGGCGGCTGAAACAGAATAGGTGGGCATTGCTTTTTCCCTCATTCAAAAAACCCGGCTTAGATGTACATACATCTATTTGCCCGGCCTTTGTTCAGATGTACCTACAACTATCGGCCTGTTGCAACATAGTTGTAGGTACATCTTATTAGAGGGAGTGCTTCCAGGTAACACGTGTTTACCCGGTGACACCGATCAACCTAAAGCGCGCTGCCAGTTCGCTGCAACGACTCGAGTGCCTCAAGGAGACGCTTGTTTGCCGGCCCCTTCATGAACCGCTGCACTTCGTTTTCGACCTTTTTCTGGGCAACTTCCCAATGCGGCTCGGCCCGTCGAAGCATCTTTTTCCCGTCCGCACTTAGTTGCGCGACCTTGTACCGCGCGTCCTCGTCAGCCGACACGGTCACCCATCCTGCATTGATCAGCACCTTCAGATTGCGTGAGATGGTTGTCTTATCCAGAGCCGCCTCAGCGGCGATTTCTGTATACGTTGCAGCTTTCAGGCGCTCAAGAGCTCTCAACAGGGAAAACTGCGTGATTTTCAGCCCTATGGGGCGCAGCGCCTCGTCGTAAACGCTAGTGAGGGCGTTCGCCGAACGTCGAAATTGTGTGCAATAGCAATCTGTAAACATTCTCAGCGCCAGTAGCAATCCGCTGGCCCTGCGCGCACCGAATCAGCGGCGGGACAGAGGTAATGAAAAGGTAGATGCAGCTACAACAGTATAGGGCACTTTGCAACCACGCGCGCCCTATGACAGAAGTTCGCGCGGCAAACGCCATCCCAGCGCCGTACCCTAAGGCATCCGGGAATGCACGAATACGTCGCGAATTATTCGCCCGCTCAGGCCACATTCCGGCGCGATATCTGAGGCGGCGGCCCAAGTGTCCGCAAGAAGGCGAGACACAACATGTAGCCGAGCCACACGGGCAGGGATTGGATCATGCGCCGGTGCGATTGCCTTCAGGCGCCCTAGGCATTTTCGGCGGAAGTGTCTTCGAATGCGGCAAGGAACTCGTCAGAGGAGACATAATCGGCGAGAGCCCGCAGCGTGGCCGCCGACTCCGGCCCCAATACGTCCTCGACGCGCTGGTTTACCGCGGTCCAGTGCACGAACGCCGCGCGAACTCGTGCTGCGCCGAGACGCGTCAGGGCCGCGTGCTTGGCACGCCGGTCCTGCTCATCAGGTTGAAGCTCGACCAGGCCACCCCGGATCAGAGGCCGAAGTGCGTGTGTCACCGCGGAAATCTGTATCGCGAGCTTCGTCGCCAAATCCTGCAACGTGGGAGGCACGCCTTCATTGCTGGTGGTAAGCCGCTCGATCTCAGCTAAAAGACCCGCCTGAGTCGCCTTCAGTCCAACCGCGGCAAACGCCTCGTCGTAGAGGTTGCCCATGCGACGGGCCGCCCGCCGCAGCGCGGTGTTCGTGCATGCCAGTTCCTCGAAGAACTCCAACTCTTCGGCTTTCGTCTTAGCCCGACTGCGGCCCACCTTTGTTTCACCCAGTTTTTTTCTCATAGCGAAATGATGATCGAGTGAAGAACCAATGACAAGTACCCGTAACTCCGTCTGCCTATAGAAGCGGATTTTAAAAAATAGCACTGACTCCGACGCTCGGCATCTGGGCGCACGGCATTGAAGCGGCCGACCTAATCGTCATGCAATTCCGAAGCGCCCCGCTCAAACGAGCGGATCATCGAATCGCCAAGTAACTCGACCGCGCGTCGCAACGCGCCTAACTGATGCGGGAAAACCAGCCAGATGTCGAACGAGAGGGAAAAATCGGCTATTTCAACGACAGAAAGTCGGTCTTTCAACGTGCTGCGAGCGAGCACAGTTTCGGGAACCAGTCCCAATCCCAGACCCGCGGAGACCAGTCTCAATTGCATGTCTATACCGTGGGTATCCACGCTCAGCCGCAAACTTCGCGCTGTTTCGTTCATCGCTCGCTCGAGCGCCGCCCTGTACCCGCAACCTTGCGGGTTAAGGATCCAATCCCGTGTAGCAAGTGCCTTTACCGTAGTTGGCCCCTCCACTAAAGGCTGCGCCTTGCTTTGTACCGCCAGCACTTTGAACGTCGCCATGTAGCGCCCAGCCAGTTCCTCCACCGGCGTCGCTCCGCTCGGCAACATCAGAACCGCCGCGTCAATCGAGCCACCTTCGATCATGCGATGCAAACCCGAACTCCAATCGGTGAGGAGCCGCACATCAAGCATTGGAAACGCGCTTTTAATGTTGACGACAGCATCGTAGAGCACGAGCTCGGCAACCGTCTGGGGCAATCCGACGCGAAGCGTGCCAAACGGTGTGGCCCCTTCCCGAGGCATGTCGAGCAGGCGATCAAGGTTTCTTAATACCGGCACGGCCTGCTCGTAAATTCTGGCTGCTAGTGCTGTCACTCGGGGAGGCTTTGAATTGCGGTCAAAGAGTTCGGCGCCCAACAACTCTTCGAGACGTTGTATGCGCCGTGAAACCGCTGACTGCGTTACACACAGCTTTGCGGCGGCCCGCGTCAACGAGGCCTCCTCGATCACGGTAACGAACGATCTCAGATCATCAATCATTATTCCGTTCCATCATGTCTAGCATGATTAATATGCGCTTGCGGAAGAGATAAGCCGAGTCTAACCTATGCATTCATCGCGCGCCACCGCCGCCCCTGTTCACGGCGCGCCGTCACGTCACGATGGCGAAATGCCGTCAATTTAAGGTGCTAAACATGCCGCTCGTTCGAATCAATCTTTCCAAAGATGCATCTCCAGAGGTCGTCCGCGCAGTCAGCGAGTCGGTCTATGACGCGATGATCAACATCGCCAACGTGCCCGCAAACGATAAGTTCCAGGTGATTACGCGTCATGCTTCCGACGAGCTTGTGTACCCTGAGGAGGGCTACCTGGGCGTCTCATACTCGCCCGGCATCATCTTCATTCAGGTGACCTGGAATGCAGGGCGGACTGTCGAAATCAAAAAAGCCTTCTATCGCGCGGTCGCGGACAGCATCCATACCCGAGCCGGCGTTCGTAAAGAGGATGTGTGGATCAGCCTTGTGGACGTCGCTCGCGAAGACTGGTCTTTCGGTAACGGCGAAATGCAATACGCGCCAAAGGTGTGAAGCTCAGCCACCCTGCGGAGATATCACAGCCACTATTGAGCCCGGCCTGCAACAAGCGTGGTGGGGAGACATGCCACGGCTTATTTGCATGCGCCAAGTCCTGCTTCCGCGACCGCGGATCGGCAACCTTGAGAATCACGCATCGCATAGCGTCGTGCCGGCATTTCTCAGCCCAAGCCTTTTTGGAATCTGCAGGCGCGACCTCCCTTCCAACAATCAAGCATCTGTGAAGCAAACCACCATGCGCCTGGCAAACCTGTTAGTTGATGGCCGAAAGACCGTCTCCGTCGTTTCAGCTGATGGCCGGACCTACTGGCCCGTCACCAGCCTGGTGCCGGATTTTGCCGGCGATATGGTCGACCTGATACGGGAATATGACGCGATCAAGTCGCGCCTGAGCACAAAGGTCGCAGGAATGACGTTGAGAGAGTCGATGATTCTCGCGCCCATCGACCAGCCTCGACGCAACATTTTTTGCGTCGGGAAAAACTATAGCGAGCATGCGGCGGAATTCCAGAAATCCGGCTTCGACCATAGCGCTAAAGATGGTGAATTCGCCCCCGAGGCACCCGTCGTATTCACTAAACCGGCTTCCACTGTCATCGGTCCGGGTGCGGAAATTCCGCGTCATGCAAACGTGACGAGTCAGCTCGATTACGAGGCTGAATTAGGTGTGGTGATCGGAAAAGGGGGACGTGGTATCACGAAGAGTGACGCCATGAATCATGTCTTTGGATACACGGTGATCAATGACGTCACCGCCCGCGATTTGCAAAAGCTGCATCGGCAGTGGTTCATCGGCAAGGCGCTTGACGGTTTCTGTCCCATGGGGCCGTATGTAGTCACGGCAGATGAAGTGGACGGTCAGAACCTCGATATAAGATGTTGGGTAAACGGTGAGTTACGCCAGAATTCAAACACCCGTCAGCTTATTTTCGACATTCCAACACTTATCGCAACACTCTCCGCCGGTATCGAACTTCAGCCAGGTGACGTGATTGCAACGGGTACACCGGCAGGTGTGGGCATTGGCTTCAGCCCACCGAAGTTCCTGCAAGCGGGTGATGAAGTTCGCATTGAAATCCAGAACGTCGGTGTCCTGGTCAACAAGATCGGCGGCTAATCTCGATCTACATGGCCGAGTGAAGCGCTATTGACAAGTAACGGCAACACCGATTTATACTTGAGCACGATACTACTTAATTGAGTGCTCAATTTGACGCCGCCAGTCCGCGCGTCTGCTGGAGGCACGCTTCATCTGCTTTCGATTGCGCCGCGATCCACCGCACCGGCATTGACCAAGAGGGCTACAGACGTGCAAGAACCTGTACGCGATGTCTATCGTAGCTTCGAAATTCTTCTCGTTCTCAGGCATATTGATGATGGAAGAATCGAAACGACGCTATTCATCAATCCGACCTCCTCCACGCCGCCGGAGCTTGCGCAAGCATCAAAGCAACTCGGCGCATCGGTTTTGCATGCTCTTGACGCCGCGACGCCCATTACGGACCAGATTGAAGCGGCACATAGGTTCATTGATCATCTTATTGTCCACCCCGGGCAAGTCGGCCCGCGCTAGCGCGGACACGATGGAAAGCCATCATATAAAGCTCGGAGAGATAAAAATGAAGAGCGCCGTTATTATCGGTGTTGGTCCAGAAAACGGTCTTGGCGGAGCACTATGCAAACGCGTCGCGAGAGAAGGTTACCGCGTGTACGTGGTTGGTCGAACTGAGCAACGGCTTGCGGCACTGTCACAAGCCATTCGGTCCGCTGGTGGCGAAGCGCAAGAAATGGTGGCCGATGTCACGCAAGAACAGGACGTCGTCAGCCTCTTCGATCAGGTCATGGCCCAAGGCAATGGAGCCGACGCACCCGATCTAGTCGTATATAACGTTGGCAATAACCGTCGGATCGATTTCCGCGAAATGTCGATGGCTGATTTCGACAGCTTCATGCGCACCGGCCCAGTTGGAGCGTTTCTCGTCGGTAGAGAAGTCGCGCGACGTATCGTACCGCTTGGGCGCGGAACCCTGATCTTCACCGGTGCGTCGGCAAGTCTGCGAGGCAAGCCCGGCTTTGGTCATTTCTCCGCGGCCAAAGCCGCCGTAAGGATGATCTCTCAAAGTATGGCGCGAGAATATGGGCCACAGGGTCTGCACGTGGCTCACGTGATTATCGACGGCGGAATCGACGGTGAGCGACTGCGAACGCTAAATCCGGACGCAGCAAGCCAACGTGGAGAAGATGGACTGCTGGATCCAGCGGCAATCGCCGACGCTTATTGGCACATTCACACGCAGCAACGCTCTGCGTGGACGCAGGAACTCGATCTGCGGCCCTTCAAGGAACAGTTTTAAAAGCTGCGAATATTAGCGTCTCCGCACTACGTTTTATGCTCGGTCGCCGCCGCCGGCAGTTCTGCGCGAGGTTCGTGCGGAACTGCCAGGCCACGCCCCAATAGTTCACGAGCCATGACGTCCCGGTCCAGTTCTCCTTCCCAGGCAGACACGACCACCACGGCAACCGCATTGCCAATGATATTCACAAGGGACCGGCACTCAGCCATAAAACGGTCAACACCCAGAATCAAAACCATTGCCGCGACCGGCACAGTAGGCACCACCGAGAGGCTCGCTGCGAGCGCGACAAAACCGGCGCCGACGACAGCACTCGACCCTTTCGACGTCAGCATGGTGACCGCGAACAACGTCAATTCCTGAGTGGTGGTGAGATCGATGTTTGTCGCTTGTGCAAGGAACATCACCGCAAGTGTCATGTAGATATTCGCGCCATCCAGGTTGAACGAATATCCGGTGGGGACCACCAGTCCAACCACAGCTTTTGAACAACCCAACCGCTCGAGTTTCTGCATAAGCTGCGGCAGTGCCGCTTCCGACGTACTCGTCCCCAGTACAATGAACAGTTCCTCCTTAAGGTACGCAAGAAAGCGGAAGACGTTGAATCCCGTCAAGCGGGCAATGGTGCCAAGAACTACCGCTACGAACGCGAACGCTGTCAGATAGAAAACACCAATCAGTTTCAGCAGCGGGACCAGCGAGCCAATGCCATACTTCCCAACCGTAAAGGCAATCGCACCGAATGCCCCGATGGGTGCGGCCTTCGTAATGATCGTGACAAGCGAGAAGAAAACGTTCGACAGTTTCTCGATGGCAACGGTAATGCTCTGCACCTTCTCACCTGCGGCAGACAGCGCAATGCCGAACATCACCGAGACGAACAGAATTGGCAAGGTGTCGCCTTTTGCGAACGCGTCGAAAAACGAGCTGGGAATAATCGCAAGAAGAAAGCCTGCGACACCATCAAGATGTTTCGCCTGAGTTACAAAGCCCGAAACTGCATGGGGATCTAACGACGACAGCGACACGTTGAAGCCGGCACCGGGTCGAAGAAAATGGCCGGATATCAAACCGACTGCCAGCGCCATGGCTGAAACGACCTCAAAGTAGACGAGCGCCTTCCCACCAACCCGCCCCACTTTCCTGAGATCGCCCATACTCGTGATACCGGTGACGACCGTACAGAATATGACCGGACCAATCACCATTCGGATGAGCTTGATAAACCCGTCACCAAACGGCTTCATCGCCATCGCATATGATGGGTAGAAGTGACCGAGTACGATGCCTAATGCAATCGCAAACAGCACCTGGAGATACAACAGCTTGTATAACGGTTGTTTCATGGGTGTCGTCCTCACATTCCCTGCCGCTGATTGCGCGTGTGGACTTGTTGGCGAGGCGCACAACCTGCCCTCACCAACTGAACGGCTACGTCGCATTTTTCTTTGGCTTGCCGGTGTCATAGGCGGCTGAACCAACGCGGCTAAACCATTCAGCCTTTTACGCGCACAACAGGGCGACCGGCTAGCGAACGCAAGCCGGCTCCGTCAGTCAAATTAATCAGTATTTCGGATAGCGAAGTATTATTCGCTGCGTTCGTCCGCAATCCAGTTTTTGTTAAAGCCACCCAGCAGCGGGTGATACATTTCATCACCTGAATGCTGCGTGAACTCGACGTTCAGCCGGTTTGTCTTTAGACCAAGCAACTCCACGCATGCTTCGATCAACTGCCGGGCAACTTCCGCGCGTTGCTCGATGGGACGGCCCTTGCGAATGTCCAGCATCATGATCGCGGCTTCGTCTGGTTCATCGTTAGTGCAACGCCACACGCCGCCCTTACCAACTTCCCGAATCGCCACCGTGATGATGTTGGCATTGACTTTCATCACGTCCGAATAGATTTGACCGATTCTCTTCGCGGCCGCCTTCTTCTGTTCCGGCGTGTACTCGTAGGGTACGTCAAGCTGCAGATATGGCATAGGTTCCTCAACTGAATAGTTAGGTCGACGCAAAACCGCTTCGTCGTCCGTTTGAAAACATGCGATTGGGTATCGTGGGCAACCACGCGTAGCGCCCACATTCCGACAATCGCACTTCTGGAAATTTTCCCGGCATTATCCGCGCGGTGACGTCTCCTGTTCGATCGTCCCGCCGGCAAGCACGAGTTGGCGTAGTTCTCTGGACAAACCTCAGACAATTCCATTGCATGCCCGTCACCCCATAACAATTGCTGTTTCGGCTTCGCGGCTATCTGCGATTCGCTTGCCAGGACGGTTGGGGGAAGCGGGAAGCTCGCCGTCGCGTTCACGAAGAAGCTTGCCGCCTTCCACCGTCGCGTGCACAGACGGCTTGACTCCGTTCTTGTACGCGGTCACTTCGGCGAGGATCGAGACAGCAATCTCCGGCGGCGTTTTGCTGCCGATGTAAAGACCGGCCGGCCCGCGGAGACGACCTAGCTCCTCGCCCGACACATCGAACAGCTTGAGCCGTTCACGGCGTGCCGCATTATTTCGCCTGGATCCGAGCGCACCGACGTAAAAAGCAGGAGTCTTCAGCGCTTCCATCAGCGCAAGGTCGTCCAACTTGGGATCGTGAGTCAGAGCGATAACCGCGCAACGTTCGTCAAGCCTCATGTCGAGAACCGTATCGTCCGGCATGGAATGTACGACTCGCACTCCGGCAACAGCCCAGTCGTGCGTGTATTCTTCTCTCGGATCGCAAACCGTGATTTGATAGTCGAGACCTGAGGCAATCATGCAAAGGTAACGGGACAAGTCTCCAGCGCCGATCACAAGCATTCGATAACGAGGACCAAGCACCGTTTTCAATGTTTTTCCCTCAAACGACAGCGCAAAATCTCTGCTTGCGGCCGATATGCGCGCAATGCCTGTCGCCATGTCTAGCATGCGGCTCACCAGCAGGCCGTTGTCGAGAGCGCTGAGCAATTCGCCGATACCGCTTCGTTCGCGGGACAAAGGCTCAAGGACTAATTGAATGGTGCCGCCGCATGGCAGACCGAATCGTCTGGCTTCCTCGGCGGTGACCCCATACGTGACGGCTTCCGGATAACGCGGCCGTATGGTGCGCGCGCGCACACGTGCTATCAGGTCGTCTTCAATGCAGCCGCCAGAAACTGAGCCGACGACACGACCGTCTCCACGCAACGCGAGCATTGCGCCTTCTGGACGTGGTGACGATCCCCATGTCTTTACGACCGTTGCAAGCAAGACCTCGCGGCCTTCCTCCAGCCAGCGCAAGCTCGTCCTGATTACATCCAAATCGACGCTGTTCACGGCAATCTCTCACATCCAAAGAAACTGTCCTACGCGGCGAACCACTGGGGTTTTCAGTCGAAAAACTCCGTGTCACCGTGATCAGGATCGCATTGACAAGTGCATTCGCGTCAACTTAAAACGACGCTCATTTGCCGGCCCAAAGGAACATTTCACGCAAAAAGTGCCGGGACCGAAGCCCCGGCCATGCTTTAGCCGCTTAAGGCTAAAGACAGGAGCGCTCTAAAACTTACTTCGACGCCTGCTCATTCAACTTCGCAACCAGCGCGTCGCCCAATGCATGGTCCGAGAACGGTTGTTGACCCGTTACCAGTTCACGATCGACGACAACGTTGCTTTGCCACGCCGCGGCGTTCTGAACGTTCGCACCAGCCTTCGCCAATGCTTCATCGGTATAGAACTGGACCTGGCCGCCCAACGGCTTGCCCTCGCCCTCAAGCTGCTTTTCTTCCGCGCTCGAAAACACCGTCACCTTGTAACCGGCATAAGGCCACCCCTGCTTGAGATTGTCGATCGACGCGCCGTCGTCAGCGATCAATGCCTTATCGAAAGCAACCGGGTCCTTCATCGTCGACAGCAATGCGATCGGGCCGTGGCAGATAATGGCAGTCGGACGACCGCTATCGTGGAAACTAACAAGGATCTTGCCGAGGTTTTTGTCCTTCAGCAGATCTTGCATCGGCGCGTGACCGCCCGGCATGAACAGGCCGACGTAACCTTGCGTTCCCTTGGCCGCGACCGTTGCGAGCTTCATCGGATGTTTGATCCCGTTGAAGCTGTCGACAAACTTAAGCGCGTCTTGACGCTTTGCGTCGTCACCGCCAAAGAACATCTTATTGTTGGAATTTTCGTCCATCGACGGCGTGTCGCCCTTCGGATTGACGAATACAGGTGTATAACCCGCATCGACGATCGCCTTGAGCGGGGTCGCCAGTTCGTTCAGATAGTAGCCGGTCTTGTATGTCTTGCCATCACGGAGATCCAGCACGTGAGCACTCGAAAGCACCACCAGAACCTTACCGTGAGACTGTGCCGAAGCAACCGTCGGAACAGCCGTAGCAATTCCCAGCGCCAGAATGAGTCCGCTCATTTTCTTCAAGTTCATGAATTTCACCTTTGCGTTTAAATTAGGATTACTGTTTAAATATAAAAATCTACATGACTTCAATATCTATCCATCTGGACCGTTTTCCTCGTTGGCGCCCGCGCCCCTGCCGGGACTTAGCAGTACCGAGGCGAGGCCATCGACACGAACTCGCCCCGATCAAATCCAGCCAAAGCCGTCCGTACCATATCCTCCGTTGCCGTCGCGGTGCTTCGCGGCCCCGTTGAGACTTCGTAGCCAGTGAGGTCCGTAATCCTTCGGTACCTGGATTGCGGCAACACCACCTGAAGCCTGATTCCCTGATCGGCAAAATCCTGATGCACCGATTTGGAGTACGCCAAAACATAAGCTGCAATCGCCTCGCACATCCCGCTCCGACACTCAGGATGTGCCGATGCGACTGAAGCCACCTGAATGATCGTCCCGTTACCGCGCGCCGCGAATGCCGGTGCCACCGCCACGGTAAATCGTGTCAAAGCAGCCAGATTTACCGCTATAACCTGACTGATCTGATGTGCGTCCGCATTTGCCGTTAGCGCGGTGGCGCCGATACCTGCGTTGTTCACGAGCATGGTTATGCTCGAATCAGTACGCAGAAGTGACTCAACGTTCTGCACGTCAGCCTGCAAAGAGAGATCTGCCTGGATCACCTCGAAACTACGCCCCGTCTTGTCCGTCAACTGGCTTGCGAGCGTATTCATTCGCGCCCGATTACGTGAAATCATGATCACGTCATATCCGCGATCAGCAAGCTGTTCCGCGTAGCACGCACCAACGCCGGTTGAGGCGCCGGTGACGACCGCAGTTCCCTTGCTGATCACTTCAATCAAGACGTATCTCCGAAGCACCTTGGCTAATGACTAAGCGTGAACGAATCTTAGTTTTATGCCATCATCTTCTCAATGACGTAGATGCCACGTTTCCTGCCATCGACGTTTTCCCCAATCCGGAGGTTGTCATGCACAAGGTCGGACTCGTCGTCTATCCCAACTTTCAGTCGCTCGGGCTCGCCGTCACCACGGTGTTCGAGTACGCCAACATCATGAGCGGCGAGCAGATCTACGAGCTTTCGCTCGTGTCGGAGCTGGGCGGACTTGTTAAGTCATCCCAGGGCTTTTCGGTCGAGACCCATTCATTCGTGCGCCGCAAATTCGATACGTTGATCGTGACCGGCGACAACGAAACGGCGAAGCCAAGCGAAGGACTCAAGGTATATCTGCGCGCGGCGAGCCGTCATAGCCGCCGGGTTTGCGCGATTTGCACCGGCGCCTTTGTGCTTGCTGAGGCAGGTTTGCTGGACGGACGTCGAGCGACGACACACTGGCAGTTCGCCAGGACGTTTCAGCGCACCTACCCGAACGTTCAAATGGAAGAAGACCGCATCTTCATGATCGACGGGCATATCTGGACCTCCGCGGGCATGAGCGCCGGCGTCGACCTGGCACTCGCACTCGTCGAAAAGGATCTCGGTCAGCAAATCGCTCGCGACATTGCGCGCAAGCTCGTCGTATCTCATCGACGGGCCGGCGGCCAGTCCCAGTACTCGGCCTTGCTGGAGCTCGACGCCAAGTCTGACCGCGTGCAAACCGCGCTGGCTTACGCGAGGGAACACCTGACGGCAGAGCTGTCGGTGGAAGAACTGGCCGAAGCCGCTAACCTCAGCCCCCGGCAGTTCAGCCGGGTTTTCCGCGAAGAGACCGGTCAGTCGCCCGCGAAGGCGGTGGAGCGTCTTCGTGTCGAAGCCGCCAGAACAATGATGGAAACGGGCCGTCATCCGATCGACAGGATCGCGCGGGAAACAGGCTTCGGGGACCGCGAGCGTATGCGTCGTGCGTTTCTGCGCGCATTCGGCCAGCCTCCGCAATCGATTCAGCGAACCGCCGCGCCCGCCGTCACAGCGTGACGCGCGCCCGTTTCCAGCCAGCGCTGCTTGATGGAAGCTGGCCTATCTACTGGTTTGAACTGAACGCCGCTCCTCATTTGCAGCGACGGGACGGCACTCTCCTCCGGACCACCGCGCCCCCGTTTCCAGCCGCATTTTTACGCAATGGCCGGAATCGTGGTGTATATGACATTTGCGACGATGCCGAGCGGGCGTATCTTTCGTCTCGAAGTCGATATCCATCGGCCGAAAATCCAGGAGAAAACCATGAGCAATTCCAAGGGCACTGCCCTCATTACAGGCGCGTCGACCGGCATCGGCGCCGTTTACGCGGACCGTCTCGCGAAGCGCGGCTATGACCTCATTCTGGTCGCGCGCAACGAAGAACGACTGAAAGCATTGTCCGCCCGTCTGGCCAGCGAATCGGGCCGTTCGGTGAAGTACCTCGCCGAAGACCTGAACGATAAAGCCGCGGTCCGCCGCGTTGAGGCTGTGCTCCGCGATGACGCGAGCATCACCATGCTCGTGAACAATGCCGGCGTCGGTTCGGTCAACTCGATTCTGGCGGGCGATGTCGACACGATGGAAGACATGATCGCCCTCAATATCACGGCTCTGACTCGTCTGACCTATGCGGTCGCTCCTGCATTCGTGGCGCGCGGCACGGGTACGATCGTCAACATCGCGTCGGTGGTGGGTATCGCGGTTGAAATGCTGAATGGCGTTTACAGCGCGTCGAAGTCGTATGTCATCAGCTTCGGCCACGCGCTGCAACGTGATCTGGCCGAAAAGGGTGTGCGCGTGCAGTCCGTGCTGCCGGGCGCTACGGCAACCGAATTCTGGGACGTCGCCGGTTACCCGAACCAGAAGACCTCGCCGGTTACGATGTCGGCAGCCGACCTCGTCGACGCTGCACTGGCAGGTCTCGATGCGGGCGAAATCGTCACGATTCCGGGGCTACACGACGCGCAAGACTGGGACCGTTGGGAAGCGGACCGCCGCGCGATCTCGAAGAAATTCGGCAATTCGGCGCCGGCGGCTCGTTACGGCATCGCTGCGAGCAAGTAAGTATCCGCCTGGCTTAGGCCAGGCTCAAAGCGCCGTCGTCCCGGCCAGAAAGTACGGGCGACGGCGCTAGGTGACACTTATTAACGCCCCAAAATAGATGTAGAAACAACCACCGCCTCACGCTCCGTATCAAGCGAGCGAAAATAGCTCAGACAAGCATCGATAAACGTTTTTGTCCTTCGTGGCATCGCGCTGACCTGTTGATACTGAACGCCCAAATCAATTCCACCCCACGACGCGCCTGCGTCAAGTTCCACTTTTCTGAGGTCACCCTTAGCGAGGTCAACCCGAACCGCCACTTCGGGCAAAAGCGCAATGCCTGCTCCAGATAAGGCCAGTTCTCTTGCAATCGCCCCCGGCACGTTAAAGTCAGCGCCTTGCAACGAGAAAGCGGGGCAGGCGATCGTTTCCTCCGAAATGCCGTGGCCCTTCCTGGCCGTTTCATCCCGTCCATCAATGATCCGATGCTTCGAAAGATCACAAAATGTGCTCACCGGCGAGCCTCGGTCCAGATATTTCGGACTGGCTACCAGTACAAAGCTGGAATGAAATAGAGGCCGATTCACCACCGTCGAATTGCTTATACGATCCGGCGGGTAAATTGAAAGGTCGCAACCAGACTCGATCAGATTGAACGGCCCGTCCTGCATGGTCACGAGTACCTTTATGCAAGGGGCCGCTGCCGCAAACGCATCGAGCATTGTCGAGAGACCTGCGGCTACGGCCAGCGGGTGTACCGCGACGCGCACATACCCGCACTCCGAGATCTTGTCGTCTGTAAGTCGCCGCTCCGCCTGTTCCAGTTCGTCAATTATTCTTGAGCAGGAATTGAAGTAGTCCCTCGCCGATTCCACCAGGGAGACACGGCGAGTTGTCCGGTTCAGAAGTCTTGAACGGGTATGTGATTCCAGATCCGATATGGCGCGAGAAAGTGCAGCTCTCGATACGTTGAGTATGTCTGCAGCCTTCGTGAAACTTTGAGTTTTTGCGACCGTGACAAATGCACGTATCGATGAAAGTTGATCCATAGCAGCCTCAGCATTGACATGCGCCGCGAGCCAAGGACACTCGGCTCAGTCAGCGGCAATTCGTTGGCCAGAGCTTAAGAAAATCGCCTGACGGCAGGTTATCCGGCCAACACCCGGTCTCACTCCAGCCATCACCACGGGCTAAGCCGTTTGGACCGTGTATTAGATGTATGAATTGCCGCCCTTATGACGTGATCAGCTTAAGGGCGACGGCTTTAAACTCATTCGACGGACTTGACCATGTCCTCGATTACCTTTTTCGCGTCGCCAAACACCATCATGGTCTTGTCCATATAGAACAGATCGTTGTCGAGCCCGGCGTAGCCTGCCGCCATCGAACGCTTGTTGACGATCACGGTGCGCGCCTTGTATGCCTCGATGATCGGCATGCCGGCAATCGGCGACTTCGGATCGTTCTTCGCGGCTGGATTCACCACGTCGTTCGCACCAAGCACCAGGACCACGTCGACCTGACCGAACTCGCTATTGATGTCTTCCATTTCGAACACCATGTCGTATGGCACTTCGGCTTCGGCGAGCAGCACATTCATATGTCCCGGCATCCGGCCCGCCACCGGGTGAATGGCATATTTCACTTCAATGCCCTTCTCCACCAGCTTGTCGGTGAGCTCCTTCAGTGCATGCTGCGCGCGTGCGACCGCAAGACCATATCCCGGCACGATTACCACTGTTTCAGCATTGCCGAGCATGAACGACGCGTCATCAGCCGAGCCGGATTTCACCGGGCGCTGTTCGGTAGTGCCGCCGGCCGACGCAGCACCTGCCTCATTGCCGAACCCGCCGAGAATCACGTTGAAGAACGAGCGGTTCATCGCCCGGCACATGATGTACGAAAGAATTGCCCCGGACGATCCCACTAGCGAGCCGGCGATAATCAGCATCGGGTTATTCAGCGAGAAGCCGATGCCGGCCGCCGCCCAGCCCGAGTACGAGTTGAGCATCGACACGACCACCGGCATGTCCGCGCCGCCGATCGGAATGATGATCAGCACGCCGAGCACAAAGGCGATCACCGTCATGACGATGAACGGCAGCCAGGATTGCGTGAGGAAGAAAGCGATGCCGAAGCCGATCATCGCGAGCGCAAGCGCCAGGTTGATCAGATGCTGTCCTGCATAGACGACTGGCGTTCCCTGAAAAATCCGCAGCTTGTATTTACCCGACAGCTTGCCGAACGCGATGACCGAACCGGAAAAGGTAATAGCGCCGACGAACGTGCCGATAAACAACTCGACGCGATTGCCATGTGGCAAGAAACCCGCCGCCGCGTGGTCGGGATCGATCAGACCAAATGCCGACGGCTCCGACACCACCGCATAGGCGATGCACACGGCGGCCAGACCGATCAGGGAGTGCATCGCCGCGACCAGTTCGGGCATCTTCGTCATCTCGACTCGCGCCGCGACAATCGCACCGACGGTGCCGCCAACCACCAGCGAGATCAGCAGTAAGCCCAGCCCTAAGCCGAGATTCGAGCCGAGCCCATTCGCCTGCATGACGATCAACGCAATGGTCGTGAGGATAGCGGTCGCCATCCCGACCATGCCGAATGTATTGCCGATGCGTGCGGTCTTGGGATTGGACAGCCCTTTGAGCGCCTGAATAAAACAGACCGACGCGACCAGATACAGCAGTGTGACGACATTCAAGTTCATCATGCGCTCCCCTTGCCGGTTGCGGACACCTTTTTCGGCTCCTTCTTGCGAAACATTTCCAGCATTCGCCTCGTCACAAGGAATCCACCAAAGACGTTCACTGCGGCAAGCGCCACAGCAGCCGCACCAAAGAATTTAGAGGTCTGCCCAACCGTCAGGCCCGCAGCCAGCATCGCACCGACAATCACAATCGCCGATATGGCGTTGGTGACGGCCATCAGCGGTGTGTGCAGCGCAGGCGTGACGTTCCAGACGACGTGATAGCCGACGTAGATTGCCAGGATGAAAATGGTGAGATTGACAACGGTATGGTTGATGGCTTCCATCTCCCTCTCCTTAAATCTTGCGCACAACTTCACCGTCACGCGCCAGAAGCGTGGCCGCAACGATGTCGTCATCGAGGTTAATATTAAGGATTCCTTCCTTCGTGATAATCAATTTGAGGAAGTCAAACAGGTTACGTGCGTACAGCGATGACGCGTCGGCGGGTACCATCGAAGCCAGATTCGTGTAGCCGGCGATCTGCACGCCATGCTTCGTCACAACCTTATCGGCTTCGGTGAGCGGACAATTGCCGCCGCGCTTTCCTTCGTACTCGGCGCCACGGCCGGCCGCCAGGTCGATCAGCACGGACCCAGGCTTCATCGCCGCTACCGTCTCTACCGAAATGAGCGTCGGTGCAGTTCTGCCCGGAATGAGTGCCGTGGAAATCACCACATCCGCCTGTTTCGCGCGTTCGTGGACCAATTCCGACTGGCGGGCTAGCCAGGAAGGCGGCATAGGCCGCGCATAACCGCCGACGCCTTGAGCCGCTTCGCGCTCCTCATCCGTTTCGAAGGGCACATCGATAAATTTGGCGCCAAGCGATTCAATCTGCTCTTTGACCGCAGGACGCACGTCTGAGGCTTCGATCACTGCACCGAGTCGTTTCCCGGTCGCGATGGCCTGCAGGCCTGCTACACCTGCGCCGAGAACGAGAACCCGCGCGGCTTTCACCGTGCCGGCGGCCGTCATCAGCATTGGCATGAAGCGCGGATAGAGCGTGGCTGCCAACAGAACCGCTTTGTAGCCCGCAATATTTGCCTGCGACGACAGCACATCCAGACTTTGCGCGCGAGTCGTGCGCGGCGCAGCCTCGAGAGCGAATGCAGTGACGCCCGCCAAGGCCAGCTTTGTTGCGTTATCCTGATTGAATGGATCCAGCATGCCGACGAGAACGCTCCCTCGCTTTAACAGAGGAATTTCAGCATCCGTTGGATTCTGCACCTTCAATACGATGTCGGCTGCGAAGGCAGCCGCTGCATCAACAATCTGGGCGCCAGCCGCAGAAAAACTCTCATCCGTAAAGCTGGCTGCCAAGCCCGCATCACGCTGAACGAGAACGCGGTGCCCTTGGGACACATATTTTTTGACTGTGTCAGGCGTCGCGGCGACACGGCTTTCGTGTGGCCTCGTCTCTGCCAAAACTCCGATATCCATACGATTGATCTCTCAAAGGAAGTGGCGCGGTACTCGCAACATGCCGACGCTAACGGCGCAACACCACGCGGTCACACGAATAGTAGGGATCGGCAGCCATATGCTCAATGACGCAGATGCAACGAATCCGGCCATCGCTTTTTTTCGGCGCGCGGTGATGGGTGCTGTCGGGATGACCGCCACGGTGAACCTTCCTCGGAGCGCCATCTCGTTCTTCCAGAACGGTTCCAGGCTCGTTGAAACTGCCGGCCGGACGATTGATCAGGCCGTTACCCGGATGAAGCCGGGCGTTAGTGGGTGATGCAATGTCTGCAGCAGCTAGCCAACCTTCGCCTGCCGTTCCTTTTCGAGCGCCAATCTCACCGCCGCGGCCCGAATCGGCAAGTGCCGCATCCGCGCGCCCACCGCCGCAAAAATCGCATTGCCGATGGCCGGCGCAACGACCGTCGTCGGTGGTTCGCCCAGCCCGACCGGCGCCTCCGCACTCTCTACAAAGGCAATGTCCATCTCCGGAACATCGGCCATGCGCAGGGGCGTATACGTGTCCAGGTTCAGGTCCTTGACGCTGCCATTCGCGAACTCCGTGCCTTCATAGAGCGCCATGCTTAAGCCCCACAAAGTCCCTCCTTGCGCCTGCGCCATGGCGCCATCTGGATCGATGATCGAGCCCGCATCGATTTCCATCCACAGCTTCTGGACCGCGACCTGCCCCGTGTGCCGGTCAACCTTGACCTGAGCGACGCACGCACACCATGTGGGCATCTCGCGCTCCTGCCCAAATGAACTCGCGATGCCAAGACCGGTATCCGGTGGCATGACACGGCCCCACCCTGCACGCTCCGCGACCCGCCGGATTACCTTCGCCTGGCGCAGCGCGCCACCAACCGAACTAGGCGCCGTCCCCGCGTTTCTTCCGATACCGGTTAGGTGTGCCAGGCGAATGGCAACGGGATCGACTCCTTGAGCATGCGCGACCTCGTCCATAAAGGATTCGAGCGCCCAGTTCGTCCAGCCGGGAGCGACGGCGCGCAACCACCCTGGGCGAAAACTTTTCTGCGCCAGATCATTGTTGACTGCCCGAACCCGCAATGCGTCCACGTCGTACCAGTGGTCCGCACCCGAGATCGAAAACGGGTCATACGGGGCGCCGTTAGTCCCCTTCTTCAAGTTTTTTGGAAACACCGTCAGGCTAGGCCAGCCCGCCACAGCGACGTGTTCCATCGCAGTGATCTTGCCGCTCTCGTTCCATCCCAGCCTTAGCCGCTGCAAGGTGGGCGAGCGCAGAGAGTCGAGCCGGGTGTCGTCTTCACGGGTCAACACCATCTTAACCGGGCGCCCAAGCGCCTTCGTGGTCAGCGCCGCCGGCACCGTATAGTCGCCATTGAGGCGGCGGCCGAAGCCCCCGCCAATCAGGTAGGTGCGCATGACGATGCGCTCCACCGGCACCCCCAGCGCCTTGGCGAGGACCGGCAGAATGAAGCCCTGCGCCTGATTGCCCGTGTGAATTTCAAAGATGCCGTCCTTCTCGAGCGCCACCGCGTTGACCGGCTCAAGCTGGAAATGCAGGACACCCGTCGTCGTGTAAGTGCCTTCGATTGTCTTGTGTGCACTCGCGAGGCCACCGTCCACGTCGCCGGTGCCGGTGTCGAGCAGCGCGCCTTGTGTGCCGTCGGCAATCAGCGCGGCGGCGTGATCGAACAGATCCTTCTCGGATACCGTCGATGTGTCTCCGCTTAGCCACGTCACCTTGACGAGATCCGTCGCGCGCAGCGCTGCGTAATAGGAGTCCGCCATCACCATCACCCAGCCGGGTACCGTCCCCGACGGATCGTCGAGCGCGAGGCTGCGAAGGTAGCCTTTGACGCCACGCGCGGCGCTGTCGTCGATCGCCATCACCTTCGACCCGTAGCGCGTGGGCGGCAGCTTGGGGCGTCCATAGACCATGCCCGGAATGACCACGTCGATGCCGTAGACCGCCGTACCGGTGGTCTTGTGCGGAACGTCAAGCGCTCTGGTCTGTTTGCCGATCAGCGTGCGACTCGCTGCCGGTTTGATCGGCAATGCTTTCATTTCGTCGGCCGAAAAGCGCCGCCCCAAAGTGCCGCGACGCGCGATCTCGCCATAGCTGATCGAGCGGGCACCCGCGTGGACCGAACCGCCTCGGGCGGCGCATCTTGCGACAGGCGCGCCCAGCAGCTTCGCGCCCTCTTCAATCAGCGCAATGCGGCCGGCCGCTCCCGCCCGGCTAAACACCGGGAAGGTCGCCCATACAGACGTGCTGCCGCCCGTGACCATGAAGCCCCATTTGGGATCGGTATCCACTCCCACGATCCTGACGTTGTCCCAGTCGGCTTCGAGTTCGTCGGCGAGAATCCGGGCAATCGCCGTGCCGATGTGCTGACCCATTTCGGCCTTCGGCACGTTCACGGAAACGATCCCCTGATGGTCGATCCCGAACCACACAGTAGGTTCGAAGACCGGTCCCGTCGCTTCGGCGAGATCAGGCTGGGTGTTGCCGAACGCATTCAACGCCGATGCGGTCCGCGAGAAACCGAACAGCGCCCCCGTCGCAACCGTCGCGACGAGAAAGGAGCGCCGCGAAAGATTGACGGCTTCACCGGCGCCGCCGTGCTGTACTCGACTCATGCCTTGTTCTCCGCCATTTCGCGTGCCGCCTGTTTAATCGCTTCCCGAATGCGCGAATACGTCATGCAACGGCAAAGGTTGCCGGTCATCACGGCATCGATATCCGCGTCGCTCGGATCAGGAAAATCCTTTAGCATCGCGGCCGCCTGCATGATCTGCCCCGACTGGCAGTACCCGCACTGAGGCACCTGGATTTCTCTCCACACGCGCTGCACCGGATGCTGGCCTTGGGGATCCAATCCTTCGATCGTGGTGATATCCGCGCCCTCGACAGCACGCAGTTGCGTGACGCAGGAACGTGTCGGTCGACCGCCGACATGAACCGTACATGCACCACACATTCCGATTCCACAGCCGAACTTGGTGCCCTTCAGTCCAACCTCATCCCTGATGACCCACAACAGAGGCGTTTGCCCGTCCGTGTCGACTGTGACCGGGCGGCCGTTGATACGAAAGCTCGTCATCGAATCTCTCCTGGTCCTGCTGCACGAATTGCGGCGACCTGCTTCGTGAGATTGGGCCACTGCGGCTTGTCGGTGCGCGTACTGCGCAAATAGGCGGCGATGCTCGCGACGTCTTCGTCGCTCATGCCGCGCGCGAAACCTGGCATGACGATGCCGCCGGCACCTTCTTTCACACTGATGCCGTACAGGATCACGCGAATCAGATTGGATGGATCGTCCACAAACACTGAGCTGTTAAGGCCGAGCTCCGGCCGGTTCGGATTGACGTCCGGTGTCCGGTTGTAGTGACACGAGGCACATGCCGAGATAAACAGACGGCCATTCGCAGTACTGATTTTCTGGCTATCCCGCGCATCGACGGCGAGCGCCGCCGTCACTGCCGGTGCGGTACGGCCAGCCCTCGTATCACCCGCGCCGAGCGACTCAATGTAGGTCACCAGCGCCTGCTGGTCGTCGGGACTCAGCGTGGCCAGCTCATGCGTCACGGGCGCCATCGGGCCTGCTGCGGGTCCGTGATAACGGCTGAGGCCCGTCGTCAGATAGTCGTGCAATTCCGCCGATGTCCATGGAACCGGCGTCGGATTGGCCGCAGTCAGAGCCGGAGCAAACCATCCGTCAACCGCCGCCCCTTGATACAGGCGATTCGTCAACTCTTCTCCCAGCGGACCGCGCGGGGTATGACAGGCCGAACAGTGGCTCAGGCTCTCGGCGAGATAGGCTCCGCGATTCCACAATTGCGATTCGCTGCTTTGAAACTCGAATCGTCCCGGATGAAAAAACAGCAACTTCCATCCTGCCTGAAGCGCGCGAATTCCAAGCGGAAACGGCATCTCGTCAGCATGATTCTCCGCATGCACAGGCGGCCGAGTCATGACGTAAGCGTATAGCGCCTGCACGTCTGCGTCCGATAGTTTGGTGAAGTGGTCATAGGGAAACGCCGGGAAGAGGTGCGAGCCATCGCGCGCCACGCCTTCATGCATGGCACGCAGGAACGCCGCTTCGGACCACGTACCAATGCCTGTTTCGCGGTCCGGCGAGATATTCGTGGAGTAGATGGTGCCGAAGCCGGTCTTCATGGCGTAGCCACCCGCGAAGGGTTTTCCGCCAGTAGTGGTATGGCAGCTCGCGCAGAATCCTGCCGCGGCCAGGCGGGCGCCTTGCTGGATCAGGACCGGCGAAAAGCTCGATGGCGCCGGCGTCGGCACTTCAGAGAAGGCCGGCCGCCAGGCGAATGCGGCAAATGCAATCACGCCGACGATCACAACAGTCACGACGCACGCGACGATGCGTTTGAGACGGCTGCCCGTCCGGCGCGTCGATGCTGGGCCTGGTTGCGGCAGGGTTTGTTTGCCTCTGGACATTACTGTTATTTCCGGTCGTGAGCACGTTCGACGGCGACGCGCGCCGACAAACAGACATAACTGACTAGCCGCCGCTCCACGTGCGGCCAGAAAATTTCTCGTGCTAACGATAGGTGACGCCGATCATCCGGTCCATGTCGAATAGACCTGACTTTTAGGCCATCGAGGCCTTTCCGGCCATGGTTCCTCCTCGCGTGTCCGAAAACATGGCGGATATGACATTGCCCACGCTTCATGGCAAAGCCTAAGATCAATCCATCGAACTAGACGACTGGTCTATTCCAGACCTTGCAGCCAAGACGAATGCGGAACTTCAGGCACAAAACACCCGGCGCAGAATTCTCAGCGCCGCGCAGCCAATCATGGCAAACAAAGGCTTTTCAGCCGTCGGCCTCAATGAAGTCTTACGTGCCGCGGGTGTACCCAAAGGCTCCTTCTATCACTACTTCAGTTCGAAGGATGCGTTTGGACAAGCGCTGCTGGAGGCATATTTCGACGAATCGCTGGATGAGCTGGAAAACGTTCTTCAGCAACAGGATCTCAGCATGGGTGACCGGCTTATGCACTATTGGCAGCATTGGGCCGACAGCCAGATGGATGCCGATCCCAACGGCAAGTGTCTGGTGGTCAAGCTCGGTGCTGAAGTTCCTGACGAACGTGCAGCACTTTGATAAGGTCACACGCAATCAGATGGACACGGGCGCACGCGCGGATGGTGACGCCAATGAACGTCGGTATCAGCAGACCAATGTGGCGGAAAACAAATTGCAACATGATCGTTTTCAGTTGGTCCCACTCGCGGTGTCAGCAATACAACGAATCGCGCAATTGCAGGGAGTGGTTACTGTTTCACGCTCACGCGGGTAAAGTCAGGCCGCTTGCTACCCCAGCAAGCTGACCAGCGCCAGTCCCCCCGCCGCCGAGTCCTCCGAGAGGAATTCATGCCAGTGCCAGTGCCGTATTGCTGAAAACAAATTTTGGCCTTTGATGTCTCGAACGGGTTCCCGAAATCGGCTCGGCAGTTCGAGCGTTCCGACAGCGATATCGCACGTTCCAAAATACACCCGATTTATTGTCCCCCAGAGAGGGACATAGTATGTCCGATTGTCCGTCTATTCGTGACGACGACAGCCGCGTACGCTCCTGTCTATCGGTTCGAACATTGCCCCTAGCGTCTCTTGGCAAGGCTTCCAATGCCGTACTACCACTTTTTAGCGACTCGACAGGACTCAATCATGGCCACGCCCATCAACAAGGTCGAAAACCTTCCCAACCCGACGCGTCGTACGGCGCTCTTGGCAGCCGGAATCGGTGCGCTCGGTGCACTCGCGCCAATCCTCGCACAGGCACGGGAAACGAACGAAGCGAATGGCGCCGCGCAAGCGCGTGCGAAGCTGCAATATGGCGAAAAAACGCATTACAAGACGCAGATCGTCGGCGATGTCGAAGTTTTTTACCGGGAAACGGGTCCGAAGGATGCACCGGTTATTCTGTTGCTGCACGGTTTCCCGACAGCAAGTCATCTCTTCAGGGACCTGATGTTGAAACTGTCCGGTCGTTACCGCCTGATTGCGCCGGACCTGCCTGGCTTTGGAAACACGAAGGCCCCCCAACGCGGGGAATTCGATTACTCGTTCGACAACCTTGCGACGGTGATCGACGGGTTCACGGTTGCGCTGGGGCTCGAAAAATACGCCATCTATGCGTTCGACTACGGCGCACCCACCGGATTCCGTCTCGCGGTCGCGCATCCGGAACGCGTAACGGCCATCGTGAGCCAGAACGGCAATGCATACCTTGAAGGTCTCAGCGACACCTGGGGCTCGTGGCAAGCCTATTGGCGTGACCCAACACCCGCGAATCGGGAAGCCTGCCGCAGCTCGCTTTCTGCTGACACGATCAAGAACTTCCAGTATCTGAAGGGTGTTGATCCGCAACTCATGTCGCCCGATGGATACACACTGGATATTGCCTATATGGAGCGGCCAGGCGCCGAAGAGATCCAGCTCGATCTGATTCTCGACTATCGAAGCAACGTTGCGCTGTACCCGACCTTTCAGAAGTACTTCCGCACGCATCGTCCGCCGCTGCTGGCTGTTTGGGGCAAAAACGACCCGTCATTTATACCACCGGGCGCGTTGGCGTATAAGCGCGACATCCCCGACGCCGAGGTTCATTTCCTCGACACCGGACACTTCGCACTCGAAACACACAGCACGGAAATCGCCGTATTGATGGACGAGTTCCTGACGAGAAAGCTGCCATCACGAGCCTGAGTCGAGCGGCAATGGCCCTCGTGCCAGGATGAAACGGGCATCTGCGTGAGCTATTGCGTTGACTACCTCAATGATCGACGCTCACGTGGATTCAGTTATCCGGCACGAAGCGTTGGGCAAGTGCGGTTTGCCACTGCGCTCTGACTGCCTCGATGAAGACTCGCACCTTCCTCGAAGGAAAACGCGTGGGCGGAAAAATAGCCTGGACATTGGCCGGTGCTGTGGTCCAGTCGGGCAGCAGGCGGACGAGACGTCTCGAAGCGACATCGTCGGCGACCGAGAAATCGGTAAGCAACCCGACTCCGCCTCCCGAGAGCACGGCTGCACGGCACGCGATCGCGGCGTTAGTCAGATACGGGTTGGCGCAACGTACGACCTGCCGCGTTCCATCCCGGCGCTCCAGCGCCAATGAGGACGGCCGGGGCAAACTTGACAATGCGACATAGGGCATCGAAGCAAGCATGGCGGGATCGCTCGGCGCCCCCCATGTGTCGATTACCGTCTGGTGCGCTACGAGCCAATTGACGAACTCGCCGATTTTTATTGAGCGATAGTTCGAATCCGCAAGGCGTCCCAAGCGGATTGCAACGTCGATGCCGTCGCCGACCAGGTCTACAAACCGGTCGCTGCAATGCAAATCGACCTCGAGTGCGGGATAGGTGTGGCGCAATTCGACGAGTGCGGGCGTGACAAACAGTGACGCGAAGTCGATTGGCGCACTCACTCTCAATGTCCCCCTCAATGTGTCCACATCGCCGGCGATAGCTGTCAGGCCATCTTCCGCAGCCCGCAGCGCGGCGGAACTGGCTTCATAAAAGGCATTCCCAGCTTCGGTGATGGTGAGCTTTCGGGTGGTACGGATAAGCAGGCTCGCGCCGACTTCGGCCTCCAGGCGCTGCATGTGCTTGCTCACCATCGTCTTGGCAAGACCGAGCCGTTCGGCGGCGCGGGTCAGAGAGCCGGTCTCTACCACGGCGACAAACACTAGCATCCGGTTGAGGTTGACGTCGCGCAGATCGGCCATTGCTTTCGCTCATGTTGATGTCGTGTTTCACCGCTGCCCGACGGGTGGAAACCGGAATGTGGGATCGTATAACACTTTCTGGCGGATCGCAGCTAATACGATGCATCGCTTTTCGCGCCGATGCAGAGGCATTTCGCGGCGTCTATTCGTCTTTCGTCGCAAAGAGATGGTGTTAGCACCCTGGAAGGACGAGCATGGCGTCATCCCAGTTTCGTTGCAATGGAGCTGAGCTTGACATCGACTCGCAAGGATAAAGCGAGATCAATATGCCCGGTGGCGCTTCTTGCGACCTAGCCGGCATCGATGTCACGAAATCTTCAGGTGGTTCGTCGGTTTATAAATATCCGCAGTGCGCTTTAACGTGTTTGTTTATCACCCGGATGCTGTCGATCGTACAGCCGGGTTTCTCTAACTTTATATAGGAGTATTAATCATGTCAAAGATGTTCGCTGGTATCGCTTTCGTCGTTGCGGCCCTCGGGGCCCCGGCTCTCAGTTTTGCCCAGTCGAATGCGCCGCTTACCCGCGCTGAAGTTCGTGCTGATCTGGTTCACGTCGAGCAGGCGGGCTACACCCCTGGCGCCGGCAACGACAACAACTACCCTGCCGACATCCAGGCAGCGGAAGCCAGGATCGCCGCGCAAAACGATCAGCAACTGGCCATGCAGGCAGTTGGCGGCGTTGCGCAAAACAGCACCAGTGCATCGGGTGCGCCGACGCATACCGCAATGCGTACGAAAACACCGTCGAGCTGCGTCGGTCCCGCCAGCTTCTGCAATTTGTACTTCGGTAGCTAAGTGGTGATCTGCGGATCCTGTGCCCATCGCTATCCCGCGCAGGATCCCCGCAATGCCCGATACACAGAAGCAGGCGGCTTGATAGACCTGAACGTCGCTCAAATACGCAGTGACGAATCAAGCCTGCTACTTCTTTCTCATGTTTCCTTTCATATCAATGGAGTCTGTCGTGAAGATTTTGCCCCTCGCAGCCGCTGTCCTTTCCCTCTCTGCCTGCCTTTTCGCCTCTTCAGCAGCAATGGCACAGGATGCCCAGCCGACTAATGCGCCGATCAAAAACATCGTTCTCGTGCATGGCGCATGGGTGGATGGCTCCGGCTGGAAACCGGTCTATGACATCCTCACCAAAGACGGCTATCACGTCACGATGGTGCAGGAACCTCTGACCTCGCTTGACGACGATGTGGCCGCCACGAAGCGCGTCATTGACCTGCAAACCGGTCCGGTCATTCTGGTTGCGCACAGCTACGGCGGCTCGATCATCACGGAAGCCGGCGTTGATCCGAAGGTCGCCGGACTCGTCTACGTCGCCGCCCATGCGCCGGCTGTTGGCGAAGACGAAAGCGATCTGGGCAAGCAATATCCCAGCTATACGTCGAAGCAGCCTGGTGCCATCAAGAAGACGGACGACGGCTACACGTATCTGAACCCTTCCGACTTCCCGAAGGACTTCGCTGCTGATTTGCCGCTCAAGCAGGCGCAGTTCGAAGCGCAGTCGCAGATCCTGACGGCCGCAAAGGTCTTCTCCGCGCCGATGACGGTCGCCGCGTGGACCACCAAGCCGAGCTGGGGCATCGTGGCTGCTGACGACAAGATCATCAACCCGGATCTCGAACGCTTCTACTACCAGCGCGCGCATAGCCACACCACCGTGCTGGCCGGTGCAAGTCATTCCGTCTACGAATCACGTCCGAAGGAAGTGGCTGCGGTGATCGAAGACGCGGCAAAGCACGCGCAGCAGTGATGACGGCACCCGGATGCGCCGCATCCAGGTGTCATCAACGAGTTACGCCGCGGCCGTCAGGCGCGCGGCGTGTTTCCGGCAGACCACCGAGGTAGCCAAAATGAAGCAATGGAATGTACAGAGCGAAGAACGTCGGCGACGCATCGCAGCCGGTTCTGCCTTTGCTGAAGGAAAGGCAGTCCGGCCAGACAGGCTGGCTGAATTCTTGAGCGCGGTCATCCAGCCGGGCGATCGCGTCTGTCTGGAGGGAAATAACCAGAAGCAGGCTGATTTATTGGCGTGCGCCCTGGCCGATGCCGATCCACAGGTCTTGCACGACCTTCACATGGTGCAATCCGGCGTCGTCTTGCCCGAGCATCTCGATCTCTTCGAAAAAGGTATTGCAAGAAAGCTTGACTATTCGTACTCCGGGCCGCAGGCCACGCGAATTGCACGGATGTTGTTTAGCGGCAAGATCGAACTGGGTGCGATCCATACCTACCTGGAGTTGTTCGCCCGTTATTTCGTGGACTTGACGCCGCACGTCGCGTTGATCGCCGCAGTAAGCGCGGATCGCGACGGCAATCTCTATACCGGGCCGAATACCGAGGACACGCCCACCGTCGTCGAGGCGACCAGCTTCGGCAATGGCATTGTCATTGCGCAGGTTGGTGAAATCGTCGACAAGGTACCGCGTGTCGATATCCCCGGCGACCAGGTGCACTTCTTCGTCAATGCAGGCAAGCCGTTCTATGTCGAACCGCTTTTCACGCGCGATCCCGCCGCCATCACGGAAACGCAAATTCTCACGGCCATGCTGACCATCAAGGGGCTCTATATGCCCTATGGCGTGCGCCGTCTGAATCACGGGATCGGCTTCAACACTGCAGCAATCGAGCTGCTGTTGCCGACTTACGGCGAGAAGCTCGGTCTGCGCGGAAAGATATGTACGCATTGGGCGCTCAATCCCCATCCCACTTTGATTCCGGCCATTGAAGCGGGATGGGTGGAACGGGTGCATTGCTTTGGGTCCGAAGTCGGCATGGAGGACTACCTCGCCGCGCGGCCCGACATTTTCTTTACCGGATCCGATGGGTCTTTGCGGTCGAATCGGGCCTTGTCTCAAACGGCCGGTCTATACGCGTGCGACATGTTCATCGGATCGACGCTGCAAATCGATCTGGAAGGACACAGTTCGACTGTGACGGCGAGCCGCATCGCCGGGTTTGGCGGTGCCCCGAATATGGGCTCGGACCCACGCGGCCGCCGGCATCCGAGCGCGGCCTGGCTGCGTGCCGGAAGCGAGGCGCAGCCCGATGTTGCCGGTCCGCTGCGCCGTGGCCGCAAGCTGGTGGTGCAGATTGGCGAGACGTTTGGCGAGGCGAATGCGCCGTTGTTCGTCGAACGTCTTGCCGCGCTTGACCTGGCCGAGAAGCTGAATCTGGATCTGGCACCCGTCATGGTGTATGGCGATGACACGACCCACATCGTGACCGAGGAGGGCATCGCCAATCTGCTGCTCTGCCGTGACAAAGACGAGCGTGAGCAGGCGATTCGCGGCGTAGCGGGTTTCACCGAGGTAGGTCGCCAACGCGACCGGAAGATGGTGGACCGCCTGCGCGAGCGCGGCGTTATTCAACGCCCCGAGGATCTCGACATCGATCCGCTGGATGCTGATCGCAGCCTGCTGGCGGCACGCTCGATCAGGGATCTGATGCGCGCTTCAGGTGGACTGTATCAGCCACCTGGCCGTTTCCGTAACTGGTAGGAGGACAAAATGGAATCGTTTCATTTCGAGCGGGCGGCGCCTCGTGCCGCGCGTGGCATGCGCGTTAACGCGCTGGTCGGAGTGGTTGCATCAGGCAATCTCGAAGTTCTTCTCGAACGCAAAGGGCCGATCGACCGCTGCACGGTCCAGGTCAGCACGGCCTCGCATGGGTTTGAGCCGTTATGGCAAGCGGTAATCGACGACTTTGTCGAGCGTCGCGCGGCGGGCGGTCTGCACATCTCCATCAACGATGGCGGCGCGCGACCCGATACGGTCTCCCTGCGACTCGCGCAAGGCGTGCGTCTGATGGAAACGCACGCTGACGATGCGGCGTCGGGCGCGCCGGCGCAATCGCTCACCTGGTTTGAAGCGAGTGCGCGCCAACGTATACAGGCCCTCGTGGATACCGGCACATTCAACGAATATGTCGGCCCTGCCGAGCGAGAAAGTAGCCAACATCTGGGCATATTCAATCTGCCGTCGCAGTTCGACGACGGCATCGTGATCGGTTCGGCGTCGATCGAGGGGCGATCCGTTCTGGTTGCCGCGCAGGAGGGGCGCTTCATGGGCGGCGCGTTCGGCGAAGTGCATGGCGCGAAGCTGACGGGTTTGCTGCGCGCTGCACAGGCCATGAAACGCGATGTCGTGATTGCTTTCGATACGGGTGGCGTGCGGCTACAGGAAGCGAACGCCGGGGAACTGGCGATTGCCGAAATCATGCGCGCGCTCGTACAGGCACGCGAGTCGGGCATTCGTGTCATTGGGCTTGTCGGTGGTCGCGCGGGCTGCTATGGCGGCGGTGGTCTGATTGCTGGATGCTGTTCGACGCTAATCGTTTCGGAGCAGGGACGCATCAGCGTGTCTGGTCCTGAAGTGATCGAAACCAACAAAGGCGTCGAGGAGTTCGACTCGCGCGATCGCGCACTGGTCTGGCGCACGATGGGCGGCAAGCACCGTTATCTGATTGGCGGTGCGGACCTTTACGCCGCCGACGACGCTCACGCATTTCGCGCCGCTGCCACTGTGGCGTTGGGACATCCCGCGCGCCTCAGTCTCGATGTATTGCAGGCGGAGCAGGCGCGACTGGATATGCGTCTGAAGCGTTTCGGCGACTGTTCCGATGCGCGCGATATCTGGCACGCACTCGGCTTGTCAAACCCAGACGCCATATCCGATTTACCACCCGACGCTTTCCTCGAACAAGCCGCGTCCCACAGGGAGAATGCAGATGACGCTCGATAACATCCTTGCTTCGCTGTTCGTCGATCCGCATGCGATCAAGCTTGAGGGCAATCGTCTCGCAGGCAAAGCCCGTGTGTTGGATGGACCGGAGTTTCACGTACTGGGCCTGACGAATCGCTCGCCGCTTGGTGTCGATGATGCGGCTGAACTCGCCGCCCAGGTGCTGGCGATTGCAACTGCGACCGACAGAGCGCCAATCCTGTTCCTCGTCGATTCGAGCAGTCAGCGCATGAGCCGTCGCGATGAACTGTTAGGCCTCAGCGAATATCTCGCGCATCTGGCGAAGTGTCTGCTGCTGGCCGAAAGCGCTGGGCATCGCACCATTGCGTTGCTTTACGGCGGCAGTGCCGCAGGCGCCTTCATCGCGACCGCGCTGGCGTGCGGCACTCTGGTGGCGCTGCCCGGCGCTCATCCCGAGGTGATGGATTTGCCCTCCATGGCGCGTGTCACCAAGCTGTCGCTCGATGTCCTTAAGGAAAAGGCCGGAACCACGCCAGTTTTTGCACCCGGGCTGGACAACCTGGTACAGACGGGGGGGATCGCGCGAATCCTGGACCCGAAGCAGCCGCTCTCGGCTCAACTGGTTGCGCTTTTGCACAGTGCGGTTGACGTGATTGGCGACGACCTTCGCGCGAGCCTCGGTGAAGCGCGTGGGGGCCGCACGAAGGCGGCCGCGATTGCCGTGCAGGCTAGCGAGGAGGCACAACGCCATGAATGATTGCAACGTGTGTTTCGAGCGGCATCGCATGATCTGGGTCGATCCGGGTAGGTGGCGTGACGTGATAGCCGGTGAACCCGCGCTGTCCGGCGAGCCCCTCGTTGCAGGTTGGGCGGGCGCGGGCTGGCCGCTCATCAGCCGTCGTGCCGCGTGCAGTGACGAGGCAGCGATGGCGGCGCTCGGTTTGCCCTTGCCGCCGGCGTGGGGCAAGGGTCGCGTTTCGTTGCGCGTGCCGCCTGACGCTATCGTCGACGACGCTCCCTCGCCGTTGCTAAAGTTGGCTGCGCAGGCAGCGCCGGTGGACTGGCAGGAGACGATCAGGGCGCTGCTCGATATTGACGAGAGCGTGCGCTGCTTTGGCAGTCTTGCGTGGCAATACCTGACCGGACTCGAATATATCAGCGAGACGTCCGATCTGGATCTGCTGTGGCGTCTCGATGACGCAGCGCGCGCCACCGCGTTGAGCCGGCAGATTGAAATTGTCGCCGGGCATGCGCCGGTCTGTATCGACGGAGAACTGATCGCGCCGTCAGCCAACGCAGTGCAATGGCGGGAGTGGTGCAACGCAGACGCGATACTGCTGGTGAAGAGCGCCGAGGGCGTCCGCCTGCTGCCACGCGACGAGGTGTTCCGATGAACGCAACGGATCCGGACATGTCCATCTTGATGGAGCATGCCGTCGACACAGTGGCGATCGGACGCCTCGCGAGTGCATGCCTGAAGCTGGAAGTGGCGACCTATCCAAAGCCAGGGCTGGTGAGTCACGTCGACTCTGGCGCACACGACGATATGGACGCACCGTTGATGTACCGCAGTGCGGCATCGCTGACGCCGTACTTTATCGAAATGGCGCGAGCCGGCGCGGACGGCGCCCGCATGCCAGCGTTGCGTTCGATTGGTATTGCCGCCGAGCGAGCCATGATGGCTGCAACGGGTGGTGTGAATGCGCATCGCGGTGCGATCTTTGGCATGGGACTGTTGTCTGCCGCAGCAGGGTTTCGCGATGCGTTCGACGTGGCCGGTACACTCGGAGCAATCATTGCACAAGAGTGGGGCGACGAGATTCTTGACGGTCCCGGTGCAGTCGATAGTCATGGCGCGCGCGTTCTCCGTCACTTCAACGCAGGCGGCGCACGCATGGAGGCTGCAAGCGGCTTTCCGTCCATTTATGCGTGTGCATTACCCGCGCTGATCGAGGGCGAATCCCTGCGACCACGTGACCCGGAAGCCGCTCGCGTTCACGCGCTCATGCGTCTGATTGCAACCGTCGACGATACGAACCTGCTGTACCGGGGCGGCATGGAGGCGCTTGATTTCGCACGTAATCAGGCGTCCTTATTTATGCAGCGCGGTGGCATTGATGCGCCGGATTGGCGTACCAACGCGATTACGATGCATCGGGCATTCGTCGCACGCAGGCTGAGTCCCGGCGGCTGCGCCGATCTGCTGGCCATGACGCTGTTCGTCCGGAATTGGGAGTAGGCGATGCTCGCGCTCTTATGTTCCGGCCAAGGCAGGCAAAGCGCCGGCATGTTCAATCTTTTCGCTGACTCGCCCGAGGCCGAACCAGTATTCGCTGAGGCGAACGATGTGTTCGGCAGCGATATACGTGATGTTGTCAGGAATGCGAACAACACCGCGTTACATCAGAACCGGACGAGTCAGTTGCTCAACGTCACGCGTGCGCTGGTGGCACACCAGTGCATCGCTTCGGCACTTCCACCGAACCTGATCGTTGCGGGCTATAGCGTTGGCGAGATGGCTGCGTGGGGGATCGCTGGTGTATGGTCGATCGCCGACACGCTGCGCCTGACCGCAACGCGCGCGGAACTCATGAGCAACGCGAGCGGCAGCGACGACGCGCTTGGCTTCGTGCGCGGCCTTGACTACAATACGGTGTCCGGGATGGCGACGCAAAAAGGTTGTGCAATCGCGATCATCAATCCTGGGAATCTGTTTATCGTCGGTGGAGCGCGTGGGATGCTCGCTCGTCTGTGCGACGACGCGTTGCGTGCGGGTGCGAAGCATAGCGGTCTGCTCGCCGTACATGTCGCGTCTCATACGCCGCGGTTAGATGCGGCGGTTGGACCTTTCGAACGGGCTCTGCGCGCGATTGAAGCGAAGAAGATCACGGCCAGTTGCAAGTTGCTTGGCGCGGCATGTGCAGAAAGGATCTTTCGGCCCGCAGAGGCTATTCAAGGCCTGGCAGCGCAGTTGGCCCGCCCTATCGACTGGAACACCGTCTTGGTCGCATTGGTCGAGCAGGGTGTGGACAGAATACTCGAGTTAGGACCTGGCAGTGCGCTTGCGGACATGGTGCGGGGCGAGTACCCGACCGTCAGCGTTCGCGCGCTGGATGACTTTTGTTCAATCGAAGGCGCTAAAGCATGGCTTGGAAACTGAGGGGTCGCGTGACGCAAGGTTGTCACTGCGATCTTCGAGTCCGGATAGCGAGGTCAATGGACGAACGTCTGCCTTGGCCAACGATGCCACGCACGTCATCAGCGGTCGAATGGCCGTTGACGGAGTGAAGCAGTCGGACGAGGATTTGTCGCAGTAAGGATCGCGGGGCTAACGGGATCAATATGTGAAGTATTGCTTATATCGCGAGCTCGTAGAATTGATCAGCAGCGGACGGAGAGTCTGTCGGAATTGTCGAGAGACGGCCCATCAGCCGCTCCAACACATCCCAGGCGTTGTCCAGCGCAGCCCTACCCTCGCCCATCACTTCACCAATCAAAAAACAAAACAGCGCCAAGTCGGCGTAGCAGGTCTCCTCACAAACTGATGCGCTGGAATTTTTGACAAACGATCCCTCTCCGGCGAGTAACGGTCTGCGCTTCTCGAAATGAGCGCGCATGCCTGCCGCCCGGTTGCAAAACTCCGGCTCGAACAGGTAACTCTTTGATTTTTCTTTGGTGGGCCGGGTCGGATTCGAACCGACGGTGTCCTTTCGGAGGCGGATTATGAGTCCGCTGCCTGCAACCAGCACGGCGTCCGGCCCTGAGATGATTTGAACCAACAGAAACCAACAAAAAGACCCGGTCTAAATACAGGCCGGGCCTATTCGCTGATTGGCCGACATACTACACGAAAAAGGGGCTTTCGTGACCGCTTTGCATCAGCAAAACGACCCGAAAGCCCCGTGTCCGCAATAGCAGCCGGACGTCCTTCGATCAATTGCCTTCGAGGAACGATTTCAGCTTGTCAGAACGGCTCGGGTGACGCAGCTTGCGCAGCGCCTTCGCCTCGATCTGACGAATCCGCTCACGCGTCACGTCGAACTGCTTGCCGACTTCTTCGAGCGTGTGATCGGTGCTCATCTCGATACCGAAGCGCATGCGCAGCACCTTCGCTTCGCGCGGCGTCAGCGAGTCGAGCACGTCTTTCACGACATCGCGCATGCTGGCGTGCAACGCCGCGTCAGCAGGCGCCACCGTGTTGGTGTCTTCGATGAAGTCGCCCAAATGCGAATCGTCATCGTCACCGATCGGCGTTTCCATCGAGATCGGCTCTTTCGCGATCTTCATGATCTTGCGGATCTTGTCTTCCGGCATCTCCATCTTTTCCGCCAGCGTCGCCGGATCCGGCTCGAGACCGGTTTCCTGCAGAATCTGACGCGAGATGCGGTTCATCTTGTTGATCGTTTCGATCATGTGAACCGGAATCCGGATCGTGCGCGCCTGGTCCGCAATCGAACGCGTGATGGCCTGACGGATCCACCACGTGGCATACGTGGAGAACTTGTAGCCACGCCGATATTCGAACTTGTCCACCGCCTTCATCAGGCCGATGTTGCCTTCCTGGATCAGATCCAGGAATTGCAGACCACGGTTCGTATATTTCTTCGCAATCGAGATCACAAGACGCAGGTTGGCCTCGGTCATTTCACGCTTGGCCTGACGCGCCTTCAGTTCGCCCGCCGCCATCTGACGGTTGGTTTCCTTCAGGTCCTTCAACGGCAGAACAACGCGTGCCTGCAGATCCAGCAGGCGTTGCTGCTGCTCGCGGATAGCGGGGATATTCCGCGTGAGGATCGCGCTATAGGCGTGCCCTTCCGTGACGATCTTGTCGGCCCATTCGAGATCCGTCTCGCTGCCCGGGAAACGCGCGATAAACTCCGCACGCGGCATGCCGCACTTGTCGACCACCGTATGCAGAATCTGACGCTCGACCTGGCGCACTTCGTCCACCTGAGCCCGCAGCGTGTCGCACAGACGCTCGACGGTTCGCGCGGTGAAGCGAATGGTCATCAGCTCGTTCTGGATCGTTTCCTGCGCCTTCAGGTACGACTTCGACTTGTAGCCTTCCTTCTCGAACGCGCGGCGCATCTTGTCGAACCATTCGCTGATCATGGCGAACTTCTCGAGCGAGGCGCGCTTGAGCGCTTCCATCTGCGCGGCGTTGGCAGTGGCTTGCGCGGCGCCGTCGTCGTCTTCCTCGTCGTCGCCCTCTTCCTCTTCGACTTCCTCGTCTTCGCTTTCGATCGCTTCCGCTTCCTGCGCGGAGAAGCCGTCAGCGTCTTCCGCGTTGGCGTCGATCAGGCCGTCGACCAGTTCGTCGATACGGATTTCTTCGTTGGCGACGCGCTCGGCCATCGCCAGGATGTCGGCGATGGTAGTCGGGCAGGCGGAGATGGCCATCACCATGTGCTTCAGGCCGTCTTCGATGCGCTTCGCAATTTCGATTTCGCCTTCGCGCGTCAGCAGCTCGACCGTACCCATTTCACGCATGTACATGCGGACCGGGTCGGTGGTGCGGCCGAATTCGGAATCGACGGTGGACAGCGCGACTTCGGCTTCCTCTTCGACTTCGTCATCCGACGAAGCCGCCGGCGCGTTGTCGTTCAGCAGCAGCGTTTCGGCATCGGGCGCCTGCTCGTAGACGGCCACGCCCATGTCGTTGAACGTGCTGATGATGCCTTCGATCGCCTCGGTCTCGGTGAAGTTGTCCGGGAGGTGGTCGTTGATTTCAGCGTAGGTCAGGAAGCCGCGCTCCTTGCCGAGCTTGATCAGCGCGCGCAGTTTCGAGCGGCGCTCTTCGAGCTCTTCGACGGTGCCCGGCTGGCTGGACGCGAACGCGTCTTTCAGCAGCGCTTTTTCCTTCGCGCGGCGGTCGCGTGCCTTGGCCTTTTCGCCTTTGCCCGGAGCTGCAGTAGTTTCCTCGCTCGGGGTTGCGTCGTCATCGACGGATACTTCGTTCAGCTTTTTCGTCATGGAGTTCGCCGTACCGGCTGTAGTCTCGACTCGCGGCTGCTGGACGACAGCCGGTAGAACCGTGGATACTGAAGACTCGCGCGCTACCGCATCGTCCTGGGCGGCAACCGCTTCCCTTGCGCTTCTGGCACTCGGCTGCTTCGTAACCGGCTTGGCGGCTTTCACCGTACTCACCGACGCCGCTTTCGCAGCGGAAGAAGTCGAGGATTTCTTCCTGACAACAGGTGTCACGCTCTCGGCGGCCTCGGCAGACCCTCTTTTCGCGGCAGAACTGGGCCTGGCTCCGGTGACCTTCGTGGTCGGCTCGTCCGAGCCTGTGCCTGCCGCTTTCTTCCCGCCTGTAGTCTTTGCCATTGCAATCGCCTTTCGCCTTTTGCCTGGAAAATCAAACCGCTGAAAACCTTTTATTATAACTTAGGTCCGCCCTACCCCTGCTTACAGCCCGAGCTGACGCTTCATGTCAGCGCGTTTCTGATTCAACTCCGTCAATTCCGCAAATTCCTCCGCGGTATGTCTGGATTGCCGCGAAAGCTGTTCGAGCCGCTCACAATAAGCGTCGTAACGCATCTTCAGGATTGCCGCTTTCAATTCCTCGCCGACAATCCGCTCCTGCTCGCGCCGTTCCTCTATGACGGCCGCATCCGCCGGGTCCTTCAGCAACAAATCCCGAACGTTTTCATCATAGTCCAGAATTTTGCGAAAGATTTCCTCGAAAGTCGGGGCATTGGCCCCATTTCGCAGGAGATCCGACAGCAGTTGGAACTCCGCGGCGTCGCCCAGCGCGCGGGCGTGCGTCGTGACTTCCTCGAAAAGCTCGCCGTGCCGTGTAATGGTCAGTAACGCCTGCTCGGCGTCTTCGTCCAGCACCGCCACGGTCCGGGGGTGCATCACCAGATTGCGCAGCGTCTTTTCCTCGATTCCGGTCACGCTGCGCCGATCCTTGCGGGCCGGCGCCTGCCGCGCGGCGGCGGCGATGCGGGAATCCACTTCGCACAACGCCGCTACCTCGTCGAACGGCACGTCGAGCCGATCGGCGAACATATGCATGATCTGCGCGCGTAGCGCGTTAGCCGGCAGCGCCTGCAGCAAGGGTTTGGCGTCGAACAGCGCGCGTGCCCGGCCTTCCGGCTGGTCCAGCTCCTTGCCGGCCAGCACTTCATTCAGCATGAACTGCGACAGCGGCATGGCCCGCTCGACCTGCCCGGCAAACGCTTCGGTGCCGAATTCCCGCACGTAGCTGTCCGGATCGTGCTCGGACGGCAGGAACAGGAAGCGGATGGTCCGGTTATCCGCCGCGTGCGGCAGACAGGCGTCCAGCGCCCGGCGCGCCGCCCGGCGGCCCGCCGAGTCGCCGTCGAAGCTGAAAATGACCGTATCGGTCTGACGCATCAGCTTCTGCACGTGGACCGGCGTACAGGCCGTGCCCAATGTCGCCACGGCGTTCTGAAACCCTAATTGAGCCAGCGCCACCACGTCCATATACCCTTCGACCACCAGGACGTAATGCTGTTCACGAATCGCCAAACGCGCCTCGAACAGCCCGTATAACTCGCTGCCCTTGTTAAATAGAGGCGTTTCCGGCGAATTCAAATACTTGGGTTCGCCGCCGTCCAGAACCCGGCCACCGAAGCCGATCACCTGCCCTTTGACATTGCGGATCGGGAACATGATCCGCTCGCGAAAACGGTCGTAGCGGCGGTTCTGACCCTGAGCGTCGGCCTTTTCGCTGACGATCACGAGTCCCGAGTCCACTAGCGCCTCATCCCGATAATTGGGAAACGCAGCCTCGAGATTCTGCCAACCGTCCGGCGCGTAGCCGATACCGAAATGGGCCGCAATCGGCCCCGTCAGGCCACGTTTTTTCAGGTACTGGATGGCATTGGGCGCGCCGCGCAACTGCTTGCGATAAAAGTCGCACGCGGTCTGCATCACGTCCGACAGCGCGGTGGTGACCGCCTTGGACACCGCCGGCGCATAGCCGCCGCCTCCGCCGCCCTGAGTCGGCGAGGGCTCCTGCGGCACCGTCAAGCCGACCGATTGCGCGAGATCGTTGACCGCCTCAGGAAACGTCAGCCCGGCGTGTTCCATCAGGAAACCGATCGCCGTGCCATGCGCGCCGCAACCGAAGCAATGATAAAACTGCTTAGTCGGACTAACGGTAAATGAAGGGCTCTTTTCGTTATGAAACGGACAGAGCCCCATAAAGTTGGCGCCGCCCTTTTTCAGTTGCACATACTTGCCGACCACGTCGACGATATCGACGCGGTTCAACAGATCCTGCAGGAACGAATGCGGAATCACAGTGGGGGCGCGACCTTTAATGCATGAAGGCTGCGCGGCCGGTCCATTCAGGCACAGGCCGCGCCGGCCGGAAACAGCGGATTACTTCGCGAGGGCAGCCTTGACCAGCCCGGACACGGCGGTCATGTCGGCACGGCCCGCGAGCTTCGGCTTGAGCACGCCCATTACCTTGCCCATGTCCTGCGGGCCGGCGGCGCCCGTTTGGGCGACCGCGGCCTGCACTTCGGCGGCGATTTCCGCCTCGGACAGCTGCTCCGGCATGTACGCGGAGAGGATGGTCAGCTCGGCGCTTTCCTTCGCGACCAGATCCGTGCGGCCAGCGGCTTCGAACTGGCTGATGGAGTCTTTGCGCTGCTTGATCATCTTGTCGATGACGGCGGTGATGGCGGCGTCATCGAGGACGATGCGCTCGTCGACTTCACGCTGCTTGATCGCGGCGAGCAGCAGGCGGATGGTGCCGAGGCGCTCGGTTTCGCGGGCCCGCATGGCGGCCTTCATATCGTCGTTGATCCGATCCTTGAGACTCATTACTCACCTGAATGCGTTGGAATGTAAAAAGGTCTGGCCATGCCGGGTGCATCAACACAAAAACCCGCTTGGGACTGCTTCCTCAAGCGGGTTGGCGCGCGGGTTTGCACAAATGCGCAGAGTGGATGCGGCGTGACCAGGTGGCCCTCACGGCCAGGTTGTCCGCACGGGGGCAGCCATCTTTGCCGCCACCGGTTGCGTGCCGACGCTCCGTAGGAACCGCAGCGACGTCAGAATCAATAAAACTTCTTGGGCAGCATCTGGCTGCGCAGCCGCTTGAAGTGGCGCTTCACCGCCGATGCCTTCTTGCGTTTGCGCTCAGCCGTGGGCTTTTCGTAAAACTCGCGCGCTCGCAGTTCGGTCAACAAACCGTTCTTCTCGATCGTGCGTTTGAAGCGGCGCATGGCGACTTCAAACGGCTCGTTTTCTTTTACGCGGATGATCGTCATTTTTCAATAACGGAACTTCGTAAAGGTTGAGAATTATAGCAGAGCTTTCTCATAAAGCGACGCGCGCGTCAAGCCCCCTAGGGCCGGTTCATGCCGGTGCGCGCCTTCGCCTTATTAGCGCGCCTTATTAGCGCGACTCTTCAGCGCGTTTCGCCGGTCTCTTCAGGCGCGGGCGTACTCCGCGGCCGCCTGGCCTGCCGCCACGCCCGAGGCCCACGCCCACTGGAAGTTGTAACCGCCCAGCCAGCCGGTGACATCGACCGCCTCGCCGATGAAATACAGCCCCGGCACGCGCGCGCTCATCATCGTCGACGACGACAACTCTCGCGTATCGACGCCGCCGCGCGTCACCTCGGCCTTGCGGTAGCCTTCGGTGCCGTTGGGGGTGAGGGTCCAGCGCGACAGCGCCTCACCGATGCGCCGCAGCGTTTTGTCCGGCAAATCGGCGATGCGCGCCTCGGCCGGAATCTGATGAGTTTCCAGCCAGACATGGGCGAGCCGCGTGGGCACCCATTCCGCCAGCAGGTTGGCGATTTGCCGTTTGGTGGTGGTTTTCGCCTCCAGCAGCGCGGCGGTGGCGTCCTGCTGCGGCAGCAGGTTGACGTGGATCGGCTCGCCGGGCTGCCAGTAGCTGGAAATCTGCAACACGCCCGGCCCGGACAGTCCGCGATGCGTGAGCAGCAGATCTTCGACGAACTCGGCGCCGGTCTTCTTGTTGCCGGTGGCGAGTTCGACCTCGAGCGACACGCCGGAAAGCGCCGCGAACGGCTCCCAATCTGCCGCGGCGAAGGTCAGCGGGACCAGAGCCGGGCGCGTGTCGATCAGCTTGTGGCCGAACTGTTTGGCGAGCCGGTAGCCGAAGTCCGTGGCGCCGATCTTCGGGATCGACAGGCCACCGGTCGCCACCACCAGCGCACGGGCACGGATCGGACCGGCGTGCGTGTCGAGCGTGAAGCCCTCGGCTGCATCCTGCCGCACCTGTTCCACCGCGAGCGGCCGGCGCCACGCGATGCCGCCGACGTCGCATTCGCTTTTCAGGACGTCGATGATCGCGTCGCTCGACTGGTCGCAGAACAACTGTCCTTTGTGCTTCTCGTGCCATGTCACGTGATGGCGCTTGAGTAGCGCCATGAAGTCACGCGGGGTATAGCGCGCCAGCGCCGAGCGGCAGAAATGCGGATTCGCCGACAGATAATTTGCCGGTCCCGCATAGAGATTCGTGAAATTGCAGCGTCCGCCGCCGGAAATGCGGATTTTCTCCGCGAGGCGCGGCGCGTGGTCGATCAGCACGACGCGCCGCCCGAGTTGCCCGGCAACCGCCGCGCACATCATGCCGGCCGCGCCCGCGCCGATGACCGCGATATCGTAGGATTCCATGGCGCGCATTGTACCCGCGGCCCCTCCCCCGCACTGCTATACTTTGAAGCTTGCCTTTTCACTTTTCCGGGCGCCTGAACATGCGCGCAAGCCTCCAGCAGGCTTAGCCAGACAAGCCGTTCCGCCGCATATTGCCGCGCCCTTTGGCCCTCGAATCATGCTCGTTCTCGGCATCGAAAGCTCCTGCGACGAAACCGGTCTCGCGCTCTACGACACGGAGCGCGGCCTGCTCGCGCACGCGCTGCATTCGCAGATCGCGATGCACCGGGAATACGGCGGCGTCGTGCCGGAACTGGCGTCGCGCGACCACATCCGGCGCGCGCTGCCGCTGCTCGAAGAAGTGCTGGAGCGTGCCGGCACGGCCCGCGGCGAGATCGACGCCATTGCCTACACGCAGGGGCCGGGACTGGCGGGCGCGCTGCTCGTCGGCGCCAGCATTGCCAACGCGCTCGCCATGGCGTGGGATAAGCCCACCATCGGCATTCATCATCTTGAAGGGCACTTGCTGTCGCCGCTGCTGGTGGATGAGCCGCCGCCGTTTCCGTTCGTCGCGCTGCTCGTCTCCGGTGGCCACACGCAGTTGATGCGCGTGACCGACGTGGGCGTCTACGAGACGCTCGGCGAAACGCTCGACGACGCCGCCGGCGAAGCCTTCGACAAAACCGCGAAACTGCTCGGCCTCGGTTATCCGGGCGGTCCCGAAGTCTCGCGGATGGCGGAATTCGGCACGCCGGGCGCCGTAGTTCTGCCGCGCCCCATGCTGCATTCCGGCGACCTCGATTTCAGCTTCAGCGGCCTGAAAACCGCCGTCCTGACACACGTGAAAAAGCTCGGCGGCGCGAATATCTGCGAACAGGCCAAAGCCGATCTGGCGCGCGGCTTCGTCGATGCGGCGGTGGACGTTCTGGCGGCGAAGTCATTGGCCGCGCTCAAGAGAACCGGCCTCAAGCGGCTGGTGGTGGCGGGCGGCGTGGGCGCCAACCGGCAGTTGCGCGAGGCGCTCTCCGCCGCCGCGAAGAAGCGCGGCTTCGCCGTGCATTACCCGGACCTCGCTCTGTGCACCGACAACGGCGCGATGATCGCGCTCGCCGGCGCGCTGCGCCTGCAGCGCTGGCCGGAACAAGCGGGCAAAGACTATGCATTCACGGTCAAACCGCGCTGGGATCTGACTTCGCTTGGGCGGTAAGCGGGCTGCTGCACGAGACGGGCGCAGGCCCGGCAGCGCCAAAGCTAAAGGCGCGGGCAGCGGCCTCGCCCGCTGCAAAAAGACCTGCTGCAAATCAGAACGGCCGCGTTAGCGGCCGTTTCTACCTCATCGCAAAGCAAGACACAGCGGCTTAGGCTGCCAGCCGCTTATCACGCTCGATCACGGCATAAGCGCTGTGATTGTGGATCGATTCGAAATTCTCTGCTTCCAGCACATACGCGACAATCCGCGCGTCCGCATTCAGACGCTGCGCCACGTCGCGCACCAGGTCTTCGACGAACTTCGGATTTTCGTAGGCGCGCTCGGTGACGAATTTCTCGTCCGGCCGCTTCAGCAAGCCCCACAATTCGCACGACGCCTCTTCTTCAGCAATCCGAATCAGCTCTTCCACCGGCACGTCGCCGTTCAGTTCAGCGTTGATCGTCACGTGCGAGCGCTGATTGTGCGCGCCGTATTGCGAGATCTTTTTCGAGCACGGGCACAGGCTCGTCACCGGAACCAGCACCTTGAGAAACAGACGCGTCACGCCGTTGCGAATGTCGCCCGTCAGCGTCACTTCGTAGTCCAGCAGACTTTGCACGCCCGAGACCGGCGCGGTCTTGTTGACGAAGTACGGGAACGACACTTCGATACGGCCGGCTTCGGCTTCGAGCTTTTCGAGCATCGCCGCCAGCATGGTGCGAAATGTCGATGCGTCCAGCGGCGCCTTGTTCTCTTCGAGCAGCGCCACGAAACGCGACATATGCGTGCCCTTCTGATCCGCCGGCAGATGGACGTCGAGGTTCCATGTACCGACCGTCGGCTGCACCTCGCCGCCTTGCGTGCGCACCGTCAGCGGATGGCGCACCGCCTTCACGCCGACCCGTTGAATCGGGATCTGGCGCGTGTCGACGGTGCTCTGCACGTCGGGCATCACGAAGGCGGGATTCATCTGATTCATCTTCTTGTCCTTTAGAAAACGCCGGGCTGCCCCAAATTCCTGCGCCCGCTGCGGGCGCGTCGCTCGGCGACGGCCTGGGGTGCTCAGCCGCCGCGCGGATCGACGCACGCAACGGCGAACGCCGGCTGAAGCCGGCGTTGCATGATGAGCCCGAGGGCCCATCGATTCAAGTTGGAGATTGCTATAGCCGCGATAGCGCCCGCGAACTTCGGCGCCCGGCCCGGTCTTACGACCTGCGTGCTAACGCCACCAACGACGCCATTAAGCGACGCGCTTGACGGACTTGCCGGCGGCGTGATCCAGGAAGCGTTCGCGGATCGACTTAGCAATGCCCGCGCTATCCAGACCGCACTCCGAAAGCAGTTGGGCCGGATCTCCATGATCGATGAATCGATCGGGGAGGCCCAATTGTAGTACGGGCCGCATAACCCCACTGGCGAGCAGGGCTTCGACGCAGGCCGAACCCGCGCCGCCCATGATGCAGCCTTCTTCGACCGTCACGAGGTAGTCATGTGTCTCGGCCAACTGGCGCACCAGTTCGGCGTCGAGCGGCTTGACGAAGCGCATGTTCGCCACGGTGGCGTCCAGTTCCTCAGCCGCTGCCAGCGACGGTGCGACCATCGTGCCGAACGCCAGAATCGCGATCCGCTTGCCAGCCGGTTGCGCCGTTTCGCGGCGCACTTCGCCCTTGCCCACCGGCAGCGCGGTCATCTGCTTGACTGTTGCGATGCCGGTACCCGCGCCGCGCGGATAGCGCACTGCCGCCGGCCCCGACTGCTGCAGTGCCGTGTACAGCATCTGGCGGCATTCGTTTTCGTCGGACGGCGCCATGACCGTCATGTTCGGAATGCAGCGCATGAACGCCAGATCGTAGGCGCCCGCGTGCGTTGCGCCGTCCGCGCCGACCAGGCCCGCACGGTCGATGGCGAACACCACCGGCAGGTTCTGCAAGGCAACGTCGTGGATCAACTGGTCATACGCGCGCTGCAGGAACGTGGAGTAGATCGCCACGACCGGCTTCATGCCGTCGGCGGCGAGACCGCCCGCGAAAGTCACCGCGTGCTGCTCGGCAATGCCGACGTCGAAATAGCGGTCCGGGAAGCGCTTCTCGAATTCCACCATGCCCGAGCCTTCGCGCATGGCGGGCGTAATGCCGACGACGCGCGGGTCGAGTTCGGCGGCGTCGCACAGCCATTCGCCGAACACATGCATGTACGCCTTCTTCGACGGCGCCGCGGCCGGCTTGATGCCCTCAGCCGGATTGAACTTGCCGGGGCCGTGGTACAGCACCGGGTCCGCTTCGGCCAGCTTGTAGCCCTGACCCTTCTTGGTCACGACGTGCAGGAATTGCGGACCGCGCAGTTCCTTGATGTTCTGCAGCGTCGGGATCAGCGAGTCGAGGTCGTGACCGTCGATCGGGCCGATGTAGTTGAAACCGAATTCCTCGAACAGCGTGGCCGGCACGATCATGCCCTTGGCGTGCTCTTCGAGCTTGCGGGCGAGGTCGAGCATCGGCGGCGCGACGCGCAGCACGCGCTCCACGCCGGCGCGCGCCGCTGCGTAGAAGCGGCCCGACATCAGACGCGCCAGATGGCGATTCAGCGCGCCCACCGGCGGCGAAATCGACATGTCGTTGTCGTTCAGGATCACGAGCAGCGGCACGTCGTCTTCGACGCCCGCATTGTTCATCGCCTCGAAGGCCATGCCGGCCGTCATCGCGCCGTCGCCGATCACGGCGATGCCCATATGGTTCTGGCCTTGCAGCTTGCTGGCGATCGCCATGCCGAGCGCGGCCGAGATCGAGGTGCTCGAGTGAGCCGTGCCGAACGTGTCGTACTCCGACTCGCTGCGGCGCGGGAAACCCGAGATGCCGCCGTACTGACGCAGCGAATGCATCTGGTCGCGGCGGCCCGTCAGGATCTTGTGCGGATAGGTCTGATGGCCGACATCCCAGACGATCCGGTCGCGCGGCGTGTCGAACACGTAGTGCAGCGCAATCGTCAGTTCGACCGTGCCAAGATTGGACGACAGGTGTCCACCGGTCTTGGAGACGCTGTCGAGCACGTAGGCACGCAACTCGTCTGCAAGCGGTTGCAATTGGCGGCGATCGAGGCGGCGCAGATCCGCCGGGTCGTCGATGGTTTTCAGCAAGTCGTACATCGTCGTTCCATTGTAGGAAAACTTACGCGCCCGCACTTCATTCACGCATTCATCGTGGCGAATGCGCGGCGGCGGGCTTTCGCGTTCAGCTAACCCGGTTCACCACCAGATCAGCCAGTTCGGCAAGACGCTGCGCCCGCGCGCCAAACGGCGCGATTGCAGCGTGGGCATCGGTGCGCAATTGCGCGGCGAGTTCGCGCGACGCCTCGAGCCCAATGATCGACACGTAGGTCGGCTTGCCGTCCTTCGCGTCTTTGCCTGCCGTTTTGCCGAGCGTCGCGGAATCGGTCGTGACGTCCAGAATGTCGTCCACCACCTGAAACGCGAGGCCCACGGCCGCCGCGTACGCGTCGAGCGAACGCATGGCATCCGCGCTCGGCGTTGCGCCGGCCAGTGCACCCATGCGCACCGACGCGCGCAGCAGCGCCCCGGTCTTCATGCGATGCATCGTTTCGAGTTGCGGCCGCGTCAGCGTGTGGCCGACGCTCGCCAGGTCGATGGCCTGGCCCCCCGCCATGCCGATCGAGCCGCTCGCCAGCGCCAGCTCGCGCACCAGCGCGGCCTGTTGCGCGGGCGCCAGCACTTCAGACGTCAGCGCGACGAACGCCTGCGACTGCAGCGCGTCGCCCACCAGCAAGGCGGTCGGTTCATCATACTTGACGTGCACCGTGGGCTTGCCGCGGCGCAATGCGTCGTCGTCCATGCAGGGCATGTCGTCATGCACCAGCGAGTAGACGTGGATCATCTCCAGCGCGGCCGCCGCTGCGTCAAGGCAATCGGCGCCGGCACCGGTCAGCTCGCCCGCCGCATGGCACAACAGCGGACGCACCCGCTTGCCGCCGCCCAGCACGGCGTAGCGCATGGCTTCATGCAATTGCGCCGGGGCGACGGAAGGCGCCGGCAAATAGTGTTCGAGTGCCGTTTCGACGCGCCCGAGTACCGAGTGCATCCATTGTTCGAAGGTCATAGGTCGTCCCCGCTCTCAGTAGCGGTTGTGCCTGCGCCACTCATGGGCAGCGGCTTGAGGGTCTCGCCGTCGAGAACCCGCACCTGCTGCTCGACCTTTTCCAGTTGCTGCTGGCAAAACGTCACGAGGGCCGCGCCGCGCCGATAGGCGGACAGCGATTCCTCGAGGCTCAGACTGCCGCCTTCCATCCGGGCCACGAGGCCTTCCAGCTCCGCCAGCGCCGCTTCGTAATTCTCGGGCAAGGGTGTGCTGTCAGCGCCTTCGGCGGCCGTTGCAACGGTATCTTTCGATGCGGTCTTCGCCATGAATGGTCGCAAAATTAAAACAAGTCGGACATTCTACGGCAAAAGCGACCAAACCGATCCGCTTGCGGTCCCCACTCCGCCCGCTTCCCTTACGGCTCCCCCAGAGCCTGACAGAAAAAAATCCTTTTTGCTCGGACGAAAACAGTGAACCATCTTCACAATTTTGACCCAAATCAGACACTTAGTCGCCCCAAGGAGGGGTAAACGGGTATAATCGCGGGCTCCCTAAATCGAAACCTTCGATGGTTGGGTTGTTCACTGCTTTCACGTCTTCACGGGAGTGGGAATGTCCAATCTGAGCAATGCATTGCAGTTGCGGTCTGTTCACAGCCAGCTGCCAGTCACGGCTTACTTTGACGATGCGCTTCTAACGCGCGAAATCGAAACCCTTTTCAAGAAAGGTCCTCGCTACATCGGGCACGAACTCATGGTGCCGGATGCGGGGAATTATTTTGCCTTGCCCAGCGAGAGCGAGGGGCGCGTGCTCGTCCGTAACCAGCAGTCGCAAGTCGAACTGCTGTCGAACGTGTGCCGCCATCGGCAAGCCATCATGCTCAACGGCCGCGGCCAGACGGAGAACATCGTCTGCCCCCTGCACCGCTGGACCTACGACCTGAACGGCCAGCTGCTCGGCGCGCCGCATTTCGCCGACAACCCCTGCCTGAATCTCGGCGCCACGCCGCTGCAGAACTGGCAAGGATTGCTATTCGAAGCCGCCGGGCGCGATGTCGCCAAAGATCTGGCGCGGCTCGGCACCAAGCAGCATTTCGACTTCTCGAACTTCATGTTCGACCACGTCGAAGTCCATGAATGCAACTACAACTGGAAGTCCTTCATCGAGGTCTACCTCGAGGACTACCATGTGGCGCCATTCCATCCGGGTCTCGGCAGCTTCGTCAATTGCGACGACCTGACATGGGAATTCGGCGAGTGGTATAGCGTGCAGACGGTGGGCGTCCACAAGGATCTGGAGCAGCCGGGCAGCCCCACATACCGCAAGTGGCACGACGAAGTGCTGCGTTTTCGCGACGGCAAGGCGCCGGATTTCGGCGCCATCTGGATGGTGTACTACCCCGGTCTCATGATCGAGTGGTACCCGCACGTGCTGGTCGTGTCATGGCTGATTCCGCGCGGCACGCAGAAAACCACCAATGTCGTCGAGTTCTACTACCCCGAGGAAATCGCGCTGTTCGAGCGTGAGTTCATCGAGGCGGAACGCGCCGCATATATGGAAACGGCGCGTGAAGACGACGAGATCGCCGAGCGCATGGACGCCGGCCGCCGCGCGCTGATGGAACGCGGCGAGTCGCAGGTCGGTCCGTACCAGAGCCCGATGGAAGACGGCATGCAGCACTTCCACGAGTTCCTGCGGCGCGAGCTCGGCACCATCTGAGAGCGCGAGTGTCGCAACCGTCGCGCAGCCCACGAGGCTAACCGGCAATCACGGAAAGACGGGCTTCGGCCCGTCTTTTTTGTTTAGACTAGCAGGATCATTCGGTCGAACTGCCTGAGCCCGCCTGGTCATGGGCCCGGGTCGAGCCGAAACCGCTCGCTTCGTAACCATCCTGCATGGGGCCCGTCATGCCACACACCCACTACACCACCCTGATCTCCGCGGCGAATCTCGCCGAACGGCTGAGCGCTGCGCCTGGCAGCGTGTTCGTGGTCGACTGCCGTTTCGATCTGGCCGACCCGCAGGCCGGCGAAAAATCCTACGCGGCCGGCCATGTGCCGGGGGCGCAATACCTGAATCTGGATCACGATCTGTCGAGCCCGAAGACGGGCACCAATGGCCGCCATCCGCTGCCGGACCGCGCACAACTCGCCGCCATGCTCACCGCCCGCGGCCTCCGGCAGGGCCAGCAAGTGGTTGCCTATGATGCGCAAGGCGGCATGTACGCGGCGCGCGCCTGGTGGCTGCTGCGCTGGCTCGGTCACGACGCCGTGGCGTTGCTCGATGGCGGCCTGCAGGCCTGGCAAGCCGCCGGCTACGAGCTGACGCAAGAGGTAGCGCCCCATGGCGCGGGCGACTTCAAGGCCGGCGCGCCGCTTGCCGTCACCATCGACGTGCAGGCCGTGGAGCGCAATCTGGATACGCATGAACGCGTGGTGATCGACGCACGCGCGGCAGACCGCTATCGCGGCGAGAACGAGACGCTCGACCCGGTGGGCGGCCACATCCCGGGCGCGCTGAACCGCTTCTTCAAGGACAACCTGACCGCGGACGGCCGCTTCAAGCCGGCCCATTCGTTACGGGAAGAATTCCAGGCGTTGTTGCCCGGAATCGCACCGGACCGCGTCGTATTGCAGTGCGGGTCGGGAGTGACGGCCTGCGTCAACGCGCTGGCGATGGAAGTGGCCGGCCTACATGGCGCGGCGCTTTATGCGGGGTCGTGGAGCGAGTGGTCTTCGAATCCGGCGCGGCCGGTTGCCACCGGGCCGAATCCGTAAAGACAGCGGCGGCGGGGTAAGGTCGCCCGCCGCACCAGCCGCTTGCGCCTATCTCACACGCCGTGCTGCTTGAACCACACCAGCGCACGGCGCCAGCCATCTTCGGCATCGGCCTTCTTGTAGCTGGGGCGATAGTCCGCGAAAAAGGCGTGCCCGGCATCGTCATAGACGACGAATTGCGAGCCGCGTCCCGCCTGCGGACCTTGCGCGATCAACTGCTTCATCTGCGCAAGCGTGTCCTGCGGGATGCTCTGATCTTGCAGACCGTACAGACCCAGCACCGGCGCATGCAGATCCGCCACCCGGTCGACCGGATTGGCCGGCGTGTTCGCCGTGGTCGCGCCCGCCACCCGGCCATACCAGGCCACGGCCGCCTTCACGCGCGGATTGTGCTCCGCGTAAAGCCACGTAATTCGCCCGCCCCAACAGAACCCATTGACGCCCAGCCGGCTCAGATCGCCGCCGTTCGCGCCGGCCCAGGCGACCGTGGCGTCGAGGTCGGCCAGAACCTGCTCATCCGGTACCTTGCTGACCAACTGATCGTTCAACTGTTGCATGGACGGATACGCCGATGCATCGCCTTCGCGCACGTAAAGATCCGGCGCGATCGCCAGATAACCTTGCTTGGCGAAGCGCCGACAGACGTCGGCGATGTGCTCATGCACGCCGAAAATCTCGTGCACGACGATGATCACGGGCAAATGCGTCTTGCCCGCAGGCTGCGCGCGATAGGCCGGCACGAGCGTGTCGCCCGAATGCACGGCAACTTCGCCGGCTTCGAGACCTTCGCTGTCGGTATGGATGGTTTGCGCGGACACCGGCATCACCGCGGCGGCGAATCCCGTGCCGAGCGCGGCTTTGATGAACGTGCGGCGATTGAACGGAACGTGCGGGACCAGGCTGTCGATTTCAGGTTTCAGCATGCAGCACTCCTTGGGTGAACTCGAGTGAAGAGCGATGAAGAGCAGTAAACGGCGCTAGACGACGGTGCGAAAGGCAACAGGATACGCCTTCGCTCAGTGCAGCTTCACCCGCGGCAGCGTCGTGCGGCGCAGCCAATGTGCGAAGGTGTCGAGCACCATCCGCGCGTAGCCGTGCAGCGCGGCAATATGCAGCCGGTACAGCGACATATACATGAAGCGCGCAAACAGCCCTTCGATCAGCATATTGCCGCCGATCACCCCGCCCATCAGATTGCCGACCGCGCTGAAATGCCCGAGCGACACCAGCGAGCCGAAGTCCCGATAGGTGAATTCCGGCAGCGGCTGATTCTCGAGCCGCGCAGCCAGCGCCTTTAGCAGAAAGCTCGCCTGCTGGTGGGCGGCCTGCGCCCGCGGCGGCACGTTGCGCTCGTTGCCCGGCCACGGACAGGCGGCGCAATCGCCGAGCGCGAAGACATTGTCGTCGGTCTCGGTTTGTAGCGTCCGGCGCACGACCAACTGGCCGAGCCGGTTGACCGGCAAGCCGTCGAGCTGGCTCAGGATGGCCGGCGCCTTGATCCCCGCCGCCCACACCGTCAGATCGGCGCGAATGGTTTTGCCGCTCGCAGTCCGCACGAGGCCCGGTGCAACTTCGGCCACCGTTTCGCCGGTCATCAGCTTGACGCCCAGCTTGGTCAACAATTCCGCCGTGGCGGTGGAAACACGCTCCTGCAAGGCCGGCAAGATGCGCGGACCCGCCTCGATCAGCACGATGCCCACGTCGTGACGCGGATCGAGCTTATGCAGTCCATACGCGGACAACACCTGCGCCGTGTTGCGCAATTCCGCAGACAATTCGACCCCCGTCGCGCCGGCGCCGACGATCGCCACCTGCACGCGCGGCTCCGTCGACGGCACGGAGGTGTCGTGTCCCGATTCCACCGGTTCGTGGACCTGATGCTCCGCGCGCATGCAGGCCGCGATCAGGCGTTTGCGAAACCGCTCGGCCTGGCCGACGGTGTCCAGAGCCAGCGAATATTCCGGCGCGCCCTGCACGCCGAAGAAATGCGTCGTACTGCCAATCGCCACCACCAGCGTGTCGTATTCGAGCACGCGCTGCGGCAGCAACTCGGCGCCGTCGTCATCGATGACCGGCGCGAGCGTGATCTGCTTCGCGGCGCGGTCGAGTCCCTGCAACTCGCCCTGCTGAAACTCGAAGCCATGCCAGCGCGCCTGGGCGGCGTATTCGAGTTCCTGGGTGAACGGGTCCATGCTGCCGGCAGCCACTTCGTGCAGCAGCGGTTTCCAGATATGGGTCGGATTACGGTCGACGAGCGTGACCAGCGCGCGCGCCTCGCCCTTGTTCTTACGTGGGGCATAGCGATCACCGAGACGTGTCGCCAACTCCAGCCCTCCCGCACCTCCACCAACGACGATAAAACGATGCATCGTAGTTCTCCGTGTTTGCTGATTGGTTGTGCGTCGAGGCAAGCCTACGTCATCTAGGTAATCCGCGTAGGAGCCTTCTGTCAGTGATTGTCAGCGAGCAGCACGGTTTGCCACAAGCCATCGCGGCGCATGTGTGACATGCGCACGACGATATCGCGTGATCGTCAAGCCTGCGTCAATGTGCCTCTTCCCAGTTGGCGCCGGCTCCCACTTCCGCGACCAGCGGCACTTTCAGCGAGGCCACGCCGCACATCAGTTCGGGCAAACGCTTGCGCACCTCGGAGAGTTCGCCGTCCGGCACTTCGAGGATCAGTTCGTCGTGCACCTGCATGATCATGCGCGTGCCGGTGTTGGAGGCTTCAAGCCAGTTCTGCACGGCGATCATCGACATCTTGATCAGATCGGCGGCGGTGCCTTGCATCGGCGCGTTGATGGCGGCGCGCTCGGCGGCCTGGCGGCGCGGTCCGTTGCCGCCGTTGATTTCCGGCAGCCACAGCCGGCGGCCGAACACGGTTTCGACATAGCCCTTGGACTTCGCGCTCATGCGCGTTTCGTCCATGTAGCTCGCGACGCCGGGATAGCGCGCAAAGTAGCGGTCAATGTAGAGCTTGGCCGCATCGCGCGTGATGCCCAGGTTCGCCGCCAGACCGAACGCGCTCATGCCGTAGATCAGGCCGAAGTTGATCACCTTCGCCACGCGCCGCTGATCGCTCGAAACCTCGAGCGGCGTCACGCCGAAGATTTCCGCCGCCGTGGCGCGGTGGATGTCTTCGCCCTGCGCGAACGCGCGCAACAGCGACGCGTCGCCGGAAATGTGCGCCATGATGCGCAGTTCGATCTGCGAATAATCCGCGGAGACGAGCTTGTGACCCGGCGGCGCAATGAAGGCCTCGCGAATGCGACGGCCTTCCGTGGTGCGCACCGGAATGTTCTGCAGATTCGGGTCGTTCGAAGCGAGCCGCCCGGTGACCGCCACGGCCTGCGCATAGTTGGTATGCACGCGCCCCGTCTCGGCGTTGACCATGCGCGGCAGCTTGTCCGTATACGTGGACTTCAGCTTCGACAGGCCGCGATGTTCGAGCAGCAGCTTCGGCAACGGGTAATCTTCGGCCAGCTTCTGCAGCACTTCTTCGTCCGTGGACGGCGCGCCGCTCGGCGTCTTTTTGACCACCGGCAATTGCAGCTTCTCGAAGAAAATCTGCCCGATCTGCTTGGGCGAGCCAAGATTGAATTCGCCGCCGGCGAGCGTATAGGCCTGCGTTTCCAGTTCGATCAGGCGCGTGGCAATTTCATTGCTTTGCACACGCAGCTTTTCTGCGTCGATCAGCACGCCGGTACGCTCCATCTTGCGCAATACGCGCGAGGTGGGTACTTCGATGTCGCTATAGACGCGCTTTAAGCCTTCGTCCGCGGCCACTTGCGGATACAAGGCCTGGTGCAGGCGCAGCGTGATGTCCGCGTCTTCCGCGGCGTATTCGGCGGCCTGTTCGAGCGCGACTTCATCGAAGCCGATCTGCCCCGCGCCCTTGCCCGCCACCTCTTCGTACTTGATGGTCTTGATGCCGAGATGGCGCAGCGCGAGGCTGTCCATGTCGTGCGTGCGATGCGATTCCAGCACGTACGATTGCAGCAACGTATCGTGCTCGATGCCGTCCATGACGATGCCGTAGTTGGCGAGCACCTGCTCGTCGTACTTCATATGCTGGCCGACTTTTTTATGGCCGGCGCTTTCGAGCCACGGCTTGAGCTTTGCCAGCACTTCGTCGCGCGGCAGTTGCTGCGGATGATCCGGGCCACGGTGCGCAACCGGAATATACGCAGCAGAATTAGGCTCGACCGACAGCGAAATGCCCACCAGTTGCGCCGACATCGGATCGAGCGCGGTGGTTTCCGTGTCGAAGGCGGTTATCTCTGCCGCGTTGACCCTGGCGAGCCACGCGTCGAACTGCTCCCACGTCTGCACGGTATCGTAGTGACGCTCGCCGTCGATTACCGGTGCAACGTCCACGCCCGCCGCCGGACCGTCCACGACTTCCGCCACTTCGACTTCGCGCAGCCACGTCTTGAAGCCGTGGCGCGCGAAGATGTCGCGCAACTCGTCGCGCGCTTCGGCGCGCGTCGCGAGGCTTTCTTCGATCGACACCAGATGCTGCGCCAGGTCGCATTGCGTATCGACCGTCACGAGCTTGCGCGCCATGGGCAGAAAATCCAGCGCGCGGCGCAGGTTCTCGCCTACCGCGCCCTTGATGTCGTTCGCATGTTCGACGATGCCATCCAGCGTTTCGTATTGCGTGAGCCACTTGACTGCGGTCTTGGGACCACACTTTTCGACGCCGGGCACGTTGTCCACCGTATCGCCGATCAACGACAGGTAGTCGACGATGCGCTCCGGCGGCACGCCGAATTTCGCCAGCACGCCGGCACGGTCGAGTGTCTCGTTGGTCATCGTATTGATGAGCGTGACGTTGTCTGTGACGAGTTGCGCCAGGTCTTTGTCGCCCGTCGAGACGATCACCTTCATGCCGCGCTTTTCCGCCTCGACGCTCAAGGTGCCGATCACGTCGTCCGCTTCGACGCCGTCGATCATCAGCAGCGGCCAGCCGAGCGCGCGCACCGCGACGTGGATCGGCTCGATCTGCTGCGCGAGGTCTTCGGGCATCGAAGGACGGTTCGCCTTGTAGTCGGGATACCAGTCGTCGCGGAACGTTTTGCCCTTGGCGTCGAACACGCACGCGCTATACTCTGCTGTAACTTCCTTGCGCATGCGCCGCAGCATGTTGATGATTCCGTATAGCGCACCCGTGGGTCCGCCATCGGGTCCACGCAGATCAGGCATCGCATGGTAGGCCCGGTACAGATAACTCGAACCGTCGACCAATAGCAGGGTCTTTCCTTCCAGCTCGGTGCCCAGCTTAGTTTCCAGGACTCGTTCTTCAGGCATTATGACAAAGAGAAAAGTGATTCCGAGTCTGCGATCACTCGCAGATCAAGAGCGCGCGACAGCCAAAAAGGCTCGCGCATCGTGGCAGATGTTCACGATTATGGCAGAGTTTATTGAGGCGACCGAGTACCTCTCGGAGATTCGCCCGGCTGTCAGCATCTATGGTTCAGCGCGCCTGAAACCGAACTCGCCATACTACAAACTCGCCACGCAGATTGCGCGCAAGTTATCGGACGCGGGCTTTGCGGTGATCTCCGGCGGCGGCCCCGGCATCATGGAAGCAGCCAACAAGGGCGCGCATGCGGGCAAGGCGCCGTCGGTGGGCCTGAACATCGAACTGCCGCACGAGCAATCGGGCAACCAGTGGCAAGACATCTCGCTGCGCTTTCGTCACTTCTTCACGCGCAAGGTCACGTTCGTGAAAAATTCGGACGCGGTGATCGTGATGCCGGGCGGCTTCGGCACGCTGGATGAACTCGCAGAAGTGCTCACGCTCATTCAGACCAAGAAATCGCGCCACGTGCCGATCATTCTGGTGGGCGGCGAGTTCTGGGAAGGCCTGCTCTCGTGGTTCAAGAATTCGCTCACGCCGATGGGCCTCATCAATCCGGACGACATGAACCTGATGCAGGTCATCGACGATCCGGACCAGGTGCTCGAAGCGGTGCTCAAGTTCTACGAAGATCGCGACGAGGCAGAACCGCATCCTGCGAAGTCGGACGAAGACCGGATGTTCTACCTGTAAGGTGTAAGGCCGGGCGTTTTTAAAGCCCTTTTAAAGCCCTTTTTTAAAGCCTTATAGGACGGCATTCGATGAACGCCGCGTGGCGCGCTGCCACGCGGCTTTTTGTTCGTTTGTTGCGGCGAGGACGTCGGATCATGCTGGCGCTCCCCGCCGTCGTATCGAGTGCTTAAACGCGCCTGTACGCGTTTAAGCGCGCTCCACCTCATCCGCCTGATCGCCCTGCTCCTGCAGCCAGCGGCAAAACTGTTCGACCAGAGGCGCGTGCGCCACTTCGCGCCGTGCGACCCACCAGTAGCCACGTGCGTCGAGTCGCGGACCGTCGAGCGGCATCACGAGCCTGCCCGATGCGAGTTCGTCCGCCAGCATCGGGATCGGCCCAAGCGCCACGCCGAGTCCATCCACGGCCGCTTGCAGCGCCAGATAGAAGTGATCGAACGATTGCTTCTTGCGACACTTCGCCCGCACGCCCGCTGCGCCGAGCCAGTTGCGCCACGCATCCGGACGCGTGTCCGAATGCAGCAGCACATGACGCGCGAGATCATCGGCAACCTTGATGGGTGCGCGCTGCAATAGCGCGGGACTGCATACCGGCAACTCGCTTTCGCCCAGAAAATGTCCGCTCACGCAATTCGGCCAATGCGCCGGACCGCGCCTGACTGCCACGTCATAGCCTTCCAGAATTTCGACGGGCGTATTCGAAGTCGACAGCCGCAACTCCACGTTGGGCATCTTGCGCTGAAACTGCGCGAGGCGCGGCAACAGCCACTTCATGGCGAAGGTGGGCAACGCGTTGACACGCAGCACATGCACCACGCCGGTGTCGCGTAGCTGGGCCGTCGCAACGGAGATGCTGTCGAAGGCGGTCTGGATGGTCGCCAGATAGCGGCGCCCGTCATCGGTCAGACGAACCCGCTTGCCCGCGCGATGAAATACCTGCACGCCGACCCACGCCTCCAAGGCTGCGACCTGGCGGCTAATCGCACCGTGCGTCACATGCAATTCGTTCGCTGCAGCCGTGAAACTCTCATGCCGCGCCGCGGCTTCGAAGGCGCGCAGCGCCGCAAAAGGAGGAAGAATTCGAGCCATGCTTGTGATTCTAGATCACAAGGAGACGCCCGAGAAATCGTTTTGCCGATGGACAAAACGGCGTTAACCTCCCCAGCATGCACAAGATGGCTTAAAACATGGACTCAAACCTCCCCTCCGGGCAAGCCGGAACCGAAACCGGCCTCGCGCCGCCGCCCAGCGTCAGCGAAATCTTCCTCGGTTTTCTTGGCCTCGGGCTGATCTCGTTCGGCGGCGCACTGCCGCTCGCACGACGCGCGATCGTCGAGCAGCGTCGCTGGCTTTCCGCCTCGGACTTCACCGATCTGTTAGGGCTGTGCCAGTTTCTGCCGGGCGGCAATGTGATCAACCTGTCGGTAGCGATCGGCATGCGTTTTCGCGGCTTGTCCGGCGCGCTTGCGGGCCTGCTCGGATTGATCGCCGGGCCATCGCTGGTCGTGATCGGCCTGGGCGTGCTCTACGAGCACACGCAGAACGATCCGCACATCCGTCATCTGTTTGCCGGACTCGCTGCCGCCGCGGCCGGATTATTGATCTCGATGGCCGTGAAGATCGTGCTGCCGTTGTGGCGCAAACCGGTTGGCACGATGGTCGCCGTGCTGGGCTTCCTGGCGATCGCGCTGCTGCGCCTGCCGTTGCTCCCCACGATGCTGGTCCTCACTCCGCTGAGCATCTACCTCGCATCGAGGACTACACCATGAACGACACCTTGATCTCGCTCGCGATCATCTTCAGCCAGTTGTCGCTGCTGGCGTTCGGCGGCGGCAATACGATCCTGCCGGAGATGCAACGTCAGGTGGTCGACGTGCATCACTGGATGCCCGCCAGCGAGTTCAGCGCGCTCTTCGCGCTGGCGCAGGCGGCGCCCGGTCCGAACCTGATGGTCGTGACCCTCATCGGCTGGCATGTGGCCGGGTGGGCGGGAATGCTGGTGACGTCGGTGGCAAAGTTCGGTCCATCGTCGATCGTGACGATTCTCGCGCTCAAGGCATGGGAGCGCTTCAAGGACCGCCCGTGGCGCCGCTATGCACAAGCCGGGCTGGTGCCGGTGACGGCCGGGCTGGTAGCCGCGAGCGCGGCGCTGATCGCACATGCCTCGGATACGACGCCGATCGCGTGGGCCATCACCGCGGTTTGCGCGGTAATGGCGGTCAGGACGCGCATTCACCCGTTGTGGTTGCTGGCGGCGGGCAGTTTGATCGGGTTGACGGGGTTTGGGCAGTTTTAGTTTGAGCTTGAGTTTTGAGCTTCAGGCGCGGCCGTGTTTCGACCGGCCGGCCCTCACCCGCCGTCTCACTGAAACGCCACTTCCGCAAAACTCCGCAGCTTGCGGCTATGCAAACGATGCAGCCCGTTCATGCGCAGCAATTCCATCGCCTTCACGCCGATCTGCAAATGCTGATCGACCTGCGCGCGATAGAACTGGTCCGCCATTCCCGGCAGCTTCAGTTCGCCGTGCAAGGGCTTGTCCGAGACGCACAGTAAGGTGCCGTAAGGCACGCGGAAACGAAAGCCGTTGGCGGCAATCGTCGCGCTTTCCATATCGAGCGCAATCGCGCGGCTTTGCGATAGCCGCTGCACCGGCTCGCGATGATCGCGCAATTCCCAGTTGCGGTTGTCGACGCTCGCCACCGTCCCCGTGCGCATCACGCGCTTGAGTTCGACGCCGTCGAGCTGCGTCACCTGCGCGACCGCGCGCTCCAGCGCCACCTGTACTTCGGCGAGCGCCGGAATCGGCACCCACAGCGGCAGATCGTCGTCGAGCACGTGATCTTCGCGCACATAGCCGTGCGCCAGCACGTAGTCGCCGAGACGCTGCGTGTTGCGCAGACCCGCGCAGTGACCAAGCATGATCCACGCATGCGGACGCAGCACGGCGATATGGTCGGTGATCGTCTTCGCGTTCGACGGTCCCACGCCAATGTTGATCATCGTGATGCCGCTGCCGTCGGCGCGCTTCAGGTGGTACGCAGGCATCTGCGGCAGGCGCGGCGGCGGCGTGCCTTCGGTCTCCTGATCGCCGAGATTCGCGTTGTAGGTGATCACGTCGCCCGGCTCGACAAACGACGTGTACTCGCTGCGGTACGTGCGCAACTCGGCATCGTCCGTGTGAGCCATCATCGTGCGGCCTAGTTTGACGAACTCGTCGATATAGAACTGATAGTTCGTGTACAGCACGTAGTTCTGGCAATGCGTGGGCGCGGTCGCCGTGTAGTGCTTGAGCCGGTGCAGCGAGAAATCGACCCGCGCCGCCGTGAACAGCGCCAGCGGATGCGGCTCGCCCGGTCCCGGTTCGTAAGTGCCGTTGACGATACGATCGTCGAGAAAACGCAAATCCGGCGTATCGAACACGTCGCGGATGCCAAGCAGGCGCTCGCGATCCAGGTCGCCCTCCAGATGGATACCTTCCGCAAACGCAAAATGAACCGGGATAGGCTGATCCGACACGCCCACTTCGATCTGCACATGATGGTTCTTCGCCAGTAGCCGTAACTGCTCGCGATAATAGTTGCCGAACAGATCGGGCCGCGTCACGGTGGTTTCGAACACGCCGGGTCCCGCCACGAAACCATACGAGCGGCGTGAATCTATATGCGTATTGACCTCGGTGCACACCCTGACGAACGGGTAACAGGCGCGCACGCGGTGCTCGAACGGCTCGTTGCGCCGGTAACGCGCAAACGCGTCGCGCAGGAAAGACGTGTTCGCCTCGTAGATGGCAGACAGATGAGTGACGGCGTCTGCCGCGTCGTCGAAGGCCTCGGTCGGGAAGTCATTGGCGGGCGTTTGCACCGCGCGCTGATTGGTGTTGTTGTTCATCGTCGTTCGCCTCGATTGATGAGCTGACATTACCACGGAACCTTGCAGGATTGATCATCGGGGACCGACCAACCGGCGTCTGCCGGATTGCGCGCATGCCGCGCGCACGGCGTTCGAAAGCGGCGCAAAATAAGGGCACCGCGCCCGTAGGCAAGGCTGGATTTGCTAGAATCGGGTCACCCTATTGGAGAATCACCATGAAGCCGCTCCTTCCCGTCGCCGTTGCGCTGGCACTCGCCATCGCCAGCACTGCGATGGCTGCCCAGCCCGTTGACGCACCGCCGCCCGCCGACCGGCCTCTGTCCGCCAACGAACAGGCCGGCCTGCCGGACCTGGACGCGATCAATCGCCCGGCCGCTGAGGTCAGCTCGAAGGTCGAGATCAATCAGCCGCGCCTGCCGAGCTTCTACGAAAAGAGCCCGAACGGCACGGAGATCACGGAATATCGCGACAAGGGCAAGCCGGTTGAAATCAACGTGCATTCGAACTTCGGCACGAGCTACCACATGGGCGCGCCGCTCGACACGTCGCCGAGCGCGACCAACAGCGGCCATCCGAGCACACGCCTGCCGTCGATGAGCCTGAGCTACTGATTCTTACGGACGCTTACCCGCGGCGAGGCGGCGGCACGCCCGCTCGCCCCCTGCAAGGCCCGCGATCCGGGCCTTCAGTCTGTTTATCGCGCTTGCCGTGTTTGTTCCGTGTTTGTCTATACCTTGCCGCACTGGCCGCACCGCGCCAGCCCGACCACCTGATCCGACGTCTCCCGCATGGCTGTCTTCACCGCTGTTACCGAACCCCAACTCGCGCAATGGATGACGCATTACGATCTCGGCGACGTCGTCGAGTTTCGCGGCATTGCGTCCGGTATTGAAAACAGCAACTTCTTTCTGACCACGACGCGCGGCGAATACGTCCTCACAATTTTCGAAAAGCTGACGGCGCAACAACTGCCGTTTTATCTGGACCTGATGCGTCATCTGGCGGCGCATCGGGTGCCGGTGCCCGACCCGATGCCGCGTGCGGACGGCTCGCTGTTCGGCATGCTGCAGGGCAAGCCCGCGGCGATCGTGACGAAACTCGAAGGCGGCCCGCAATTGGCGCCGGGCGTCGAGCACTGCATCGAAGTCGGCCAGATGCTGGCGCGCATGCATCTCGCCGGGCGCGACTATGGGCATCATCAGCCGAATCTGCGCAGCCTGCCGTGGTGGCAGGAGACCGTGCCCGCGGTGCTGCCGTTTCTGAGCGATGCGCAACGCGCTCTGCTGTCGTCCGAACTCGCGCACCAGCAGGCGTTTTTCGCCTCCGCCGATTACGCGGCGCTGCCCGAAGGGCCATGCCATTGCGACCTGTTCCGCGATAACGTCCTGTTCACGCAGGCAGCGCCGGAAAGCGGCCACGAGGTGCGCCTCGGCGGCTTCTTCGATTTCTACTTTGCCGGCTGCGACAAATGGCTGTTCGACGTAGCCGTGACGGTCAACGACTGGTGCGTCGACCTCACCACCGGCAAGCTCGACGACGCGCGCATGGAGGCCATGCTGCGGGCCTATCAGACGGTGCGTCCGTTCACGCGGGAAGAGAACCGCCACTGGGGCGACATGCTGCGCGCCGGCGCGTACCGCTTCTGGGTCTCGCGCCTGTATGATTTTTATATGCCGCGTGCGGCGGAACTGCTCAAGCCGCACGACCCCGGTCATTTCGAGCGCATTCTGCGCGAGCGCCTTTCGGGCGTTGCACTACCAGGCATCCATACCTCATGCAACTAATTGAAGTTCCCGCGAAGACCGGCTATGTATGGTTCCGGCAAGGCATCTGGCTGTTCCGCAAGAACCCGCTCGCCTTCCTGACGCTGTTCTTCGCCTACCTGCTGGTGATGACGCTGGTCGCGCAACTGCCGTATGTGGGCGGCGTATTGCCGCTGGTTTTTGTGCCGGGCGTGGCAGTGGGTTTCATGGCGGCGTGCCGCGACACCATCGCGGGCAAGCCCGTGTTCCCTACCATCCTCGTGGACGGCTTTCGCTCGTATGGCTCGGTGGTGGCAAGACGTCTACTGTTGCTGGGCGGCATCTATCTTGTCGCGATGGCGCTCGTGCTGGCCGGCTCGGCGCTCGCCGACGACGGCATGCTGCTGAAGGTGATGCTGGGCACCGCGCCCATGGAGCCCGAGACCATTCTGAACAGCAACATCATGATGGGGATTCTCGCGGCCATGGCGCTCTATATTCCGGTCGCAATGCTGTTCTGGTTCGCGCCGGTCCTCGCGGCGTGGCACGACGTGCCGCCGGTCAAGGCGATGTTCTTCAGCATCGTCAGTTGCTGGCGCAACCGCGGCGCGTTCGTCGTGTTCGGCGCCTTGTGGTTCGCGGTGGAAACAGCCGTCATGTTCGGCCTGACCGCGCTGATGCAAGTGCTCGGCGCCGGGGATTACGCGGTCGCCGTGCTGATGCCCGCCACCATCATCGTCACGACCATGCTCTACTGCTCGTTCTACGCGACCTATCGCGGCTGCTTCGGCGTGCCGGCGCCCGACGCGCCGGATCTGCCGCGCACACCGGCAAGCTGAGCGAAGCTGAAGCGAAAGCGGCTGAGCACGGAGAGCCCGCTCGATGCATCGACCGGGCATACCCAGTGCTGACGCGTCAGCGAGCCTGTTATCCACCGAGCCGAGATCATGACGCGCGTCCGACACCTGACTACCGATTACGACACCGGCCTCGTCTGGTTTCGCCGCGACCTGCGCAGCACCGACCACGCCGCGCTTTACTACGCCTTGAAGCATTGCCGGCAGGTCTGGTGCGTGTTCGTCCTCGATACGACTATCCTGCAGCCGCTCCTCGACACCTGGAACGCGCGTCGGCCGGATCGCCCGCCTGAGGACCGGCGGGTTGACTTCATCCTCGCCGCGCTGGATGAGCTGGATCAGGCGCTGCGGCAGCACGGCGGTGCTCTCATGGTCCTGCACGACGACGCGCGCTCCGCGATTCCCGCGCTGGCGAAACAACTCGGCGTCGAAGCCGTCTTCACCAATCACGACTACGAACCGGCCGCCCTGGAACGCGACGATGCCGTGCGCGAACAACTCGCCGAACAGGGCCGCGAGCTGATCACGTTCAAGGATCAGGTGATCTTCGAGCGCGAGGAAATTCTCACAGGACAGGGCAAGCCATTTACGGTCTTTACGCCCTATAAGAACGCGTGGCTCAAGGAACTCAACGCCTTCGATCTAAAGCCGTATCCCGTTGAGACATATCTCTCGAATCTGGCGCCGCTGCCCGCCGCCGTGAATGGCCAGCGGCCGACGCTCAAGCAGCTTGGCTTTGCGCCGAGCAACCTCGCTGACCTGAAGCTGCCTGCGGCGATGAGCGGCGCCCAGCAACTGCTCGACGACTTTCTGACCCGCATCGACAGCTACGGCGACCGCCGCGACTTTCCGGCCGCCAAGGGACCGAGCTATTTATCGATGCATTTGCGTTTCGGCACCGTGTCAATCCGCACGCTGGCGCGGCTCGCACACGAGTTGTCACTGCAACCGGACGGCAAAGGCGCGGCCACGTGGCTATCGGAACTGATCTGGCGGGATTTTTACTTCATGATCCTGTCGCACCATCCGCGGCTCGCGGGCGGCGCGGCGTTCAAAGCCGAGTACGACAGTCTGCGCTGGGAGAGCGGTAAGCACGCGGACGCGGCATTCGCGGCGTGGTGCGACGGGCGCACCGGCTATCCGCTCGTCGATGCAGCCATGTTGCAGCTCAATCAGACGGGCTACATGCACAACCGTCTGCGCATGGTGACAGCGAGTTTTTTGGTGAAGGATCTGGGAATCGACTGGCGTCTTGGCGAACGCTACTTCGCCGAGCAATTGAACGACTTCGACTTTTCAGCGAATAACGGCGGCTGGCAATGGGCAGCCTCGACGGGCTGCGATGCGCAGCCGTATTTCCGGATCTTCCATCCGGTGACGCAATCGGAGAAATTCGATCCCGAAGGGCGCTTTATCAAGCGTTACCTGCCGCAACTGGCGAACGTGCCGCCTAAGTGGATTCACGCGCCTTGGCTGGCGGGTGCTGACCGCCTCGCCGGCTTCGGCGTGACGCTCGAAAAAGACTACCCGGCGCCGATCGTCGATCATGCGGAAGCAAGGCAGCGCACATTGGCGCGCTTCGGCAAATGACGATAGTGGGTACTTACATCTGCAAACCCCGGCGAACCCCGACAAATCCGGCGGTTCGTTGTACAGCTTCAGCTCAGCTTAGTGCTGGATCATCCATGCCGGATGACGGACGGCAGCTTCGCGGTCCAGCTTGCGCATACGGAATTCGAGATCGTACAGATCCGTTGCTTCAGCCAGGTAAGCGTCGCTACGCTCTTTGGCCATCTGGTCAGCGGATTTCGTCAGGAACAGGAACAAGCGGCTCAGCAGGTACATGATCAACCTCGGAAAGAATCTAGGGTTACTGCCTAGTGGATAACCCCTATTATAGGGAAAACCCTAGGGCGTGCCAAGCACTCTTTCCTGAGGTGTTGCTCTACCGCCGCACATCTGCCGCCGAACTGCGTCGAATACTCTCTAAGCCCCGCCCGACGCGGCTCCGGCGGCAACGCGTTCAGCTTCGCCGGCCTTCGCGGCGCGCCGCTGATATCTGAAAAATTCCCAGATCAGGGCGCTCGCATCCGGCCCTTTGGATGAATGGAACGGAACAGCATCGTCGCCGCCGCTCCAGGCATGCCCCAAAGCCTGAACCCGGCACAGGCGCACAACCCGCCGCCCGCCGCGGACGTAATCGCGCGTCACCACGGCCGCTTTGCGTTCCTCGCGGACCTCGCCGGCTTTGCGTTCGCCCTGTGCGTCCACCAGGCCGTTCAGACGCAGGAACTGCGCGGTCAATTGTTCGGCATTGACCGGGGCGACTACATGATCCGCGTCGCCGTGGACGATGATGGCCGGCATGCCGGGATACGTGGCCACATCGACCGCCTGATCCACCAACTCGACCGGGTCGTGGCGCATGCCGCGCCGCATCACGTCCATGGCGGCGATACCCGAGCGCGCCTCGCCGAATGCCGGTCCGGAATGTAGCGCGACCGCCGCAAAGCGATCCGGATAGCGGATAGCCAGCAAAGTCGCCAATCCCGCCCCCGCCGACAGCCCAGCGACATACACCCGCTCGCCATCGAAACCATGCTCGGCCACCAGCGCGTCGACCAGCGATACCACCGCGCACGCCTCGGCGCCGCCGGCGGTATCGCCGCTGTCGTACCAGTGCCAGCACCGATGTGCATGGACATGCTTGGACTGCTCCGGGTAGACGACCGCGAAATCGAAGCGATCCGCAAGCAGATTCATGCGCGAGCCCTCGGCGAACTCGTCGATGGACTGCTTGCAGCCGTGCAGCATCACCAGCAGTGGCAACGGCGCGGACGCCGTCCCGGGCGGCAAATACAACCCGTATTGCAGATGATTGACGAGTCGTCCCGGCGCGGCAGGCGCGGAGTGGAACGAACGCGTCCATGCACCGCTCGCCCATGCGGCGGCGCGCGGACGAACCCGGGATTCGCGGGCGCCCGGATGCGGCGCATCGCGTTTGACGGGGGCGCGGACGGTGACAGCCGGCTTGATCGATTTAACGGGCTTGAGCTTGGCGGACAGTTTGCCCGTCGGCCGGACCGGCCGCGCGGCAGTGCGCTTGGCGGTATCGCGCGCGTGTTGAGCCTGGATCGAGATCAGGCGTTTCAGACCGCCCAGCCAGATTTTCGTCAGACTTTTTGCCATTGGATGATGACCTCGCAAAAAGGGACCGATACTGTCCTGTGGGAACGGCAGGTCGTTGTGCAATGCACAATAACATCAATCGCCAGCCGACGCTTGGCCGCACCGCGGTATCGAAATCGCGCGTCATCGCCCCCGTCAACGCCTGCCCGCGAGGGCTGCCCGCATCCACGCGGTTTTTCGTCAGACGCTTCATACGCAGTCGCGCACCGCCAAGGCATCGGCACGAAGCGCCAAAGCCGACGCCATGATGTCGCGCTATAAGTTCCGAACGGCACTCCCGTCTATACTGACAGTCATATGCAAGAAACACGCGAGACGTGTTTCAATCTTTGTCGGCCAGATGTTCGGCTGGCGCGTTAAACCATCACGCTTCTGATTCTACGCGGCGCCTGTCGCGCTCCTTGCTATGCCTGACTTGCCATCTCACGTTTGGAATTTGATCACCAGCCTCGGGGGCGCAGGTGTGACGCTGCCGCTCGCCCTGGCGATCGCCCTGTGGCTGGCGCTCGGTTACTCGTGGCGCGTGGCCGCGGCGTGGTTGGCTCTGCTGGGCGTGGCGATCGGCGTGGTCACCGTCACCAAGCTGGCGTTTCTCGGCTGGGGCGTGGGCGTGCGCGAACTGGATTTCACCGGCGTGAGCGGTCACGCCATGCTTTCTACCGCCGTCTATCCAGTCGCGTTGTTCCTGATGCTGCTTCCGGCGCGGCCTGGGTTCCGGCTCGTCGGCGTCCTGCTGGGAATCGCGGCAGGCATGGCGGTTGGATTGTCGCGCGTGGTGCTGGACGCGCACTCGCCGTCCGAGGCAATCACCGGTTGCATCGTCGGCGCCGTGACTGCATTGCTGTTCGTGCGCATCGCGTGGGATGCGCAACCCGGCCGCTTGTCGGCCGTGGCCGTCACCGTCAGCCTGATGATGCTGGTAATCGGCTTGCATGGCGTGCGCGTGCCGACGCAGCGCTGGGTGACGCACATCGCCCTCAAGGTCTCCGGCCACGACCGGCCGTTCATCCGCGCCCGCTGGAAGGCGCGCCGCTACAACCTGCCGAACACGGCGCCGGTGGCGCAGACGCGGAACACACTCGCCGCGCCAGGGCAGCCGAACGTCACGCGCGCGTAGCGGTTTCGGACCACCCCTCCTCAGGTCAAACCGCGTACTGCGCGATCCCATTGCCGAACGACCAGTTCTCCTTCGGCACATCCACGAGATTCACCAGCACGTCTTCCGGCCGCACGCCCGGACTTTCCGCGAGATGCTCCGCAATCCGCTTGAAGAGCGCCTTCTTCATCTCCACGGTGCGGGTGTTGCTCACGGTGATCTGAATCATCACGAGATCATCGCTGCGGTGGACGCCCAGATACTGCTTGTCGTAGACGAAATTGCCCTCGTCGTGCTCGGTGACGGCCATGAAGATGTCATCTGCCGGCACGTTGAACACCTCCACCAACGAACGTTGGATGCCCTGTGTAAGCGCCTGGCGATAAGCAACGGGCTTACCGGCGCGGACTGCAATTCGGGTGAACGGCATGATGAAACTCCTGTTGAAGAAGATTGAGTACACAGCCTAGGCCGCTTCAATCATAATGAACAGGCATCTATAGATATTTCATTTATTGTCAATAGAAATGAAAGTGCTCGATCTCGATGCAGTCCGCGCCTTCGTTCTGGTCGCCGACCTGCATAGTTTTACGCGCGCAGCCGACGCGCTCGACACCACCCAGTCCGCCGTCAGCCTGAAGCTCAAACGGCTGGAGGCGCATCTGGGCAAGCAACTGCTTGAGCGCACGCCACGGCTGGTGCGGCTCTCCGCCGACGGCAACGCGTTCCTCGCGGCCGCGCGCGACCTGCTGAACGCGCATGAGCGGGCGCTGGGTTCGCTGTCGGTGGAGCGGCGCAAGCTCGTGCTGGGGTTGAGCGAGCACGTCGCGGGCACCAATCTGCCGGAGTTGCTCGGGAAGCTGAACGCTTACGATCCGGGACTGGTGATCGAATTGCATCTGGGCATGTCGGCGACGCTGCTCGCGCAGTTCGACGAACGGCGGCTCGATGCGGCGATCGTCCGCTACGAGCCTGAGGATGCGCCGCGCGACGACGCGACCGTGCTGTTCAGTGAACCGCTCAGCTGGCTCGCCGCGCCCGAGTGGCTGCTGCGCGCCGGCGAGCCGCTCCCGTTGGCGCTGCTCACCGCGCCGTGCAATGTGCGCGCGACGGCCATCCACACGCTGAATGAGGCCGGCGTGGCATGGCGTGAGGCGTTTGTCGGCGGCGGGGTGGCGGCCGTGGGCGCGGCGGCGGCGGCCGGGCTGGCGGTGTCGCCGCTAGCGCGGCGGGTCGCGCCGCGTGGGTTGATCGACGTCGGGGCGCGGCTCGGTTTGCCCAGGCTGCCGGAGTCGCGCGTGACGCTGCATTCGCGCTTGCGCGATTCGCGGTCGGTGGAGACGTTGCGGTTGTTGACGGAAGGGTTGGCGGGAGGAGGTTGAAGCCTGCCCTCAATGGCCTGCCTTCAATGCAAAATCGGCGGTAAATTGCCGCCCCCGGCAGCGGAATTCGTTGCTGGACTCGCTGTCGCATTAGCCATCGTCGCGGCCGGTTGCACCGGCGCCGTTCTCGGCGCGGCGCTCGCCATCGCGGAAGCAGGCCGTGTCGAAGGAGCCGCCTTGCTCGCCAGCTTCTGCGACTCCGGTCGCATCGCCATCTGCGCATGTCCGGTGACCCCGGAATGTGCCGTCGTTACCGCAGCCTTCTTTGCGCCGGCGGCATGCGCCATTTTCACCGGCTTACCCGGCGCACCCTTGCCCCGCGCCATCTTGACCGTCTTACCCGCCGGTGCACCCTTCGCAGCCAGCCTCGTATGCGGTTTCGCCTGGCGTGCGGCGTGCACGGAAGCTGCCTTGCCCTGCTTACCCTTACCGCCGCCTGCCACGCTCTTGCCCGCCACCCTTGTTGCCGCTGGCACAGCGGCATGAACCTTAATCTTCTTCGGCGCGTGGCGCGCTTCCGGTGGATTCCACACCTCCGCGTACTGCCCGGCCTGCACCGCTCCCGCACAACACACCACTGCCACCGCTACCGCCACTGCTCGCACCCACATCGCTTGCCACTCCTAATCGATTGACCTGTCTTGCCTGTTTCCGCTGGGACGCGATTATACCCAATTCGTCCTTGCAATAATCCACATATGGACTAATATGGATTCGAAGTACAGATAAGGACCTATTTCCATGCCACACGCCGCCCGCGCATCGCGTGACGACCCGCCCATGCGCCGGCCCGTCACGGAACCATCGTTGACCGAAATGTCGGCGGCGGGCTTGCGTGCCTTCTTCAAGATTGCCCGGGATTGGGATTTGAGCGCCGAGGAACAGATCGTCCTGCTCGGCTCGCCGGGCCGTTCGACCTTTTTCAAGTGGAAAGCCGAGCCGCAAACCGCCCGCCTCGGGCGCGACACGCTCGAGCGTCTTTCGCTGCTGCTCGGCATTTACAAAGCACTGCAGATCCTGTTGCCGCAACCGGCCGCCGCCGACGGCTGGATCAAGCGCCCGAATAGCGCGCCGCCGTTCGGCGGGCGTCGCGCGCTCGACCGCATGCTCGCCGGCAATATCAGCGACCTCGTCGCGGTACGCCAGTATCTCGACGCGACGCGAGGCGGCTGGGCGTGACTGAATTGCATTGGAAGGACCGCTGGCGCGTCGCGCCGCTCGACTGGTCGCCTGCATATCGCGTGATTCCCACGCGCTTTCCGGCGGTAAATCTGTTCGACCGGGTCGCCAACCCCGAAGACTTCGACGCGCTGTATGCACTCGAAGCCATGACCAACGACCGTCTGCGCACCGAGATCGGCGAACTCGATCTGGTGCCGCGCGAAGAGCGCCGCTTCGGCCCGGGTTATGGGCCGATCATGGCGGCACTCACGCATCTGAATCCGCTCGGCAGCCGCTTTTCGGACGGCAGCTACGGCGTGTTCTATTGCGCCCGAACCCGCGCCACCGCGATTGCGGAAACGCGCTATCACACCGGTCAGTTTCTCGCGGCCACCGCCGAAGCGCCGATGCGTCAGCAAATGCGCCTGTATACGGTGATCGCGGCTGGAGAGGTGGTGGATTTGCGCGACGACACCTCGCTGGACGCCGCCATTTTCTCGCCGCACGATTACCTCCCCGGGCAATCGCTAGGACGGGCGGCGCACGCGGCGGGCGCGCCGGGCATCGCGTATCCGTCGGTACGTGACGCGGGCGGCGAATGTCTCGCGGCATTCAAAACCACGCTGCTGCGGGACTGCCATCACGCGGCGTATCTGGAATACAACTGGAACGGCCATGCCGTCGATATGGTGTTCGAATTGAATCAGGTGGGCTAGCCGTTAGTTCAGACGCGAAACGGCCTGCATCGCGGCACGGCTCACCGCCTGCCGAAAATCAAGGCAATGCCAGCGCCGCCGCGCCTTCGGCACGCGCCATATCCACCGTCACGGACCAACGCTGCGTGCGGCGCGCCTCGACCATCGTCAGCTTGCCGCCGGGCCCGAATGCGCCCGTATCGATGAATACCTGCGCGCCGATCTGCTGGACGCTGCGCATCGGCGTATGGCCGCAATACGTCAGCGACAAACTGCGTTGCCGCATCGGGTCGCCGTTGCCCACCGCCAGCTGGCGTCCCCATAGCAATTGCTGGCGTTCATCGGCGGAAAACTCGCCTGCGTCGAGGTCGGCGTCGGTGCCGAAAAATTCGGCGTGCAGCACGTTGAAACGCTCGCTGCCGCTGCCGATCACGCGCGCGAGCGGCAAGCGCGACAACTGCTGCGCGTAGTAGCGCAACTTCTCGTCGGGCAACTGGGCCGCCCATGCCCCGCCAATGCCGTACCACCACTGCCGCCGTAAGCGTCCATCGGCGACGGCGCATAGCGTGTCTTCGTGATTGCCAAGCACTGCGTAGAACCAGGGTTTGTCGAGCAGCGCCAGCGCCTCCTCGGATTGAGCACCGCGATCGATCAGATCGCCGACCGAAAACAGCCGGTCGCGCGACGGATCGAACGACACTTCACGCAGCAGATAGCGCAACGCATCGACGCAACCGTGCAGATCGCCCACGACAAAGTCGCGTCCGGTGCGGTTGACGTCGTGATGTTCGACGGTAGTAACGAGTGTGGATGCCATGCGACCATGATAGAACGCGAACGCAAAGCGCGTATGCGTGCTTTCCATCTTTTCCAGGCCACTGGGCGAGGAGAATACGGCGAAATCCGGCCTTTCGTCGGATCAAACCGCCCGCCGTAGCGGCGCAAGCGGCAAAGTCTGCCGCATCGCGCCGCCCTCACTCCGTATCAAACGGTCATTGTTGCTGCGCCCGCAACTTTGCCACCGTGTCCGCCGTTACGACGGCTTGCGGATTGCCGAACTGCTTCGTCACGTAGTTTGTGATCGCGGCCACCTGATCGTCGGTGAGTTCCGTGCCGAAGGCCGGCATCAGCACGTCGGCCTGTTTTGTCGTGCGGCTGACGCCATGCAGGATCACCATGGCCAGATTGTTCGGATCGTTCGCGCCGGCCGTCGTGTTGTGAATCAGCGACGGATACGCCCCCGCCGCGCTCGCGCCCACGCCTTGTCCGGTCCAGTTGTGACACGACGCGCAATTGGCGACGAACAACTGCGCGCCATTGATACCGGCAATTTCAGTGCCGCGCAGCGCAGTCACGTCGTTGGCCGGCGCGCCCCATTGATCGCGCGGATGCGTTTGGCCGCCGCTCACCGGCGCGATCGAACGCAAGTAGGTGACGATCGAATTCACGTCCTCCGGCGTCAGATATTGCGTGCTGTCGGCCACCACTTCGCCCATCGGCCCTGCGGCATTCGCACGGCCCGGCACTGCGCCCGTCGAGAGATAACCCGCCAGTTCCGCGTCGCTCCAGTTGCCTACGCCGCCCGTTTTGTCGGACGTGATGTTGAACGCGTGCCAACCTGCCTGGGTGGCGCCGGAGAAACGTTCGCTAGTTTTCAGGCCTTGTGTGATGTTGCGGGGTGTGTGGCACTCCTCACAATGCGCAAGCCCTTGCACCAGATACGCGCCGCGATTCCATTGCGCACTCTGCTTCGGATCGGGCACATAGCGGCCTTCGGTGAAATTGAACATGTTCCAGAATCCCATCAACCAGCGCTGATTGAACGGGAAGCCCATCTGGTTGCGCGGCGGCACGTAATGGATGGGCGCGAGCGTGTTCAGATAGGCGCGAATCGCCAGCACGTCCTGGCCGGTGACCTTGGTGTACTCGGCATACGGAAACGCCGGATAGAGCCGCTCGCCGCCCTTGCCGATACCCTGCTGCATCGCGCGCAGGAAATCGGCGTCGGTCCATTGGCCGATGCCGGTGTCGGGATCGGGCGTGATGTTCGGTGTGTAGATCGTGCCGAACGGCGTGTTGATCGGCAGGCCGCCGGCGAAGGGGCGGCTCTTGTCGGCGGTGTGGCAGGCCACGCAATCGCCCGCGCGCGCGAGGTATTCGCCACGCTTGACGAGGCCTGGATCGGCCGACGCCGCGTCGGTCGCTGACGCTCCTCCGGGCTGCGCGGGGTCGTCGGCGAGCGCCTGGGAGATCGGCGATTCGTCGTCGTGGCGCGTCGGTGCATCGTAGGCCTCGTGCCATGCGAGATACAAAGCGAACAGCGAGAATGCCGCCGCGAGTGTCGCCATCTTGATGCGAATGCGTCGCCGGCGCTCGACATGTGCGATCTGCGCAAGCGAACCGGCCGGCTGCGGGCGAGACGTTTTGTTCGTCATTGTGGCTCTCCGTCAGGGCTCGGTTCAGATCTCATGCTTGAGCTTGTCGGCCAACTTCAGCGACAAGGCAGCAATCGTCAGCGTGCAGTTCACCGAGGCGGCCGTCGGCATCACGCCGCTGCTCGCGATGAACAGGTTCGCATGATCGTGCGTGCGGCAATCCGCGTCGACGACGGAATCCGCGGGATCGTTGCCCATGATCGTGGTGCCCATGATGTGATTGTTCGGCGCGAACGTATCGTCGAACGACACCTCCGCGCCGCCGAACAGCGCGGCGATCTGCGCATACAGTTCGTGCGTATTGGCCGCGCTCTTCTTCACGTAGTCGTTGATCGAGTAGTAGATCTCCGGCTGCGGAATGCCCAGCGAATCCTTCTGATCCGCCGAAGGTACGATGCGGTTCTGCGGCTCGGCAAGATGTTCATGGAAGCTGTTGATGTTCAGCGTGCGCGCGGCGCGATCGCGAATCTGGCGGTCGAGTTCGGCGCCGGTGACGCCCTGTTTGAGCAACGCGGCGGTGACGGACATAGTCGGCACGCCGTTGGACAGATGCAGTTTCTTCGCCGCGTAATCAGAGCGGAACGCGCCGTCGCGGAAGTTGACCACCGAGGTCATTTCCATCGGTCCGCGGCCGGGCCAGAGCGGCTCGTTGGCGAGGAAGGTTACGCCCGTGCCTGGATGATCCATCAGGTTGCGGCCCACCTGATCGGAGCTGTTGCCGATACCGTGCGGGAATTTGTCGGAAGTCGACATCAGCATCAGCTTGGGCGTTTCGATGCCATTGGCCGCCAGCACGAACAGCTTGCCGCTCACGCGTGTGCTGTTGCCGTTCGGGTCCTTGTAGTGGACTGCGGTAATGAGCCCCTTGTTGTCCGCTTCGACGCGATACACCACCGCTTCCGGAATCAGTTTCGCACCGGCCTGCTCGGCTTTCTCCGCATGCACGACGCCGCCATACATGGCAGCGATCGGACAAATCGGCATGCAGTTGTTGTTGCCGCAACAGGTTGGGCGCGAATCGTAGGGGTGGCTGTTGCGCGCGACCGGCTCGGGTACCACCTTGAAGCCTTGCGCGTTGAGCACGTCGCTAAAGCGCTGATCCATATACGACAACGGCAGCGGGCTCATCGGATACGGCTTCGAACGCGGCGAGCCGAGATCGATCGAGCTATCCGGACCCGACACGCCAAGCTGCGCTTCGGCGGCGCAGTACCAGGGTTCGAGCGTTTCATACGGATAAGGCCAATCGCGGCCCACGCCATACAGTTTCTTCAACTGGAAATCCGCCGGCAACAATCGCCATGCGGCCGCGGCCCAGTGCCAGGTCGTGCCGCCCACCAATCGTACGTACTGCGAATTGTAGGGATACTCGCCCTTCTGGATCAGGTAGTTGTTGGCGGGGGAATACTCGGGATGCGGTGCGTAAGGCGTCGAGGGGTAGGGCGTCGCGAAGTCGGATTTGGCCGGTGAATTGCGGAAGTTCTCGACGATCTGCCAGCGCGGAATGCGCGGCCCGGCTTCGAGCATGATCACCGAGGCGCCGGCCAGCGCCAGTTGATGCGCCACGAGGCTACCTGCTACGCCCGAACCGACCACGACCACGTCGGCGGAATTGGAATTTGCCATTGTTGCGCTCTTATCTTTTGTGCTGGCCTGGCTTGTCGCCAGTGGCTATTGATGCATGCCGCAGCCGCGTACTCAAGCGACTCACGACACGTGCGAGAGGCATGCCGTGCGTCAGGCGCCGGCGGGCTTTTGCGTCCAGTAGAACGGCACGTCGCGGCAATACGACGGAATCGTCAGCACGTCCTTCACCGGATCGAACATCAGCGCGCGTTCATAGGCCACCACCTGGACATGCGGCAGGTCGCCGACGAGGCCGAGATACCAGCCGCGCATCACTGCGCCGACCGTCCTCGCGAGCGCCGGTTGATCCGCTTGCAAGGTCTGCGTCACCTTGTCGGACGGCACGCCGCCATGATCTTGCAACCAGGTGTTGAGGGCGGCGACATTCTGCGTGAACTGACCGTCTGCATGACACAGCGCATCGTAGACACGCTTGCTGAGCACCGGGTCGAAGCTGGTTCGAGCCGTCAGATGCTGCGACAGGGCGAGAAAGGCGTCGAGGCCGCCGCCCGCGGGCGAATCGGCCAAGGCGGGGGAGATTCCAAACGACGCGCCGAGGCGTCCCACACTGCTGAACGCCAGCGCGGCGGCCGCCGCGCACGCGCCCAGCAGCCACGTTCGGCGGCCAGCGGAGTGGGCGTGCGCCATGTCGCGGCGCGCGCCATGCTCATCTTTATCGGGTACATCCGTCATGGGGGCTCCGCTCATGCACAACTTTTGCAATTGAAAGCCCGGCGCAAGGCCGTTGCGGGAGACTATAACTGCCCGGCGATCATTCTACAAATGCCGCCGGGCGCGCGCGGTAGAACCAAACACGCGCTTTGTTGCCCAACAGTGCTGCGTCCGAACAGCACCTCACACTCAATCGCCCATGCCATCGAATATTTATCCGCAGGTTCTGCGCAACCGGCCACGTATGGTCGCCGCGCTTGTAATCGGTATCATCGTCGCCCTGTTCGTGCCGTCGCATATGCGGCCCATGGTGCGCGTGCTGGCCGCGTGGGATCTCGCGGTCTGGTCCTACCTCGTGCTCATCTGGACGCATATGGCGATGGCCCACGAAGACCGCGTCCGCGAGTTCGCAATGCGCGACGACGAAAACGCCGGTGTCGTGCTGTTCGTGATCTGCCTCGCTACCGTGGCGAGTATTGCGGCCATCGTCCTCGAACTGGCTTCGGCCAAGAACCTCGGCACCGCGTCGACACTCGCCCACTACGTGCTGACGGCGCTGACGATGTTCGGCGCATGGTTCCTGATCCCTACCATCTTCACGCTGCACTACGCGCGCCTTTACTACGGCTCCGACCCGCAGGAGACCGCGCTGCAGTTCCCCGATACCAAACTGCAGCCGAACTATTGGGACTTCCTGTACTTTTCGTTCACCATCGCGGTGGCCTCGCAGACTTCGGACGTGGTGCTCCGCTCGCGCACGATCCGTCGCGCCGCGCTCGCGCAATCCATCCTCTCGTTCTATTTCAACGTGGCCGTGCTCGGCCTGTGCGTGAACATTGCAGCGGGCCTGCTCGGTTCGTAAAGCCGGGTTCTCAGAGCAAAGCCCAGTTATCCGGCAGCGCGCTTCGTCCTGCGAAGACGCCGCTGCCGGCAATCCCCTCTCCTTCTTTGTAAAAGCCGCTGAGCAGGCGCCCGGTTCATCCGCCGGCGCCGCGATGCGCAGCTTCGGCCCAAGCCGCATCCGCCCGCGCTTCTCCCGTTTTTTCGCTGGCCACCGCGCCGCTGGCACAACGCTTGCTGCATGTTCTGCATTATCTGGTCCAGAACCGCGTGACTGGCGCGTGCGCGTGCGTAGTGTTCGCTACTGCCCGGCGGGCAGGCGATCTTTGCGCTACATTGACCAGTGGTGCGCAGACTTTCGACGGCGCGCGGCCCCGGCTCTGGAAGCCCCCAACGAGTGATGTGATCGCATTCAGGTGCATCCGCATCGCGGCAGGACGAATCTGGAAACGACCGATGGAACCTTCACAAAGGTATGCGCCGCGGATCTACTTTCTCCACTCCCTCCTCGTCGGACCCCTCGACGCTTGGCCCGCGCATTTCGCGCATGCCGCCGCGTCGGGCTTCGACCACGTGTTGATCGGCGCGCTGTTCCAGCCCGGACGGGCAGGACACGCGCAGATCGTCAGCGATCATCGTCATCTGCATCCGGTCTTCGAAGCCCAGCAAGGCGCGCCTGAGGCGCTGCGCAGCCTCGCCGGCTCCGCGCGTCAACACGGGCTGAACCTGCTGATCGACCTCGTGATCGACCGGGTCGCCGCCGACGGCGTGCTGTTTGCCGAGCATCCCGACTGGTTCCATCCGTTCGAATCCGAGGAAGCACGGCTCGATCCCCGTCACGCGCATCGCGAGGACAACGTCGCCTATGTGAACTTCGGCAACGAAGGTAACCAGGCCGGCTTGCTCGAGTGGTGGACTCGCGAATTGCTCGCGCTGGCCGAAGCGGGCGTTGCCGGCTTTCGCTTCGACTCGCCGCATCGCGTGCCGCCCGCCTTCTGGCGCCAGCTTGGTGCAGCGGTACGGGCGCAGTATCCCGAGGTGCGCTTTCTCGCCGCGACGCCGGGTCTGGCACGTGGCGACCTGCTGCAATTAGAGGACGCGGGCTTCGACAGCGTGTTTTCCTCGATTCGCTGGTGGGACTTTCGCGCCAGCTGGATCACCGATGAACATGCCGCGCTGAGCCGCATCGCCGCGCCGGTCGCATTTCCGGAAGCGCCCTACGGCAGCCGCCTCGCCGCCGATCACGACGACGCCCACGACGCCGCCATTCTCGAACGCGCCTACCTTCGCGCGTTGTTCATGGCCGCCTCCACCGGCACCGGCTGGATGATGTCGATGGGCTTCGAATACGGCGTCGCGCAACCAATGTCCTACACCCGCGGTAACGCCTCGCAGTTCGCCGAGCTATGCAAAGCGCGGCGCTTCGATCTCTCCGGCCCGATCAAACACGTGAACGCCGTGCTGCGCGACTCGGCGGCGCTGCAAAGCGTCGGCGAATTGCGCGCGCTAAGCGGCCCGAGCGCGCCCGCTGCCGTGCTGTTGCGCGGCGATCGTCTCGACCTTCGCGACAGCCAGCGGGCCACGCTCATCGTCGTCAATCCGGACCTCGGCAAGCCGGTGCGGGTCGATCCCGCGCGCTTTCTCGCCGGCGTGCCGGGCAATTTCACCCGCTTCGTGCCGCTCGACGCCGCTCAAGGCACCGCGCCCGCCACCCTGCAGCCCTTTACGCTTGGACCCGGCGCCTGCCGCCTGTTCAGTGCTTTGGCCGAAAAGCCGGTGCGTCTCGCGCCGCCCGTCGACAAGGCGGGCAGCAAGCGCAGCGGCCGCAAATCGGTGATGGAGGCGATTGCCGCGCCGCGCGTGGCGATCGAAAGCGTCGGCCCGTCGGTCGACAATGGCCGCTTCGTCGTCAAGCGCACGGTGGGCGAACGGGCGGAAGTGACCGCCGCAATCTTCGCGGAAGGGCACGACAAGATCGCCGCCGCAGTCGTCTGGCGGGCAGCGGACGAAACCGCCTGGCACGAAGTGCCGATGCTTCCCGTGGCGCCCGCCGGCAATGATCTATGGGCCGCGCGCATCCCGCTCGAACGGGTCGGCCGCCATGAATTCACGGTAATCGCCTGGCGCGACGATTTCGCCTCGCTGGTCGAGCACGTGCAGAAGAAACTCAAGGCCGGGCAGACCGTCGAGCTGGAAGTCGACGAAGCGAGTCACCTGTTTGCATTGGTGCTGGCCGAAGTGGAGACGGTGGAAGGCGCCGTCACCGAGCCGCTCGAACATATCGTCAAGGTGTTCGCCAAGGCGGATCTGGACACGCGCATTGCCCTGCTGCTCGCGCCCACCACGGCCAAAGCCATGGCTGCGGCGCGCCACCGGCCGTTCCTCGCGCGCGACCCGATCGTCTACCGGATCGACGCCGAACGGGCCGCCGCGCGCTTCGCAAGCTGGTACGAGATCTTCCCCCGTTCGATGAGCGACGACGAAGCCCGTCACGGCACCTTCGCGGATGTCACGAAGAAACTGCCGCGCATCCGCGAGATGGGTTTCGACGTGCTGTACTTCCCGCCGATCCACCCAATCGGCCTCGCCAATCGCAAGGGCCGCAACAACACGTTGAATGCGCAGCCGAGCGACGTCGGCAGTCCCTATGCGATCGGCGCGGCGGAAGGCGGCCACACGGCCGTTCATCCGCAACTCGGCACGCTCGACGACTTCAAGCAGATGCTCGCCGCCGCGCACGAGCATGGTCTCGAGATCGCGCTCGATTTCGCGATTCAATGCTCGCCGGATCATCCGTGGCTAAAGGAACATCCCACGTGGTTCGCCTGGCGCCCGGACGGCACATTGCGCTACGCGGAGAATCCGCCGAAAAAATACCAGGACATCGTCAACCCGGACTTCTATGCGCACGATGCCAAGCCCGACCTGTGGCTGGCATTGCGCGACGTGATCCTGTTCTGGATCGAAGCGGGCGTGCACATTTTCCGCGTCGACAATCCGCATACCAAACCGCTGCCGTTCTGGGAATGGATGATCGGCGACGTGCGGGCGCGCTATCCCGACACGATCTTCTTCGCCGAGGCCTTCACGCGGCCGCGCATGATGAACCGGCTCGGCAAGATCGGCTTTTCGATGTCGTACACCTATTTCACGTGGCGCGAATCGAAGCGCGAATTCACGGATTACCTCACCGAACTCACGCAGACGAATGCCCGCGAGTATTACCGGCCGAATTTCTTCGTCAACACGCCGGATATCAACCCGCGTCATTTGCAGTCGTGGGGCCGCGCCGGCTTTGTGATGCGCGCCGCGCTCGCCGCCACGCTGTCGGGTCTGTGGGGCGTGTATAGCGGCTTCGAACTCTGCGAAGCCGCCGCGCTGCCCAATAGCGAAGAGTATCTGGACTCCGAAAAGTATCAGTTGCGCGCGTGGGACTGGAACCGGCCCGGCAACATCGTCGGCGAAATCACGGCTCTGAACCGGATCCGCCGCGCCAATCCCGCGCTGCAATCGCATCTGGGCGTGACGTTCCTGCCGGCGCACAATGACCACATCCTGTTCTTCGAGAAAGCCACCGAAGCGCGCGACAACGTAGTGGTCGTCGCCATCAATCTCGATCCGCACAACGAACAGGGCGCCGACGTGGAGCTTTCGTGGGCCACGTTTGCGCATTGGCATCTGGACGATCATGCAGCGCTCGAAGTGGTGGACCAGATGACCGGCGCCCGCTCCGAGTGGTACGGCCGCTGGCAGCACGTGCGGCTCAACCCCGGTGTGATGCCGTTCGCCATCTGGCGCATCGCACCTGCCGGCGGCTTGCCTGCCGAGCCCCCCAGCGCAGACGACGACAGCGGCAGCCATGCAGACGCTGGCGCCCAACCCCCGACCGAAGGTGCGTAATGAAACGTGACGACCCGACCGAGAGCACGTCGCAGGCTTCCGCCACAGCGGTCGCAGCGACAGCCAGCAGCCGTGCCGCAAAAGCGAAGCCGGCAAAGCGCGGCAAGGTATCGACGCTGAGCGACGACCCGCTCTGGTACAAAGACGCGATCATCTATCAGGTGCATATCAAGTCGTTCTTCGACGCCAATAACGACGGCGTCGGCGACTTCCCCGGCCTGATCGCCAAGCTCGATTACATCGCCGAACTCGGCGTGAACGCGATCTGGCTGCTGCCGTTCTACCCGTCGCCGCGCCGCGACGACGGTTACGACATTGCCGACTATCGCAATGTGCATCCGGATTACGGCAATCTGTCCGACGTGAGGCACTTCATTCAGGAAGCGCACGCACGCGGGATTCGTGTGATTACCGAACTGGTGATCAACCACACGTCGGATCAGCACCCGTGGTTTCAGCGCGCGCGGCGCGCCAAGCCCGGCTCGAACCACCGCAACTTCTATGTGTGGTCCGATACGGACGAGAAATACACCGGTACGCGGATCATCTTTATCGACAGCGAGCCGTCCAACTGGACGCATGATCCGGTGGCAGGCGCCTATTACTGGCACCGTTTCTATTCGCACCAGCCGGATCTGAATTTCGACAATCCTGCCGTGCTGAAGGAAGTGCTGCAGGTGATGCGCTTCTGGCTCGACATGGGCATCGACGGGCTGCGTCTGGATGCCGTGCCGTATCTGGTGGAACGCGAAGGCACCAATAACGAAAATCTGCCGGAAACGCACGCAATCCTGAAGAAGATTCGCGCCACCATCGACGCCGAGTATCCCAACCGGATGCTGCTCGCCGAGGCGAATCAATGGCCGGAAGACGTGAAGGAATATTTCGGCGACGAAGACGAATGCCATATGGCGTTCCACTTCCCGCTGATGCCGCGCATCTACATGTCGATCGCCAGCGAAGACCGCTTTCCGATCACCGACATCATGCGGCAAACGCCGGATCTGGCGCCGACCAACCAGTGGGCGATTTTCCTGCGCAATCACGATGAACTGACGCTCGAAATGGTCACGGATTCCGAGCGCGACTATCTGTGGAACACCTATGCGAGCGACCGCCGCGCGCGCCTGAATCTCGGCATCCGGCGCCGTCTTGCCCCCTTGATGGAGCGCGACCGCCGCCGCATCGAGCTGATCAATTCGCTGCTGCTGTCGATGCCCGGCACGCCCGTGATCTATTACGGCGACGAACTCGGCATGGGCGATAACATCCACCTGGGCGACCGCGACGGCGTGCGCACGCCGATGCAATGGTCGTCGGACCGCAACGGCGGCTTCTCGCGCGCCGATCCCGAACAACTGGTGCTGCCGCCGGTGATGGGCTCGCTGTACGGTTTCGACGCGGTCAACGTCGAAGCGCAGAGCCGCGATCCGCACTCGCTGCTCAACTGGACGCGCCGCATGCTCGCCACGCGCCGCGCCAAGCAGACCTTCGGGCGCGGCACGATTCGCTTCCTGAAGCCGGCCAATCGCAAGATTCTCGCGTATCTGCGCGAGTTGCCGGGCGAGCCGACCATTCTGTGCGTCGCGAATCTGTCGCGGGCGCCGCAGGCGGTCGAATTGGATCTGTCCGAATTCGCGGGCTCGGTGCCGATCGAAATGACGGCGGACTCCGTGTTCCCGGCCATCGGCCAACTGACCTATCTGCTGACTTTTCCGCCCTATGGTTTCCTGTGGTTCCTGATCTGCCCGGGGACCCAGCGTCCCACCTGGGCGCAGCCGCACTCGGAACCGCTGCCGGAATTCGTGACCATCGTGATCCGCGAAGGCCAGGCGGGTCCGACGCCGGAAAACGTCCGCTTGCTCGAATCGGAAGTGCTGCCGTCGTGGCTGAGCCGGCGCCGCTGGTTCGCGTCCAAAGATCAGCAACTGCACGCAGTACGTCTCGCCGCGCTGACGACGATCCCGAACGGCGGCTTCGCCTTCACCGAGATCGAAGCGGACGTGGGCGATCACACCGAGCGCTATGTCTTGCCGATCGCGATTACGTGGGGCGGCGAAACCACCACGCCGCTCTTCATACAACTGGCGCTGGCGCGCGTGCGCCGCGGCCGCAACGTCGGCCATCTCACGGACGCCTTCGCCCTGCCGATCTTCGCCCACAACGTGCTGCGCAAGCTGCGCGAACGCGCGGTGGTGCCGACGGTGCAGAAGAGCGAAATCCGCTTTATCCCCACCGAGCGCCTCGACGAAATCGATCTCGGCGACCGCCCGGAAATTCGCTGGCTCGCGGCCGAGCAGAGCAACAGTTCGCTGATCATCGCGGATGCCATCGTGCTCAAGCTGGTGCGGCGGCTCGTGGCCGGGGTTCATCCGGAAGCGGAAATCAGCCGCTATCTGACGAAGATCGGTTACGCCAACACCGCGCCGCTGTATGGCGAAGTGGTGCGCGTCGATCCGGCCGGCGTGCCGCATACGCTGTGCATCCTGCAAGGTTTCATCGACAACCAGGGCGACGCGTGGAACTGGGCGCTCGATTATCTGCGCCGCACCATCGACGACCTCGCGCTGGCCGTCGATGCCGACGACGCCGTGCCCGATCGCGAGAAGGAAGCCCAGGCCATCGACGGCTACCGGAGCATGGCCGGCGTGATCGGCCGGCGCCTCGGCGAGCTGCACGTGGCGCTCGCCTTGCCGTCCGACGATCCGGCGTTCGCGCCGGAAGCCGCCACGGCCGGGCAGGTGAAGGCATGGACCGAAGGCACATTGTCCCTGCTCGACTCCGCACTCGACCTGCTCGCGCAACGCGTCGATCAACTGACCGACGATACGCGCGATCTGGCGCGCAGTCTGCTCGACCGTCGCGCGGCGCTGACCGAAGCGGTCGCGAAACTCGTCCCGGCCAATGCAGGCGCATTGCGCACCCGCATCCATGGCGACTTCCACCTGGGCCAGGTGCTGGTTGCGCAAGGCGACGCGTATCTGATCGACTTCGAGGGCGAGCCCGCCCGCTCGCTCGACGAACGGCGTCAGAAGTCGAGCCCGATGCGCGACGTCGCCGGTTTGCTGCGCTCGTTCTCGTATGCGAGCGCCGCCGCCCAGTCCACCACGGAAAGCGCGCCACAACAGACCGCCGACCGCAAGCGCGCCCTGTTCGACCGCTTCCGCGTCTACGCAACCGAAAGTTTCCTCGACGCCTACCGCGCAGCCGTCGCGCAGGCCGATCAACCGCTCGTCGCGCCGGCCTCGGAGCAGGCCCTGCTCGATCTCTTCCTGATCGAAAAGGCCGCCTACGAGATCCGTTACGAAGCCGCCAACCGGCCGACCTGGCTCGGCTTGCCGGTCCGCGGCCTTGCTGCGCTCGCGAGCCGTTTGCTCGGCGACACGGGCGCTCCCCACGATTCATCCGCGTCCGGCTCGACCGGCGCCACACCGCCTAACCCGGCTGAGGGCGATTATGAGTGAGTACGATCCGACCGCCAGCCTGCAACCGCTCGATCTCGATGCGCTGGTCGAAGCACGCCACCCCGATCCGTTTTCGCAACTCGGCCTGCATCAGACCGACGCGGGACCGGTGGTGCGCGCCTTATTGCCGAATGCCGCGCAGGTCACGGTGATTGCACGTGCCGACGGCGCGACGCTCGGTGAATTGCAGAAGATCCATTCCAGCGGATTGTTCGTTGGCCGCGTCAGCGACGCCGTGCCTTACCGGCTGCGCATCGACTGGCATGGCCCCGTGCAGGAAATCGAGGACACCTATTCATTCGGTCCGGTGCTGGGCGACGAACCGCTTTACCGGCTCGCCAATGGCGACCCCTACGCCGTGCTCGAATGCCTCGGCTCGCGGCCGATGGAAATCGACGGCGTACCCGGCGTGCGTTTCGCCGTATGGGCACCGAATGCACGACGCGTCTCGGTGGTCGGCGACTTCAACTCGTGGGATGGACGGCGTCATCCGATGCGCCTGCGGCATCAGGCAGGCGTGTGGGAACTGTTCGTGCCGCGCGTCGGGCCGGGCACGCGCTACAAGTACGAATTGCTGGCACGCGACGGTCATCCGTTGCCGCTGAAGGCCGACCCCTGCGCCATGCAAACCGAGCGGCCGCCGGCGACGGCCTCGGTCGTCGCGCACGTGGACGAGATCGAACAGTTTCCGTGGACCGACGAGGCGTGGATCCAGTCGCGCGGCGCCAATCAGACGGCGCGCTCGCCGATCTCGATCTACGAAGTGCATGCCGAGTCGTGGCTGCGCATCGCGGAAGACGGACACCGTGGCCTCGACTGGGCCGAACTGGCCGACCGTCTGATTCCATACGCGCAGGGCATGGGCTTCACGCACGTCGAATTCATGCCGATTGCCGAGCATCCGTTCGGCGGTTCGTGGGGTTATCAGCCGCTCGGGCAATTTGCGCCCTCGGCACGTTTCGGCACGCCGGAGCAATTCGCGCAGTTCGTCAATCGCGCCCACGAAGCCGGTCTCGGCGTGATTCTCGACTGGGTGCCGGCGCACTTTCCGAACGACGCGCACGGCCTGATCGATTTCGACGGCACGCCGCTCTACGAGCACGCCGATCCGCGCGAAGGCTACCACCAGGACTGGAACACGATGATCTACAACCTCGGCCGCAACGAGGTGAGCGCGTTCCTGATCGCCTCGGGGCTGGCGTGGCTGAAGCGCTATCACGTGGATGGGCTGCGCGTCGATGCGGTGGCGTCGATGCTGTACCGCGACTATTCGCGCGCGGCGGGCGAGTGGGTGCCGAACATCTACGGCGGCCGCGAAAATCTCGAATCGATCGCGTTTCTCAAGCGGCTCAATCACGAAGTGGGTTACGTGCCGGGCGTGCCGGGCGCAATCACGATTGCGGAAGAATCGACGGCATGGCCGGGCGTCACCGCGCCAGTCGAAGAGGGCGGCCTCGGCTTCGAGTTCAAGTGGAACATGGGCTGGATGCACGACACCCTGCACTATCTGCAGGAAGATCCGGTGTACCGCCGCTACCATCACCACAACATGACGTTCGGGATGGTCTACGCGTATTCCGAGAACTTCGTGCTGCCGCTTTCGCATGACGAAGTGGTGCACGGCAAGGGCTCGCTGCTCGGCAAGATGCCGGGCGACCGCTGGCAACGGTTCGCCAACCTGCGCGCGTATTTCGGCTTCATGTGGACCCATCCCGGCAAAAAGCTGCTGTTCATGGGCGGCGAGTTCGGGCAGATGGCGGAGTTCGATCACGACGGCTCGCCGCATTGGCATCTGCTCGACGATCCGCTCCATCACGGCGCGCAAAAACTGATGCGCGACCTCAACCACCTCTATTGCGACGAGCCCGCGCTCTACACGCTCGACTGCGAACCGGGCGGCTTCGAATGGCTGATCGGCGACGATGCCGACAACAGCGTCTTCGCCTACCGCCGCCTCGATGGAGCGGGCCGCGAACTGGTGGTGGTCTGCAACTTCACGCCGGTGCCGCGCCTCGGCTACCGCGTCGGCATGCCGCTCGCCGGGCGCTGGAGCGAAGTCCTCAATACGGATGCCAGCGTGTACGGCGGCTCGAACGTCGGCAACGCCGGGCTGATCTATACCGAGGACATCGCCAGCCACGGCAAGGCGCATTCGGCTGCGCTGATCCTGCCGCCGCTCGCGACGATCGTGCTGCGCGCGGACAACTGAAGTCCAGCCGCGAACCGCTTAAAGGAATGCCCCGCGAATAAATGAACCATCAGAACAAGGACGGGAACCATGTCGCATGCATTGCCCGACCGGCTTTCGCCGGGCTCGCCCTATCCACTTGGGGCGAGCTGGGACGGACTCGGCGTCAATTTCGCGGTGTTTTCGGCCAATGCGCAGCAAATCGAGTTGTGCCTGTTCGACCCGACGGGCCGCAAGGAACTGAAACGTTTCACGCTGCCCGAATGCACCGACGAAATCTGGCACGGCTACCTGCCTAACGCGCATCCCGGCACCGCCTACGGGTTCCGCGCGCACGGCCCCTATCAGCCGCAAAACGGCCATCGTTTCAATCCGCACAAGCTGCTGCTCGATCCGTATGCGCGCAAGCTGGTGGGCCAGTTCCGCTGGTCCGACGCGCTGTTCGGCTATCGGATGCATTCGAACCGGCTCGACCTTTCCATCGACCGGCGCGATTCGGCGCCGGCCATGCCAAAATGCGTCGTGATCGACGAGGCCTTCGACTGGTCGCACGACACACGGCCGAATGTGCCGTGGGGCGAAACGGTCATCTACGAAACGCATGTGCGCGGCGCCTCGATGCTGCGGCCGAATCTGCGCACGCACGAACGCGGCACGTTCGCGGCGCTGTCGTCGCCGGAATTCATCGAGCATCTGCAAAAGCTCGGCGTCACCGCGGTCGAACTATTACCCGTGCACGCCTTTCTGAACGACCGCTTTCTGGTGGAGCGCGGCCGGCGCAACTACTGGGGTTACAACACGGCGGGGTTCTTCGCGCCGGAGCCGTCGTATCTGAGCACGCACCGGCTCGACGAAATGCGCATCGCCGTGCGGCAATTGCATGCGGCCGGCATCGAAGTGATCCTCGACGTGGTCTACAACCACACCTGCGAAGGCGGCGAGATGGGCCCGACGGTGTCATGGCGAGGGCTCGACAACGCCAGCTATTACCGCCTCGTGCCTGGCGACGAACGCCACCATATCAACGACACCGGCTGCGGCAACACGCTGAATCTGCCGCATCCACGCGTGCTGCAGATGGTGATGGATTCGCTGCGTTACTGGTCGACGGCGTTCAACATCGATGGCTTCCGGTTCGATCTCGGCGTGACGCTCGGGCGCGAACATAACGGCTTCGATCCCGGCTCGGGCTTTTTCGACGCCTTGCGCCAGGACCCGATCCTGTCGCAGCGCAAGCTGATTTCCGAGCCGTGGGACATCGGCCCCGGCGGCTATCAGCTGGGCAATCATCCGCCGGGCTTCGGCGAGTGGAACGACCGTTTCCGCGACACCGTGCGCCGTTTCTGGCGTGGCGACGCCGGCTTGCGTCCGGACCTCGCCGCGCGCCTGACGGGCTCGGCTGACCTGTTCAACCGCCGTTTCAGAAAACCGTGGGCGTCGGTCAATTTCGTCGCCTCGCACGACGGTTTTACACTCGCGGACATCGTCTCCTACGAGCAGAAACACAACGAAGCGAACGGCGAAAACAATAACGACGGCCACAACGAAAATTGCAGTTCGAACTGGGGCGTCGAAGGGCCCACCGATGATCCCGCGATTCTCGAAACCCGCGCCCGCGTGGCGCGCTCGCTGATGGCGACGCTCTTCATGGCGCTCGGCACGCCGATGCTGCCGGCCGGCGACGAATCGTGCCGCACCCAGCACGGCAATAACAATGCGTACTGCCAGGACAACGAACTATCATGGATCGATTGGGAACGGGCGGGCTCCGAAGAAGGTCGCAAGATGACCGGGTTCGTGGCGCGCGTGATCGCCTTGCGCAAGCAGCATCCGCTGCTGCGCGAGACTCGTTTCCTGTTCGGCGACCGTGAAGTCCTGCCCGGCCTGTACGACATCGGCTGGTTCGACGAACGCGGTTTTCCCTTGACCATCGAGGCCTGGCAGGATCCCGAAGGACGCGCGCTGACGTTGCGCCGCGCGGGTCCGGCACTCGATGGAGAAACGGAAGTATTGTTGATGATGCTCAATGCATCGAGCGGAATGTTGCGTTTCGCCCCACCCGCGCCGCATCTGGAATGGCACGTGCTGCTAGATACTGCAGACCCCGCTGCGCCCCCTCGTGCTCTGGCGGCACCGGAGGTGGAAGTGGCCGGCCACGGCCTCGTCGTGCTGGCCGCAAGGCCAGTAGGCGACGCAGACTGGCAGGCCGGCTGGCAAGCTGGGCCGCAACACGGCCCGCGGCTTTTGACCGCACTGCCGCCCGATCCCGGCACCGCAATGCCCGGCGACGGCGCCCCGTAAATCCGGCGTGACCGGAATACGAGGCGGCGGAGCTAAACCGAATGGTGATGAATGATGTCCGAAAGTCCGATTGATCCTCACGCGCGTCATCATGCGCATTGTCTGCCGTTCGGCGCGCAGGTCATGGGCGCGGCCAGCACGCGGCCGCACACGCGCTTCCGCTTTTGGGCGCCGTCGTGCCAGTCCGTGCAGTTGATGATAGAAGGCCCCGGTACTCCCGCCACGCTCGAAATGACGGCCACCGGCAATGGCTGGTATGAAGCCGAAGCCGATGTCGGCGCGGGCACGCTTTACCGCTATCGCCTCGACGGCGAGCTGCAAGTGCCCGACCCCGCGTCGCGTTTTCAGCCGCAGGACGTCCACGGACCGAGCGAAGTGATCGACGCGCGCGCCTATACGTGGCAGCACGCGCACTGGCATGGCCGGCCGTGGGAAGAGACGGTGCTGTACGAGTTGCATGTGGGCGCGCTGGGCGGTTACGCCGGCGTCATGCAAAGGCTGCCCGCACTCGCCGAACTCGGCGTGACCGCCATCGAACTGATGCCTCTGAACGACTTCCCCGGCTCGCGGAACTGGGGCTATGACGGCGTGCTGCCGTTCGCGCCCGATTCGGCCTATGGACGCCCCGACGAACTGAAAGCGCTCATCGATACGGCGCACGGCCTCGGGCTGAATGTGTTCCTCGACGTGGTCTACAACCACTTCGGCCCGGACGGCAACTATCTGCACCAATACGCCAAGCCGTTCTTTCGCGAAGGCACGCATACGCCGTGGGGTCCCGCGATCGACTTCGAGCGTACCGAAGTCAGCGATTTCTTCCTCGATAACGCGCTGTACTGGATCGACGAATATCGCTTCGACGGCCTGCGTTTCGACGCGGTACACGCCATCGACAACGACGAATGGCTGCGCGAACTCGCGGACCATATTCGCGCCAAGGTGCGGCATGGACGCCATGTGCATCTCGTGCTCGAAAACGAGCACAACACGGCTAACCTGCTCGAAACGCATTTCGACGCGCAATGGAACGACGACGCGCACAACACGCTGCACGTGCTGCTGACCGGCGAGACCGAAGGCTACTATCACGCCTTTGCGAATCAACCGATCCGCAAGCTGGCGCGCGTGCTGGCCGAAGGTTTTGCGTATCAGGGCGAGCCTTCGCCCATCCACGACGGCAAGCCGCGCGGCGAACCGAGCGGGCATGTGTCGCCCACTTCGTTCGTGATGTTCCTGCAGAATCACGACCAGATCGGCAATCGCGCGTTCGGCGAGCGTCTGCGCAAACTCAGCCCGCCCGGCGCGCTGCGCGCCGCCACCGCGCTGTTGCTGCTGTCGCCGCAAATTCCTCTGCTGTTCATGGACGAAGAGTTCGGCTCCGATCAGCCATTCCTGTTTTTCACTGACTACAAGGGCGATCTCGCGGATGCCGTGCGCGAGGGACGCCGCCGCGAATTCGCGCGTTTCGCGTCCTTCAGCGACGAAAAGCGCCGTGCGCAGATTCCCGATCCGAACGATCCGCAGACCTTCGCCGCGTCGTCGCCTCGCGCGAGTGCCAATGCCGATCAAACCGACGCGCAGGAGCGGCTCGACTGGATGCACTTCTACAAATCCGCCCTCACGGTGCGCGCAAAACTCATCACACCGCGTCTCGCGCATGTGAAGGCGCTAGGGGCAGAGGTGCTGTCCGCGCAGAACGGCGGCGACGCGAACGCGCTCGTCGCCCGCTGGCGGCTCGACGACGGCGAGACGCTCTCGATCGCCCTGAATCTGGGCGACGCCGCCGTGCCGTTGCCGCACACGCCGGAAGGCAAGGTCGTCTTCGAAACACCGCCACGCGCGCGCGATCATCTCGAGGAGCAGCAATTGCCGCCCTATGCCTTCATCGCATGGCTGACCGGCGACGTCAGCGACTACGCCAACACGCACGACGCCCGCAAGGTCATTGAACGGGAGTGGCACGCATGAACGCCACGCGACGCACCGAATCCATCGACAGCCTCGCCACGCGCGCCGGCTTCGAAGTCGAATGGCAAGACGCACACCATGTCATGCAGCACGTCCCCGAGAGCACGCTCTCGGTGCTGCTCGAACGCATGGGGCTGCCGTGCGGCAACGCGACCCAGATCCGCCAGAGCGCCGCCGCGCTCGACGCGGAACTGTCCGGCCGCAAGCTGCCGCCGCTGATGACCGCCGAGTGCGAGCGCGGCATCGCGCTGCCCGCCGCGGCGATCAAGGCGGGCAGCCATTACCGGATCGAACTGGAAAGCGGCTCGCAGATCGACGGCCGCTTCACGGCGCCGAAGGGTGAAGCCGCGCTGCTGGCGCCAATCGACGAGCCCGGTTATCACACGCTCCTGATCAACGATCACCGCATCACGCTCGCGGTGGCGCCTGCGCGCTGCTATACCGCGGCGGATGCATGGCAGGCAGCACACAAGCCGCCCGCACCGCCGCTCTGGGGCATCGCCGCCCAGCTATATGGCTTGCGGCGCACCGGCGACGGCGGCATCGGCGACTATTCGGCGCTCGCGCAACTTGCCATCGAAAGCGCGAAGCGCGGCGCGCACGCGCTCGCCGTCAGTCCGACCCACGCGATGTTCAGCGCCGAACCGGAGCGCTTCAGCCCCTATTCGCCATCCTCGCGCCTGTGGCTCAACGTGACACATATCGATCCGGCCGCCGTGTTCGGCGCGCAGGCAGCCCGTGCCGCGATCGAAACCCATCAGGCCGGCGAAGCGTGGTCGCAACTCGAACGCCTGACGTTGATCGACTGGCCGCAGGCCGTGCGGCTCAAGCTCAAGGTGTTGCGCACACTCTTCGAACAATTCTGCGTGAACGAGCGCGCTCAGGATGCGCCGCGTTCGCTCGAATTCGACGCGTTCTGCGTGCGCGGCGGCCGCGCGCTCGAAGATCACGCGCGTTTCGAAGCATTGCAGGCGGTTCAGCTTGCGCAAGCGGAGCCGAGCGGCCACTGGCGCAATTGGCCCGAGGCCTTGCGCGATCCGCGCAGCGCGGAAGTCGAAGCGTTTGCAAACGAGCATCGGCATGAAGTCGAATTTCATCTGTTCCTGCAATGGCTGGCCGCCAAGGGGCTCTCGCACGCCCAGCATGCGGCGCGCGATGCGGGCATGGCGGTCGGCCTGATCGCGGACCTCGCCGTCGGTTGCGACAGCGCCGGCAGCCACGCGTGGTCGTATCGCGACGAGATGCTGCAGGGCGTGTCGGTGGGCGCGCCGCCGGATCTGTTCAACCAGGCCGGCCAGGCGTGGGGGCTCACGACGTTCTCGCCGCGCGCCATGCGCAACCAGGGCTTCTCGGCTTTCATCGACATGCTGCGCGCGGCCTTTACGCACGCGGGCGGCATCCGCATCGACCACATCCTCGGCCTGCGCCGCCTGTGGCTCGTGCCGGAGGGCGAAAGCGCGCGTCATGGCGCCTATCTGCGCTATCCGCTCGAAGACATGCTGCGGCTGATCGCGCTCGAATCGTGGCGGCATCGTTCGATTGTGATCGGCGAGGATCTCGGCACCGTGCCGTCTGGGTTCCGCGAACGGCTCGACGAACACGGCATCGCCGGCATTCGCGTGCTGTGGTTCGAAGGCGCCGAAGCGGGCAAGGGCTTCAAACCGCCGCAACAGTGGGACCGTAACGCGGTCGGCACCACTACCACGCACGATCTGCCGACCGTCACCGGCTGGTGGCGCGGCGCCGACATCGTGTGGCGCAATCGCATCGGCCAGACCATGCCGCGCGCCGACGGCCTGGACCCGGTTGAAGCCGCAATGGCGGAGCGTGCGGAAGATCGCGCCTTGCTGTGGAGCGCCTTCCAGCAGGCTGGCGTGGCCGCGAAGGATGTGCCCGCGCCGCCGCCCGAAACCGCGCCCGTGGATGAAGCGCTGGCCTTCGTCGCCGCCACGCCCATGCCGCTCGTCACGTATCCGCTCGAAGATCTGCTCGCGCTCGAAGACCAGCCGAATCTGCCCGGCTCGATCGACGAGCATCCGAACTGGCGGCGGCGTCTCGCCTTGCCGGTCGACGAACTGTTCGCCGAACCCGCTTTCTGCGACCGCCTGCTGGCAGTCGAGCGCGCCCGCAGCGCCAGCGTCCCCGGCACTGCTTCAGCTACTGCATCCACTACGGCTTCTACGGGGGCCGACACACCATGACCGTCCCGCGTTCCACACTCCGGCTCCAGTTCCACAAGGGCTTTACGTTCGACGACGCCCTCGCGCACGTCGAATACTTCGCTGCGCTCGGCGTCAGCCATCTTTACGCGTCACCGGTCACGACGGCCGAACCGGGCTCGATGCACGGCTACGACACCGTCGACTACAGCCGCGTCAGCGAGGAATGCGGCGGCGAAGCGGGCCTCAAACGGCTCGTCGATAAACTGCGCGAACGCGGCATGGGGCTGATCATCGACGTGGTGCCGAACCACATGGGCGTCGGCGGATCGAGCAACGCGTGGTGGCTCGATATCCTCGAATGGGGACGGCATAGCGCGTATGCGCGGCATTTCGACATCGACTGGCATTCGCCCGATCCCGCCCTGCGCGGCAAAGTGCTGATGCCGTGCCTCGGCGCCTCATATGGCGACGAGCTCGCGGCAGGGCGCATCGAACTGGCCTTCTCCGAGCAGACGGGACATTTTCACGTGGCCTACGGGCCGCACGTCGGGCCGATTTGTCCGGTCGATTACGCGGCGATTCTGCAAAGCGCCGAGCGCGCGGATCTCAGCGCGCTCGCCGAACGCTTCCACGGACTCACCACCCAGCCCACCGACCAGCCGCGCGCCGCCGAAGGACGCGAACTGCTGCGCGAATTCGTCGCGCAGAACGGCAAATCGGCAATCGAAGCGGCGCTCGCCAACTATGCACCCGGTGAAACCGCAACGCGCGACCGGCTGCATCGGTTGCTTGAGCGGCAGCATTTCCGGCTCGCATGGTGGCGCACGGCATCGGACGAAGTGAACTGGCGGCGTTTCTTCGATATCAGCACGCTTGCCGGCATCCGGGTCGAGCGCCCCGAGGTGTTCGACGCGGTGCATGCGTTGCCGCTGCGTCTTTATGCCGAAGGTTTGATCGACGGCGTGCGGATCGATCACGTGGACGGTCTCGCCGAGCCGCGCGAATATTGCCAGCGGCTGCGGCAGCGCCTTGGCGAACTGCGCGAAGGTGAGCCGTATATCGTGGTGGAAAAGATCCTCGCGCGCGGCGAACCGTTGCGCGAAGACTGGCCGGTCCACGGCACTACGGGCTATGACTTTATGAACGACGTCGGCGCGCTGCTGCACGATCCGGCCGGCGCCGAACCGCTCGCGGCGACATGGGCCGAGCTGACCGGACGCAGCCCGAATTTCGCCGATGAGGCATTGCCCGCGCGGCGCAAGATCCTCGCGGAAAATCTCTCGGCGGAACTGGACCGCGCGACGCGTGCATTGCATCGGATCGCGCGTGACTCGATCAACACACGCGACTTCACGTTCACCGCGCTGCGTCGCGTGCTGACCGAACTGGTAGTGCATTTCCCGGTGTATCGGGTCTATCCGCAAGGCGGTTTGCGCACCGAGGCGGATAACGTCTACTTCAATCAGGCGCTGGAAGGCGCGCGGCAAGCCCTGCCGCCATCCGATTACGCCGTGCTGGAACAGGTCGACGCGTGGCTTGGCAACGGCGCGGCCGAAGACACCGCGCTGGTTCGCCAGGGCGCCGCCGCCAATGCGCAGCAAGGCGCGAACGGGCAGCCGTTCAATCACGCGGGCTCGTCGCGTCGCACGGCACAGACGCTGTTTTCGCAACTGACCGCCCCGGTGGCGGCGAAAGCGGTCGAGGATACCGCCTGCTATCGGTATGGCCGTCTGCTGTCGCGCAACGAGGTGGGTGCGGATCCGGGCGAGTTCGCGCTTTCCGTCAAGCAGTTTCACGACGGCAATCTCGAACGCGCGCGCCGCTTCCCGCATGCCATGCTGGCAACCGCCACGCACGATCACAAGCGCGGTGAGGACGTGCGCGCGCGGCTAGCGGTGCTCAGCGAGATTGCACACGACTGGAGCGCGACGCTGCGGGCGTGGTCGACCTTGAATGCGCCGCAACGCCGCGCGCTCGACGGCAGTCTGGCCACGCTGAATCACGAATGGGCGCCGGGGCCGGCCGCGGAGGCGATGCTGTATCAAACCCTGGTGGGTTGCTGGCCGCCCGAGCTTTCGCCCGACGACGAAGCCGGCGTCAAAGAACTCGCGGAACGGGTCGCGCAATGGCAGTTGAAGGCGCTGCGCGAAGCGAAACTGCGCACGTCGTGGCTCGCGCCCGACGAAGCCTATGAGAAGGCCTGCCACGACTTCCCGTTCGATATCCTCGCGCCACAGCGGCGCGACGGCTTCCTGCGCGAGTTGTCGGCACTGGTGGCGCGCATCAGCCGGGCCGGCGCCATCAATAGTTTGCAGCAGACCGTACTACGATTGACGTCGCCTGGCGTGCCCGACCTGTATCAAGGCACCGAGTTGTGGGACTTCAGCCTCGTGGATCCCGACAACCGCCGGCCGGTCGATTTCGCCCAGCGTGCCGAATGGCTGGTCGAAACGCCGCCGACGGAATTCCTCCCCGAGTGGCGCAATGGCCGCGTCAAACTGACTGTCGTGCAGCGCCTGCTGTCGTTGCGCGCGCATCTGCCTCAACTGCTGAACGAAGGCGCTTATGTGCCGCTAAACGTGACGGGCAAGCACGCCGCGCAGGTGGTCGCGTTTGCGCGCAGGCATGGCAACGCGTGGGCGGTAATCATCGTGACGCACCTTGCGGCTGGCCTGCTCGGTGAGGACAGCGACCTGCCGCTCGTCGATGCGGCGCGCTGGGACGACACTGCGGTCGAGATGCCCGCCGAGTTGACCTCACGTTCGCTATTCGACTGGATGAGCACTGCCGCGCCCAAGGTCGACGATAACGGCTCGCTGCTGCTGCGCGACGCGCTTTCGGCCATGCCGGTTGCGGTGCTGGTGGAGGATGGCGTGCCGCGAGCCTGAACTAAAGCCTTGAGACCCAGGCTTGCGACACGAGCGCGGCGCGCGCAAATGGCAGTCCGCGACTTGCCAGGCTTTAACGTGCCGCAGCCCACAACAACGAAAGCCCGGACGACAGCATCAAGCCGTCGACCACCAGCTTGAACGTGCGCGCGCTCATGCGAACCACCACATAGCGCGCCGCGAACGAGCCCGCCATCAGCGCCGAACCGGTGATCAGGCCATCGACCACGATATGCAGCGGCAGCGCGCCGAAGTGCTGGAACACGGCCACTTTGGTGCCGTACACCGCGAGCGACCCGGCCGCTTCGGTCGCCAGAAACGCGCCTTTCACGAGGCCATATGACATGAACACCGGCACGGTAATCGGCCCGGTCGACACGACGATACCCGTCAGAAAGCCCACCACGCCGCCGATCAGCGCGAGATGCAACAACGAGAAGCGGACGGCGCGGCGCGCCAGCCAGCGACGGGTCGGCACCATCGCAAGAAAAAACAGGCCGAGCGCGAGTTCGACCGCATGCGGCGGCAATGCGAGCAAGGTTCGCACGCCCAGCGCCGCGCCCGGCACGGCCGTCGAGCAGTAAGCGGCGCACGCCCGCCAGTCGACTTCACGCCACCACGCCAGGATCTTGCCCAGATTGCCCATGATCGCGGCAATCGCCATGATCGGCACGGCCTGTTGCGGGCCGAACAGCATGACGAGCACGGGCATCAGCAGCATGGACGAACCGGTGCCGATCACGCCGCTCAGCATGCCTGCGAACAGTCCAACGCCTAGTACGAGCAGATATCCCATGACGCCCCCGGATGATGTCGGACGGAGATTTTAACCGTCCTCATCGTCGAAGTGCTTTGGATACACGCGCACCAGCAGAATGCGCGGCCCCCTCATCTTCTTGACGACGATATCGAAGCGATCGAATTCGATCCGCTGTCCTTCGGCCGGCAGATCGTTGAGTGCCTGAATCACGAGGCCGCCCACCGATTCGGCGCTGCCTTCCTCGATATCGATTCCCAGCGCCCGTTCCAGCGACACCACCGGCAAGCTGCCCTTGCCCATCAGCGTGCCGTCGTCCATGCGGGTCCAGTCGGCGTCGCCCTGACGGAATTCGTCGTGAATCTGCCCGACCAGCGCGCCGAGCAGATTGTCGAGCGTGAGAAAGCCGATCGGCGCGGCGTTCTTATGTCCGACCAGCGCCATATGCGGCGCGCCCTTGCGAAAGCGCCGGAACAGTTCCAGCGCCGGCATGTCCGGCTTCACGTACTGAACCGGCCGCACATACTTCGAGAGATCGTCGAGCGTGCTGCCTGCCTGACGCGCCAGCAACAGATCCTTCAGGTGAATCATGCCGGCCACGCGCTCGCCCGCGCCGTCCTCGAACAGCGGATAGCGGCTGAAGCGATGCTGCGCAACCACCTGCATGTTCTCGCGCAACGGCAAGTCGCGGCGTAGTCCGACCATCTCGTAGGCCGGCCGCATCAGGTCGGAAACCGTCATGCGCGAAAAATCCAGCGAGTGCGCGATGGTGTTCCATTCATCCTGGCTGTATGCGCCATCCGCCGTGCCCAGGGCCGCGCCGCTCGCCACATTGGCGCGGCGGCCGCGCAGGATCAGCTTCAGTTCTTCCGTGGAGTAATGCGCGTCGCCGCCGTGATCCGCCGTCAGGCCGGCCAGACGCAGTACCGCGTTCGCGCTGGTGTTGAGCAGCCAGATGGCCGGGTACATGGCCCAGTAAAAACCGTAGAGCGGCGTGGCGGCCCACAGCGACACCTTCTCGGCTTGCCGGATCGCGAGCGACTTCGGCGCCAGCTCGCCCACCACGATATGCAGGAACGAGATGCACGAGAAGGCGAAGAACAGCGAAACGCCGTGGATCAGCTTCTCCGATTCGATGCCCAGCAGTTTGAACACCGGCGTCAGCAGATCCGCGAAAGCCGGCTCGCCGATCCAGCCCAGACCGAGCGACGCCAGCGTGATGCCCAGCTGGCAGGCCGACAGATAGGCGTCCAGCTGGCCGTGTACTTTCGCCAGCAACCGGCCGCGCATGCCGTGCTTCGCGGCGAGGCTCTGCATGCGCGTCTGCCGCAATTTCACCAGACCGAATTCGGCGGCGACGAAAAATCCATTGAGCGCGACCAGCAGCAACGCACCGATAAGGGCGACAACCTGAATCAAGAGAAAAAGCTCCGGCAACGAAAGGTTGTCAGTATAAAGCGGCGAAAGCTGGGTGAAAGCCAGAGTGCGACGTGGCGATCGTGGCGCAGGCAGGAATGTAAGAGGCGGGTGATACCGGTCTGCCGCCCGCCTCGCAGACGCCCTTCGCCCTTCTCCCTTCGCCCCTCGCCCTTAAGCCGCGGCGAGCGGAATGCGCAAAGTCAGCGTCGCGGCCTGGCCGTCCTGCATTTCGCCTTGCTCGAAGGCGCCGCCGTGCGCTTCAGCGACGCGCTTGCACAGCGATAACACCCACGCAATCCGCCCCGCTTCGCGCGGCGCCCGCGCCTGGGTGCGCGCGAACGGTTCGAGCAGATGCGGCAGTGAGGCATCGTCGAACGCGGCCAGCGTCGGATCGTAGGTAACGACGGCGTGCCACGCATTTGCATCCGCACTCGACGCGAGTTTGACCTCGGCGCCACTCGTGCTGGCTTCCACGGCGAACGTCAGCATCAGCCACAACGTGGCGGCGAGACGCTCGCGATCGCCGTTGCATTGCTCGGTGGAGAGTTGCGACTCGAACGCGACCGACACGCCGCGCGATCTCGCCAAGCCTGCGCGGACCTCGTCGACCGAATCCGAGAACAAAGCCTGCAAGGCGAACGGCCCGCGCGTGAGCGCCACCGTTTTGGTGCCGGCGCGCGTCGTATCGACGAGCGATTCCAGCAGCTTGACCTGCTGATCCACGCCGCTGCGAATGCCGGTAATGGCACGCTGCGCGGCTGGGTCGTTGGCGTCGAGCTTGCGTTCGAGCACGTAGGCCCAGCTATGGATCGCATTCAGCGGACCACGCAGGTCGTGCGACACCAGCGACAAAACGTGATCGCGCATGAACAGTGCGGCCTCGGCGCACAGATGCGCGGTGCGTTCGGACAAGGAGACCCCTGATGCGCCCTGCTGGCCGCTGCCGGTTCCGGTGGAAGACGTTGTCACAATCGAAGCCCTCTAAGGCTGTGCATGGTATGGAACGGAACTGTCATTATAGGCACGCTCCATTGCGTGCCAGGCTGCATCAGCATGCGCTGGCATACCAATGGAATCGCAAGCGCGTCAAAACCCGTAGCCAAACCCATGCCATCTGGCCGGCGCACCGCCAACACGCCTACAATGTCGCTTTTTACGACCTGAATTAAGGAGCAACTCATGGCGACCGTGACTACCGAATCCGGCCTCAAATATGAAGACCTGACCGAAGGCAGCGGCGCTGAAGCCGTCGCCGGTAAATCCGTCAGCGTGCACTACACCGGCTGGTTGACCGACGGCCAGAAGTTCGACTCGAGCAAGGACCGAAACGATCCCTTCGCGTTCGTGCTGGGCGGCGGCATGGTCATCAAGGGCTGGGACGAAGGCGTGCAGGGCATGAAAGTGGGCGGCGTGCGCAAGCTGACGATTCCGCCGCAACTCGGCTACGGCGTGCGCGGCGCGGGCGGCGTGATTCCGCCGAATGCGACGCTCGTGTTCGAAGTGGAACTGCTCGAAGTCTAAATTCTCTCTCCAGTTCGTTCATGAGCCACGCGGCCGTCACCGCCCCCAGCGTTTCGTTGCGCCGTTACGGCGCGGTCGAGGCCACGGATCTGCACGACTTTCACCAGGTCGTGCTCGGGCTCGACGGCGCGATGGTGATGACGGTGGACGGGGTCGGTCAGATGATCGATTCCGGCTCGGCGTGGCTGATTCCGGCGGGCGCGCAGCACGATTACGCCGGGGTCGGCGAAAACCGGCAATTGGTGCTGGATCTGCCGGCCACGTCGCTGGCGGTGCCGCAACGGTTGTTCGACCGCGCGCGGGCGGTGTCGGTGGATGCGTCCTTGACGCGGCTCGTGCATAGCATCGCCGCCCGCGCCACGGGCGGCATGCAGGCCGCCGACAATCCGGCGGCGCGGCGCTTTCACTGGGACGCCGCCGCGCGCCTATGCGCGGCCATGCTCGCGGACGCCGGCACGACGCACTCCGCAACCCCCGACGGCGCGTCGGCCGCCGGCCTCGACTTCGCGCGCATTGACCGCTGGCTGCGCGCGCGTCTCTCGGAGCCGCTGCGCATCGCCGATCTCGCCGCACATTGCGGCTTCGGCATGCGGCGCTTTCATCAGTTGTTTATCGAGGCGTTCGGCGAGACGCCGCATCGCTATCTGCAGCGTCTGCGGCTCGATACCTCGATTACCTTGCTCGCCGATCCACGGCGTTCGCTTACCGACATCGCCCTTGAAGTCGGCTTTGGCGATCAAAGTGCCTATACGCATGCGTTCACGCGGCGTTTCGGTCTGGCGCCGGGCCAATGGCGCACCGTGCGCCACTGATCCCGGCGTGACTTACGCCTGATGGCTTGAGACTTACCCCGCCAATCCGCGCGCCAGATCGTCGCGGATATCGCCCGCATTTTCCAACCCTACGGCAAGACGGATCAGCCCTTCCGAAATGCCCGCTGCGGCGCGCGCTTCGGGCGTGATGCGGCTGTGCGTCGTCGTCGCCGGATGGGTGATCGTCGTGCGCGTGTCGCCCAGATTGGCCGTAATCGAGCAGATCTCCGTGCCGTCGATCACACGCCATGCGTTCGCGCGCTGCGCTTCCGGCGTATCACCCTTCAATTCGAACGACACCACCGCGCCGCCCGATTTCTGCTGACGTTTGGCAATCTCGTATTGCGGATGCGATTCCAGCCCCGGATAGAACACCCGATTCACCGCTGGATGCGCTTCGAGCCAGCGAGCAATTTCCAGCGCGTTATCCGACTGCTTCTCCACTCGCAGCGACAAGGTTTCCATGCCCTTGAGCAGCACCCACGCATTGAACGCCGACAGGGTCGGCCCAGCGCTGCGCACAAACGGAAATACTTTTTCCATGATGAACTGCTTCGAGCCGACCAGTGCGCCGCCGAGCACGCGACCCTGGCCGTCGAGGAACTTGGTGGCCGAATGCATCACCACATCCGCGCCCAGCTTGAGCGGCTGCTGCAGCGCCGGGCTGCAGAAACAGTTGTCGACCACGAATAGCGCATTCGACGCCTTGGCAATCTTGCCGATCGCTTCGATGTCGGCGATCTCGGTCAGCGGGTTTGACGGCGTTTCGAGGAAGAACATTTTCGTCTCGGGACGCACGGCGTTTTTCCACGCGTCGAGATCCGTCGGATCGACAAAGGTGGTCACGATGCCGAACTTGCTGAAGATCTGCGAGAACATGCCGAGCGTCGACCCGAACAGGCTGCGCGAACTGACGAGGTGATCGCCCGCCTGCAACGCCGACATCACCACCGACATGATCGCGGCCATGCCCGAAGCCGTCGCGATGCAGGCCTCGCCGCCTTCCAGCGCGGCCAGACGGTCCTGGAACATCGTGACCGTGGGATTCGTGAAGCGCGAGTACGTGTAGTTGTCCTCGGAATTCTTGAAGCGTTCGGCGGCGTCGGCGGCGCTGGTGAACATAAAGCTCGACGTCAGGAAAATCGCTTCCGAATGCTCGTTGAAGTCGCTGCGCAGTGTGCCCGAGCGGACCGCGAGGGTGTCGAAGTTCAGGGAGTCGTCCATGTTGGTTCTAGTTCCATTTTCCACGTGTCATCACGTGTTGCACGTTTTCCAGACCGGCGCTGCTCGCCTCGGGTTCATTTCAGGTTCGTTGTCACGCTGAATGAACGGCAGGCGCGCCGGCAACAAAAAAGCCCGCTTTGCGTCGGCATAAGCGGGCTTCGTGTGCGGGGAAAGCTGGAGCGGCGGCGGACGGTTGCTGCTGGTTTCCACCGTTCGCTTTAGCTGTTTTGGGTTGCCCCGCGTCCGCAAGCTGAGATCAAATCGACGCAAGCCGTCATCCTAACATGCGTGGCGCGCGGCGTGCAGGGTCGCTCCAAAGTTGCAATGGTCTCGCTCGCGCCCGACTATCTCGAAAAAATGCCGGACCAGGCCACATTTTCCGAGCCGCGCCGGGCGTCTCACGCACCGCGACAAACCATTGCGAGGACTCGTTACTCCACCGACAACTGCAGGTGCAACTGGGAACGCGCGGCTCCGCCTTCCATGGCTTCGCTGGCGGCATCGCGGTCCGATTGCGCGGACGGCGCGAGACGGGCCGTTTCGATGCGATCCAGATACTCGGTCGTGACGTCGCCGGTGATGTAGTTGCCGTCGAAGCACGAGGCCTCGAATTCCTTCAGCGCCGGGTTGGTGTCGCGCACAGCCTGCTTGAGTGCGTCGACGTCCTGATACACGAGGTGATCCGCGCCGATCATGCGCGCCACTTCTTCGTCCGTGCGGCCGTGGGCGACGAGTTCGCCGCGCGTCGGCATGTCGATACCGTAGACGTTGGGGAATTTCACCGGCGGCGCCGCCGAAGCGAAGATCACCTTGTTCGCGCCCGCGTCGCGCGCCATCTGCACGATTTCGTGCGAGGTGGTGCCGCGCACGATCGAATCGTCGACGATCAGCACGTTTTTGCCCTTGAATTCGATCGCCATGGCATTGAGCTTCTGGCGCACCGACTTCTTGCGCACCGCCTGGCCCGGCATGATGAAGGTGCGGCCCACGTAACGGTTCTTGAAGAAGCCCTCACGATATTCGACGCCGAGCTTCTTGGCGACCTGCATGGCCGCGGGGCGCGACGAATCGGGGATCGGCATGACCACGTCGATCGGCACATCCGGCAGTTCGCGCTTGATCTTCTCGGCGAGGTAATCGCCCATGCGCAGACGCACGTTGTAGACCGGCACGCCGTCGAGCACCGAGTCCGGACGCGCGAGGTACACGAGTTCGAAGATGCACGGGTTCAGGCTGGCGTTCGGCGCGCACTGTTGCGAGTGCAGATTGCCTTCGACGTCGATGAACAGCGCCTCGCCCGGCGCCACGTCACGGATGAATTCGAAGCCGATACCTTCGATCGCCACCGATTCTGACGCCACGATCCACTCCACGCCGTGCGCCGTTTCCTGCTTGCCGAGACACAGCGGACGGATGCCGAACGGGTCGCGGAAGGCCAGCAGGCCGTAACCGGCGATCAGCGAAACGATCGCATACGAACCGCGCACGCGGCGGTGCACGCCCGAGACCGCCTTGAACACCGACGCCGGGTCGATCTGCAAGCCGGACGTGGAAAGCTGCAGTTCGTGCGCGAGCACGTTGAGCAGCACTTCGGTGTCGGAATTGGTGTTGATGTGGCGGCGATCGACGCGGAACATCTCGTCTTTGAGTTGCTGCCAGTTGGTCAGGTTGCCGTTGTGAGCGAGGATGATGCCGAACGGCGCGTTCACGTAGAACGGCTGGGCCTCTTCTTCGCTCGACGCCGAACCGGCCGTCGGGTAACGCACCTGGCCGATGCCGGTGGTGCCGGGCAGGCTGCGCATGTTGCGCGTGCGGAACACGTCGCGCACCATGCCGTTGGCCTTATGCATGTGGAAATTGCTGCCGTTCGCCGTCGCAATGCCGGCTGCGTCCTGACCGCGGTGCTGCAGCAGCAGCAGGCTGTCATAGATCAGCTGATTGACCGGAGATTGGGAAACTACGCCTACGATGCCGCACATGGCATGTCCTTCAAAGGTACGAAATTCGTAACGGCGGCCGGTGCCTGGGAAGCAGCCGGGTCGCGCCGGTGTCCTGCGTGTTCCCCTGAACGGCTCGTCAGCTTGTGATCGTCACACACGGACGTAAGCAGCGAGTGTCTCGGGAAGCAGCGGTTTCAGTTCGTGCACGCCCTGGACCGCGTAGGGCCGTAGCAAGGCGTTGCGCCAGAATTCCTGCTGGGGCAGTTCGGTCAGGCCTGCAAGGGCGACCAGAATCAGCACCAGAATGACCCCGCGGACGAGGCCGAACATCAAACCCAGCGAGCGGTCCACGCCGCTCAAACCGGATACCTGCACGAGCCGGCTCAGCAGCGCGTTGGCCACGCCCACCACCAGCATCACGCCGACGATCAACAGGGCAAAGGCCAGCAGCCATTGCGTCAGCGCGCCGCCCGGCCACCTGGCCGGCATGTACGGCACCACAAGGCCGACGAAATGACACGCAATCAAAAACGCCGCCACCCAGCCGATCAGCCCGAATATCTCGGACAGGAAACCACGCCAGGTGCCACGCAAGGCTGACAAACCGATCACCGCCATTACAGCGTAGTCGAAGGCCGTGAACATCGCTGACTTACTGCGCCGAGCCGCTGTTCGAACCCGACGTCAACCCAGCCGCGCGAACCTTGGCGATCGCCGCCGAGGCAGCCGAGCGGTCGGCGAACGGGCCGGCGCGCAATAGCGTCTGGGTGGTGCCGTCGGCCTGCTTCCGACGTTCGGTATATGCGGGCACACCCGCCGCTTTCAACTTGGCCGCCCACGCTTTTGCGCCGGCGTCGTCGGGGAATGCGCCCAGCTGCACCGCGAAACGGCTGCCCGGCGGCGAGGCGGGCGTGCCGGAATCGGCGTCCGCGGCGGCGGCATCGGTGCTGTTGCTGTTGAGGCTATTGGTGCTGTTCGCGCTCGGGTTGGCGGCGCTTTGGGTCGGCGCGGGCGCCGGTTTGAGCGGTTTCGCTGATTTGTTGCCCGCTTTCGCGCCATTAGCGGACGACGCGGCCGGCGACGTATTCGCCGCGATGGCCGTGGATGTCGGCGACTTGCCGCCCGACTTGCCCGCGCCAGCCGGCACGGCGGCCGATCCTTGCTGCGTCATGGCATTGGCCGTGGCAGGAGCTGCCGGGGCCGGAGCCACGCCGGACGCCGCCAGCGAGCTGTTAGCGCTGTCGGCCGCCGGATTGTCGGGTGCCACGCCCGCCTGGGTGTCTTCGTCGTCGGCAGCCGCTTTGGGCGCTGGACGATTGGGGATGTCGATGGCGATGTCGTCAGTGACGGGTTTCGGGTGCGAATCGAGCACCATGGGCAGAATCACCACGGCTGCGACCACCATCGCGATTGCGCCGACCAGGCGGCGACGCGCGCGCTGCTTTTCCGGCAGCGTGGGGTCGAGCAGCATCGCGTCGGCGTCAGGCCGTTCCGTGCGGCGGGTTCGCCGCTCCACGCGCTCGCCACGGGCGGCCCGGGTGGAACTGGTGTTTGCGCCACGCCGGGTGGGCGTGTCGTCTTTCTTGCCGAACGAGAAAATTCCCATGAATCGCTTGGTTCGAGGCTGCCGCCCGTTCAGTGTTGCTGCGATTTACGATAGGCCATCACGCCGGCTACCGTATAGAAACTGCCGAAAACCACGATTCTATCATTCTCCGTGGCTCGTTTTAGCGCGTCTTGAAAAGCCTCCGCGGGCGAAATGTAGCGCGTTACGCTGCTATCCGTCCCATCGGCCACGCCGGATTCCCGCAAAATCGCCTCCAGATCCTGCGCGGACGCCGCGCGCGGGCTCGGCAGGTCGGTCACGCACCAATGGTCGATTTCGCCTTTCAGGTGTTCGACAACGCCGGCGATATCCTTGTCGCGCATTGCGCCAAAAACAGCGTACGTGTACGGAAAATAGCCCATGTTGCCGAGATTCTGCGACAACACGGCGGCCGCGTGCGGATTGTGACCGACATCCAGCACGATTGACGGCTTGCCCGGGAGCACCTGGAAGCGCCCGGCCAGTTCGACGTTGGCGAGGCCGAGGCGGATGTCCTGCGCCGAGACCGGCAGGCGGTCGCGCAAGGCTTCGAGGCCCGCCAGAGCCGCCGACGTATTGATGAGCTGGTTCGCGCCGCGCAGCGCCGGATACGCCAGCGCCGAACGGCGCATGGTGCGGCCGACGTAGCTCCATTGCTGGCGCTCGCTGCCCGCCTGGCCTTCGTAGCGGAAATCGCGGCCGAATAGCCACAGATCGGCGCCGATCGCTTCCGCATGGTCGATCAGCGTCTGCGGCGGCACCGGGTCGGCGCAGATGGCCGGCTTGCCTGCGCGGAAGATGCCGGCCTTCTCGAAGCCGATCTTCTCGCGTGTATCGCCGAGGTATTCGGTGTGATCGATGTCGATGCTGGTGATGATCGCGCAGTCCGTATCGAGGATATTCACGGCGTCCAGCCGGCCACCGAGGCCGACCTCCAGAATCACCGCGTCCAGCCCGCTGGCGGCGAACAGATGCATGATCGCCAGCGTCGTGAACTCGAAATACGTCAGCGAGACCGGTTCGGCGAGGCTTAAGCGCGCCGCCTCGACTGCTTCGAAATGTCGCAGCAGATCGGCGTCGCTGGCCACCACGCCGTTCACGCGCGCCCGTTCGTTGAAGGTAAGGAGATGCGGCGAGGTGTGGCAGCCCACGCGGTAGCCGGCGCGCAACAGGATCGTTTCGAGGATCGCGCAGGTCGAGCCCTTGCCGTTGGTGCCGCCCACCGTGATCACCGGACAGTCGAACGACAGATTCAGCGCCTCGCGCACCTTGCCGATCCGCGTCAAACCCATGTCGATGCCGACCGGATGCGCGGATTCAAGGTGCGTGAGCCACGCGTCGAGAGTGGGGAATGTGGTCATCGGATGCGTCGGTTAGGCGGTGTTGCGCGGTTGCTCGGGTCGCTTCGCAGCGAGACCGCGATTATCCCGGAAATGACTGCGCGCCGCTTGATGACCTCTCGCGGCGCGCTATCTTTTTGCTCCGCCGCGCGTCGTGGCGCGGCGTCAGGGCCTTTGCGCGACTTTTACTTACGCCACCGCGTCGGCCGGCTGGCGCGACATCAGCGCCATCAGGCGGGCGATTTCCTCACGCAGTTTGCGACGGTCCACGATCATGTCGACCGCGCCCTTCGTCAGCAGGAATTCGGCGCGCTGGAAGCCTTCCGGCAACTTTTCGCGCACGGTCTGTTCGATCACGCGCGGGCCGGCAAAGCCGATCAGCGCTTTCGGCTCGGCGATCACCACGTCGCCGAGGAAGGCGAAGCTCGCCGACACGCCGCCCATGGTCGGATCGGTCAGCACCGAGATGAACGGCAGCCTGGCTTCCGACAGCCTGGTCAGCATGGCCGTGGTTTTGGCCATCTGCATCAGCGAGAGCAGGCTTTCCTGCATCCGCGCGCCGCCCGAAGCAGTGAAGCAGATGAACGGCACGTTCTGTTCGAGCGCGTTTTGCGCGCCGCGCGCGAAGCGCTCGCCGACCACCGAACCCATCGAGCCGCCCATGAACGAGAACTCGAAGCAGGCCACCACGCACGGCAGCGTGTGAATCGCGCCGCCCATGACGACCATGGCGTCGGTTTCGTCGGTTTCTTCCATCGCCTCTTTCAGGCGGTCCGGGTACTTGCGGCTGTCTTTGAACTTGAGGGCGTCGACCGGCAGGATTTCCTGGCCGATTTCGTAGCGGCCTTCCGGATCGAGCAGGCCGTCGAGGCGTTCACGGGCGCCGATGCGCATGTGGTGGTCGCACTTCGGGCACACGTGCAGATTCGCTTCCACGTCGTTGCGGTACAGCACCGCTTCGCACGACGGGCACTTGATCCACAGACCTTCCGGAATCCCTTTACGGTTTTTCGGATCGGTTTGCTTGATTTTGGGCGGCAGCAGCTTGTCGAGCCAGCTCATGATGATTCCTTCCAGGGTCTTCGGTACGCGCGACAGCGGGGACGAAACCCCGCCGCGCAGCTTACAGCAGACAAAAAGTAACGGTTATCGGGCGTTCGCGCCGATGCTGTCCAGCGCCTCACGGATTTCTGCGATGAAACGCGTGAGCGTCTCGGCAGCGGCCTCCGGCGCGGCTTTTTCGAGCAATTGCACGATACGGCTGCCGATCACGACGGCATCGGCGACTTCGGCCACCGAGCGCGCCGTCTGGGCGTCCCGGATACCAAAACCGACGCCCACCGGCAGGGGCACGCGCGACTTGATGGCCGGGATTTTACCCGCGATGCTGGAAACGTCCAGATTTGCCGCTCCGGTGACCCCTTTGAGCGACACATAATAGACGTAGCCGCTGGCGATCTTGCCCACTTCGGCGATGCGTTCGTCGGTCGAGGTGGGCGCCAGCAGGAAGATCGGATCGATGCCGGAAGATCGCATCTTTTCAGCGAAATTCACCGACTCTTCCGGCGGGTAATCGACCACCAGCACGCCATCTACGCCCGCTTCCCGAGCGGCTGCGGCGAAGGCGTCGACGCCCATCCGTTCGATCGGATTGGCATAGCCCATCAGCACCACCGGCGTCTTGTCGTCGCGCGTGCGGAATTGCCTGACGTCCGCCAGCACGTGACGCAACGAGACGCCATGCGCCAAGGCGCGTTCCGACGAAGCCTGGATCACCGGACCGTCGGCCATCGGATCGGAAAATGGCACGCCGAGTTCGATCACATCCGCGCCGCCGGCGGCGAGCGCGTGCATGAATTCGACGGTCCGAGCCGGGTCCGGATCGCCAGCCGTCATGAACGGAATCAGTCCTTTCTTGCCCTGCGCAGCCAAAGCTGCAAACGTGCTTTTAATACGCGACATTGAAATATTCTCGAAAATAGTTAGCTGCGCGTTGGCTTCCATTCACCGCTGATCAAACTAAATTAGCGCCAAAATAGCGCCTTACTCGGTTTCAGCGGCTTCGGACGCAAGCGGCGCGACGGTTTTATCTGACGCAACCTGCGCGGCCGCGCTGACGCGTTCACGCGCGATCGCGCAGTAACTTTCATTGATTTCGTAGCCGACGAATTCGCGCTTCTGACGGGCGCAAGCGACTGCGGTGGTGCCACTGCCCATAAATGGGTCAAGCACACGGCCGCCCGGCGGGCAACTCGCGAGCACCATGCGCTCGACGATTTCCAGAGGCTTCTGGGTCGGATGATCGACGCGTTCGGCATGTTGCCGATGCAGGCGCGATACCGACCAGACATCCTTCGGATTATAGCCAAGCTCCAGCCACTTGCTGCCCTCGAACAATTTACGCGAACGCGCCTTCTTCGTGACGGCATCATATGGGATGCGGACGGGATCGAGATCGAAGTAGTAATCCTTCGACACCGCGAAAAAGCCGATGTTGTCGTGCACGGACGTGAAGCGGCGGGTGGTGCCGCCCATGCTCGGCACGCGCCGGTCCCAGATGATCTCGTTGACCATCGTCAAACGCATCTTCAGGAAGCTGAAGATTTCCGGCGCGTACTGCCACGTGCAGAAGATATACAGCGAACCGGACGGCTTGAGCTTCGGGATCGCCAGCTCGAGCCAACCCCGCGTCCAGGCGATGAAGTCCTCGCCCGACCGCATGTCGGAATCGTTGCCATAATCCTTGCCGAGCCCGTAGGGCGGATCGGCGAGGATCAGGTCGATCGATGCATCCGGCAGGTTCGCCACATCGGTCAGAAAATCGCGGTTCAAGAGCTGAATACCGGCAGGCACCACCGGCAAAGCCACTGCGGACGCCAACTCGGGCGTCCTGGTGGCTTCAGCCGTTTCAGCCTCGGTGCCGGCCGGTTGCGGCTCGTCGAACTCGTCGCGCATCGTCGCGGCGCTCAGAACGTGATGCCCGATCGCTCGGCGACCGTGTGCATGTCCTTGTCGCCGCGACCCGACAGGTTCACCAGAAGGCATTTATCCTTCGGCAAGGTCGGCGCGAGCTTGGCCGCGTAGGCCAGCGCGTGGCTCGATTCCAGCGCCGGAATGATGCCTTCGATCCGGCAGCAATCGTGGAACGCCTTGAGCGCCTCTTCGTCCGTGATGCCGACGTATTGCGCGCGGCCGGTTTCGTGCAGCCAGGCATGCTCGGGACCGACGCCCGGGTAGTCCAGACCGGCCGACACCGAATGCGTCTCGATAATCTGGCCGTTTTCGTCCTGTAGCAGATACGTGCGGTTGCCGTGCAGCACACCGGGGCTGCCGCCGATCAGCGACGCCGCGTGGCGGCCCGTATCGAGACCGTCGCCCGCCGCTTCAACGCCGATCAACTGCACGTCTTTGTCGTCGATATAGGGGTAAAAGATACCCATTGCGTTCGATCCGCCACCCACGCAGGCAATCACCGCATCCGGCTGACGGCCGACCAGCTCGGGCATCTGCACCTTGCACTCGTCGCCGATCACGCGCTGGAAATCGCGCACCATCATCGGATACGGATGCGGACCCGCAACCGTGCCGATGATGTAGAAGGTATTTTCGACGTTGGTGACCCAGTCGCGCATCGCCTCGTTGAGCGAATCCTTCAGCGTTTTCGAGCCCGATTCCACCGGCACGACGGTCGCGCCCAGCAGCTTCATGCGGTAGACGTTGGCGGCCTGGCGGCGCACGTCTTCCGAGCCCATGTAGACCACGCATTCCATGCCGAAACGCGCGGCGATCGTAGCGGTGGCCACGCCGTGCTGGCCCGCGCCGGTTTCCGCGATCACGCGCGGCTTGCCCATGCGTTTGGCGAGCAGCGCCTGACCAATCACGTTGTTGATCTTGTGGGCGCCGGTGTGGTTCAGGTCTTCGCGCTTGAGGTAAACCTGCGCGCCGCCGAGCAGTTCGCTCCAGCGCTGCGCGTGATAGATCGGCGACGGACGGCCGACGAAGTGCTTCAGTTCGCGTTCGTATTCGGCAACGAACTCGGGGTCTTTCTGGAATTTTTCGTAGGCTTCACGCAGCTCATTGAGTGCGTGGACCAGCGTTTCGGCAACGAACACGCCGCCAAATTGGCCGAAATGGCCTCGTTCATCGGGCAAGTTATACATGGATGTCACTCTTCTCAGTGTGCCGGACGGGCCGCTTCGTTCGAAGCCGGCACCGCGGCTGAATCACTCTGCGTCCGCCGCGCGCACTGCGCGTACAAACGCCGCCATTCGGGCGTGATCTTTCACGCCCTTGGCGCCCGCTACTTCGATGCCGCTGGAGACATCGACCGCGTAGGGGCGCACACGACGAATCGCGTCACTGACGTTTTGCGCGTTCAACCCACCACTCAAAACGGCCCGACGCGCGAGCTCTGCTGGAATAAGTGACCAATCGAAAACCTTCCCGCCGCCGCCATAGCCTTCCACATGGGTATCGAACAGAAGACCGCTGGCTGCTGCATAGTTAAGCGCCGATTTTACCAAATCGGCTTGCCGAGTATCAGCCCCGACACGCAAAGCGCGCAACCAAGGCAAACCCGCAACACTGGCGAGCGCCTCGCACTGCTCGGGCGTCTCGTCACCATGGAACTGTAGCAAGGTGAGCGGAATGTTGCTGACCACCTCGTGAACCCATTCCGGCGACGCATTCACGAACAGGCCCACCACCGACACGAACGGCGGCACGTCGCGCACCAGCTCGAGCGCCTGAGCGATACCGACCGAGCGCGGGCTGGGCGGATAAAACACGAGGCCGAACGCGTCGGCGCCGAGCTCGATGGCATGGGCGACGTCCGCGGGTTTCGACAATCCGCACAGCTTGATGCGGGTCCGGCGCGGCGCCGCGTCCTGCGTCTCGTCCTGCGGCTGGGATGCGCCGACGGCGGCCGGCGGGTTCAGTGTGCTTGAATTCATGATTCCGGTGATTCGGTCCAAACGGTGCTCCACGGCACGCTACCCGACTGCGCGGCAGGCACCGCGAATTCCTCAGGATAGCCTACCTGCGCGAGATACAGGCCGTCGGGCATGAAAGTGGGCGCCGCCTGGCTGCGGTCGCGGCTCGCCAGCACCTCGGCCATCCACGTGGCCGGATAGCGCCCACGGCCGATTGCCACCAGACAGCCCATCAGGTTACGCACCATGTGATGCAGAAAGGCGTTGGCGCGGAAGCGAAAGTGAATGAAATCGCCCTGCTGCCGCACGTCGATCTGATGCAGATGCTTGACTGGCGTCTTCGCCTGACATTCCGAGGAACGGAACGCCGAAAAATCGTGCTCGCCAATCAGACAGGCCGTCGCCGCGCGCATGGCTTCGACGTCGAGCGGCGTGTGAATCCAGCCGGCGCGGGCGGTGAGCATCGGCGAGCGCACCGGATGGACATACAGCGCGTAGTAATAGGTCCGCTCGAAGGCCGAAAAGCGCGCGTGGAACGCCTCCGGCATCGGCTTGGCCCATTGCACCGCAATCGTCTTCGGCAAAAACGCGTTGGTGCCGCGCACCCAGGAGAAATCCGTGCGGTCGAGTTCGGTGTCGAAATGCACCACCTGACCGAGACCGTGGACACCGGTATCTGTACGGCCGGCTACCACCGTCGGCAGCGGCGTCTGCGCAAATTCGCGCAGCGCCCGTTCGAGCTCGTCCTGCACCGTCTTGCCGTGCGGTTGCGACTGCCAGCCGCAAAAGGCCGAACCGTCGTACTGGATCCCTAGCGCAATCCGCGTCACGGCAGGCATTACGACAGGGGCGCCAGCGTCGACAGCAACGCGCGCGCTTCGGTGCGCGTCGCCAGGTCGTTCGCGTCGATGACTTCGTGGATCAGCGCCCGCGCGCCGGCCAGATCGCCTAGCTCGATGTATTCGGACGCCAGTTCCAGCTTGTTGCGCGCGATCCTGACGAGGTCCTGCGGCGTGAACGACGGCAACGGCTGCGCGGGACTCGGCGGCAATTCGAGGTCGAAATCGAGATTGAGCGCGCCGAAATGCGCCGCGCCCAAACCGGCGACGGCGGCCGCGCCTGCGACGCCGGCGCTGATTTCGTCGGCGGCATGCTGAGGCGCCGCTTCCTGCGACGGGACGGCTTGCTGGGCCGTGATCTCGGGGTCGACAACCGGCTGGGTAGAAAGCGAGGGCGGTGGCGTCAGCGGAGCGGCCGACTCGGCGCGTGGCGGCAAGCCGAGGTCGAGACTGCTGAAGGCGTCGACGGCGGCACGCGGGAAGCCGGTTGGCGTGGTCGGCTCCTCTTGCGGCGGCTCTTGGGGCGTTTCCGTGAGCGGCGTGTTTGACGCGTGCTCATGGGCGTCCACGGCGTGCGGCGCGGACGGCTCGTCGTGTGCCGGCGCTTCCGGCTGCTCGTGGGCTTCTGTGTGCGACTCTGCCCCGTGGGCCGGCGCGAATGCGCTGGGTTCTTCCGGCATCTCGCGTTGCTCTGCCGGCGCGTCGGCGTGCCGGTATGCCGAAGGATCGAACGACGCCTCGCCGTGGGCAAAGCCTTCGCCAAACGGGGTATCCGTCTGCAACTCGCCAAACGACGCGGGCGTGCCGAAATCCATCTGCGGCACCGGCGGGGCCTCGCCTGCATTCGGCCCGGCGGCGGGGATTTGTTCAGGCGAATGATCCGTGGCCTGATTCCATTGGCTGGCCTCGGACGGCGTAGGATGACTTGCCTGTTCGCCTTGTGCTGGGGCGGCATGGGGCGGCAGTTGTGTGTCGTCGTGGGGCTTTTCTGCTGCGGTGAGGCCGGCGGCTGCGGCGGCATCTTCGAAAGGGTTCAGCGACGGAGCGTGCGTGTCTTCCAGCGACGCGGTATGCGGCGCGGCGGACGGCGTGTACCCGGATGCGTCGAATGCTGACGGTTCTGCATCCTCGCCGGATTCGGGCGCGTCTGCGTGGGTCTGCGGCACGCTTTCGCTGGTGAACGCGGCGGGTTCGTGGGGCGGCGCGTCGTGCTCTGCCATGTGCTGCTGCGCCGCTGATTCCTGCGTCGTCTCACGGCTCGCTGCTTCACGAGCCTGCGCGTCCCACGCGGCCGCTTCGTGTTCACCCGCTTCGCGCGCTGCCTCGTCATTCGCGATGGATTGATGCGCTGCCGCTTCCTGGGCGGCGGCCTCACGGAATTCGGCTTCGCGCTCCGCCGCCTCATACGAGGGCGCATTGCCGGCGGCCAGATCATGCGCCGCTGCCTCGTGAGCGCTCACTTCTCGCTCGGCTGCCTCTCGTTCAGATACCTCTCGTTCGGCTGCTGCACGCGCCGCTGCTTCCGACGAGAGCGCAGCCACGGCTGCTACGTCGTGTGCGTCTTCCTCATCAACGACGACATGGCCACGCGCGTCGATGTCCTCGTGCGGCGCCACGGCATCTCGCGCCAGCGGGGCCGCAGTCTCGTTCACGCCCGAAGCCGCGCTTGCCGCAGCTGCATCCGCCGGTGTGACCCGACTTTTGCGCCGCCGAATGCCAAATGCGGCCAACAGAGCCACTAAGGCCGCGCCGATGGCCGCAGCAAAGCCCACGTTCACCGGCGACAGATCCAGATTACCGACGCTCGCATGCGAGTTCGCCCCCGCGCCATTGCTCGCCACGCGCGCGCTGGACGCCGCCCCCGCGGGAGCATTCGCCGGCCCAACCGCCGGCGCCGCCCCTCCCACCTGAACAGGCTGGGCGGTCTTGCCGCCGATGCCATGCTTCCGCAATTCAAGCAACACCCGGCTCTTCAGCGCGAGCAATTGCTGCAGACTTGAAACCTGCGCCGGGGCCTGCACCACCGGAGCGGCAGCGGGAGGCGCTGACGGTTGCACCACCGACGCCCCCGCCAACGGCGCAGCGCCCGACGAAGGCTGGATAGCACCCGCCCAGACGTGAGCGCCACTGGCTTGCGCCGGAGGCAGCGCGGCGACAGGCGCCGTCGAAGAAGCGCCAACGGCCGAGGACGAAGATGCAGACGTAGCGACCGCTACCGCACCTTGAGCAACCGTGGCCGGCACGCTAGCCACCAACGGCGCGCTTGCGGTAGCCGCTGTCGTCGAACTTGCAAGGAGCGGCGCGCTCGCAGGAGCGGCGGCCACTGCCGGAGCAGGCGCGGGCGCGGCATGCACGGCACCGCTTGCACCATTCGACTGCATCGCAATCCCAGTCGCAGCCGATTGCGACACAGCGCTCGCCGCATTGGCCGTAGCCGGCGCGGACGCCGCGCCCGACACGCCAGCCGTCGAAGTCGTCGACGTGGCTGAACTTGCCGCGACCGCCGCGCTTGACGTCCCCGAAGTTGTCCCCGAAACAGCCCCTGACGCTACCGCCGCCCCCGTCGCATCCAGCGACGGAATCGTCAGCACCGCCCCCAGCCGCAACCGGCTCGGATCGTGCGCCATAAACGCATTCGGATTCGCATCGAAGAGGGCCTTCGAGGCGCGCACCAGCGTCGCGCGATCGTGCGACTGCGTGGCGGCGATCGCCACGTCATTGAGCGATTGCCCCGGGTGAATCGTGTATTGGCTGCCGGCCGCAAGCGGTGCCGATGCGGCGCTCGCCGCGCTTGCACCGTCCGCAGTTGCGGCCTGCACAACGGAGGCGCCGGCAAAAGTCCATGCAAGCGCCGCCGCGGCTGCGATCCGGCACACACGGCTGCGCGACGCAGCGTGAAGCGAAGAAACTCGAACGGTCATCGGGACGACCGGCGCGTCAGCGCTCAGCCCTTGGTTGCGATTGGATTGGGACAAGATTTTTCGGAGCACACAATGAAAAAAGCGCCGCGCAAGCGCGACGCTTTTTGAGTTTTTACGCGTCGTAGGCGCGTAGTTTACTTTACTTGTCGAGCAGAATGCGCAGCATCCGACGCAGCGGCTCAGCGGCGCCCCACAACAACTGGTCGCCCACCGTGAAAGCCGACAGATATTCGCCGCCCATCGCGAGCTTGCGCAGACGTCCAACCGGCACCGACAGCGTGCCCGTCACCACGGCCGGCGACAGATCGCGGATCGACGCTTCCCGCTCGTTCGGCACCACCTTGACCCAGTCGTTGCCCGAGGCGAGGATGCTGTTCACTTCGTCCAGCGGCACGTCCTTCGTCAGTTTGATGGTCAGCGCCTGCGAGTGGCAACGCATCGCGCCAATGCGCACGCACAGGCCGTCCACGGGAATCGAACCCGGCGTGCCCATCGCCGGCTTGCCGAGGATCTTGTTGGTTTCCGCGCCGCCCTTCCACTCTTCCTTCGACATGCCGTTGCCGAGATCCTTGTCGATCCACGGAATCAGCGAGCCCGCGAGCGGCACGCCGAAGTTGTCGGTCGGCATGCGGTCGCTGTTCATCGCGGCCAGCACGCGGCGGTCGATATCGAGAATCGCCGACGACGGGTCCGCCAGATCTTCCTTGGCCGCGCCGTACAGCGTACCCATCTGTTGCAGCAGTTCGCGCATGTTCTGCGCGCCCGCGCCCGAAGCGGCCTGGTACGTCATGGCCGTCATCCAGTCGACGAGATTCTCGCGGAAGAGGCCGCCCAGCGCCATCAGCATCAGGCTGACCGTGCAGTTGCCGCCGATAAAATTCTTCTGACCCTTCACCAGCGCGCTCTTGATCACGTCGAGGTTGACCGGGTCGAGAATGATGACCGCGTCGTCCTTCATGCGCAGCGACGAAGCCGCGTCGATCCAGTAGCCGTTCCAGCCCGCTGCGCGCAGCTTCGGGAACACGTCGTTGGTGTAGTCGCCGCCCTGGCAGGAGATGATGGCGTCGCACTTTTTCAGGTCGTCAATGCTCGAAGCATCTTTGAGCTTGGTCTCGTTTTTAGCGAACGACGGCGCGTTGCCGCCCGCGTTGCTGGTGCTGAAAAACACCGGTTCGATCAGATCGAAATCGCCTTCCTGTTGCATACGCTGCATCAGGACGCTGCCGACCATGCCGCGCCAACCTACGAGACCTACGTTCATGACACTTACCCTTCGAGTGGAGGCTTCCCCGCATCTTTGCCCGCAGTGACCGCGCGGGGAAGATGGGCGGGCACGACGGACGATCAGCGAATCGTGATCGTTTTCGGGGTAATCGTTTTGACCAGCGTTTTGATGGCAATGGCGAGCTCAACCACACGGGCCGTTTTGCCGTGGTGGTTGGAAATCGAGGTGATTTGAAGAGCGTTAGCCATTTCTACAGTCTACACGAAAACCGGATTTAAGCAGCCTGGATAGCCGCTATTGCGCGCGAATTGGCTGGATTGCGGCCCATTCGCGCGTGATTCTCTATCTAACTCACCGCACGCCGCGAAATTTCGCGGCGCTTTACTAACGCAGTTGCAACAGCGGCCTTAAAGCGCGGCGACGACGGCGTCGCCCATCGCCGCGGTGCCAACCTGCTGGCAACCCGGCGTGAGGATGTCGCCGGTGCGAAAGCCTTGCTCCAGCACTTTCTTCACGGCGGCTTCGATGCGCTCGGCCTGCTCGGCCTTGTTCAGCGAGTAACGCAGCATCATCGCGGCGGACAGGATGGTGGCGAGCGGATTCGCCACGCCTTTGCCGGCGATGTCGGGCGCCGAACCGTGCGACGGCTCGTATAGACCCTTGCTGTTCTTGTCGAGCGAGGCCGACGGCAGCATGCCGATCGAACCCGTCAGCATCGCGGCCTGATCGGACAGGATGTCGCCGAACATGTTGCCGGTGACGACGACGTCGAACGCCTTCGGCGCCTTCACCAGTTGCATGGCCGCGTTGTCCACGTACATGTGCGACAGTTCGACGTCCGCGTATTCCTTCGACACGTCGATCATGATGTCGCGCCAGAACTGCGAGGTTTCCAGCACGTTGGCCTTGTCCACCGACGTGACTTTCCTGCTGCGCTTTTGCGCCGCCTGAAACGCGACGTGCGCGATGCGGCGCACTTCCGGCTCCGAATAACGCATGGTGTCGAAGCCTTCCTGCGCGCCGGCGAACAGACCGTCCGGCGCCTCGCGCACGCCGCGCGGCGTGCCGAAGTAAATGTCGCCATTCAGCTCGCGCACGATCAGGATGTCGAGGCCCGCAACGATTTCCGGCTTCAGCGACGAGGCCGCCACCAGCTGCGCATAGCAGATTGCCGGGCGGAAGTTCGCGAACAGCTGCAGGTGCTTGCGCAAGCCGAGGATGGCCTGCTCCGGACGCAGCGCGCGTTCGAGCGAGTCGTACTTCCAGTCACCTACGGCGCCGAACAGGATCGCATCGGCTTCCTTCGCCAGCGCCAGCGTCGAATCGGGCAACGGATGCCCTTTCGCTTCATAACCCGCGCCGCCGACGGGCGCCTCTTCGAGCTCGAACTTCTCGCCGAGCACATTCAGAACCTTGACGGCTTCCTTGACGATTTCCGGCCCGATGCCATCGCCGGGCAACACTGCAATCTTCATGCGAATTTCCTTGATTGTTTTCTCTTCACACCACCGCGTGTGACGCGTGCGCGTTCAACCGACAATGCGGTGACCGAGCCACGGCTGCTTGGTCAGACGCTCGGCTTCGAACTGGCGAATCTTGTCGGCGTGACGCAGCGTGAGGCCGATATCGTCAAAGCCGTTCAGCAGACAGTACTTGCGAAAACCCGCCACTTCGAACGAATACTGCGTGCCGTCGCCGACGCGCACGGTCTGCGCTTCGAGGTCGATGGTCAGCTCAAAACCGTTGAACGCATACGTTTCGTTGAACAGATGATCGACCTGCTGCTCGGTCAGCACGATCGGCAGCAAGCCGTTTTTGAAGCAGTTGTTGTAGAAGATGTCCGCGAAACTCGGCGCGATGATCGCGCGGAAGCCGTACTGCTGCAGCGCCCACGGCGCGTGCTCGCGCGAACTGCCGCAGCCGAAATTCTTGCGCGCCAGCAAGATGGACGCGCCTTGATAACGCGGCTGGTTCAGTACGAAATCCGGATTCAGCGGACGCTTCGAATTGTCCTGACCCGGCTCGCCGTGATCGAGGTAACGCCATTCGTCGAACGCATTCGGACCGAAACCCGTGCGCTTGATCGACTTCAGGAACTGCTTCGGAATGATCGCGTCCGTGTCGACGTTTTCACGATCCAGTGGCGCCACGACGCCGGTATGTACGATGAATTTATCCATGGCCCATCACCAACCAGAGTAGAAACCGGCGGCTGCGACACAATGCGCGCCGCCGGTGGAGTCGAAAGTAGCGCGGCTTAGCCGAGCTTGCGAATATCGACGAAGTGGCCTTCGATGGCCGCGGCCGCAGCCATGGCCGGGCTCACGAGGTGCGTGCGGCCACCCGCGCCCTGACGGCCTTCGAAGTTGCGGTTCGAGGTGGACGCGCAACGCTCGCCCGGATCGAGCCGGTCGGCGTTCATGGCGAGGCACATCGAGCAACCCGGTTCGCGCCATTCGAAACCTGCGTCGGTGAACACCTTGTCGAGACCTTCACGTTCTGCTTGCGCCTTCACCAGCCCCGAACCCGGCACCACCATCGCCAGACGGATGCTCGGCGCCACCCGGCGGCCCAGCTTGCGCACGACGTATGCCGCGGCGCGCAGGTCTTCGATACGCGCGTTGGTGCACGAGCCGATGAAAATCTTGTCCGGCTTGATGGATTCGATCGGCGCGTTCGGTTCGAGCGCCATGTATTTGAGCGCGCGTTCCATCGCGTCGCGCTTGACCGGATCTTTCTCGCGTTCGGGATCCGGCACGCGGCCGTCGATTGCCGTGACCATCTCGGGCGAGGTGCCCCACGTGACCTGCGGCACGATTTCCGCCGCATTCAGTTCGACCACGCGGTCGAACTGCGCGCCGTCGTCCGACCTGAACTGCTTCCAGTATTCGACCGCGTGATCCCACTCGACGCCTTCCGGCGAGAACGGGCGGCCCTTCAGGTACTCGACCGTGGTGTCGTCGACCGCGACCATGCCGGCGCGCGCGCCCGCTTCGATCGCCATGTTGCAGACGGTCATGCGGCCTTCCATGGTCAGCGCGCGAATGGTCGAGCCGCCGAATTCGATGGCGTAGCCCGTGCCGCCCGCCGTGCCAATCTTGCCGATGATGGCGAGCACGATGTCTTTCGCGGTACAGCCGCGCGGCAATGGGCCCTCGACCTTCACCAGCATGTTCTTGCTCTTCTTCTGCAAAAGCGTTTGCGTGGCCAGAACGTGCTCGACTTCCGAGGTGCCGATACCGTGCGCCAGCGCGCCGAACGCGCCGTGGGTGGACGTGTGCGAGTCGCCGCAGACGATGGTCATGCCCGGCAGCGTGGCGCCCTGCTCCGGCCCGATGATGTGCACGATGCCCTGACGCAGGTCGTTCATCTTGAACTGGGTGATGCCGTAGGCGTCGCAGTTCGTATCGAGCGTGTCGACCTGCAGCTTCGACACCGGATCGGCAATGCCCTGGCTGCGGTCGGTGGTGGGCACGTTGTGGTCAGAGACGGCCAGGTTCGCACTGATGCGCCACACCGGACGCTCGGCCAGCTTCAGGCCCTCGAAGGCCTGCGGGCTCGTGACTTCATGCAGCAGGTGACGGTCGATGTAAAGAATCGTCGTACCGTCTTCTTCCGTGTGGATCACGTGCGTGTTCCACAATTTGTCGTAGAGAGTCTGTGCCATGGTATGCGGGGTAGTGATGACTGCGGGCAAGCTGTGTGTGCGATCGATTATGCCACGCTGATCCCGCCTTTTGCCGGTCGCTGAAGCAAAAAACCGATAAAAAACAGGGAGTTGGGTGGTAGTAGCGATACCTGTATCGCGGGTGCCCGGCAACGCCTGCCGCCGGCAAAATCACGCCCAAAAAGCAAAACGCCCCAACGTGGAACCCGTTGGGGCGTCTTTCACTTCATCGTTTTGCACAACTCACAGCAATCTAACCGGCCGTGAGATCCGCGCAAATCAGCATGCGTTTAACGTGCCGAAATCGGCTTCGCTTCACGCGGCGTGTCGCCAACGAACAGCTGACGCGGACGGCCAATCTTCTGCTCCGGATCGGCGATCATTTCGTTCCACTGCGCAATCCAGCCCACGGTACGTGCCATCGCGAAGATACACGTGAACATCGAGGTCGGAATGCCGAGCGCGCGCTGCACGATGCCCGAGTAGAAGTCGACGTTCGGGTACAGCTTGCGCGACACGAAGTATTCGTCTTCCAGCGCAATCTTTTCCAGCGCCATGGCGAGCTTGAACAGCGGGTCGTCGTGCAGGCCCAGTTCTTCCAGCACTTCGTGGCAGGTTTCGCGCATCAGCTTGGCACGCGGGTCGTAGTTCTTGTAGACGCGGTGACCGAAGCCCATCAGCTTCACACCCGAGTTCTTGTCCTTCACCTGCTTGATGAACTCAGGAATGTTGTCGACCGAGCCGATCTCTTCCAGCATGTTCAGTGCGGCTTCGTTCGCGCCGCCGTGCGCCGGACCCCACAGGCAGGCGATACCGGCTGCGATACACGCAAACGGATTCGCGCCCGACGAACCAGCCAGACGCACCGTCGAGGTCGACGCGTTCTGTTCGTGGTCAGCGTGCAGAATCAGGATACGGTCCAGCGCGCGCACCAGCACGTCGTTGACCTTGTACTCTTCGCACGGGTTCGAGAACATCATGTGCATGAAGTTCGCGCTGTACGAGAGTTCGTTCTTCGGGTACGCAAACGGCTGGCCGATGCTGTACTTGTACGCCATGGCCACCAGCGTCGGCAGCTTCGCGATCATGCGAATGGCCGACACGTCGCGGTGACGCGGGTTATTGATGTCGAGCGAGTCGTGATAGAACGCCGACAGCGCGCCGACTGCGGCCACCAGAATCGCCATCGGGTGCGCGTCGCGGCGGAAGCCGCGGAAGAAGAAGTGCATCTGCTCGTGCACCATCGTGTGCTTCGTGACGGTGTCGACGAATTCGGTCTTTTGCGCTTCGGTCGGCAGTTCGCCTTTCAGCAGCAGGAAGCAGGTTTCGAGGAAGTCGGCATTTTGCGCGAGATCGTCGATGGGGTAGCCGCGGTACAGCAGCTCGCCCTTGTCGCCGTCGATGTACGTAATGGCCGAGTTACACGCCGCCGTCGACATGAAGCCCGGGTCGTACGTGAACTTGCCGGTCTGGCCGTACAGTTTGCGGATGTCGATCACGTCCGGGCCCATCGTGCCCTTGTAGATCGGCATTTCAACGCTCGGCGAGTTGTCGCTGAACGATAGCGTGGCTTTAACATCTGACGGGGTCATGGCACATCCTCAATCGAAGTATGGAAACAGGGTTTCGATAATTGCACGCGTGGAACAACGGACTGGCTTTACTCAGGCAGTGCGCAGCAGCTCCAGCACCCGGGCTACATCCGGATCTGCAAGGTCGCCTTCCGGTTCCTTGCGCGCGAGTAGCAAGTCCATCAGGTCGTTATCGCTCAGCTCTAGCAGGCGCGTAAGTGCGCCCACATCGGCGTCGCTGAGGTCATGCTCGTATTTGCCGAAAAAACGCTCGAAAATCAGATCGTTTTCCAGCAAGCCCCGGCGGGCGCGCCAGCGAAGGCGCTCCCGCCGAAGCGGGTCGGCTTGATGCGGTTCGTTCATATCAGTACGTGCCGGACCGCCCCAAGCGTACTGACCGCCCCTTTGGGGGGCCTGAACGCAGGGAGCGTGAGGGCTCTTTCATCAGACAGCGCGGCGAACCATCAATTCCTTGATCTTGCCGATCGCCTTCGTCGGGTTGAGCCCCTTCGGGCACACATCGACGCAGTTCATGATCGTATGGCAACGGAACAGACGGTACGGGTCTTCCAGATTGTCGAGACGCTCGCCGGTCGCTTCGTCGCGGCTATCCGCGATGAAACGATAGGCTTGCAGCAGACCGGCCGGGCCGACGAACTTGTCCGGATTCCACCAGAAGCTCGGGCACGACGTGGAGCAGCTTGCGCACAGAATGCACTCGTACAGGCCGTCCAGCTCTTCGCGTTCTTCCGGCGACTGCAGGCGTTCCTTTTCCGGCGGCGGCGTATCGTTGATCAGATAAGGCTTGATCGAGTGATACTGGTTGAAGAACTGCGTGAAGTCGCAGATCAGGTCGCGCACGACGGGCAGCCCCGGCAGCGGACGCAGCACGATCTTCTGCGGCAGGTCGTTCATGTTGGTCAGGCACGCCAGACCATTCTTGCCGTTGATGTTCATTGCGTCCGAACCGCACACGCCTTCACGGCACGAGCGGCGGAACGACAGCGTTTCATCGACCGCCTTCAGCTTGAGCAGCGCGTCGAGCAGCATGCGTTCGTGCGAGTCGATTTCGATCTCATACGACTGCATGCGCGGTGCTGCGTCCTTGTCCGGATCGTAGCGGTAGATTTCAAATGTACGCTTGGCCATTTCTGAATTCCTTTGACTTGTGCCTTAGAAGGTACGCGCTTTCGGCGGCACCGATTCGACGGTCAGCGGTTGCATGTGAACCGGCTTGTAGTCGAGGCGATCGCCTTCGCTGAACCACAGCGTATGGCGCAGCCAGTTTTCGTCGTCGCGATGTTCGAAGTCGTTCTGCGCGTGCGCACCACGGCTTTCCTTGCGCGCCTCTGCCGACACCATCGTGGCGCGTGCCACTTCGATCAGGTTCGCCAGTTCCAGCGCTTCCACACGAGCCGTGTTGAAGACCTTCGACTTGTCCTTCAGGTGGATGTTGTCGACCCGCTCGGCCACTTCGCGGATGCGTTCCACGCCCTTCGACAGCAGCTCCGAGGTACGGAACACGCCGGCATGCGCCTGCATCGTGGCGCGGATGTCGTTGGCGACGTTCTGCGTGTATTCGCCCGACGAGGACTTGTCCAGCTTGTCCAGACGCGACAGCGCGAAATCGGCGGCGTCAGCCGGCAGCGGCTTGTGATCCTTGATTTCCTTCACGTGCTTGACGATGTGGTTGCCGGCCGCGCGGCCGAACACCACCAGGTCGAGCAGCGAGTTCGTGCCGAGGCGGTTCGCACCGTGGACCGACACGCACGAGCATTCGCCTACAGCGTAGAAGCCGTTGACCGGATCTTCGTGACCCTTCGACGTGCCCACCACCTGGCCGTGAATGTTCGTAGGAATGCCGCCCATCTGATAGTGGATGGTCGGCACAACCGGGATCGGTTCTTTAATGCAATCGACGTTGGCAAACTTCAGCGCGATTTCGCGGATCGACGGCAGACGCTTCATGATCGTCTCGGCGCCGATGTGCGACAGGTCGAGCAGCACGTGATCCTTGTTCGGACCCACGCCGCGGCCTTCCTTGATTTCCTGGTCCATCGAACGCGAAACGAAGTCGCGCGGCGCCAGATCCTTCAAGGTAGGCGCGTAGCGTTCCATGAAACGCTCGCCATTCGAATTGCGCAGAATGCCGCCTTCGCCGCGCACGCCTTCGGTAATCAGCACGCCCGCACCGGCCACGCCGGTGGGGTGGAATTGCCAGAATTCCATGTCTTGCAGCGCGATGCCCGAACGCGCAGCCATGCCCAGGCCGTCACCGGTGTTGATGAACGCGTTGGTGGAGGCCGCGAAGATCCGGCCCGCACCGCCCGTAGCGAACAGCGTGGTCTTGCCTTCGAGGATGTAGACGTCGCCCGTTTCCATTTCCAGCGCGGTCACGCCGAGCACGTCGCCTTCGGCGTCGCGGATCAGGTCCAGCGCCATCCACTCGACGAAGAACTGCGTCTTCGCCGCGACGTTTTGCTGGTACAGCGTATGCAGCAGCGCGTGACCAGTACGGTCAGCAGCCGCGCAAGCGCGTTGCACCGGCTTTTCGCCGTAGTTGGCCGTGTGGCCGCCGAACGGACGTTGATAGATGGTGCCGTCCGCATTGCGGTCGAACGGCATGCCCATGTGTTCCAGTTCGTAGACGGCGTTCGGTGCTTCGCGGCACATGAACTCGATCGCGTCCTGGTCGCCGAGCCAGTCGGAACCCTTGATCGTGTCGTAGAAGTGGTAATGCCAGTTGTCTTCGCTCATGTTGCCGAGCGATGCGCCGATGCCGCCTTGAGCCGCCACCGTGTGCGAGCGCGTCGGGAACACCTTCGACAGTACGCAGACCGACAGACCCGCCCGCGCCAGTTGCAGCGAAGCGCGCATCCCCGAGCCGCCTGCGCCGACGATAACCACGTCAAACTTGCGACGCGGCAGAGAATTCTTGATTGCAGCCATTCTTTTATACTCTCCAGAGAATCTGCGCAGCGTAGCCGGCACACGCCAGCAGCCAGACGATCGTCAGGGCCTGAAGGAGAAGACGCACACCGACGGGCTTGATGTAGTCCATCCAGATGTCACGAATACCGACCCACGCGTGGTAGAACAGGGACAGCAGCGTCACGAAGGTGGCGAGCTTCATCCACTGCGTCGCGAAGATCGACGCCCAGCCGTCGTACGAGAAATCTTGTGCACCGAAGAACCACACGAGCAGAATGATCGTGTAGATCGCCATGATGGTGGCGGTAATGCGCTGTGCGAGCCAGTCGCGCAGACCGTAATGCGCGCCGACGACGAGACGCTTCGGGCCGATTCGGTTATTAGCTGCCATTTTTTTAGAATGCTCCGAAGAGTTTGAGCGCGAATGCAATGGTCAGAAGCGACGACACGACCAGCACGACGATGGAGGTTTGCTTGCCCTTCTCTTTCGTCGTGAGGTTATGGCTCGTGTCCATGAACAGGTGACGCACGCCGGCACAGAAGTGGAACAGGAAGGCCCACGCGAGAACCAGCGTGATGAGCTTGACGATGATATTGGAGAGGAAGCCCTTGAATACGTCAAAGCTGAGCTCTGAGGTAAGGCTTAAATCGAAGAGGTACAGCAGGAACGGAAGAAAAACAAACAGCAGCCCACCGCTAGCGCGATGGAGAATCGACACACGCCCCGCTAGTGGGAGGCGATATGCCGTCAATATCTGCCCGATACCGATGTTCCGGAACTCCGGTCTCGGTTTTTTTACGGCTTCAGCCATGCTAGACCCCTACTATGTAGTAACACTAATCCGCAATTTTAGCGCCTTTTTATATCGCGCTGCAGCGAAAACCCCCACGGGTCCCTTGCCACACGCGCAACATCGGCGTCATCGACAGGGTTACGCGCTTTATGTGCGTCACCCTTAAACACACTGATCCAGCTCGAAAATCCGGGTCTCCGACAACCCGGTTTCAGCTGAGATCGTTCTGATAGTAATACCCGGTTGTGACATACCATCCACGCCGCACTTCGACGGGACGGTCTCCATAGGTATAGGACACTCGCTCCACCGATAGCAACGGAAATCCGGGCGGCACCTGCAGCAGGCCGGCAACGGTGGGGTCGGCCGCGACTGCCCGGATCTTCTCGGAAGCCCGGATCATGCGGGTTCCGAACTCCGTCTCGAACATCGCATAGAGCGGACCCTTGTACTCCGAGAGCCGTTCGAGCGTCAGCCCGCGAAACACCAGGCCCGGCAGCCAGATCTCGTCCAGAACCGTAATTTCACCATCAAACTGCAAAAGACGCTTGATCAGCACCACCGGGTCGGCCGGCTTCAGGTCGAGCTGACGCGCGATATCCGCCGACGCGCGCAGGCGCCGGCATTCGAGCAAACGGCTGACGTGGGGATGTTCGGCGCCGTCATCGGCCAGTAACCTGAGAAAGCGAAACTGGGCACGATCCTCGTTGTGCGTCGCAACAAAAGTACCCTTACCCTGGCGGCGCACCAGCAGGTTGTCCGCAGCCAGTTCGTCGATCGCCTTGCGTACCGTTCCCTGGCTTACCTTGAAGCGGGCGGCCAGTTCGACCTCGCTGGGAATGATCTCGCCGGGCTTCCATTCACCCGACTCGAGACTCTGCGTAATCAAGCCCTTGATCTGCTGATACAAAGGGCTGAAAGTGGGCGACGTGGCGGGCGCGGCGGCAGCGGGCACGGCCTCGCCCGGCCCCGCAGGGCCGGTGGGATTCGCAGTGCTCGCCGGGTTCGAATTCATGCGCGCATTTCATCATAAACGCCTGTGCGCCGTCTATTACTTTCCCTGCAATAGATCTGTCTTATATAAGACATAAGATACTGTTGACTTTGCGTGTGCCGACTCCTACACTCCTTGGCGAGCAAGGGTTCGAGGGTAATCTGGCGGCTTTTTCGTGAGTCTCTTTAGGGGCTTCGAGCAGGCCGCCATGCACCGCAAGCCGCTCTGCATCACGCTGTTGTCTCTCGCGGTCCAGCTTTCGATTCGCCGGTCTTTGTCCCGTCAGACGCTTCGGAACACACCCTTGCAGGAGCCCGGCACCATGCAGTGGCCACCGGTATCTCGCGCACCTCGCTCCGCTGCACAGGTTTCCGGCATGGCGGTCTTGCCGCAACGCGCTTTCCGGTCTCGGCTTTCGGCTTGAGGCCCCGCGTCACAGTGAATTCCGCCGTGTTTCACAACGCTTCGCCTAACGCGCATATAGAATGGCGTTTTCCCTAGCGTCTAACGCATCGTCCTGGAGAATTCTCAATGGCTAAGCCCGCAAAGCGCGTTGCCGTCACCGGCGCCGCAGGTCAAATCGCTTACTCCCTGCTGTTCCGCATCGCCAATGGCGACCTGCTCGGCAAGGATCAGCCGGTGGTCCTGCAACTGCTCGACCTGCCGCAAGCGCAAGGCGCCGTCAAAGGCGTCGTGATGGAACTGGATGATTGCGCATTCCCGCTGCTGCAGGGCGTCGTGATCACCGACGATCCCAAGGTCGCATTCAAGGATGCCGATGTGGCCCTGCTGGTCGGCGCCCGTCCGCGTTCGAAAGGCATGGAACGCAAGGATCTGCTGTCGGCCAACGCCGAAATCTTCACGGTGCAGGGCAAGGCGCTCAATGAAGTCGCCAGCCGCGACGTGAAAGTGCTGGTGGTCGGCAACCCGGCCAACACCAACGCTTACATCGCGATGAAGTCGGCGCCGGATCTGCCCAAGAAGAACTTCACCGCCATGCTGCGTCTGGACCACAACCGCGCGCTGTCGCAACTGGCTGCCAAGTCGGGCAAGCCGGTCGCTTCCATCGAAAAGCTGGCTGTGTGGGGCAATCACTCGCCCACGATGTACCCGGACTTCCGCGTCGCAACCGCAGAAGGTCAAGACCTGACCAAGCTGATCAACGACGACGAATGGAACCGCAACACGTTCATTCCCACCGTCGGCAAGCGTGGCGCGGCGATCATCGAAGCACGCGGCCTGTCGTCGGCGGCGTCGGCTGCTAACGCCGCAATCGACCACGTGCGCGACTGGGTGCTCGGCACGAATGGCAAGTGGGTCACCATGGGTATTCCGTCGGATGGCTCGTATGGCATTCCGGAAGACATCATCTACGGTGTGCCGGTGACCTGCGAAAACGGCGAGTACAAGCGTGTCGAAGGCCTCGCCATCGACGCGTTCTCGCGCGAAAAGATGGACGCTACGCTGAACGAGCTGCTCGAAGAGCGCGAAGGCGTTCAGCACCTGCTCGGCTAAGCGCCTGATGCAGACCAGCCGGGACTCCGTTGCTTGTCGACGGGTTCCGGTTTTTTACATCCGATTCTCCCACGCGAAAACACGCCCCTGACGCCGAAGATGCGCGCCCTCACACCCGCCGAAGTGCTGTTTGACGGCGAAGCGCCGCCCACAGTTCTGCCTGCCTGCGATCACTACGCCGGCAGCGAGAAGCTGATGCTGAAATCGCTCGCTTTGCAGCAGGACTTGGGGCCGGTGTTCGACATCACGCTCGATTGCGAAGACGGCGCCCAGGTGGGCCGCGAAGCCGAGCACGCCGAACTGGTGGCGTCGCTGCTGGGTAGCGGGCATGACTGCTTCGGGCGCGTCGGCGTGCGCATCCACGACTTCAATCACGCGCACTGGCGCGACGACGTGCGCCTGATCCTGCGCGCCGCCAAACGAGCCCCTGCCTATATCACCCTGCCGAAGATCCGCAGTGTCCCCGATGCCGCCGAAATGTGTGCCTACATCGAAGCGACGCGGCGTGAGCTCGGCATTGCCCAGCCCGTTCCGGTGCAGTTGCTGGTCGAAACCCACGGTGCACTGGCGCGGGCCTTCGACCTGGCCGCCCTGCCGGGCGTCGAAGCCCTCAGCTTCGGCCTGATGGACTTCGTCTCCGCGCACGACGGTGCGATCCCCGATACCGCCATGCGCTCGCCCGGCCAGTTCGATCATCCGCTGGTACGGCGCGCCAAGCTCGAAATTGCGGCGGCGTGCCATGCACACGGCAAGGTGCCGTCGCATAACGTCAGCACCGAAGTGCGCGACATGAGCGTGGTGGCCAATGACGCCAGCCGCGCCCGCAACGAGTTCGGCTATACGCGCATGTGGAGCATTCACCCGGCGCAGGTGCCGGTCATCGTGGCGGCCTTCGCGCCGCGCGAAGATGAGATCGTCACCGCCGCCGAGATTTTGCTGGCCGCGCAGTCCGCCCATTGGGGCCCGACACGTCATCACGACACCCTGCACGACCGCGCGAGCTACCGCTACTACTGGTCGGTGCTGCGCCGGGCGCGCTCAACCGGACGCACGATACCGGCCGAAGCCGCGCCGCTCTTTGCTACAAACGGTTCCACCCAAGAGTCCGCATCATGAGCGGATATACAGGAGACTGCTGGAGATGAGCGAAAAGACGCAAGCCGCAGGAACGTCAGGCGAGGCCGGAGCCGCTGGCGCATTCAAACCGAAAAAATCCGTCGCGCTGTCGGGCGTGACGGCCGGCAACACGGCCCTATGCACGGTCGGCAAGACCGGCAATGACCTGCACTACCGCGGCTACGACATTCTCGACATCGCCAGCACCTGCGAATTCGAGGAAATCGCCTATCTGCTGGTACACGAAAAGCTGCCGACGCAGGCGGAACTCACCGCTTACAAGGCCAAGCTAAAGGCGCTGCGCGGCCTGCCCGCCAACGTGAAGGCCGCGCTGGAATGGATTCCGGCCGCCGCCCATCCGATGGACGTGATGCGCACCGGCGTCTCCGTCCTCGGCACCGTGCTGCCGGAAAAGGACGACCACAACCTGCCGGGCGCCCGCGACATCGCCGACAAGCTGATGGCCTCGCTCGGCTCAATGCTGCTGTACTGGTACCACTACTCGCACAACGGCAAGCGCATCGAGGTGGAAACCGACGACGATTCGATCGGCGGCCATTTCCTGCATCTGCTGCATGGCGTGGAGCCGTCGAAGTCGTGGGTCGACGCAATGCACGTCTCGCTGAACCTGTACGCCGAGCACGAATTCAACGCCTCGACCTTCACCGGCCGGGTGATCGCCGGCACGGGCTCGGACATGTATTCGGCCCTGACCGGCGCGATCGGCGCGCTGCGCGGGCCGAAGCACGGCGGCGCCAATGAAGTCGCGTTCGAAATCCAGTCGCGCTATCAGACGCCGGACGAGGCGGAAGCAGACATCCGCCGCCGCGTGGAGAACAAGGAAGTCGTGATCGGCTTCGGCCATCCGGTGTACACGATCTCCGACCCACGCAACAAGGTCATCAAGGAAGTCGCGAAGCAGCTCTCGAAGGAAGCCGGCAGCACGAAGCTGTTCGACATCGCCGAGCGGCTCGAAACGGTCATGTGGGACGCCAAGAAGATGTTCCCGAACCTGGACTGGTTCAGCGCGGTGTCGTACCACATGATGGGCGTGCCGACGGCGATGTTCACGCCGGTGTTCGTGATCGCCCGCACGGCCGGCTGGAGCGCGCACATCATCGAGCAGCGCATCGACAACAAGATCATCCGGCCGAGCGCGAATTACACCGGTCCAGAGAATTTGAAGTTCGTGGCGCTAAATAGGAGAAAATAGCGTCCGCTGTGCGCTTTCAGGGCGCGAGCAGTGACACCCTGGCGGTTGCCCCGACCCGCAGCCGCGCACTCTTCAACCGATATAGATAGAAAGGCTAACTCCATGAAAAAGCTGCTGATCGCCGCCGTTGTCGGCGCCTTGTCCTCGGCGATGCTGATTGCCGCGACCGACGCCTCCGCACAAACGGCGTCGGCCACCGCCGCGACCACTCCCGCCAAGAAAGCCGTGCCGAAGCGGCCGGCTCCGAAGCGCCTGATCAAGCGCAAGCCGAATCCGGCCAAGGAAGCGAAGGTCGATCCGGTACCGGACGGCGCAATCAAGTGGTCATGTAACGAAGGCCTGTCTTTCGACCTGAAGGGCGACATGAAGCGCGACCAGATCGTCACGGTTCACTGGGCCAACAAGAACTACAACCTGCCGCGCGAAACCACCACGACGGGCGCTGACCGCTTCCACGACGCCGCTTCGGGTCTGGACCTGGTCGTGATTCCGACCAAGGCCATGCTGTTCTCGGACAACGACGGCTCGCGCCTCGCTGACGAGTGCAAGACGCCTGAAATGGCACAAGGCGCACCGGCTCCGACGCAATCGAACGAGCTGATCAAGAACCCGCAGAACTGATTTTTACCAGGAAGGCTTCGATGTCCGCTCCGATATCCAACGTAAGGCCCGACCCGGACCCAGTCCTGGTCGAGATCGCCGACTACGTTCTGGATTTCCCGATCGACAGCACGCTCGCGCTGGAAACCGCGCGGCATTGCCTGATCGACACGCTCGGCTGCGGACTCGAGGCGCTGACCTATCCCGCCTGCACCAAGCTGATGGGACCAATCGTGCCTGGCACGATCGTCCCCAATGGCGCCAAAGTGCCCGGCACATCGTTTCAGCTCGACCCGGTTCAGGCCGCCTTCAATATCGGCGCCATGATCCGCTGGCTGGACTTCAACGATACCTGGCTTGCCGCCGAATGGGGCCATCCGTCGGACAACCTGGGCGGAATCCTCGCCACGGCCGACTGGCTCTCGCGTACCGCCATCGCCGCCGGCAAAAAGCCGCTGACGATGAAAGACGTCCTGATCGCCATGGTCAAGGCGCATGAAATCCAGGGCTGCATTGCGCTGGAAAACTCGTTCAACAAGGTTGGGCTCGATCACGTTCTGCTCGTGAAGCTGGCTTCAACAGCCGTGGTCGGCCGACTGATCGGCCTCACGCGTGACGAGTTGATCAATGCCGTTTCTCTCGCTTTCGTGGACGGCCAGGCGCTGCGCACCTACCGCCACGCGCCGAATACCGGCTCGCGCAAGTCGTGGGCCGCGGGCGACGCCACCTCGCGCGCCGTGCGTCTCGCGCTGATCGCGAAGACCGGCGAGATGGGCTATCCGTCGGTGCTGAGCGCGAAGACGTGGGGCTTTTACGACGTGCTGTTCGAGGGCCGCGAATTCAAATTCCAGCGCCCGTATGGCTCATACGTCATGGAAAACGTGCTGTTCAAGATTTCGTTCCCGGCCGAGTTCCACTCGCAAACGGCGGTGGAAGCGGCCATGACGCTGCATGCGCAATTGCGCGCGGCGGGCAAGACGGTGGAAGACATCAGCAGGATCACGATTCGCACGCACGAAGCCGCGATCCGCATCATCGACAAGACCGGGCCGCTGAACAATCCCGCCGACCGCGACCACTGCATCCAGTACATGATCGCGGTGCCGTTGATCCATGGCCGCCTGACGGCCGCGGACTACGAAGATTCCGTCGCGCAGGACCCGCGCATCGACGCGCTGCGCGACAAGATGCGCTGCGTGGAAGACCCACAGTTCACCAGGGATTATCACGATCCGGAGAAGCGTTCGATCGCCAATGCACTGACGGTCGAATTCAACGACGGATCGACATTCGACGAGGTCGTGGTCGAATACCCGATCGGGCACAAGCGCCGCCGTGCAGACGGCATCCCGTTGCTGGTCGAGAAGTTCCGGACCAACCTCGCGCGCAAGTTTCCGGTCAAGCAGCAACAAGCGATTCTCGATGTGTCGCTGGATCAGGCAAGGCTCGAAGCCATGCCGGTCAATGAATACGTCGATCTGTATGTCATCTAGTTCAGTACTGTAGTTCCGCGATCAAACCAAGGAAAACACCATGGCCCACAACCTCCACAAAACGCTCAAGGAATTCGACAGCGGTTCCGGCAAAGGCAAGTTCTATTCGCTGCCGCAACTCGGCAAGGCACTGAACATCAAGATCGACCGTCTGCCGGTTTCGATCCGTATCGTGCTGGAGTCGGTGCTGCGCAATTACGACGGCAAGAAGATCGCCGAAGAACACATCACGCAACTGGCGAACTGGAAGCCGACCGCAGCGCGCGTCGACGAAATCCCGTTTGTCGTCTCGCGCGTGGTGCTGCAGGACTTTACCGGCGTGCCGCTGCTCGCCGATATCGCGGCAATGCGCGGTGTCGCGCAACGTGCCGGCAAGAACCCGAAGTCGATCGAACCGCTGGTCCCGGTTGATCTGGTGGTCGACCACTCGGTGCAGATCGATTACTTCCGTCAAAAGGACGCACTCGACCTGAACATGAAACTGGAATTCCAGCGCAACAACGAGCGCTACCAGTTCATGAAGTGGGGCATGCAGGCATTCGACACGTTCAAGGTCGTGCCGCCGGGCGTGGGCATCGTCCACCAGGTGAACCTCGAGTACCTCGCACGCGGCGTGCACAAGAAAGCTGACGGCAGCGACACCGTGTACTACCCGGACACGCTGGTCGGCACGGACAGCCACACGACGATGATCAACGGTATCGGCGTGGTGGGCTGGGGCGTGGGCGGCATCGAAGCGGAAGCGGGCATGCTCGGCCAGCCGGTGTATTTCCTGACGCCGGACGTGGTGGGCGTCGAACTGAAGGGCAAACTGCGCGAAGGCCTGACGGCAACCGACCTGGTGCTGACCGTTACCGAACTGCTGCGTAAAGAGAAAGTGGTCGGCAAGTTCGTCGAGTTCTTCGGCGAAGGCACGAAGTCGCTGTCGCTGCCGGACCGTGCAACGATCGGCAACATGGCGCCGGAATACGGCGCAACGATGGGCTTCTTCCCGGTCGACGAAAAGACTATCGACTACTTCAAGGGCACGGGCCGCACCGACGCCGAAATCGCCGCCTTCGAAAACTACTTCAAGGCGCAGGGTCTGTTCGGCGTGCCGAAGGCTGGCGAAATCGACTACACCAAGGTCGTCAAGCTCGACCTCGGCACCGTGACGCCGTCGCTGGCGGGTCCGAAGCGTCCGCAAGACCGTATCGAAATCGGTCATGTGAAGTCGACCTTCGGCGACCTGTTCTCGAAGCCGGTCGGCGAAAACGGCTTCGCGAAGAAGGCTGCCGATCTGGACGCGCAATACACGACGTCGAACGGTGTGAACGTGAAGAACGGCGACATCCTGATCGCCGCCATCACGTCGTGCACGAACACGTCGAACCCGAGCGTGCTGCTGGCCGCTGGTCTGCTGGCGAAGAAGGCTGTCGAGGCTGGTCTGACGGTCGCTCCGCATATCAAGACGTCGCTGGCGCCGGGATCGCGTATCGTCACCGAGTATCTGACGAAGACCGGCCTGCTGCCGTTCCTGTCGAAGCTGGGTTTCGAACTGGCTGCTTATGGTTGCACGACGTGTATCGGTAACGCGGGTGATCTGACGCCGGAACTGAACGAAGCGATCACGAAGAACGACATCGTCGCAGCGGCTGTGCTCTCGGGCAACCGTAACTTCGAAGCGCGTATTCACCCGAACATCCGTGCCAACTTCCTGGCATCGCCGCCGCTGGTTGTGGCCTATGCAATCGCGGGCAACATCACGCGCGACCTGATGACCGAGCCGGTTGGCAAGGGCAAGGGCGGCAAGGACATCTACCTGGGCGACATTTGGCCGACCAGCGACGAAGTCAACGACCTGCTCAAGTTCGCACTCGACGCCGACGCGTTCCGCAAGAACTACGCGCAGCTCACCAAGAAGGGCGACCTGTGGAGCAAGATCGAAGGCGAAGAAGGCCAGGTGTACGACTGGCCGAAGTCGACCTACATTGCTGAGCCGCCGTTCTTCGGCAAGGACTTTTCGATGCAACCGGCTGACAGCATCGCTGCTGTGACGGGCGCACGTGCACTGGGCATCTTCGGTGACTCGGTCACGACCGACCACATCAGCCCGGCCGGCTCGATCAAGGAAGACTCGCCGGCAGGCAAGTGGCTGAAGGCAAACGGCGTGCAGAAGGCCGACTTCAACAGCTACGGCTCGCGCCGCGGCAACCACGACGTCATGATGCGCGGCACGTTCGCCAACGTGCGGATCAAGAACCTGATGATCCCGGTAAAGGCAGACGGCACGCGCGTGGAAGGCGGCCTGACGGTTCACCAGCCGAGCGGCGAACAACTGTCGATTTACGACGCAGCGATGAAGTACATCGACGCGGGTACGCCGACCATCGTGTTTGCGGGTGAAGAGTACGGCACGGGTTCGTCGCGTGACTGGGCTGCCAAGGGTACGCAACTGCTGGGCGTCAAGGCCGTGGTCGCACGCAGCTTCGAGCGGATCCACCGTTCGAACCTGGTCGGCATGGGCGTTTTGCCGCTGCAGTTCAAGGGCTCGGATAGCGTGCAATCGCTCGGTATTACCGGCGAAGAAACCTACGACGTCGAAGGCCTCGGCGACGACTTCAAGCCGCAGCAAGAAGTCACGCTGGTGATCCACAGCAAGGACGGCAAGACGAAGCGCGTGCCGGTTCTGCTGCGTATCGATACGCCGATCGAAGTGGACTACTACAAGCACGGCGGGATTCTGCCGTTCGTGCTGCGTTCGCTGCTGGCTGCTTAAGCCTCACGCGATAGCTGTTTTGCAGGTGCTGCGTCCTTGTGGAAGGACGCAGCCGATTTGAGAGCCCGACTTTGGTCGGGCTTTTTTTATGGCCGCGGCTCGGGCTACTTACTTCCCACCGCCGATATGAAATGCCGCGGGATCGTCGGTGATCCGGCGCTGGGTCATGTGATCGTTCCAGTTACTGTCGCCCGATGCCGGTGCGGCCCGATGAATCGTCGGCCCCGGACGATGCTGCTGCGCGGACCAATTGAGCCACGGCGCGCTGTCGATCGAAGCGTCCCGATGCAAATGGGCCGCACGGGTCGTCCAGTCCGGTTGCTTTGACAAGGCGGGATGCGTGGCCGGATGCATTGCATGGCTCATGGCCACACGTGCGTGGACGTGCGCTCTGGAGAGCTGCGCCACCTTGACTCGCTTCGGCGGCCTTGCGCGCGACGCAGGCGTGTCTTCGTCAGGGATGGAAAGCTGCACGGTCTGGCGCGGCAAAATCCGCACAGCATACTTCGACTCTGCGTGCGAGCGTCGGGCCATTCGCGCGCCCTTGGCAATCTGCTTCGGCAAGACGGACGGCAATGGCTCTGTTTGAGCCAGCTCACTCTTCGACACGGCGCGCGGCGTCTCGGCGATGACTGGCCTCGCCACTTCATTGGCAAAAGCCGTGACGGTCTCCGGCGAAGCTCCCTTGATCACCGTCCCGGTTTGCGCATTTGCAAACGTCGGCTTATCCACCGATTTAGGCGCATCCACGCGCGAACTTAGCGCCGACAAAACCGTCGGCCCGTCAGGCGCCGCTTTTGCCTTCTCCGCTTCCTTCATCGAGCACGTGACGAGCAGCCATGTCAGCGCAATGGTGCAGGCGCCAAAAATCGAAGCCGCGAGTAATCGATCGGAGCGCGACGAACGCGGACGGCTGCGATCCATCTCCAGATAGCGCTTGGCCTCCGCCAGCGCGACGTCCCAACGCCCCGGCTCGACCCGTTGCGGCGGCTCCTTATAAACCAGGACGTGCCTGACTTCCGACTGAGACCGGCCGGACCGCGCAGGGGTGGCGATTTCGCGCACCGCCTCATGCACGGCTCCGCCTATCGGGCGGTGGCGCGCGCCGAACGGTGGGGGCAAACCGTCGTGGGGACGCGGCAGCGGTATCGCCAGGTTTCCCTCGATCAAGGCTAACGGTCGAGTCATGACAGATTGCTCCGGTCCATGTCGATCGCCTCGTCGACGTCCCTCATTAGCGCTTCAATGCGCTTCGGCAGCACATCGATTGCACCCGCTTCGGGTTCGGGCTGCGCGACGCTGGCGAGCTGCAGCGCTTCCATCAGACTGCGCGCGCCGACCATGCCAACCGCCCCACTCAATCTGTGCAACGATGCGCGCAAACCGCTGACGTCGTCGAGATCGCACATACGCTGCATCTGGATCAGGTCGTCGCGTATCGACTGCTGCCAGCCACGCAAAAACACATGAAGGTCGACGCCTTCGCTGGATAGTGCATCCAGGTAGCTTTGATCGAACGATCTGGCCGGCGTGACCGCCGGGCGCGGCGACGAGTTGCCCGCGCGAGCCGACACCATAGGCGCACACGCAGGCTCGACAGCGAACGACGCGCTAAAGGTGCTGCAAGCACCGCAGCCTGACTCGCTCCTTATCGTGAGTTCGCCGCGCATGTGCTGCGCCAGCCGTTGGCAAAGCGCAAGATCGGTCGCGGTCTCGTCATATATCGTGCCGACAGCTAACCGGTGCTCGCATGGCCGAGACAGTTGAGCCTGAATCGGCCTCGCGGGACAGACGACGGCATCGCCCCCTTCCCTCACGCTGATGAAAATGCGTTGCGAGCCGGCATTCAGCGGCTCCGCCCACGCGACGATCGCGACCTGGCCGTGTTCGGTAGCGCAAACAGCCCGACTCACGAGATAGAAGACCATCTGCCCGACCCGGCTACCGTCTGCAAGAACGCGTGCGGCGATCGACGGATCGATACTCACGCGCAGATGCACACCTTTTTGCGCTGCAGCGGATGAGAACAGCGCGACGACGCCGTCGATCACTTCGCGGAGATCGGTCAGGCTTTCATCGAGGATAATTGGGCGCGATTCGACCGGCGACGAGGCCAGCATGTCCTCCAGCGCTCGAACGCAGGTGTGCAAAGCGGACTGGATGCGCCCGGCTAGCGGCCGGTGAGCCGTGGGCAAAGAACTGCCGTTGAGGGTCGCCAGCAAAGCCGCCAGCGCGGACAATGGGCCGCGGATGAAATGGCGCATGGCGACCTGGACGCGCTCGCGCTCCTGAGTCGCGGCGGCAGCCACTTGCGCCGCAGCCAAAGCGCGCGTGGCCTGCTCCTGTGCCTCGACGGCCGCATACCGGCGCTGCCAGGTATCTTCGGTATCGCGCGCCGTCTTGACGGCCCGGCGCGTCCGGGCGCCCGCCCTGCACCAGCCGCCGAAAGCGAAGGCTGTCAATACGCTCAGCAGGGCCAATGCCGCCAGCAAGCCATACCCCGCGATGTCCGCATGACCGGCATCGGGAGACAGCGCGCGTGCATTAGGGTTCACGCCCACGAGGGTATCGGCGCGGGCGGACACGATGCACAACAGCGCGAACGCCAGGACACTACCGAACACAGTTGCGTAGCGAATCGAGGTCGCGCGCGCGGCGCGCGCCGCATCGGCGAAACCCTGCGCGCGCACTCGGGAACCTGGCTGGCTCGTCATGTCCATACTCTGCGCGTCTCAGTCAATCAGCTTTTGCAGCGTCGCAAATTCGATCAGCCCCGCCAGCGAAGACAGGCCGAGTTTTTCCTGAATGCGGCTTTTGTACGTGCTAACTGTTTTATCGCTAATGAAGAGCGCGTCGCCGATTGTCTTGTTCGACATGCCCTTCGACAGCATCTGCAGGATCACGAGTTCCTTGTCCGACAGCAGCTTGAGTTTATCTTCCTCTCCGGCTTCCGGCGACGACATCCCGGCTCCGCCCACGCTGATCGGAAACACGGTATAGCCCGCCAGCACGGCCTCCACGCCGCGCAGGATTTCCTTCATCTCCTGCGACTTGCCGACGAACCCCTGAGCGCCCGAGCGCACTGCGCGCGGCGCGAAGGTACCCGCGTCCTGCCCCGACAGCACCAGCACGCGGATTGACGGATGAACCAGCTTGAGACGCGGGATGACATCGAGCCCGCTAATGCGTGGAATATCGAGATCGAGAATAACGACGTCAGGTAGATACTGACGGGCCATTTCGACCGCCGTCTGTCCGTTATCCGCCTCGATCACGTCGGTTACGCCAAGCAGCTCGGAGAGATGCGTCTTGATAACCAGCCGAAGCGCCGGATGGTCGTCAACTATCAGAATGGTAGCCATTTATATGTTTTCCTAACCTGGTTCCAACCATGCCTCAACCTGAAAATGCACCGGTTGACGGGACGGCCGTATGCAAGGGATTTGCCAGCGCACGCCCTCGATCCCGTTCGCGTATGAACGGGATTTCGACGCTGCGGTTCGGGTAAGGAAAATCACCTGCGCGCCACGCTTCGTTTGTACGCATCTCGCACCGGGTTCGCCTTGCGGCATGCCACGGGCCTGATACGAAAACGCATTCCCTTAAGAAAGCTTGCAGTATGGACAGACCAAGCCGCGCAAGGAATGGGAAGATTCTTAGAGTACTGTTGTGCTGGATAACTTAACGGCGGGCGCGACGCCCTTCACTTCAAACCAAAATCGACACGCGTCGTCGCGCCCTTGTCCTTGATGCCCTGCGCGTCGAGCTTCGGCGCGACGATAAACACCCGGCTGCTGTCGATCTTGCCGTCGAAATATTGCTGCACGCTTTGCGCGCGCTGCTGCGCGAGCTCACGCAGACTGGCGTCGTTGATCGGCGCATGTTCGGCGAGCGCGCTCTTCATTTCGTCGTCGGGCAGCGTCTTGGTCAGGCCCACGAAGTTGCGCGGCTTCTTGAAGTCGGCGTCTTTATAGGCCTTGGTCAGATACTTGCTGTAGTCCTTTGGATCGACGGTGACAGTCGACAGGTCGACGCTTTCGCCATTTCCGACCACGTCCTTGATCTTTTCCTGCTTGACCAGCTTCTCCACGTACTCCGTGCGCAGCGCCGGCGTATCGACCGCCGGGTCGACGCGCCCAATCACGTCGATGCGGATCGACTGCTTGTCCGCCAGCGCCTTGGCGATGCTGTCGAGCTTCTTGTCGGCGGCATCGGAAAGTTTCGCGGACCCCGCGTCGAATTCCACGTAGCCCATTTCCTCGCCGCCACCGCCGAATGCATTCGCCAGTAGCGAGAACGGCGCTGTCACCGCCCTCTCCAGCAAATTCAGCACGGCATGCCAAATCAGGCCGCCAATACTGAACTCCGGATTCGACAGCGACCCGGACACCGGAATGTTCACGTCGATCTCGCCCTTCGAATTCTTGAGCAGCGAGATCGCAAAGCGCACCGGCAACTTGGTCGCCGTGTCGTTGTCGATGTGATCGCCGAACGTCAACTGATCGATGAAGATGTGGTTATTCGCGCTCAACTGGTCGTTATCCAGCTTGTAGTGCAGGTCGACGTTGAGCTTGCCCTTGGTGATCGGATAGCCCGCGTACTTCGCCGAATACGGCGTGAGATTGGTCAGTTCGATATCGTGCGCGCTCGCCGTCAGGTCGAGCGCCGGCTTCGCAATCAGCGGATTGACCGTGCCGCGAATCGACAGCGGGCCGTTGGCCGCGAGCTTGGCGGAGACATCCACCGGCGCCGAGGTGGTCGATTGCGTGCCGAACGCGCCGATCGTCCCCTGAATCCCGACCAGGTTCGCCGTGAAGTTCGGCCGGATGAAATTGTCGGTGTAGGTCACACGGCCCTGCTGCAGCACGAGTTGGCCGAAGTGCAGCTTGAGCGGCGCGGAAGATGCGGCGGAAGGCTGGACAGAAGCCGCGGCCGGGCCGGAAGCCGCTCCGGCGGCCGCAGCCGTTTTCGCGGACCGCGCCCCTGACGAGCCACGCCCCGTGGGCGCGCCCGCCACCGCCACTGCCGCGTCCGATGCCGGCACACTCGCCGAAGCCACCGCCGGCGCGGACGCCGGCACGACTGCGGCCACTCCCGCCGCCCCCCCGGCGGAAGCAGGCTCGGCAGGCTCAGGCGCCGTGCCGGGCGTAAGCGGCACCGGCTCCGTTTTGCTCTTGCTGCGCGTCAGCGACTGCGGCGCGCCGCTCGGCTGCGCCACCACGTCGGTGAGATTCAGCTTGCCCTGCGGATCCAGCAGCACCCGTCCGTAAAAATTCGAGAACGTGACGCGCCCGGCATCGACATTGGTGCCATGTTCGTCGTAGTCGGCCTTGAGATTGGTCAGCGCGAGCGAGCCCCACCCGGCGAACGAGTCCGAGGTCGCCTTGTCGAGCATACGCACGTCGACGAGCGCCGCGTTACCACGATACGAAGCCTTCAGATCCTTCGATGCCTGCGACATCGCCACGTCGCCCTTCATGTTCAGCAGCGCGCTCGCGATGGTCGCATTCAGCTTGCTGCCGAAGTAAGGTTCGAACGCGGCGGCGTCGAGCCGGTTGGCATCCACCTTCAGCGTCAGTTTCAGCGGTGTGGCGGTCACGTCGCCGCTCACACCCAGCGTGCCCTTGCGATTAAGTGTCGCCTGCAGGTCGATGGGCAGCGGCCGGCTCAGGTCGTCGCTGATCTGCTGCACTTTCAGTTGCAGCGGCGTGATGCTGAGCTTGACCGGACGCGGCGTGGAATTGTCCGTGAAGTTAGCGCTCGCATCCTTCAGGCTCAGTTCGTCGATCTTGTAGTGCCACGCCGGTCCCTGCTCCTGCGCCGTCTTGACCGCGTGGATCGCCGTGCGTTGCTGCGCCTCTTCGTGCGGTCCGGCGAGCGCGGCCAGATCAATTCTGCCGTCCTTCAGCCGTTGTGCATTGATCGCGAGGCCCGTCACGTCGACGCCGCTAATCTGCGCATTGCGTCCCGCGACGTCCACTTGCCTGACGTTCACCTGCCCCTCCGTGAGCGCGACGGCCGGTTCCTTGCCGCCACGGGTCGCCAGCTTCAGCGACTGCAGATTCAGTTGACTCTCGCCGACCTGAATGGCCGGCGGAGATTTGGACCAATCGGCGTTCACGCTGGCCGTCGCGGAGAGCGTGCCGTCCGTCACCTGGGCTGCCGTCACGCCGTCGAGATACGGCTGCAGCATCGGCAAAGGCAAGGTCTTGAGGTCGATCTTCGAATCCGCGCTTTTCGCCACGAGGCCGAGGGAGCCCGCGGCATCGAGCGAGCCGGGGCTGTCCTTGAACGCGGTGCTGACCGTGTAATGCGCCGGCGCCTGGGCCAAGGTCGAGAAATCCGTCAGCGACACCGCCAGGCTCTTCAGCCCGAGGCTCACCGGCCGGGATGCGGCGTTATCCTGAACGTTGACCGTGCCGTCGTTGAGCGCGAAGCGTTTGATCGCCAGATCGAGCGGCGCCACGGCCTTGGGCGGCGCGGCGGCGGCCGATGCGGCCTGCGGGGCGCTCGCGCCCCCCTGCGGGCTGCTCGCGGCAGGCGCCTTCGCGGCCGTATCGGCCGGCGTGAAAGTGCGCGTCACACTCAACACGCCGTCCTTGTCGCGTGACAGATTGACGGTAGGCGTGTCGAGGCGGATCTCGTCGAAGTGATACACGCTCTTCATCGGCTCGAGCGTCGCGGCGGCCACGTGCAGCGCGTGAGCGGCGAAGAACGGCTGGCGGTTTTCGTCGCGCACATCCAGATCGTCGAGGTCGACGGTCCCCGTCACGCGCAGCGAAGGCGCGTCTGCGGACATGATGAAGTTGAGCTTGAGATCGGTCGAGAGCTTGCCCGCCTGCACCGTCACCGGCAGTTTTTGCGGCGAATACGACAGCAGACGCGGCACGTCCAGCCCGTCGAAGCGCAGCGACACATCCGATTCGCGCGACGCGGAAAACGGCTTGGTTTTGCCGTCGATCGCGAGCGGGCTGCCGTCGATACGCGCGCGCAGCAGCGGCTCGACAAAGATGTCGGTCTTCGACGGCAAGGTGGCGATGAACGGGATGCCGAGCTTCCATTGATCGATCACGTGCTTCACGCCAAGCAGGCGATCGTCGAAGGTAATCTGGCCGTTTTCAAGACGGATGTTAGAGACCGAGAAAAGCGTCGGCTTGCTGTCCGGTTTGGACGGCTGGCTGGCGAACTTCTCGATCAGATCCGTGAAGTTGAAGCGCTGCGCGTCATAGCGAACGATGTTGAAACGCGGTGAATCGAGTTGCACTTCATCGACGATCGGCGCCCCGCGAAACACCGAACTCCATGACGGCTTCACGATCAGCCGCGAAATATCGATAAAGTCGCCCTGGCCGCCACGCTCGCCAATATGGATACGATCCGCTTCGAGCCGGAGCGTGTACGGATTGAGCGCGATGCGGCCGATGGTCGAAGGCCGGTCGAGCTGTTTGCTGAGTTGCTGCTCGGCGATGTGGCGAATCAGCGGCGGCGCCGCGAAAAAGCCCAGCAGGCCGAACACCACGAGGAAGATCAGCAGGCCGATCACGATGCGCCGTGTACGACGCGCCTGCGCGACACCGCGCACGGCCTGCAGGGATAACGCCAGGTTTGCTTTGTTGAGGCTTGCCATGCTCGGTCATGGGTGATGCGGCGGCAAGCCCGCCGCGATGACTAAAGTCCTGCCTCGGGCAAGTATATGTCTTGAGTCGTGCGCGGGATAGAAATGTAAGGCGAAAGAAAATAAACACTGAAATGCATGCATCCATGCGCCGGGCGTCGGCGCAATGGGCATGACGCGCTTGTGACGGTCGTCGTTGCCGTGCAGCAAACCGTTATTTCAGATTCCGAAATAATCGCTGATGAACCGAAGCGGCGACGGCAAGAACGTGTACGTCACAGTCACGCGGGCGCGACTGTGACGCACGGCCCTTCGTTATTGACGAACGAGCGGCGGCGGTTGCCAGGTGCCGTCGGTGGCTTGCGGCTTCGGCGCGTAAAGACGCAGCACGAGTTCAAGATCGGTGCGCGGCGCCGGCAGCCAGTTCGGCCCGCGCGCGCGGGCCGACGACACCACCACGTCGAGCGAGCCGTCACGATTGCGGCGCGCGCCATTGCGATCGCCGACGGCAAGCCGCGCCGGCGCACTTTCGCCGAGCGCGCCGTCCTTCGTGTAGGCGGTGATCGACCAGAAGCCGCGCACCGGCGGCAACTGGTTCGCCGCAAAGTGGATCACGTAGCGATTCGCGCCGTTCAGGGCGTGGCCGTCGCTGTCCTGCGTGACCGTGGCGCGCACTTCGTCGTCCTTCGTCCCGATACCGGGCTGCTCGTAAGCCGCGTAGGCACGCAGCGCGTAGTCCGGCCCGTAGCTGCCGACGCCGTCGCCGAACCAGCTCCAGCCGTTCACGCTCAGCAGATTAGGCGGCGGCGTCACCACCCGCTCACGGCCATCGCTGAGACCCGCGGCGATGGCGTCGCTGGCGTCCGGCAGCTTGACCGGCTGGCCCGGTTTCACGCCGAGGTCGGCGAGAATCTTCAGGGCATGCGGATCGTCCGGGACCGGCGAGTTGTCCTGCATGCCGTCCGCAAGGCGGCTGAAGAAGCCGTTCGCGTCGAGCGCGGCGACCTGCGCGGCCGGCGAGCCCGAAACCGCCAAAGCCGCAGCCGTGGCGGCGCTGCCGCCCGGCGCGTTCGCTGCCGGACGGGCATCGCTGGCATAGGCGCTCAGCGGCACGAGGCGAATGCCATGTTGCAGCTTGCGGATCAGCGTCAAATCGCGGCCGCCGTTCGACTGGATGCGCACCGTCACCCACGCGTTGCGGGTCGGCACGTCGATGCGCTTGACGTTCTTCGGCAAGTCGCCTTGCCAGCCGGGACCGACGAAGGCCACCGCCTGTTCCTTGATGCCGCCGGCACGCGGTCCGATCTGCGAACTCGTCGACCAGACCACATTGGTCCACATGTCGAGCGCGCGGGCGTCGACATAGCGGCCGTGCGAATCGGGCAACGCAAGAATCACCGGCTCCGCGCCGAGATCGAGCCAGCCGCTCGAGTCGAGCGTGTCGAGACCCGGTGTGGGCGGATTGGCCGAACCGACCGGCGGCAATGCCTGCGCTTGATGCAAGGTGTTGAGCGGCGCCTGGCCGGGATCGCTGCCGACCGCGGCGTCACGCGCCGTCTCCATCAACACGAGCGGATAGCCGAAAACATAGGAATCGGCCACCTCGTCCTTGATCCAGCCAGTTGGCTTGGGTGTGTCGATGGGTGTCGAGCCACAGCCGGCGAGGAATGCGAGCCCCGCGAACGACGCGCAGGTCCAATGAAGCGAAAACAGTTCTCGGCGATTTTTTATCATTCGTTCAGGTGGCAGAACGTTCGGTCCAGGAGGAAGCGCCGGGCAACAGTTACGGCTTGGCTCGCGTAGCTCCCAAGTCCCCCGCGAACGCGCCACGTATCTCGATCCCGACAACAACGGGTTGTATCGTATCCTTGACAGCTATCAAGCGCAAAGGCACAAACGCAGCTTTTGTACAACTCCCGCACTCTTGCCCCCGGAGCGCCCATGTACGTCCCCGCCCATTTCGAAGAGAACCGTCCCGAGGTCCTTCAACAACTCATCGCCGACCAGCCGTTCGGCACGCTGGTGACGGTCGGCCCCAACGGTCTCGACGCGAATCATTTGCCCTTTGAATTCGCCGCGGGAGAGGGTCCGCACGGCACGTTGCGCGCGCACGTCGCGCGCGCCAATCCGGTCTGGCAGGAGGTGGCCGAGCGGCCGGACACGCTCGTGATTTTCCAGGGGCCGGCTGCCTATATTTCGCCGAACTGGTATCCAGGCAAGCACGAAACGCATCGCCAGGTGCCGACTTACAACTACATGGTGGTCCACGCGCACGGCAAGATCGTCGTCCACGACGATGAAACCTTCCTGCGCGGTGTCGTCGCGCGGCTCACGCGCAAGATGGAGACCAATGAACCGAAGCCGTGGAAGATGGGCGACGCGCCGCCTGACTTTATCGCGCAGATGCTGGGGGCGATCGTCGGCATCGAGATCGAGGTGACGCGCATTGTCGGCAAATGGAAGCTGGGCCAGAACAAGGAGGCGCGTGATCGGCGCGGCGCAGCCGAAGGCTTGCTGGCCGCCGGCAGCGAAGTTCAGGAGGCGGTGGCCGAGGCCATGTTGAATGCGCCGCCGGAGTTCTAAGCGGGAATTTGCCTTGAGCATGCGCCGAAGAACGATGACCCGTACCTGTTCTGGCCCTACGGGGGTATCGGCCCGGCTCGGCTGGCTTATCGTCCGTCCTGAATGGCTTCGAACATCAGTCCTTGACCTTCCCATCATGGGAAGGTGAATACTGGACTCATGATGCGGCCTCACGCCGCCTGAGCCAATCTCACCATGACCGATCTTTCCACTCCCGAACACGTCGCGCAGACCAGCGCCGAACTCGATATCAGCGGCATGACCTGCGCGTCGTGCGCCATGCGGGTCGAAAAGGCACTGGCGAAGCTGCCCGGCGTCGCCAGCGTGTCCGTCAATCTTGCGACCGAAAAGGCCACCGTCAATCTCGCGGATGGCCCCACCGGCATCGATGCATTGATTGCCGCGGTCACCAAGGCCGGCTATCAGGCGACGCCGGTCGTCGCCGAAGCTGCCGCCGCCGACGCCCCCTCCGACGCGCAACGATTCCACGACCGCACCCGCCGCGAACTCGCCGGCGTGGTGACCTGCGCGCTGCTGACGCTGCCGCTCGTCCTGCCGATGCTCGGCGAAGGCTTCGGCTCGCATCGCATGGACGCGCTGGTGCCGCCATGGCTTCAGTTCGGGCTCGCCACGTTCGTGCAGGTGGTGTTCGGCGCGCGCTTCTACCAGGCGGCATACCGCGCCGTGCGGGCCGGCGCGGGCAATATGGATCTGCTGGTCGCGCTGGGCACCTCGGCGGCTTACGGCGTCAGCGTCTACGACCTGCTCATGCATCCGGGCGATCCGATGCATCTCTATTTTGAGGCATCGGCGGTCGTGATCACCCTCGTGCGCTTCGGCAAGTGGCTCGAAGCACGCGCCAAGCGTCAGACCACGGACGCCATCCGCGCGCTGAACGCGCTGCGCCCGGAGCGGGCGCGCATCCGCGTCGGCCGCGAGGAGCACGAGGTGCCGCTCGCGCAAGTGCGGGTCGGCATGGTCGTGGTCGTGCGGCCGGGCGAGCGGGTGCCGGTGGACGGCGTGGTGGTCGAAGGCCGCACGCACATCGACGAATCGCTGCTGACCGGCGAGAGCCTGCCGGTTTCCAAACAGACGGACGATCCGGTCACGGCGGGCTCGATCAATGGCGAAGGCGTGATCGCCGTCTCGACCCGGGCGACCGGCGCGGAGACCACGCTCGCGCGGATCATCCGCCTCGTCGAAACGGCGCAGGCCGAGAAGGCGCCGATTCAGCGCCTTGTCGACCGTGTCAGCGAGATCTTCGTGCCGGCGATCCTGGTGCTTGCCCTGCTCACGCTGGCCGGCTGGCTCGCGGCCGGAGCGGGCGGCGAAACCGCCCTGCTCAACGCGGTCGCCGTGTTGGTGATTGCCTGCCCATGCGCGCTTGGCCTCGCGACGCCCGCCGCCATCATGGCCGGCACCGGCGTCGCGGCGCGCCACGGCGTGCTGATCAAGGACGCCGAAGCGCTGGAAATCGCCCATCGGGTCAAGCTCGTTGCCTTCGACAAGACCGGCACGCTGACCGTGGGCCAGCCGTCACTGACCGCGTTCGAACCGATCGGACTCGGGCGCGCCGAGGCGCTGGCGCTCGCGGCCGCCGTACAGCGGCACAGCGATCATCCGCTCGCGCGGGCGGTAATGAAGGCGTATGAGGAGGCGATGCCGTTGGACGATCGCGACGCTTCCGGATCCGACGGCGAAGTGCTGGTTGCCCACGCGAAGACGCTGGCCGCGACGGCGGCGTCCAAAGCTCGCGCGGTACCCGGACGCGGCGTCGAAGCCGAAATCGACGGCCGCGCGCTGGCGATCGGCAGCACGCGCTGGCTCAACGAACTGGGCATCAAGCTGCCCGCCGAACTCACGGCCCGCGCGCAACAACTGGAAAACGACGGCAATACGGTTTCGTGGCTAATGAGCCTGGCAGGCCGCAATACAGAGAGCGACAGCAGTCGCACCACGCCGCCCGCCGCCCTCGCTTTGCTCGCGTTTGGCGACACCGTCAAACCCACGGCCCGCGCCGCCATTGCACGCCTGAAGCAAATGGGTATCCGCAGCGTCCTCGTGACGGGCGACAACCACGGCAGCGCGGCCAGCGTCGCGGCGGCGCTCGGCATCGACGAAGTCCACGCTCAGGTGCTGCCGGAAGACAAGGCGCGAGTGATCCGCGATCTGAAGATGCGCACCGCCGGCATCGTCGCCATGGCCGGCGACGGCATCAACGACGCCCCCGCGCTCGCCGCCGCCGACCTCGGCATCGCGATGGCCACCGGCACCGACGTCGCCATGCATGCGGCCGGCGTCACCTTGATGCGCGGCGATCCGGCCCTGGTCGCCGACGCCATCGATATCTCGCGCCGGACCTGGCGCAAGATCCAGCAGAACCTGTTCTGGGCGTTCGTCTATAACCTGGTCGGCATTCCGCTTGCCGCATTCGGCTTGCTGAATCCGATGCTGGCCGGAGCGGCGATGGCGTTTTCAAGTGTCAGCGTGGTGACGAATGCGTTGTTGCTCCGCACTTGGCGTGCGGGCCGGGAGGCTCGCTGAGGAATGCGAGGGACGCGCCCCAGGCGTATCAGGAAGACGCGGGACGGCGGCACTGGCGAGTCAACACGGCTGACGGGTTGACTCGCTAGTGCCGCCGTCCCGCTCAAAACTCGACGTCCAGCTCGTCGATTTCATCCACTTCCCGTTGTGCGTCGGCTATCCACTGCTGCATCTCCGGCAGCGCGAGAATGCGCTGTCCGTATTCGACGATATCCGGATCGAGCTTGACGTCGTAAGTGACAAAGCGGGTCACCACCGGCGCGTACATGGCGTCGGCGGCACTGCGTTCGCCGAACAGAAACGGGCCGCCGTACTGCTCCAGACATTCGCGCCAGATGGCGACGATCCGATCGATATCGGACTGCGCCCGCGCCCACACCTTGAAGCCCGGAAAATGCGCCTTGAGATTCATTGGCAGTGCAGAACGTAGCGAACCGAATCCCGAATGCATCTCGCCGCTGATCGCCCGGCAGTGCGCCCGCGCGCGCCGGTCTTGCGGCAACAACCTGGCATCGGGTTGCACCTCGTTTAGATACTCGGCGATCGCCAGCGTGTCCCACACCTTGATGCCGTCATGGAACAGGCAAGGCACGAGAATCGATGGCGACAGCAGCAGCAATTCGGCGCGGGCGCTGGGATCGTCGACGGGCATCACGATCTCCTCGAAGGGCAAGCCGCTGAATTTCGTCAGCAGCCAGCCACGCAGCGACCATGACGAATAGTTCTTGCTGCTAAGCGTTAGCGTGGTATTCGCCATACGAATCTCCTCCTGAGCGGGCGCACATCCGTGCCACACGGTTTGGGCCGCCGCGTGCACGTTCCGGTGCGCCGGCGCACCAAATCACGGCAAAACAGGCACCCCAGGCGAAGTAGCGCAAATGCTATGCCAGCGTGAAGCGGTGCCCGACACGCCGCGCGGCGTTGGCACACCTATTGCCTCTATTCGGTCTCCTTCCTTTTGGGCATTCGTGCGAAGGCTATGAACCTGTTCGCATATCCCGCATACCAGGCCTTCGCCGACCTGATGCTTCCGGCCCGTCACGGCGCTGCGCTCATCAATCATTCGCTGGATGCGTGGCCTGCCTTTCGCGACACGCCGCAAGGGCGCTCGCTGCGCGCGTCATGCGACCTGATTACGTTGGCGGGCCTCACGCACACACGGCCGCCGTTCGGGCTGAATGAGATCGTGGTGGACGGCAAGCCCGTCAAGCTGGTCGAGGAAGTCGCGACACGCACGCCGTTCGCTTCGCTGGTGCATTTTCGCAAGGAGACGGCGCCGTCGCCGGCCCAGCCACGCGTGCTGGTGATCGCGCCAATGTCCGGACACTTTGCGACGCTGCTGCGCGGCACCGTCAAGACCATGCTGGCCGAGCACGACGTCTATATCACCGACTGGCACAACCCGCGCGACGTACCGCTATCGCAGGGCCGCTTCGGCTTTGACGAATACGTTCAGCACGTCATCGATTTCACCGCGAAAATCGGTGCCGGCACGCATTTGCTGGCGGTGTGCCAGCCGACGGTCGCGGCGCTCGCGGCGGTGGCATTGATGGCCGCGGACGACCATCCCGCCCAGCCCGCCAGCATGACCTTGATGGCCGGGCCGCTGGACACGCGCATCAACCCCACCAAGGTCAATGCCCTCGCCAAAAGCAAACCGATCGAGTGGTTCGAGCGCAACCTGATCAGCGCGGTGCCGCCCGGCTTTGCGGGCGCGCACCGTCGCGTGTATCCCGGCTTCGTGCAACTCAATGCATTCATGGCGATGAATCTCGGCCGTCACCTCGACTCCTTCGAGACCATGCACTACGAGCGCGCCAAAGGCGATCCCGTCAAGGCAGATACGATCTGGACATTCTATGAGGAGTACTTTGCAACGATGGATCTGACCGCCGACTTCTATCTGGAGACGGTCGAAACCGTGTTTCAGCGTCATGCGCTGCCGCTTCATGAACTGCACGTGGGCGGGCGTCTGATCGAACCGTCGAAAATCCGCCGTACCGCTCTGCTAACCGTGGAAGGCGAGAAGGACGATATCTGCGCGGTCGGACAAACGCTCGCCGCACAGGACATGTGCGACAAGCTGCGGCCTTATCTGAAGACTCATCATGTGCAGACCGGCGTCGGGCATTACGGCGTGTTCAACGGACACCGCTGGGAGCGGCATATTTATCCGCGAGTGCGCGCGGTGATCTACGACAACGAGCCGCGCGCCGTGGCCGTGAGTTCGCGCGCACGGGCGATCAAGCCGGGCGTGCCGGCGGCATTGGCGCCGCTCGCCGCGCCGGCTGCCTCCGCGGTGAACGCACATGCCGCCGCGCCATCCACCGGCGACGCGCTCCCGCCGCATCAAAGCAATCTTGTCTGAGATGCGGCGAGAAATGCCGGGCGGGCGTCATGCTTCGCCGCCGCGAGATGCATAAGCGTAAGCGTCATGCTGCAACGCTTTTCCACGGCGTCACCGCCGGAACGTCGCACGGACCTTCGACGTCAATCGATTTGAAATCGGCCGGTGAAACTATTTCGATGTACTCCATATCTTCCGAGTAGTCGAACAGATAGTGAACAATGCCGGGCGCCTGGTGTACACAATCGCCGGCGGCGACCAGCGTCTCCTTGTCGCCGTACATGAAGCGCGCCCAGCCCTTCAGCATGATCACAATGTGGAAATCGGCCTCATGACGGTGCCAGCCGGTGCCTTGCTCTGGTGCATGATTCGCCTTCACGAGCTGGGCCAACACCTTGCCGCCCGTCGCCTGCGCAATGCCCAGATCACGGTAGAGAAAGAAGTCGCGCAGGCCCTGATCCTCATACGAGGTGTCTTGCGGACGGATATGCGTGAACTGCGTGGCGAATTCGGTGGACATGATCGCGCTCCAGAAGGATGAACGGGCAAGGAAAACGGCACGGTGAGCGTCGTTTTCAAGCATCAAATGTTCCAGCTTCGTGGTGCGTGGTCCAAGGCCATATCAGGCTGCATCAGGCGGTCGCGGCAGCATGATTGTCCAGCCGGTTTTCAACTTATGCAGTAGGCCTGAACATCTCGAACATCTCGCCGATCTCCGCATAATCCGCGCGATAACCCGCGCGCATGACCGGCTGAGCCGCATGCGTATCGAACAGGCCGTCCTTGAGATAGGCGGTCTGAATGTGAACACCCACTACTTGACCGAGCGCCAGATAGTTGTCCATCGGCTCGCCCGCGAGATTATGCAGCCGCACGATCTGCAGCAGCTTGCATTCGAGTGCGGCGGGCGATTCACCGACGTGCGGCACCGACACGCTGCGGCCCGGCGCCGGTGTGAGTCCGGCGAGCTCGAATTCATCGACCTCCGGCGCGACCGGCGCGGAGCTGCGGTTCATCTTCTCGGCCAGCGTCCTGCTGGAGAGATTCCACACGAATTCGCCAGTCGCCTCGATATTGCTGATGCTGTCTTTGCGGCCTTCGCTACAAAAGCCGATGATGGCCGGAAAGGTCGCGAAGGCGCCGAAGAAACTGTACGGCGCCAGATTGAGTTGGCCGCTGGCGCTGCGCGTCGAGATCCAGCCAATCAGGCGCGGCGCCACGATGGCCTTGAACGGATCATGCTTGAGACCGTGGCCTTTGGCCGGATCGTAGAAATAGGTGTCGTTCATGTCGAGAGCCTGAGTGTCTGTGATTGTTGGTGGGACGTTCGGTCGTCAGCCGCGGCCGATGATTCGCTTGCGGCCTTCCTTCACCCGCGCCAGGTCCACCTCGTCCCAATCGTAAAAGCCCGCGCCGCTGCGCGCCCCGACGCGCCCGGCGTCCACCTGCTCGCGCAACAGGTCGAGCACGTCTTCGTCTTTGGCGAGTTCGGGCATGAGGTGCGTGGCGATGTCGAGGAAGGTGTCGAGGCCGCCCAGGTCCGCGCCTTCGAGCGGGCCGATGATGCCCCAGCGGCGTCCCAGCGACGCCTTCATCACCCGGTCCGCCACCTCCGGCGTCGCCGCGCCCGAGCGGACGATGTTGAGCGCTTCCCGCAGCACGGCGAACTGCAGGCGATTGCCGACGAAGCCCGGAATCGCCTTGGCAAGCACCACCGGCTCCATGCCGATTGCGCTCATCAGGTCGACGGTTTGCTCGGTGACTTGCGGGTCGGTGGCGCTGCCGGGTACGACTTCGACAAGCGGAATCATATGCGGCGGATTCCAGAAATGCGCAATCAGAAAACGCCCTTTCGCGAGCAAGGGCGCGGCCAACTGATCGGGCGTGAAGCCGCTGGTATTGCTGGCGAGAATGGCATCGGCGGCGAGCAGTTGCGTCAGCGACACATACAGACGGTGCTTCAGTTCGAGCACCTCGGGAATGGCTTCGATGACGAATTGCGCGGCGGCTATCGGCTCCAGCGTCGCGTGGATTTCGATGCGCGCGAGCGCGGCGCGCTTCGCCACGACATCGATCCGGCTCGCGTCGATCAGTTCGTCGAGCACCGCCTCGGCCTTCGGCGCCACGCTCGCCAGACGCGCGGCATCGACGTCGTGGACGATCGTGCGATGTCCGTGCAGGGCGCTTTGCGTCGCAATGCCCACGCCCATCAAGCCGGTTCCTATTACGCCCACTACTGCTTTGTCCACGCTGCGCTCCCTGCCGGATTCGTTGCTGAAAGCGCCTAAGGATAGCGCAGTGCGGGAAAGTGCGACGAACGGCCGGCAGGCGAGCGATTGGCACGCGGCGCCGCGCGGCAATCCGGGCGCCGCGCTCCAGCAGAACGCAACAAGGCCGGCTCCCCTCGCGGGAAACCGGCCTTAGTCAGTCTCACGGCGTAACCATTACGCCGCTACAACGCGATTAACCGTGGTCGTGATGGTCGTCGTGACGATGCGGATCCCGATCGTGCGGATGGTTACGCATCCAGTCGTCGTGCGCCCAATAGCGGTGGCCGTCCCAGTAACGATCGCCGTGCCAGCCGATGTCGATCTGCACGCCAACCGGCATCATCTGCGGCTGTTCGTAGGTCACAACCGGACCCGGCGCCGAAATGACCATGCGGTCCTGGGCGAAGGCGCTGCCTGCACCAAGCAGTGCGCCGCCAGCCAGCAGGGTTGCGAGAACCGAACGCGATGTCGTATTCCACGTTTTCATTTGGACCTCCCTTTCAAGTTTGATGTCGCCCGGACCGAAAGACGGAGACGTCTCTTCAGCCCCTGCGCTTGAGAACACTTTAGCGAGGCGGAATGCATAAAGACGTGAGCGCTTGTAAGAGGACGTTTCCAAATCGGGGTTGGATGGAAGCCGCGTCCGTAGGGAAAGCGCAAGCTCGATAGTGGCTTAACGAAGGGTTTCGGGCGGTATTGGTGAAACGGGACTGTCAGTCCCTGTTACATTCATTTCGAGGAGGAAATATTCCGCAATCGTCCGGGGCATTATTTCGCCGCGCGTTTGAGATGCCGAGCGACCCCGCTCCCCGTCCGTAAACGAACAAAAGCCACGGCGAGACCCGTGGCTCAAATAAAACTACCTGCGTCTGAACACGCAGCCGACGCGACCGAGCGCGCCGAGGCCAGGCGACTTAGTCGCTCAGCTTGACGCCGAACAACGTGGATTGCGCACGACGTTGACGATCTGCTTCGCGGCAGCGCGCTTCGTACGAGTAATCCGCGTCCAGCGGCAGATGAGGCGACGCAAAGAGGTCGCTGACCTTTTGGAACAATGCAAAGATAACGCTCATGGCGACTCCCGGTTGGTTTGGTGCTAGGGTTTTCCCTTAAGAAGAAGTATAGGGTTTTCCCTAGGCAAAAGCTAGTGCGATGCAACATTTTTTGGGTGTGGTCCCTTGTCGCATGGTTTTCGTGCATGTTGCGTTGCGTCATTACAACAAGAAAGCCGTCCAGAGGCGCTGCGGTGGGGTCGGCCGGTTTGGCCCTATCACTGTCCAGTTGACGGCAGGGCGCGTGTCATCGCACCGCGCCGGATCAACGGCGCGGCGGATCTACTGTCGGAACCAGGGGAAAATCGATGCGGGCGCGTCCGGCACGCTGACGCGTAGCCGGGCGGCGCGGCAGGTCAGCGAGTTGGCGCGGCTTTGGGCTTATGAGCGTGCGTCGGCTGGGCGCGCACTTTATGCCTACTGGCCGGTGCAGGCGTGGCAGTCGGCGCTGCCGCAGGCGTTCGCGGCGCCACGGCCGGCGTGGCAACGGCTGGAGGTGTCGCCGCAGCCGCGGCTGCGGCGAGATGCGCATCGAGCAAGCTCGTCATCGCCGCCTGCTGGTTCTGCATCAACTGTTCGATGCGATGCTGCTGCGCGGTCGTTTCCCGCGTCAGACGCATCAGCAGCCAGGTTTGCGTCACGCCGATGGCGACCGTCGCGAGCAGCGCGCCCACCACAATCGACAACATCCATTTCATCCGGCGCGAGTGGTCGGTCGCCGCGCGGCGTTGATCGGAGATCACGCCGTAAAGGGCGTCGACGGTATCGGCGAACGCCGTTGCGCGGGCCCGGTCGAGTTCGGGCGCGGTCGGTGGCGTGGGTGGCGTGGGTGGCGTGTCCTGAAAGGCCGGTGCGGTATTGGTCGCGGGCGAGGGGGCCGGTGCCGCGATCGCCTCGCCCGAAGCCACCGTCGAGGCAGCAGTCGAAGCCGCCGTCTCCCTGGCAGAAGAGCCCTCAGCAAGCCGCGCAGTCTCGACACCCGCCGCGTTATCCGCAACATCCGCCGCCAGCGCGCTCGCCGGCTCAACCGGCTGACGCCGTGCAGTCACGCTGCGCACGAGGCTCGCCGCGGCCATCGACGGCGAAACCAGCGTCGGGCCAACCGGCCTGGCAGTCTGCGAGCCCTCCGGCGCGGTCGTCGCCGGGGCATCCACCGTCTCGACCGCTGGCCCGCCGTTCGCGCCCATCAAATCAGAAAAGTCCGCATCCTTATCCACCACCACCTTCTGCGCCGGTTCGACCCGTTCAAAACCATCCAGCGGAACCGAGGCATAAGCCGGTTCGACTTTCTCACGCGGCGCGCGACGCGCTGCACGCGTATCGGACGAAGCGCCTGCGACGGCGTCAAGCGCCGCAGGCACGCCCACCGCCGCCAGCACCACGTCCGGCAACTCAAAGCCATGCAGCGTGCCCTGCCGGACGTCGATATTCATCGCCTCCAGCGTCGCGCGGGTCGGATCGTCAGGGAACAGATCGAGCGTGACGTCGTCGCGCGACGGGTCGCTCAGTTGGGCGAGGCGCTGCGCCGAGCGGGCGGCGCGTGCCAGTTTGTTTTCGGTCTCGGTGGAGACGGTGTTGGCGCGCCGCCTCGTCGAGCTGGCGCGGGTCGTTCGGGACTGCGTGGATGCTGCGGAATCTGCCATAGAGAAAGAAGCGGTCGTCGCCAGCCACCGGGCGCCATCAGCCGCTACAAAATGCCATCAGTATTTTTCGAGACCGCATTGTCTCATGGCCGTGCGCGCCCGCTAAAGCCAATCGCCTATTTAAGACGTCGAATCATCGTCGCGGAATTCCTTCACGCAGGGCAACTGACGCAAGCGGTCGCGAATCGCCGCGTATTCGGCGGTGGAAACGCGGTGCAGCGTGATCATCACCACGTCGTGTTCGGGCGCGTCGTCGCTCTGCTGCATCACGAACTGCTTGACCCGCGGACTTGCCGTGCCGAGCGCGTCATGCAGCGAATGGAACGTCAGCGAGCCGCGCTCGACCAGCAAGGTCATCTGCCGCCGCTGCTTGACCGTGATGAAACGCCGCTCGAGCGGCTTGATGCCCGCGAGGATGATCAGGATGATGATGGTCGCCGCAATCGACGCCGTGTACATGCCGCCGCCCACCGCCAGCCCGATGGCCGCCACCGACCACAGGCTCGCGGCGGTCGTGAGCCCGCGCACGATCTCGCCGCGCATCAGGATCGAGCCGGCGCCGAGAAAGCCGATCCCGGAGACCACCTGGGCGGCCATCCGCGACGGGTCGAGCACGACGTTCTGGGTGCCGAGGACATCGGCAAAGCCGAACGCCGATACGATCATGATGAGCGCCGAGCCGACGCACACCAGCATGTGCGTGCGCAGCCCCGCCGCCCACGACAGGCGCTCGCGCTCCACGCCGATGACGCTGCCGAGCGCGGCCGCCAATACCAGCCGCGAGACGAGTTCGAGATTCCCAAGCATGCCTGTTCCTCCTCATCAGAATTTTTGGTAGTGCAACGAAGCAGGCGACGGCGTGCCATCGCCGGCGCTTTGCTTTATGCTTGGTCGCTCGCCGCGCGCTTGCCCGCCACCCGCCGCCGCGCCGACTTTTTCAAGATCTTACCGAAGCCGATTCATAGCATGACCACACCTGTCTCCGCGATCCCCCTTGCCGCCGCGCTGCGCGACCATTTCGCCGGCGTCGTTCTGCCGATCTGGCGCGGACCGGGCTTCAACACCGCCCTGAAGCTGCCCTACGAGGCAGTCGGCGCCGAAAACCACCGTCCGCTGCCGGCTGAACGTTACCGCGCGATGGCCTGCGCGCGCCAGTTGTTCGTATTCGCCCAGGCGGGCGAGCTTGCCCACGCCCAGGTGCTGTTCGATGCGCTCGTGCACTACTTTCAGGACAAGCAACGCGGCGGATGGTTCTTTAGCGTCGACGCAAAAGGCGCGCCGCTCGATACCACGAAGGATCTCTACACCCACGCGTTCCTCGTCTTCGCGTGTGCGGAATATGCCACGCGCTCGGGCAATCCCGACGCGCTCGCGATGGTTAGCAGCACGTCCCAATTGATCGAAGACCGCTTTGCAGCACCGCACGGCCTCTTCAATGCGGCCCTCGACGCGGATTTCTCCACGGTAGCCGGCACGCCGGTGCAGAACCCCCTGATGCACCTCACCGAGGCCTGGCTCGCCGCCCGTGCCGCCACCCAGGATAGCGCGTTCGATAACGCTCTGCGCCAGTTGGCCGAGGCGATCGAGCGCACTTTCGTGCATGCGCCGACCGGCTGCGTCGCGGAACTGCCGCTGGGCGCGCACGACAACCGTCTTGAGCCGGGTCATCAGTTCGAATGGTTCTGGCTGGTCAGGCAGGCGGGCGCGCTGCTGGACGGCACAGGGCTCGACGAAGCGCTTACGCGCGCCTTCGATTTCGCGCAGCAGTTCGGCGTGGATGGGGTAACGGGCGGGGTGTGTGCATCATTGGACGAAGCCGGCCGCGTCAAGGACGCGACCCAGCGCATCTGGGCGCAAAGCGAATATCTGCGCGCCCTCGCCACGCGCGACGACGCCGCCGCGCGCGCGGTGCTGCCGCAGCAGATCGAGCGCTTCAGGCGGCGCTTTCTGCACGCGCAGGGGTGGTACGAGTGCAAGACTGCGGCGGGCGAAGTGTCGCGCGCCGATATGCCGTCCACCACGCCTTACCATCTCGCCACCGCTTACGCGGCGTTGCCGGTCTAGCTGGCCTGGCCCGCTTAGGCCGCCGTCGGCACGCCCAACGAAAACTCCTGTTCCTGTGGGTGCAAGGCGCCGAACTGCTGCGTCCTGAACACCACATCGGAAATCTCGAACACCGACACGGCCGCCTTCAACTGCTGGGTCTGCTGATGCAATGAGGCCGCAGCCGCCGCGGCTTCTTCGACGAGCGCCGCATTCTGCTGCGTCATCTCGTCCATCTGCACCACCGCCTGGTTGACCTGTTCGATGCCCGTGCTCTGTTCGAGCGAGGACGCGCTGATGTCCGTCATCATCTGCGTGACGCGTGAAATCGACGCAGACACGTTGCGCATGGCCTCGCCGGCATGTTCGACCAGCGCGGAGCCGCCCTTGATCTCCGCCACCGATTCGCTGATCAGCGTCTTGATTTCCTTGGCCGACTGCGCGCTGCGCTGCGCGAGCCCGCGCACTTCGCCCGCCACCACCGCAAAGCCACGCCCCTGCTCGCCCGCGCGCGCTGCTTCGACGGCCGCGTTCAGGGCGAGGATGTTGGTCTGGAAAGCAATGCCGTCGATCACCGAGATGATTTCCGCGATCTTGTCCGAGCTTTGCGCGATCCCGTACATTTTCTCGACCACCTGGTTGACAACGTCGCTGCCGCGCGAGGTTGCGTCGAGCGCGGTCTGCGCCAGCGCGTTCGCTTCGCGGGCGTGATCGGCGTTCTGGCGCACGGTCGCGGTCAGCTCTTCCATGCTCGAGGCGGTTTCTTCCAGCGAGGCGGCCTGGTTCTCGGTCCGCGCGGAAAGATCCGCGTTGCCCGTGGCGATTTCGTCGGCGCCAAGGTGAATCGAATCCGCCGATTCGCGTACCGTTTTCACTGTACGCGCCACGCTCGCCTGCATGCGCGCGAGGCCCGAAAACAGCCGGCCGATTTCGTTGGTGCCGCGCGCCGCGATCGGCTGATCGAGCCGGCCTTGCGCGATGCGGTCGAAGTGACGGCCCGCCTCTTCGAGCGGCGCCACCACGCCACGCCTGAGCCCGATGTACACCGCCGCCGTGCCCGCCAGCAGCAGTAATACGATCGCGATACCTACCGTGCGGAACAGCGCGAGACGGCTGTCGATCGATTCGAGCGACGCACGGCCCGCGGCGTCGCCGAACTGCACGAAGTTGTGCAACTCGGCGAGGTAAGCGTCCTGGAACGACTGGGTCGGCTGATCGAGGAAAGCCTGGATATTGCCCGCGTCCAGGTCCTGCGTCAGTTCGACCAGCGCCGCATGAAATTTCTGATAGCGCTCGGCCAGCGCGGCTGCGCGGGCGCTGTTTTCGTCGCTGGTTTTGGGAGCGTTGGAGAACGCCGCAAAGGATTGATCCGCCGCGGCCAGTTGATCGCGGGCGTGCTGGACGATCTCGGCCGGTTCGGGGCTGCCCTTCACCATCCGCGTGCTGGCGCGCGACAAATTGATACGCGCGTCCATCAGGTCCTGGGTAGTCTGGTTGACCGCATCGACCTGCCGCAGCGCCACGTTAGACAGATCGTCGACGTCGTCATGAGTACGCGTGAGCGACCAGAACCCCAAACCCCCGGTCACCAGTTGCAACACACAAAAAGCGGCCAGAACACACAACAGGCCGGATGCGACCTTGATCTTGCTAAACATCTTGAACACCTACAAAGAGAGACGGGAGCTACGGGTGTGTTTACGGCGAGACGGGCGATTCCTTGAGAAACCAACCTGAAAATCTGTCTTACCTACGCTTTCTTCGCGCATTTGCTCAATTGATGCCGCTTTCCGCAACAATATAAATGGCACTTTTGCGATTCACCTTGACGCGGCGCGTGAGCGCTTCCTAGAGTGGGTAGGGACGCCACCACGGGCATCGCCCCGAAGGACTCAAAATGACCGATCTACTGGACCGGGCGCGCGGCGCGCTCCATGCCCAGCCGTTCAGCATGCTGCTTGGCGCCCAACTGATGCAGGCGAGCGCCACCGAGTTGACTCTCTGCCTGCCGATTCGCGACGAGTTGCGGCAACAGCACGGCTTCGTCCACGGGGGAGTGATCAGTTATCTGGCCGACAATGCGCTCACCTTCGCCGGGGCGCTGGCACTCGGGCCGCGGGTCGTCACCGGCGAATTCAAGATCAACTATCTGCGGCCCGCCATGAACGGCACGCTGGTCGCGCGGGCCCAGGTCGTCTATGCCGGACGCACCCAGGCGACCTGTCAGTGCAATATCTTCGTGATGGATGACGACCGCGAACGGCTCGTCGCCGTCGCGCAAGGGACAATCAACCGGATCGGTGAAGCCGGCGAAAGCGCACCGGCGAGTTGACGGGCCACCGCGTGACGTGACGTCGTCAATGAAGCCGCTTTATGCGGCTGTGATGCCCACGAAAAAAGGCCGTTCCCGATTGAGCGGAAACGGCCTTCTGTTCCTTCTGCTAAACCTCACGCCAACAGCATCATGGATGACGCCGCCGGCCACCGCGCAACGTCACTCCGCCGCGACAGTCTTCTGTTGTTGCTCGCCCAGGCCTTCGATGCCGAGGCGCACGGTTTGCCCCGCCTTCAGGTAGATCGCGTTCGGCTTCACGCCCATACCGACGCCCGGCGGCGTGCCGGTCGAAATCACGTCGCCCGGTTGCAGGCTCATGCAGGCCGAGAGATACGCCACCAGTTTGGCGACGCCGAACACCATCGTTTTGGTCGAGCCGTTCTGATAGCGATGGCCGTCCACTTCGAGCCACAGGTTCAGGTTTTGCGGATCGGCCACTTCGTCGCGCGTCACGATCCACGGACCGATCGGGCCGAAGGTGTCGAAGCCCTTACCCTTGTCCCACGTGCCACCGCGTTCGATCTGCCATTCGCGTTCGGAGACGTCGTTGATCACGCAATAGCCGGCGACGTAATCGAGCGCGTTGGCTTCGTCGATGTACTTGGCCGGCTTGCCGATCACCACGCCGAGTTCGACTTCCCAATCGGTCTTCTTCGAGCCGCGCGGGATTTCGATGTTGTCGTTCGGGCCGCTGATCGCGCTATTCCACTTGTTGAACACCACCGGCTCGGTCGGCACGGGCAGGTTCGATTCCGCCGCGTGGTCGGCGTAGTTCAGGCCGATGCAAATGAACTTGCCGATCTTGCCGACGCACGGTCCGAGGCGCGGATTGCCCTCGACCACCGGCAGCGACGCCGGATCGAGCGCACGCAGTTTGGCGAGGCCGGCATCGGTCAGCGCGGCGCCATCGATATCGCCCACGACGCCCGACAGATCGCGAATCTTGCCTTGCGCGTCGAGCAGGCCCGGCTTTTCCTGACCTTTCGGTCCATAACGAAGCAGTTTCATCGTTGCACTTCCCTCTATTCAGAGTGTCCAGTGGAAATTAGTTCGACCAGCCGCCGTCGATCACATGCGCGTGGCCGGTGGTAAACCCCGACTCGTCCGAGGCCAGATACAGCGCCAATGCCGCGATCTCTTCGGGCTTGCCGATGCGGCCCATCGGCTGGCGGGCGACGAAGGCCGCCTGCACCGCGTCGACGCTCGCCCCTTGCGCCTGGGCCTGCGACGCGATCCGCTGTTCGAGCGACGGCGAAGACACCGTGCCCGGGCAGATCGCATTACAGCGTACACCACGCGTGACGAAGTCTGCAGCGACGGACTTCGTCAGGCCGATCACCGCGGCCTTCGACGCTCCGTACACGAAGCGGTTCGGCACGCCCTTCACGCTCGAGGCCGCCGACGACATATTGATGATCGAGCCGCCGCCCTTCTCCAGCATGGCAGGCAGAAATGCGCGGATCGTCCGGTACATCGCCTTCGCGTTCAGGTCGAAGGCGAAGTCCCAATCTTCTTCCGTCGCTTCGAGGATCGAACCGGCGTGCACATAGCCCGCGCAGTTGAACAGCACGTCGATCGCACCGATTTCGGCGGCGAGCGCGTCGATCGCGGCGGCGTCGCGCACGTCGAGCTTGCGTGCCTCAACCGGCTTGCCGGCGAGCGAATCGATCTTGATGTCGGTCGCGATCACGCGCGCGCCTTCGCGCGCGAACAGTTCCGCGGTCGCGAGGCCGATGCCTTGTCCGGCGGCGGTAATCAGGGCGGTCTTGCCGGCCAGTCTTTGTGTCATCTACGGCTCCAGTTCGTCCAGGTCAATTGGGAAAGGCGCCCAGCTCGGGTTGCCCACTCAGGTCACAAATTCAGCTCACGGATTCAGTTCACAGACGATAGAAAGCGGCGGCGTTCGCACCGAACACGGCCTCGCGCTGCGCGTCGGATAACCCGGCGAGCAAGCTGTTGGCCACCGAGTGCCACAGCAGGTAATCGCCGTTCAGATTGAGCACCGGCCAATCGCTGCCCCACATCAGGCGCGCGGGGCCGAACGACTGCAGCAGATGGTCGACGTATGGCTGCAGCGTCGCCTCGGTCCAGCCGGACGCGGCTTCCGTCGCCAGACCCGAGAGCTTGCAATGCACATGCGGCAGCTTTGCCAGACGCGTGATGCCGTCGGCCCAGCTTTGCCAGCCGCCGCGGCCGACATTACCGGCGCGGATCGGCGGCTTGGCGCCGTGGTCGATCACAATGCGCAGCGTCGGAAAGCGTTTGGCGAAGGTTTCGAAGGGCGCGACGTGGCGCGTGAAAATCAGCGCGTCGAAGGCGAGGTCGTGCTCGATGAGCGCTTCGACGGCGGGCGCGAGATCGGGATTGGCGATCCAGTCGTCGTCGGGGAGGTCCTGCAGCATCGGGCGAATGCCCTTGAATTGCGGATGGCGCGCCAGTTCGGCGAGCAAGGCGGGGGCGTCGCGCAGCAGCATCGGCACCCAGCCCACCACGCCCGCAATCGATGCATCGCCTCGCGCGAGGTCCAGCAGATAGCGGGTTTCCTCGACTGTCGGCGCCGCCTGCACCGCCACCGTCCGCTGCACGCCGGCCCGCTCGCGCAGCGGCGCGAGGTCGGCAGGCTCGAAGGTCCGGTATAGCTGGGTCAGCTCGGGAGTCAGCCAGCCGTAATCGCCGCGAGCCGGGTTCCAGAAATGCTGGTGCGCATCGATCTGCATGGTCCGTCAGTCCTTCGGCACCGGCGCTCTCGAATCCAGTAAACCTTCGTCGCGCAATGCCGTCCACAACGCCGCGGGAATCGGACGTTCGAACGAGGCGACGTTCTCGCGCAATTCGGCAACACTGCGCGCGCCGGTCAGCACCGTTGCGACGGCCGGGTGAGCATACGGAAACTGCAACGCGGCGGCCGCCAGCGGCACGTCGTGCGCGCGGCATACCGCCTCGAGACGGGCCACCCGGTCGATCACCTCTTGCGGCGCGGCGGCATAGTTGAACTTCAGTTCGCCCTGCACGCCGCGCGCGAGGATGCCCGAGTTGAACGCGCCGCCCAGCAGGATGCCGACGCCGCGCGCTTCGCACGCGGGCAGCAGATCATTGAGCGTGGCCTGCTCCAGCAGTGTATAACGGCCCGCCAGAAGGGCGCAGTCGATGTCGAAATCGGCCATCGCTTCGAGGATCGCCGCGCCCTCGTTGACACCCAGACCGACGGCCTTGACCACGCCCGCCGAGCGCAATTCGTCGAGCGCGCGAAAGCCGCCGCCATCCGTCAGTTGCTGCCAGTAATGCGAGTTTTTTTCGCCATGCGTGACGCGGCCAATATCGTGGATCAGCAGAATGTCGATCTCGACGATGCCGAGGCGCTGCTGGCTGTCCTCGAAGGATCGCAGGATGCTGTCGTGGGTGTAGTCGTAGATCGCCTGAAACGGCAGCGGATCCTGCCAGCCTTCGCTGCCGTCGTAAGGCGTGGTACGCGGCACGAAGCGGCGTCCTACCTTGGTCGACAGCCCGTATTGGTCGCGTGGATAGCGGCGCAGCGCATCGCCCAGGCGGTGTTCGGCCTTGGTGTGGCCGTAGTGCGGGGCGGTGTCGAAAAAGCGCACGCCGGCGTCCCAGGCAGCGGCGACGGTCGCTTGCGCCTCTTCTTCGGACAGATCGCTGTAGAGGCCGCCGAGCGGCGCCGTGCCGAGCCCGAGCCCTGTCACCTTGAGGCCGCGCCGGCCGATGGTGCGCAGCTGGCTTACCTTCGAATTGACCGTCTGTGTCATGCCTGCGTCTCCAATATTTTATGTGGCGCGGCCCGCCTGCGGCTCGCGTTCGGCCCGCCTTATTGAGCCGGCTGCGTCTGCGTCTGCGCCACCGTGGCCTTGGGCGGTCTCGCGCCGCTCATGATGATCGGGCCGCCTGACCTCATTGCCTCGATCAATGCGAAGCGAGTTCGACCACCCGGTGCGTCGGCGCCGCGCTCGACGGCAGGCACGACGGCCCCACCGGTTCGAAGCTCTTATACGTAAGGATAAACTCCTGGTGCCCGAGCGTCTCCGACTTCGACGCGGCGCCTTGCGCCACCGCCAGCGTCTGCTCGAACACTTCGCGGCCCACTTCTTCCAGTGTGCCGCGCCCTTCCAGAATCCGGCCGGCGTCGACATCCATGTCGCCGGCGAGATTGCGATAGGTGGCCGGATTCGCGCACACCTTGATGACTGGTGAAATGGCCGACCCCACCACCGAACCACGCCCCGTCGTGAACAGGATGACATGCGCGCCGCACGCGATCAGCTCGCCGATCTCGGCGTTGTCGCTGATGTTCGGAAAGCCGAAGCGCGGCTCGCCATCCGGCACGACGTCCAGCAGATAGAGGCCGCCGGTCGGCGGCACGTCGCCCGGTTTGACGATGCCGACAATCGGCGACGCCCCGCTCTTCGCATACGCGCCGAGCGACTTTTCTTCCTGAGTGGTCAGGCCACCGTCCGCGTTGCCCACCGCGAAACTGCCGTGGCCGAGAATCGAGTAATAGCGCGCCGCCTTGGCCACGCAGGCGACGATCTCGTCGCCCAGCTCCGGCCGCGCCGCGCGCGTCTTCATATGAAACTCGCAGCCGACCAGCTCGCCCGTTTCTTCGAAGATGCAGGTCGCGCCCGCGTCGATCAGATGATCGAACGCGCGGCCCACCGCCGGATTCGCCGTGATGCCGCTGGTGCCGTCCGAGCCGCCGCAGATCGTGCCGATCACCAGTTCGTCGAGGCCCATCGGCACGCGTTCCTGCGCGGCCAGCTGTTTGCGCGCATCGCGCACCCAGTCCACGCCGTACTGGATCGTGCTGCGCGTGCCGCCTTTTTCCTGGATCGTCAGGACTTCGACAGGCCGGCCGGTGGCCCGCACGACATCGACAAGGTAATGCTTGTTCATGCTCTCGCAGCCGAGCGACACGAACAGCACCGCGCCCACATTCGGGTGCGTCGTCAGCTGTTTGAGCATCTTCTCCGCGTAGCTGTTCGGGTAGCAGCCGGGAAAACCGATCAGATGCACAGCCGGATCGCGCTGCGCGTTCGGGTCGTCGAAGGCGTCGAGCGGCTCGCGAAACTGCGTGACGATCTCGCGCGCGACGTGATGCGCGCACTCCACCAGGTAGGCCACCGCGACCACATTGCGGATGCCCTTGCGGCCGTCGCTGCGCAAATAGCCTTGCAGCGTGGGCCGGGCGCCGGCGGATGAGGAGATCGTTGCTGCGGAAGTGTCAGTCATGAGCGTTCCAGCGCGGTATCACACCGCGTCAATGATGCACGAATTCGTGGCCCGCATCGTGGGTATACGTGGGCAGGTAATCGCTTTCGAGGTTGTGGGTGTGCAGATGCTCGCCGCGCGCGACGGCTTCGGTCACGTGGCCGATTACCGCGCCGTAGCGCAGTACCTTGTCGTCCTTGGACAGCGCGCCGCGCGCCACCTTGTGGCCAAGGTCGATTGCCTTGCCAAGCGTGACGCGCTCGCCTTCGATCTCGACCTCGGTGCCGGCTTCGAGCCGCGCCCCCGCGATCAGGCAGTTGTCCTGCGGACTGAGCAGGATCAGGCGGGCGTCGGTATGCAATGGGCTGCTCAAAATAGGTCTCCGTGAAGCGCGCGGGTCAATTCTGGCCTTCGCCGCTGGCGAGCCGCGCCACCATCAGCGAGCCGAGGATGATTGCGCCGTAGATCGCCTGAATCCAGAACGACGGCACCTGGGCGAGCGTCAACAGATTCTGCACCACGCCGAGCAACAATACGCCGGACAGGGCGCCGAGCATCGTGCCCTTGCCGCCGTCGAGGGAAATACCGCCGATCACCGCCGCGGCGAACACCGTGAAAATCATGCCATTGCCCTGATTGGCGTTGATCGCGCCCACGTAGCCGGTGACGATCAGGCCGCCGATCGACGCCAGCACGCTGCCAAGCACGAACACGCCCCATGTAATGCGCTCGACGCGAATCCCCGCGGCGCGCGCCGCTTCCGGATTGCCGCCGATGGCGTACAGCGCCCGTCCGATCCGATGGTAGCGCAGCACAAAAGCGGCCACCGCGAACGCCACCGCCGCGAGCCATACCGACAACGGCAGCCCAAGCACAATCGTAGTTGCCAGCGTGAAAAACGACGGCGGCATATCGAACAGCGTGCCGCCCTTGGTGGCGCCCACCAGCATGCCGCGCAATACGATCAGCATGGCCAGCGTGACGATGAACGCATTCAGCCGCAGGCGCACCACCAGAAAGCCGTTGATGAAACCGATCAGCGCGCCGACTAGCAGAATCGCCAGCAAGCCCGCCGCGGCCGGCCATTGCCAGCCGAAACCAGCGGACGCGGCCGGCATCACCAGCATGGCGCCGACCGCCGGTGCAATCCCCACCGTGGATTCGAGCGACAGATCGAACTTGCCGGTCAGCACGATCAGCGATTCGGCCAGCACCACCAGCGCGAGCGCCGCGGACGCACCGAGCACGCTGATCAGATTGGCCCTGGTGAGAAAGCTCGGACTGACGAATGCGCCAATCACGATCAACAGGGCCAGCGCCGGCACCAGCGCGAGGTCGCGCAACCGCGCGAATTCGATCCGCGCGCGGCGCTTCGGCGCGGCTTGCGCGCCCGCCTGTCCTTGAGCCGCGCCGAATGCAGGGCTTGGCACACTATTCTTCATGGAGACTGACTCCTTCAACGGATGCGATCAGGTCGTGGTCCTGCCAACCCGCGGGAAATTCGGCCGCGACGCGGCCACGGAACATGACCAGCACACGGTCACAGGTGCGCAGGTCGTCCAGTTCACCGGACACCACCAGCACCGCTTTACCTTCTTCGCGCACGCGGTCCACCACGGACAGCAGCGCCTCTTTCGATTTGACGTCGACGCCCGCTGTCGGGTCGATCAGGACCAGCACGTCCGGATCGGTCGCGAGTGCGCGCGCCATCACCACTTTTTGCTGATTGCCGCCGGACAGGCCCGAGACGACGTGCTCCGGCCCTGGCGTGACGATGCCGAGCGCCTCGATCATCTTCTGGCCGAAGGCGTTTTTCTTCGCCGGCGGCGTCAGGCCGAACTTGCCGAGCAGACGCGTGATCGTCATGGAAGCGTTTTCCGCCACCGATTGCGTCAGCACGAGCCCCTCGTGATGGCGGTCTTTCGGCACGCAACCGATACCGGCTGCCAGCGCCGCCGGCACGTCGCCCGGCGGCAACACCTTGCCGGCCACGCGGATCTCGCCGCGCTGCGGCGAGCGCAAACCGGCGATGGCTTCCGCCACGCTGGTGCGACCGCTGCTCGTCGCGCCGGTCAGGCCGATCACTTCGCCGCGCCTGACCGTAAACGACACGTCTTCGTAATCCAGGCCGCCGAGGCGGGCTACGTCCAGCGCCACTTTCGTATCCGCCGGCAGCGGCGCGCGGGCGGCCGCATCGGCGACGGCGAGGCCGCCGCGCTCGCCGGTCATGGCTTCGATCAACTGCTCGCGCGGCAGCGCGGACACCGGCGCGCTGATGATATGCCGCGCATCGCGCAACACCGTCACAGCCTGGCAGATCTCGTACACCTCCTGCAGATGATGCGAGATAAACAGAAACGTCACGCCTTCGCGCTGCAACTCGGTGATGCGGCGAAACAGGCGCTTGATTTCGTCGCCGTCGAGTTGCGCGGTGGGTTCGTCGAGGATGATGAAGCGCGCGCCATACGAGAGCGCCCGCGCAATCTCCACCAGTTGACGCGCTTCGACGCTCAGGTCGCCGGCGCGCGCGTCTTCGCGCACGTCGATCTTCCAGTGGTCGAGCAGTTCACGCGCGTCGCGGCGCATGGCCTGCCAGTCGATCATGCCGCGCCGCTCAGGCTGTCGGTTGATGAACAGATTCTCCGCGACGCTCAGGTCGCGGATGATCGTCGAGTGCTGATAGACGCAGGCGACGCGTTCGCGCCACGCGTCACGGTCGGCGAGCGACGGCGCACTTGCGCCGCCAAAGCGCACCTCGCCGGTATCCGGCTTGCGCAGGCCGGTGAGAATCGACACCAGCGTCGATTTCCCGGCTCCGTTACGCCCGACGAGTGCATGCGACTCGCCCGGCATCACGCGGATGCTCACGTCGTTCAGCGCGGCGTAGGATCCGAAGCGCTTGGTAACAGCCAGCGCTTCGACCATCGCCTGATCCGACGCGGCCGCCGCGACGCCAGGCGTGTGCATGGACTCGCTCATTTGGCCGCTCATTTAACGGTATTGCCCCACAGGTTCTTGTCGTCGACATTCGCCTTCGTCACGAGCGGCGCCGGCAACTGGTCCTCCAGCATGCCCGGCGCGATCTGGATGATCGTGCTGCCGTGATCCGTCGGACCCGGCTTGAAGGTCTGTCCGGCGAGCGCGGCCTTGATGTAGTAAAGGCCGTACTTGGCATACAGGTCGGCCGGTTGCGAAACGGTGGCGTCGATCTCGCCCTTGCGGATCGCGTCGAACTCTTGCGGAATGCCGTCGTTGCTGACGATCACCACGTGCTTCGCGTCGCCCAGCGGATACAGCATCTGCTTGCGGCGCAGCGTCTGCAGGGTCGGCGACAGATAGACCCCGCCTGCCTGCATGTAGATCGCCTTCACGTCGGGATTGGCGGTCAGCAGGCTGTCGAGCGCGGTGGCCGCGACGTCGCCCTTCCAGCCAGCCGGAATTTCCAGCAGCGACAGCGACGGATAGTGCTTCAGGCAGGAGCGGAACGCTTCCGACCGGTCGCGCCCGTTCACCGACGCCAGGTCGCCCTCGATCTGCACCACCTTGCCGGACTTCACGTGCTCGCCGATGTACTTGCAGGCCATCTCGCCATACGCGTGATTGTCGGCGCGGACCACCATCGCGACCTTGCCTTGGGTCGGCGCGACGTCCACCGCCACCACCGGCACGTTCTTCGCGGAAGCGGCGTCGAGCGCGCGGCTGATCGCAGCCGAGTCCAGCGGACCCACCACGATGCCCTTGGCGCCCAGATTCAGGATGTTGTTCATGTCGGTGATCTGCTGGGCAGGGTCACCGTTGGAATTCACCGGCGCGAGGATGTCGAGACCGCTTTGCTTCGCATAGACGGGCAGGTAGTTGTTGTACGACTGCCAGAACGGCGAGGTCAGGAGCGGCAGATCGAGGCCGATCTTGCCGGAATCCGCGGCGCGCGCCGCGCCGCTCGTCACGAGGCCGGCCACGCAGGCGGCGGCTACCCCAATTGAGAAAGCGCTGCGGATAAAGCGTTGGGCCGAGCGCGGCCCTTTAACGAATGTCATGTCGTGTCTCCTGTGTGGGTCGGAATGGCGCGTTGGCGTCTGTTCCAATCCACGCGTTATTGAACTGGCTCCGCCGTTCCATCTGACGGTCGGCGTATCGTCCCTGCGCGTTTTTCGTTCTTATCGACATTGGCGAGCATCAGTTCACCAATGAACGTATTATTCATATATGCATCATTCGAAGTCAAGGAAAGTCCGGCCTGGCGGGTGTCCGTACTTTCCCTGGCCAGCTTCGTCAATTGCGCTCTACACTCACGCGCCAGATGACAATGAGAGCTGCACAGCTATGCACGGCACCGGAGTAACCCACTCATGATGGATGCGGAAGAAAGAGACGACGCCGACCGTTACCGGGCGCCCGCGCTGGACAAGGGCCTCGACATTCTTGAACTGCTCGCCGAGCAGAAAGACGGGCTGACGCGCGCCGAGATCACCAAGCTGCTGGGACGCAATGCGAGCGAGATGTACCGGATGCTCGAGCGGCTGGTCGCCCGTCAATATGTGGTGCGTTCGGCGGCGGGCGACCGTTATTCGCTGAGCCTGAAGCTGTATGCGCTCGCGCATCGGCATCCGCCGATGAACCGGTTGATCTACGAAGCGTTGCCGTTGATGCAGCGGTTTTCGGACCGCGCGGAACAGTCGTGCCACCTGGTGGTGTACGACCGCGGCAATCTGCTGGTAATTGCCCAGGTCGACGGTCCGGGCACGTGGGGGATGTCGGTGCGGCTCGGTTCGCGGGTCGGGCTGATCGATACCGGCTCCGGCCGCGTCATGCTCGCGTTCCAGACCGCCGAGCAGCGCGCGCACATGCTCGCGGAACACACCACGGTGAAAGGGGAAGTGACGATCGACCGCGAGGCGCTCGATGCAACCTGTGAGCGAATCCGCACGGCAGGGTTCTCGCAGAAAGACAGCCAGCAGATCTTCGGCGTCACCGACGTGACCTTCCCCATCCTCGGGCCGTCAGGGCAGGCGATTGCCGTGATGACCTGTCCGTACCTGCGGCGCATCGACGAGTACGCCGCGCCGGAACTCGACGCGGCAACCGCCATGCTGCGTGAAACGGTAGAGGCGCTGTCGATGTTCCGCGAGGAAGCGGGCTCAGCGAACTAGCGGGCGGCATGATCGAAGCCCGCATGGTTTAGAATGGCGACCCTTTCAAAAATGTCGCCGCGCGGACCCGACCCGCGCGCGCTATCGATACCTCATGGCGAAACTTCTGACCGATTCCGAATTCCAGCGTTTTTCCGAACTCCAGCAGAAGCAGGCGAGCTTCACGATCACCAGCGAAGAAGCCGACGAACTGCGCGACATCGTGGCCCGCGCGCAGCAAAAGCGCGACGATCGCGCCGCGGCCATGCAGGCGATGGAAGCCTACATTCAGCAATTCGACATTAGCCCGGACGAGCTGTTTTCGCCGGAGCAGATCGGCGAAGCCGCGCGCACTTATGGCCTGATTCCGGCCGCGAAGAAAGAGCGCGTGCTGCCGCCCTCGTTCACTTACAACGGCAAGCCGTATCAGTGGACCCGCACGCTGCCCGACGACATCCGCGTGCCGCTGTTCGAAGCGTTCAACGCGGGGCAATCGGTGAAGGATTTCATTGCGACGCCGAAGGACGCGGCTCGCTGCGCGGCCACGATTGCCCGCCTCGAACGCGAAACGGGTGCCGTGTACGCGCAGGCGTGGCTCGAAGAGTTGTCGGTGTCGCGCAGCCAGGTGGACGAGGCAGCGGCCAAGCTGCCGGCTTGAGTCAAGGGCGCGGATGACGGCGGTGCCGCGGACGTCATCCGCGAACTAGGAACCGGCTTCCTGCCGTCCGACCCGTTCGATGCGCACGAGCAGGGTGCCGGAGCGCGGCAGATTGAGCGCCTCGGCTGCCGCATACGACAGGTCGATTACTCGCCCTTGTACATAGGGTCCACGGTCATTGATGCGCACGATCACCGAGCGCGCGCTTTTCACGGCGGTCACGCGAACATACGAGCCGATCGGCAGCGTCCGGTGCGCGGCCGTCAGCGCGTGCAAGTTGTAATACTCGCCGCTCGCCGTGCGGCGCCCCTGAAACCGGTTGCCGTACCAGGACGCGATGCCTGATTGCAGGAACGACGAAACGTCGCGGATCTCAGGCGGAGCGGGCGCCGTGTCGCTCTCTTCGTCCGCCGGCTGGGGCAGGAGCGGCGCGCCTTCCAGTTCGAGCGGCGGGTTATCCATCACCGTTTCCGGCAATTGCTCGCTCGGCGAGTCAAGGTTCATGGGCTCGGCCACCGCGGGTTGATGTACGCAGGCAGCCACTAACGCTAAGGACAACGAAGCGCTAAAGCCTCGGTATAAACGATATTTTTTCAAAGATATGCGCATGATATGAGCGACGTCGACGACGCCGCTGCGGCGCAAGACGATCCAGTAAAAAGTGTGTGACGGTTAGAGCCGAGCCGAAACCGGCCGGCTAGCCGGGACGCTTCGGCAGATAGTCGAGCGGGTCAACCGGTTTGCCGTCCTTGTGGACTTCGAACCTGAGCGAGGCATCGCCATCGGAACCCGCTCCCATCTCGGCGATTGTCTGCCCCTGCTTGACAACAGCGCCTTCCGCGACCAGCAGCTTGCGGTTATTGCCGTAAGCCGTGACGAAATGGCCGTCGTGTTTGATGACGATCAGGTGGCCATAGGCCTTGATCCGTCCTCCCGCATACACCACGCGACCGCCTTCGGCCGCCTTGACGGGATCGCCCACGCGGCCACCCAGGTTGATGCCCTTGGATCGTCCAGCAACGAATTTCGTGCTGACAGGACCCGCAACCGGCCACTTGAAGCGCGCAGCTTCCCCAGCCGATGCCGACGATGCCGATGCCGACGCCCCGCCGGGCTTTGCGCTTGCTGCCGCGGATTTGCCCGCTTCGCCCAGCGCGGATTTAGCGCTCGTGGCCGCCGGCGGCGCGACCCGCAGCACCTGCCCGACGGAAATCACATCGGTCACCGACATGTTGTTCCAGCGCGCCACCGATGCCGGCGCGCGTCCGAACGACTTCGCAATACTCGTCAACGTATCGCCGGCGTTGACCCGGTAGAAACCGGCCTCGACCAGCGGCGCAGGAACATCCGCCGCCGTCGAAGAAGCCGCGCCCGTTTCGGTCTGAACGACCTCAGGCGATGAGACGGGCTGCGGCCTGTTTGCGCAACCGGCAAACGTGATCAGTGCCACGCAAAGCAGCGAGAGGCGCCAGCGAGCTTGTGCGCACGAATACATGAGGTTTCCCGATTGACGAAAGAGCGGACGCGGACCGGACCGGGTCTTACGGCTTCATTTCCGGAGCGGAAGCGGGCGCTGCGGCGGACGCTTCAGCAACTGCCGATGCGTGATGCTTGTGATTTTTGTGATGCTTGTGGTGATGCTTCACAGCGGATGCCGGCTCGGCCGGTGCAGCGGTCTGCTCCTGTGCTGCCGGGGCAACCTGAGCGGCCGGAGCCGATGCTTGTGCAAACGCGCCCAGCGAAAACAAACCGGCGAGAGCGGCAATGGTGATCTGCTTGTTCATCGTTGATACATCCTGAAAAAAATCATGGTTGAGTGCGACCTGGTAACGGTCGGGTGTATAACGGCTTGCCGCCGAAGCCGTTGACTCGCTCACGATTTAATATGGAATCCTTGACGATTCTTTGCAACTTTGCACGAACAATCAGCTTAAGACCCGACGATCGTGATGGCCCACGCAAACAGGCAACCTGCCGGCGCGCCGATCACACGCCCGAGCGTGCTCGCTTTGGTGAATTCACCGATGCGGCATTCGATGCCGCCTTTCAGGATGCCCTGATGACGCAAAAGCGGTTCGACGGTGCAAACGATGGTCGCGACGAGCCATGCCACGCCTTCGCGGCCCACCAGATGGTCCGGGTCGATGAGGTTGGTCAGTTGCAGCACGAAGATCAGGACAGCACTGCAGAAAAACGCAAACAGCAATGATTTGATGAATTGATCGGAGACAGCGAGGTTATCCATTTGAATGCCCGTCGAAACGTTTCGTGATATGGCCAGCGATTCGAACTTGCGTGACGGGCACGAAAACAAAGGACGTATTCGTGCCGCGAAGCGGTCAAATAGAGCCGCGACTGCGATCGCTGAGTGAAGCAAAAAATATATCGGGAATCGCGGCTCCAGACACTCAGAGGATTCTCAAAGGCGCGGCAGGGAGCGCGCCCCGAGGCAGGCCTCGTGCGTCCCGAGCGGGCTATGTCGCCGCTTCGGCCTCGTCCAGCGCCATCCTGAACCCCACTACGCCGGGATCTTCGGTGGACGTGACGGTGAAACCGCTCGCTTTGGCCAGCGCGATCATCGGCCCGTTCTCGCGCAGTGCTTCGCCCACCAGCCAATGCGTGCCACGCGAGCGCGCGTAGGCGATGATCTTTTGCATCAGCAGCGTGCCGAGATGCCGCCCCTTCTGATCGGAGCGGATCGCCACTGCGAATTCGGCGGTTTCGTTATCGGGGTCCGCCACTGCGCGCACCACACCGAGCGTCCGCGTAAAGCCCTCTTCGCATGGAACCGTCGCGATCAGCGCCATTTCGCGGTCGTAATCGATCTGCGTCATGCGTGCGAGTTGCGAATGATCGAAGCTGCCCACCGCACCGAAAAACCGCAGACGCAGATCGTCGGGCGTCATCGCTTCCACGAAGTCGTGATGCGCCGCTTCGTCTTCCGGCCGAATGGGCCGTACCGTGATGCGCAGACCATGCCAGTCAAGCGTTTCCTCATAGCGGCGCGGATACGGCATGATCGCAAGCCGGCTGCGCGTGGCGCCCAGCCGGATAGACGGCGCCACGATCGCGGCGCGCTCGCGGAATACCCGCAGCGCCAGCTTCAGACCGACAATCTCGCGCACGTCGCACACCGCCTGCGAAAGCGCGGTAAAAGCGGCCAGCACCGGCTCGGGCGTGGCGACCCGAGCATACGGCGAGCGGCCCACCATATCGCGCGCCAGAATGGGATTGAGCGGCGGCAGGCCGAACACCCGCAGCGGCGCCGACATCCCATCCGCCGATGGCGTCGTGAAGCGGAACACCGGGCCAAAGTTGTCGTCGTCGTGCAGTTCGACCTCGATGTCAACGATCTTGTCCGGCGTTTCATCCTGCGGCTCGACCCGCAGCCCGAAATGCGCGAGCAGATGCGCCGCGGGCTCGCCCGTCAGCACGTCCTCTCCCGCTGCCAAGGCCGCGCGTGCCTGCGCCTGGGCGGCGTCGATCTCAGCCGGAATCCGCGCCGGCAGTCCTTCGGGCGTTTGCATCAGCAGCTCGCGTCCCAGCCGGTAATCGACCAGCCGGGCGAAAGCCCGCGCGAGGCGCTGCGGCGTCGTATGCACCGGAATGCCCTGCGCATGCAGGGCATCGCGCGTCGCGGCGTCCACGCCGCCGAAGAAGCACGCCAGCAAGCCGCGGTAGGCGAACTTCTGATGCGCGATCAGCGCCTGCGCCACCTCACCGACCGGCGCGTTGTGGGTCGACGCGTGGACCACGAACGCCGTGCCGGTTTCCCGATGCTGCGCGAGAACCTGCAAAGCCGTACCGAAGTGCTCGGCATGCGCGTCATCGCCGAGCAGCAGGGGGTTGCCCGCGACCGCGCTCGGCAATGCCGTGGCGACCGCTTGCACGGTCTCTTCGGGCCACTGCGCGAGGGTATCGCCCGCGGCATCGAACGCGTCGCAGGCGAGCGTCGCGACGCCGCGGTCGCTGGTGATCAACGTCGCCGTCGCCCCGGCCGCCACGCGGCCCACTCCGAGCGTCTCGATTTCGTCGAGCAGGTCGTCGAGCGAATCGACACGCACCATCCCGGCGCGGCGAAATGCCGCCGTGTACAGGGCGTCGGCGGGGTCGTCGCGGCCCGAGCGCAGCGCCAGCACAGGCTTGTTGCGCGCCGCCGCTCGCGCCGCCGACATGAACTTGCGGGCCGCGCGCACCGTATCGAGTTCGAGCAGGATCGCGCGGGTACCCGGATCGCTGGCGAGGTAATCGAGCACGTCGCCGGCATCCACATCCGCCTCGCCGCCGAGCGCCACCGCGTGCGAAAAGCCCAGCCCGCGCGCATACGCCCAGCCAAGCACGGCATTGGTCAGCGCGTTGGATTGCGACACCCACGCCACCCCGCCCGCCTTCACCAGCCGCGCCGGCGCGCCCAGATGCGCGCGCAGCGCCGGCGATATCACGCCGAGACTGCCCGGTCCGACAATCCGCAGCAGATTCGGCCGCGCCGCCGAAAGCGCGTGCCTCAACGCGGTACGGTCCTCGTCGCTGCGCACTTCGCCTACGATGATCGCGGCGCGCGTGCCCAGACCGCCGAGTTTGTGGATGATGCCGGGCCAGGTCGACGGCGGCGTGCAGATCAGCGCCACCGTGGGCGCTCCCGGCAGGTCCCCGGTGTCCGCCACCACCGCATGGCCGTCGAGCGCGTCGTATTTCGGATTCACGGGCCACAGCGGCCCGTCGAAACCGCCGCCCAGCAGGCTCGTCCATACCATGGCGCCAGTGCTGCGCGGCCGCTGCGAAGCGCCGATCACCGCAACGGATTTGGGTCGAAACAGGGCATCGAGATTGCGAACGGTCACCGGGCGCTCCGCGAGTCGAAAGGGACGCGTCAACGGGAACGCGCATCCCCTCAGGATAGGCGATGTCGGGCAGTGAAACGTTGCCGTCGGGCAAGGAAAGGACGTCAAGCGCGCCCGGCGTGTCCCGTGTCGCCCGGCGAGCGCCTTTTGTGGCCACGTCTGCTCACGGCGCCGTCCGAAATGCGACAATCCACGCCATGACAACCATTGCGGACGGCAGGACGGCGCCAATCCGGCGCGCCCCGGACGACCAGAATAGACAGAAGGTGAAGTTATGCGGCGCCTGCCATCGCTGATCGCGTTGCGCTTTTTCGAGGAGACGGCACGTCATCTGAGCTTCAACCGCGCGGCAAGCGCGTTGTGCGTGACGCAAGGCGCCGTCAGCCGCCAAATCAAGATACTCGAGGAATCACTCGGCGCGAAGCTGTTCGAGCGTGACCACAAGGGCATCCGCCTGACCGCCGCGGGCTCGCAGTTGCTGCCGTGCGTGTCGGAGGCGTTCGACACGATCGAGCGAGGCACGCGCCAGGTGACCACGGCGAAGGGTCGGCGGCGCCTCGTGCTCTCCGTGCCGCCGACCTTCGCGACGCAATGGTTCTCGCCGCGGCTCGGTTCGCTGGCGGTGGAATTGCCGGACGTCGAACTGTCGATCCGTACCGAACCCACCGAAGATTGCCACTGCAACATCCGTTTCGGCCGCAACGCGCTGACGGACGCGCATTCTGAATTGCTGATGACGGAACGCCACACGCTAGTGGGCGCGCCGCATCTGCTCGGACGCCCGCTCGAAACCCTGCTCGAAAAGATGCCCGCGCTGCATGTGCTGCATAACGACGCGCGGCTCGATCTATGGCCGAACTGGCTCGCCACGGCCGGCATGCCCGCCCACTACGCCGAGAACGGCATCGAGTTCTCCAATCTGGAGCAGGCCATTCATGCCGCGCGCAAAGGCGCGGGATTGGCGGTCGTCGATCGCAATATGATCGTCGAGGAACTCGCGGACGGCAGCCTCGCGCGCATTTCAGACATTGAAGTCAGCGGGCCGTTCGGTTACTGGTTCGACGTGGCGCAACGCCACGCGGCGCTTGAGCACGTGCAGGCGTTCGCGGGCTGGTTGCGGGAAGAAGTTTTGAAGATGGGGTGAGGTTCACGCAGGGTTCGTGCAGGGTTCGCGAAGCCTCGTTCCCCGCTCGCGACACTCTATACTTGCGTTGTCTCCGAAACCGCATACATGGGACTTGACCGCCTGGGCCGCCCACGGCGCACAGACCCGCTCTCCAAGGAAGCCAATCATGGATGAAAACAAACCCGGCATCCCAGACGCCTTGAAAACACATCCCAGCGACCAGTTGCTCGACGGCATCCTCGAAAGAGCGGTCAATACGGCGCGGCGCAACGCCGAACAGTTCGCCAGACTCGCGGCACTCGCCCGAGCCATCGAGCAATGCAATTCGTCGCCGGCCACGCGCGCCAAGATGCTTTTCAGCTTCGAAGAACTCACGAGCAGCGCTGAAGCCGAAGCGAAGCTCGACGCGGAATTTTTCGAAGGCTTGCGCGACGGACAAACCATCAAGCAGCAATTGCGCCGGCAACACGAGCAACGCGCGGAGCCGGTTCCCGAAGTCATGATTCTCGCGCCGTCCACGACGACGAAGCACTGAGGAGGTCTGCGTTACATCGCCTTCTTGAACGGCGCGCCCGAGTGCTCGCGCAATTCGTTGAAGACGATCTTCGGCCACGCCTTCTGCGCAACTTCGATTTCGGAGATGTGTGAAGCCAGATAGGTCGGCGCATTCGACGCATCGAGGGCAATCCGCGCCGCATAGGCATCGGTGAAGCGGCGCAGTTCCGCCGCGTCGTCGCAGGTCACCCAGCGCGACATGCGATAACGCGCCGTCGCCATCCGCACGTCGACCTTGTACTCCGTCGACAAACGATGCGACACCACTTCGAACTGCAGTTGGCCGACTGCGCCCAGAATCATCAAGCCGCCGCCGACCGGGCGGAACACCTGGATCGCGCCCTCTTCGCCCAGTTGCTTCAACGCTTCGCCGAGTTGTTTGGCGCGCATCGGGTCCACCACTTCGACCGTCTGGAAGATTTCCGGCGCGAAGAACGGCAGACCCACGAATTGCAGGATCTCGCCTTCGGTCAGCGTGTCGCCGAGGCTTAGCGTGCCATGGTTCGGAATGCCAATGATATCGCCCGGATACGCCTCGCTCACCGTCTCACGGCGCTGCGACAGAAACGTCACCACGTTATTGGCGCGGAACGTTTTGTTCGAACGCGTCACCTTCAACGCCATGCCGCGCTCGAAATGCCCCGAGCACACACGGATGAACGCCACCCGGTCGCGGTGCGCTAGATCCATGTTCGCCTGCACCTTGAACACGACGCCGGTGAACTTCGGTTCATCCGGCTCGACCGAGCGCTGCACCGCCATGCGCGCCGACGGCGGCGGCGCCAGATCGACCAGCGCGTCGAGAATTTCCTTCACGCCGAAGTTATTAATGGCCGAGCCGAACAGCACCGGCGACTGCTGGCCGGCGAGGAACTGCGCGCGATCGAAGTCCGGCGAAGCGCCGGTGATCAGATCGATCTCTTCCTTCGCCTTGACCCAGGCATGGCCGAAGCGGCGCTCGCCCTCTTCGTCGCTGAGTGCGTGCAGCGTTTCGACCTCGCCGCCCGCTTTGTCCTGTCCCGCGCGGAACAGGCGCACCTGGTCGCGCTGGATGTCGTAGACGCCCTGGAAATCTTTGCCCATGCCGATCGGCCACGTGAACGGCACGGCGGCGACGCCCAGATGCTGTTCGATCTCGTCGAGCAGTTCGAGCGGCTCGCGCACTTCGCGGTCGAGCTTGTTGATGAACGTGACGATCGGCGTCTTGCGGCTGCGGCAGACTTCGAGCAGCTTCAGCGTCTGCGCTTCGACACCGTTGGCGCCGTCGATCACCATCACAGCGGCGTCGACCGCCGTCAGCACACGGTAGGTGTCTTCGGAGAAGTCTTCGTGGCCCGGGGTATCGAGCAGGTTGATGACAGCGTCGCCGTACTCGAACTGCATCACCGAACTGGCCACCGAAATGCCGCGCTGCTTTTCGATCTCCATCCAGTCCGAGGTCGCGTAGCGATTGCTCTTGCGGCCCTTCACGGTGCCGGCAATCTGGATTGCGCCCGAAAACAGCAGCAGCTTTTCAGTCAGCGTGGTCTTGCCCGCATCCGGGTGGGAAATGACCGCGAAAGTGCGGCGGCGTTTGAGTTCAGAGGCTGACATCGGATCGGGCGGTCACGGATAAAGGTTCGGGCGGTCGTGAGGAGCTTGCGGCAAAGCAGGCGCGCCGCTACACAAGCCGGTTGCGAACGAACGTTTTGAAAAACGGGAATGGCCGGCGCAGAACAGCGCAGGGAACGAATGATACACGTGATGGCGACCGGCGTAATGAAATCGGGATTGGGGGCGGATGGGGAGACGGGTTGCCGCCGAGCCGCCTCTTCGCGCAGGTAGCGGTCAGCGAACGCCAATTGTCTGGTCACGTTCAACGCCCGGTCGTCCTGCCCGATCGTGACATTCAAGGAATTCCTTTCATCCTGAAAATAACAATTGATTCCATTACTGTTTTTTGAGGTGCAACACTCAATCAATTAATCGCATCAATTGAAATAGTTAAAATCTCAAGAACATTGCGGATCATCCAACGTTAGCATACGATTAAGCACGGTCGCCGCAGCGCCTGGCGTCCGCAATAAACTTGCTCAGGCATTGGCCTGTGAGATATCCGGAAACTCTGGAGGTGGGTGTATGTCCGACGAAAATAATCCGGTTTCTAATGCCAGTAAGCGCCGCGATTTTCTTAAAGGCGTCGCTACGGTCGGGATAGCTACGGGGCTCGGCTCCGTCGTAGGCGAAACCCTGGCCCAAAGCCCGGCAAGCCCTAAAGCCACCGGCATCGGTTCAAAGCCACCCACCAGGGCAACCCGGGACGCCAACGCAGTGTATGCCAATCAATTGGCGTTTAACGACACCCAGGATTTTCAGGACGCCACCCGCGGACTGATTGCCACATTACCCGATCCCGGTATTATTCCGAGTTCTAAAGGCGGCGCCGCCTGGGATCTTGGGCAATTTTCTTTTATTACCGGTGGCCCCGAAAATAATGCGCCTGATTCAGTTAATCCCAGTTTATGGCGCAATGCCAAGCTGAATATGAATCACGGTCTTTTCGAAGTAGTGGATGGAATATGGCAGGTGCGCGGTTATGATCTTTCGGTCATGAGTATTATCCGCGGCGATACTGGCTGGATTGTGATTGACCCGCTGATGACCGCGGATGCGTCCGTGGTCGTATGGAAACAGCTAGTGGTCCCGCATCTCGGCGAACGCCCCATTACCCATGTCATTTACACCCATAGCCACGCGGACCACTACGGCGGCATTCGCGGCATCGTCGACGAAGCCGATATCCAGGCGGGCAAGGTCAAAATCTACGCGCCGGCGGCTTTTACTGAAGCCGCGGTCGGCGAAAACGTGATTGCCGGCAACGCCATGAGCCGGCGGGCCGCCTATATGTACGGCAATCTCCTGCCGCGCAACGCCAATGGCGTGGTGGACGGCGGTCTGGGTAAAACAACCTCCATCGGCGCCATCACGCTGCTCGTGCCGACCGACTTCGCCACCTCGACGGGCCAGAAACTGACGCTGGATGGTGTCGACATCACCATCATCATGGCGCCGGAATCGGAGGCGCCGTCTGAGTTCATGTTCTACATCCCGAAGTTCAAGGCATTTTGCGCCGCCGAGGATGCCACCCATACGCTACACAACCTTTATACGTTGCGCGGCGCCAAGGTTCGGGATGCCTTGCTGTGGTCGAAATACCTTCAGGCCGCCATCGACATGTTCGGCGGTGAAATGGAAGTGCTGTTTGCTTCGCATTACTGGCCGACGTGGGGTAACGAGCGGATTGTCGCCTTCCTGAAAGCACAGCGTGACATGTACCGGTATTTGCACGACCAGACCATGCGTCTCGCCAATACCGGCTACACGCCGCTGGAAATCGCCGACATGCTGCGCCTGCCCGACAGCCTGGCCAAACAATGGTATTGCCGCAGCTATTACGGCACGGTGTTTCATGACCTCGTCGCGCAATACAACCTTCGGTTGGGCTTTTTCGACGGCGTGCCGGCCAATCTTCACCGGCTGCCGCCCGTCGAAAACGGCAAGCGTTATGTCGAGTTCATGGGCGGCTCTGCCGCCGTATTGCAGAAGGCGCAGCACTATTACGACAAAGGCGAATATCGCTGGGTAGCCGAAGTGGTGAACCACGTCGTGTTTGCCGACCCGCAAAACACCGCTGCCAAGCATATGCTGGCCGATGCCTACGAGCAGATGGGTTATCAGGCGGAATCGGCCAGCTGGCGGAATTTCTATCTGACCGGCGCCATGGAGTTGCGCAACGGCGTGCATCGCGTGCCGTTCGGCAGTTCGCAAAGCCCGGACACGATCAAGGCGATGCCTCTGGAAATGTTTCTCGACTATCAGGGGGTGCGCCTGAATGGCGACCGTGCGGCCGGCAAATCCATTACCTTCAACTTCGTGATGACCGATACGAACGAAAACTATCTGGTCGGCGTCGAGAATTCCGCGATCCATTATTCGAAAGGCAAGACGTCGGATAGCGCGGACGCCTCGGTCACCATGACACGCGCCGATCTCAACGAAGTCATGATGGGCAATACGTCGATGGAGAAACTGGTCATGGCCGGTAAAGCCAAAATCACCGGCAGTGCGCCGAGACTGGGCGAATTCGTTTCCTGGCTCGATAACTTCGACTTCTGGTTCAACATCGTCACGCCGTAACCGGCGCGTGGCTCTCAATATGGAACCGAAACGATGTGCGCAATCTGCGAACTGAAGATCGAATTCAATATCGGGCACCCTCAGGCGCTCACGGTAGCCGTCGCAACGCGCGAAGCCATGGACTCAGGCGCGTTGCCGGAAACCGCGGTAGAGGGCGCGTTGAGCAACATGAAGCTGCGCATGGCCGCCATCGAGGCACTCAAAGGCCTGCAGGCGCGCCTGGAAGCGTCGGTGCCGGTTGGACGGCTCATGGCGCTGCCCGACTTCTACGTTCTCCTGATCGAAATTGGCACATGGGGATTTTTCCATGCCACCGAGGCGGGATTCGATCCGGACATCACGCCCGAGCCACCCAACGTGACTTCTGAAAAGCAGGCCGACCGGGATGTGGTGCTGGTTTCATCGGAAGCGGCCATGCAGGCTATCCTGAACGGCGCGCTTTCCGTCGACGCTGCATTCACCGACCATCTGATCGTTCTGGACGCCGGCGACGCACACACCAAACTGCTTCGCTCGGCGCTCGACGCCACCTTTCCCGTCGAAGGGAACAAGGCGGTCAATTTCTAGGCGGAGGCGAGCGGCCCTACGCGCCGCTCGCCTCGTTCAACGTCAGGTGCTTCGTCTCCGGCGCCCACGCGATCGATACCACCATGCCGATCAAAAGCACGGCAGCCAGCGCCATCATGGTGGCGTGAAAGCCCCACTGTGCAATGCCGAGCGGCAGCAGAAACGTCCCGACCGCCGAACCGAGCCGGCTACAGGCGATAGCGAGTCCCACGCCACAGGCACGCACCTCGGTCGGAAAGCATTCCGGCGGAAATACGCCAACCAGATTCGAGAACGCCGACATGGTCAAGGTGAAGATGCCGAACGCCACGATCATCGCCACACTGGCCGACTCGGGCAGCAGACTCAACGCCACCAGCGAAAGACACGTCACCGCGAACGAGCCGATCAGAAACACGCGACGCGGCAACTGAATGGTGAGCCAGATGCCGATCAACGCGCCGAGCACCAGGAATCCATTCAGCAGGAAATCCGCGCCCGAGCCTTCGGTCAGATGGACCGCCTTGAGGATGGTCGGCAAAAACGTGTACACCGCGAAATAGGGAATCACGAGGCACACGAAGAATGCGCAATTGAAAAGCGTGCGGCGAATCAGATCCTTTTTGAACAGACGCGCGAAGCCGCCGCGCACGTTGCCCTGATGGTCCGCGCCGCCGCCGTCGAGCGTCACGTTCGGGCCGAAATGCTTGAGCACGATCGCCTCGGCCTCCGCGATGCGTCCTTTGCCGTGCAGCCAGCGCGGCGACTCCGGCGTGCCGATACGCAGCAGCAGCACGATCAACGCGGGCACGGTTGCGGAAGCCAGCAACCAGCGCCACGCATCGGGCGCGGAGTGCGCGTATTCCAGACCGAGCACATTGGCCACGACATAGCCCACGGTCCACACCACACTGAATGAACCGAGCAAGGTCCCGCGATGCTTGCGCGGCGAGAACTCAGCCAGTATCGAATGTCCTACCGCGAAGTCGCCGCCCATGCCGAAGCCGATCAGCACCCGCAACACACACAATTCGAAGGGCGAGCGCACGTAGAACTGCGCAAATGCCGCGGCCGCGATAATGACGAAGCTCAACAGGAAGATTTTCTGCCGCCCCATGCGATCCGACAGCCAGCCGAACACCAGGCTGCCCAGAAAAATGCCCATCAAGGCCGAACTGCCGATCATGCCCATCCAGAACGCGTCGAGCGGCATCTGCCGATTCAGCGAAGCGAGGGCGTAGCCTATCGTGCCGAGCGCGTAGCCTTCGGTGAAGTGGGCGCCGAAGGTCAGGCCGGCGATCTTGATGTGAAACCCGTTCAGCGGCACGTCGTCGAGGGGAACGGGTTTTGTTGCGGGCGCGGCGTAGCTTGCACGCGGCGCGGTGGCGGTGACGGCAAATGTGCCTGCCTGGATGTCCTGATTGTTCACGCTGTCTCCTTTTGTATCGGAGTCAGCGTTTTGCCGCGTACTCCGATTTCATCTTCGGGTACCCCTGCGCGGCCCGCCGGTAGCCGGTCGTCTCGCGCGCGATACCGCGTCGTCCGCTTCGCGCGTGCGCTACGCGAAGCGGACCATGGTTGCCGCCGGTATTGCGACGATCAGCGTCCGAGGCCGCCCATCATCATGTACTTCAGTTCCATGTACTCATCGAGGCCGTACTTCGACCCTTCGCGGCCCAGACCCGACTCCTTGACGCCGCCGAACGGCGCCACTTCGGTCGAGAGAATGCCCTCGTTGATCGCCACCATGCCGCTTTCCAGCGCCTCGGCCACGCGCCATGCACGACCGAGATCGCGCGTGTAGAAGTACGCGGACAAACCGAACGGCGAATCGTTGGCCGCCGCGATCGCCTCCTGTTCCGTCTTGAAGCGGAAGCACGCGGCCACCGGACCAAAGGTTTCTTCATCGGCGAGCTGCATCGATCGCGATGCGTCCACCAGCACCGTCGGTTCGTAGAACGTGCCGCCGAGCACGTGACGCTTGCCGCCCGTCAGCGCTTTTGCGCCTTTTTGCAGCGCATCCGCGACGTGGGTTTCGACTTTTTTCAGCGCGGCCGCATTGATCAGCGGACCTTGCTCGACTTCGCCTTCCAGCGCATTGCCCACCCGCATCTTCTGCACGGCCTTCGTCAGCGCCTGGGTGAAGGCGTCGTAAACACCCTCCTGCACGTAGAAGCGATTAACGCACACACAGGTCTGCCCAGTGTTGCGAAACTTTGAAGCCATCGCGCCTTGCACGGCGGCGTCGATGTCCGCATCGTCGAAAACGATGAACGGCGCATTGCCACCGAGTTCCAGCGAGAGCTTCTTGAGCGTATCCGCGGATTGTTTGGCAAGCAGTTTGCCGACACGCGTCGAGCCGGTGAACGACAGCTTGCGCACTACCGGCGACGCCGTCAGCACGTCACCAATCGCGGCTGCATCGCCGGAAACGATGTTGAACACGCCGGCGGGAATGCCCGCCTGTTCGGCCAGCACGGCCAGCGCGAAGGCGGACAACGGGGTTTCCTCGGACGGCTTGAGCACCATCGTGCAGCCGGCCGCGAGCGCCGGGCCGGCTTTGCGCGTGATCATCGCCAGCGGAAAATTCCACGGCGTGATGGCGGCAACGACGCCCACCGGCTCGCGCGTCACGATGATCTTCGCGTTCGGATTCGGGCTCGGAATCACGTCGCCATAGGCGCGCTTCGCTTCTTCCGCGAACCACTCGAAAAAGCTCGCTGCGTAGCCCACTTCGCCGCGTGCTTCGGCCAGCGGCTTGCCCTGTTCGCGCGACATCAGCTCAGCCAGCGCATCGCGGTTCTCGAGCATCAACTCGCCCCAGCGCTTCACCCGCGCGCCGCGTTCCTTGGCGGTCAACTTGCGCCATGCGGGGAAGGCGCGTTCGGCGGCGGCGATTGCCTCCGTGGTTTCCGCCGCGCCGCCTTTCGCCACGTTGGCGATCAGTTCGCGGGTGGCCGGATTGAACACGGCATACGTCTGCGCGCCTTGATGCCACTCGCCGTTGATGTAATGCCCAGTACGGAGAAATTCGCTCATGCTGCTTTTTCCAGAGTTTGGCCGAATGCGCCCTGCGCCGGCCGTGGTTCGCGGGCAATGCGCTTGCCCGCCGTGTAATCGTTGATCAGATCGCACGGCGTGTAGTTGCGTTCGAGTTCGTGGAGTTCGTCGGCGGAAAGCTGGGTGTCGAGTGCCGCGAGCGCGCTGTCGAATTGCGCCGGCGTGTCCGCGCCGACCAGCATGCTCGATACGCCACCGTGATTCAGCACCCACGCCTGGGCGATCTGCGCCGGCGACACGCCGCGCGCTGCCGCCACGCGCGCCACGGACGCGGCGATCTCACGCGAAGCCGTATCGCCGTACATTTGCGCGGTGAAGAAGTCGGTCTGGTTGCGCGTCGAGTTCGGATCGCTCGTCAGCAGGCCGCGTGCGAGCGGGCTGAACACCGACACGCCCACGCCCTGATCCGCGCAATATGGAATCATCTCGCGCTCTTCCTCGCGGTATGCAAGGTTGAGTTGCAACTGCATGTTGACAGGCTTGTGCCAGCCGTTGCGCTCGCACGCCTGCATGATCTTGGCGAACTGCCACGTATACATGGTCGACACGCCGATATAGCGCGCCTTGCCCGCACGCACGATATCGTTCATCGCGCTCATGGTTTCTTCGACCGGCGTATTCACGTCGAAGAAGTGCAGCATGAAGATATCCACGTAGTCCATGCCCAAACGCGTGAGCGAACCGTCGATGCCGTCCATGATGTGCTTGCGCGAATGGCCGCCCGCGTTTTGATACGTGCCCATGTCGTAGCCGACCTTGGTCGTCACGACAATCTCTTCACGACGCGCGAGACGCTTCAGAATGCGGCCGACCACTTCTTCGCCGACGCCGGTCGAATAGAAGTCCGCGAGGTCGATAAAGTTGACACCCGCTTCGAGCGCGTGACGCACGATCGGCTCGCTTTGCGCTTCGTTGAAAATCCACGGCTTCCAGTCCGGCGTGCCCATGTTCATCGTGCCAAGGCACAGACGCGAAACCTTCAGGCCCGATTGGCCGAGGCGAATGTATTCCATTGTGTTTGTCTCCTTCGACTGGGCGGTGGTCTTAACGCTTCTTCGGCGTATAGAACGGATTCGAAACGTCACGCGCGGCGGCGAACACTTCATCGCGATGCGGCAGGCCTTTCATGGCCGCGAGAATCGCGTTCTTGCAAGCGCGGTAGTTGTTCTCGAACACGGCGTCGAGATCGTCCGTCTTCGGATTGACCCAGTTGGCCGACACGACCACCCAGTCGTTTTCCGCTTCCGGCGGCAGCGTGCCGTTCTCGAGCGACTCGGCGACCGCCTTGGCGATACCTGCCTGCGAGGCACCCCACGTCGCGTTGCCGTGGAAATCGCCTTCGATCTGCGCCTTGTTCACATACAGCGTGAGCGGCTTGGTCGGAATACCCGGACGGGCAATCACGACAAACGGCGCATGACCGGCGGACGGCGTGGACAAGGCGGTGGCAAATGCCTGGCCTGCCGGGCCGTTGCGCGGCCCGACCAATACGTTGATGTGGGCAAGGTTGACGCCCGGGCCTTCGAAGCCTTCACCGATATACAACTGCTTTTCCGTCGATACGCTCATGTCTGATCCCGTCAAGGGTTGGGGTGGATGAGCGGATTGTGCTATTCGCGCTGCGCCATCATGAATCGATGTTTTTTGATCCTGGGTATGAGACGGACTCAACTCCGGGTTTGTCCTGGGGACGATGACGCGTGCGCAGCGGTTTCGACGTTAAGGTGAGGGTTTTCGGGACCAGCGCGGAAAACGGCAGAAAGGGGACTTGGGGTGAGATGTAAAAGCGCCGCGCGCGCACCGGACGTTCCGGACTCCACGATAAAATCGAGGCGCATGCGATTGAAAAAGGAGGGTGAGAAAAACGCTTTGAGTTATGCAGAAGACACCGTAGATCGAAACGCGCAAACCCTTATGTCATAAGGACTTCGGCTCGACGCCGCACGTTGCCCGTGGCACCTTGCGACACACTTGCGCCGAGGCGCCTAAGCCCGCATTAGCCCGGCGAAGGCTTGCCGGACAAAGCGATAACCGACGAATGCAAAGCGCAGCCGCGTCTGGCCTCAGCGGCTGCGATAAAAACTAAAGGTGAGGGTTTTCGGGACCAACCCGGCGGTCGTAAAATCGCCACCGCTGCTTCACTTATAGACGGAAGCGCGCCATCGGGCGACGCGCCATCCGGTACGGGATGCTCACTCTTCGATCAGAAAGCGATCACGATTCTTGCCCGCCAGCCATGCCGGCGAACGGCCGCGACCGCTCCAGGTCTCGCCGGTTTTCGGGTTGCGATACTTCGCCGGCAATGGTGTCTTCTTGGCCGACCCGCGTTTGCTTGCAAAACCAAGCTCCTCTGCGCTGATGCCGTAGTCCACTATCTTTTGCTTGATATCGGAAATGGCCTGTTCAATTTCTTTTTCACGAGCGACAGCGACTTCCTTATGCAGTTTTTCGAGTTGCGCAGTCAATTGTTTGTAGGTGGCCATGAAGCTTAGTCTCCAGTCGGTTGGATAACTGCAGTGTGACCCTATCAGATCGAAAAAGTGCCGGATAGCGTCGGTTCACGCATTCTCGGATTAACGGTTCAAGCAAGTTCCAAGCTCATGCGTCGATGGCGTCGTATAGGCGACGCTCGAAGTCGGCTGACATCGGAAATCGTTCGATGGAGCGCCGTTGAATCAACATCAGACCGATCATATTTTCCACCGGATCGGCAAACCAGCTCGTTCCATAAGCACCTGGCCAACTGAACGAGCCGACCGAGCGATAGCCAAGCGGCAACTGCCGCGCGGGATCGTCGACAATCGACAGGCCGAGCCCGAAGCCTTGGCCCGCCCAAAGCTCGTGCCCGAAGGCCGGCACGCGACGCTGCTCGCGGCTGAGGAAATTGGAGCGCATCAGGTCGACCGAGCGATTCGAGAGCAGGCGGGTTTGATCGACCCGGCCACGCCCCAGCAACAAGCGCGCGAACTGCAGATAGTCTTGCGCCGTCGACACGAGGCCTCCGCCACCGCCCTGAAAACGCTTCGGATTGGCCCAGCGGCTCGTCGGCGGACGGTCTTCGACCACCCGCCGCTGCGTGCCCGGATCGATGCTATAGGCGCTCGCCAGCCGGTCGAGTTGTGTCTCCGGCACCCAGAACGCGGTATCGCGCATGCCGAGCGGCTCGAAGATGCGGGTACGGAAAAAATCGCCTGGTGTCAGGCCGCTGACACGCTGGATCAATACGCCGAGGATGTCGGTCGCAATACCGTAGTGCCAGCGCGTACCCGGCTGGAACAGTAGCGGCAGCGTGCCGACACGCGTAAGCCATGCGTCGGGATCGACCTGCGACTCGAAACCGTTGAACACTGCTTCGTAGGCCTTAACAAGCGGCCCCGTGGCAGTAAAGTGATAGGCGTAGCCGGCTCGGTGGGTCAACAGATCGAGCACGGTAAGCGGAGCGTGCGCGGCGTCCGTTTGATCGAGCGGCCCTGCCGGATCGCGCAACACCCGCGGCGCGGACAGTTCAGGTAACCAGCGGGCAACGGGCGCGTCGAGCGTGAGCTGGTCTTCTTCGATCAGCATCATGATGGCCGCGCTCGTGATCGGCTTGGTCATCGAGGCGATGCGAAACAGGGTGTCGCGTTGCATCGGCAATTGCGCAGCGTCGTCGCGCCACCCCTGCGGCTCGAAGTGCGCCGTCTCGCCATGCCGCCAGGCCAGCGTCACTACGCCGGCCACCTCGCCCCGGTCGACGTAAGTCTGCATGGCCGCTGTCAGTCGCGTCAGTTTTGCTGCCGAAAAGCCTGCTTTCCGCATGGGTCGTCCCGCGTGCACAGTTAGCCCGCTTCGCCGGATTGCTTAAGGGCGTTACGGTTTAATCGGCCACAGAACGGCAGCTCTGAGACCTCAATTATTGCAATCTATCAAGCGTAAACCAAGTCGACTGCGGGCAGGTGGCGATTTATGGTCCGCGGAACTGACCCCAAGCTCGCCTCGTGCGCAATAGGCAAAATATACCGGCCAATCGGATATTCGGTAAAGACGATACGTAACATTCCGCTTTTATCCGCTAAACGTTACCGCACATGGGCGGTATCTGGCACCAGTTCCTGACGCGCTTCAATGGCGCTGAGAGCGTCGCTCAGCCGTCTGACACGGCTCGCCTGAGACGGCACCAATACCGCAGCCAGTATTGATGTCACCCGGTTACGCCAATACGAGAGAGGAATGCGGTCCGCAGCGGAAATTCGAGTAATGACGTGTTCGAGATGTTCGATGTCTTTTTCGATCTGATGATGATTCATTGCTTTTTCCCCGGAAATCTTTCGTGTAACCGATCACAAAGCATGAAACGTGCCGCGCACGCCTTCGCTATTAAGAAGCGGGAACGCTTCCCGCTTCCGGGCTCGTCACCGCTCATGGCGGCCCACCGGTCCATCGACGCAGTGCGGCGTGGGCCTCGCTGGGAACGACGATAAAAGCAGCTACCATATAGCTCCATCGGCCGACGCACTGAAGTCACGGGCGCGTCGACAAAGCCATGTTTACGATTAGTCATATGACTGCTGACAATATCGTGATAATGCGACGATATATTTCTTATTATCGATGACTATTCGAATGTGAATGAATTATATAAGCCGTCAGCCCTTTTCGCCCAAACTCGTTTTGAAATAACCCGCTATGAGTATGACGGCCATGTGCGTCGTATTTTCAATGCGGCGGCTGACCGCAACGCGCATAAGCGGGACCTGCGCTCGGACGCGCCGGTCCCGCTTGATAAAGCCTGTTTATCAATCGCCGACAGTCCGATGAAGCGAACTGCGGCGACCGGTCGTCACTGCTGCGGTCGAGTCGGACACGCGTAGATCAGACTGAGCGAGCCGTTGTCGCTGGACTGGCGAACTACATCGAACTGGCCGCCGCAACTGGCGCGCGCCTGTTGTGCGCACGAATCCGAGCCCTCCGGACATTGCACCAGCGTAGTTGGGCGGCCGTCCGGCAGGAACAGCGGCGGACTGCTGCTACAACCTGCCAGCGCCCCGAGCAAGGCGAAGCCGGTCGCGCCCAGGACGCCACGCATGAGACGGTCCGTTCGAACTGAGAATGAGTAGCTGCGTTTCATTGAAAACCCCGATCCCTTTCTAATTCTTTGACCCTTCGATTGTGCCACGCGCGCGTTGCACTGCGTCACTCGCGAACAGCAGGATCTTTTGCAGGATCCATGGCGGGCTCGACTGGCGCTTCGTCAGGCGCGGCAAGCGTTTTGTAGGGAAGCGGACCATGCGCGTCCGTACCGATGCGCATGAAAACCTGTTCGACATCCGGGATGGCCTCGAGTTGTTGCTGCAGCGCATGAATGTCGAACGTGGCCGGCGCGCAACCTTCCGCGTAGACAAAACGGCGCTGCACCCGGATCCAGACGCTCGTGCCGTCGAAGGCATGCGGGTCGGTGAAGCGCGCGCGAATCGCCGCGGCGATGTCCGCGTCGTACATATACGAGTTCGGCTTGCTGCACTTGTGGGCCAGCCAGCAAGTCGTGCCGCGTTCGACGCGATAGTGTGCGTCGTCTTCCATTTGCGCGCGCGTCATGAAAGGCCCGAGCGGCACAGGGCAATCCGCGAAACCTTGCGAGAGCGTGAAGAACGGGTCGTTGTACCAGTTCTTGAGTTCAGGCTCCTGTGCGTAAGACGCGCCGGGCGCGATGCCCAGCACCAACAGCAAGGTGATGACAAACCAGCCTCTCATGGCTCCTCCGCTGCATCGACCGACACGCTCTCACGACAACCGCCATCCCGGGATGCCGGAGCCGCCGCCGCGGATACACAAACTTTGCCCCCGCATACGGCGATTCTCCTATAGAAAGCAGCGCGCCCGATGCCGATTTGCGCGGAGACATCAACGACGCAACCGCTGCGAAGGCGCGTCGCATCTCGAAATGGAAACGATTCGGTACAATCCTCAGGACCGCGCGCCGGCGCCGTACCGCCTTGCGCGCGGCCACTTAGAACAACCAGGTTTTGGAGACTCAATGTCCTTTGTTATCGTCCTCGCCGCTCTGGCGTTTCTGATGTTTGCCGCCTATCGCGGCTACAGCGTAATTCTGGTCGCGCCGATTGCCGCCCTCGGCGCCGTGCTGCTGACCGACCCCGCCGCCGTCGCGCCGGTATTCTCCGGCATTTTCATGGACAAGATGGTCGGCTTCGTGAAGCTGTACTTCCCGGTGTTCATGCTCGGCGCGGTGTTCGGCAAGGTCATCGAACTGTCGGGCTTCTCCGAATCCATCGTGGCCGCGGCGATCCGTTACATCGGACGCTCGCGCGCCAATGCGGTGATCGTCGCGGTGTGCGCGCTGCTGACGTATGGCGGCGTGTCGCTGTTCGTGGTCGTGTTCGCGGTGTATCCGTTCGCGGCCGAACTGTATCGTCAGAGCAATATTCCGAAGCGCCTGATGCCGGGCGCGATCGCGCTAGGCGCTTTCTCGTTCACGATGGATTCGCTGCCGGGCACACCGCAGATCCAGAACATCATCCCGACCACCTTCTTCAAGACCACCTCTTGGGCGGCCCCGGTACTCGGCACGATCGGTTCGGTGTTCATCATCATCGTGGGCCTGACGTATCTGGAATGGCGCCGGCGTGCGGCGATGGCCAGGGGTGAAGGGTACGGCACGTCGCTCGTCAACGAGCCGGAGCACATCGAGTCGCGGCAGTTGCCGAATCCGCTGCTGGCCGTCGCGCCGCTCGTGCTGGTGGGCGTGGCCAACTTTGCGCTGACCAAGCTGATCCCCGACTGGTACGGCGCGTCGTACACGGTGGCGCCGGAAGTGCTGCCCGGTATCCATGCGCCGGTCACGACTGCGATCAAGACCGTGGTCGGTATCTGGGCGGTGGAAGGCGCGTTGCTGCTCGGCATCGTGCTGGTCATGCTGACTGCGCTGCCCCGCATGCGCGAGCGCTTCGCGAGCGGCACCAAGGCGGCTGTCGCGGGTGCGCTGCTGGCCTCGCTCAATACCGCGTCGGAATATGGCTTTGGCGGCGTGATCGCGGCATTGCCGGGCTTTCTGGTGGTCAGCGACGCGCTCAAGAGCATTCCCAATCCGCTCGTCAACGCGGCGGTGTCGGTCAGCTCGCTCGCGGGGATTACCGGCTCGGCGTCGGGCGGCATGAGTATCGCGCTCGCCGCGATGTCGGACACTTTCATCAAGGCCGCTACGGCGGCGCATATTCCCATGGAAGTGCTGCACCGCGTAGTAGCGATGGCAAGCGGCGGCATGGATACGCTGCCGCACAACGGCGCGGTGATTACGCTGCTGGCGGTGACGGGGCTGACGCACCGCGAGTCGTATCGCGACATTTTCGCCGTGACGATCATCAAGACACTGGCGGTGTTCTTTGTGATCGCGGTGTATTACGCGACGGGGTGGGTTTAAGGGGGTAAAGCCAAAAATCAGCGCACGCGACACCGGCGATATCGCGGTGGGAATGATATAGGTCGCGCCGGTCGCCCGAAGCTGCAGACAGGCGAACGGCGGAAATGGCCAGTGCGAGGCCAACGCCGGGCGCGCCCCGCG
>NZ_CAAJGM010000034.1 GCF_900996235.1 Paraburkholderia sp. BCC1885
TCACCGCCCTCGCCGGCATTCGCCAGCGCGACCGCGAAGGCGTCGATCTCGATCGGTGTCACGGAAGCGGCCGAGCCCGGGTCGCCGACGCGCACCAGCAGGTCCACGCCGGTCAGCAGTGCATCGATATGGCTGGCGCCCAGCACCTGCTCGCCGCGCTGCGCGGCGACGAAGCATTCCTCCATGCGCCCCGCGATCTCGACGCCCTGCGGCACGCCGACGATGCGCGCGGCGCCCTTGAGCGAATGCGCGGCGCGCATGCAGGCCTCGAACGCGGCGGCATCCTGGGCGCCTTGCTCCAGCGCGAGCAGGTGCCGCGACAGCGCCTCGGTCTGGGTCTGGGTTTCCTCGCGGAACAGGTCGAGCAGCGACTGCCGGCTCAGGTCGTCGTCATGGCTCATCTGAGGCTCTGCAACAGCGAATCGAACAGCCGGTCCTCGTCGAGCAGGCCGACCACGCGCTCGCGCCAGCCGAACACGCAGCGCGTATGCGTCCCGCCGGCGCGCGAGACGGTGGCCGGCGGCGGTACGCGATCGGCGGCAGCGAAGCGCAACACGCCCTCCACCTCGTCGACCGGGAACACCACCGGCTCGCCGCGATGGGCCACCACCAGCATGCGCGTGAAGGCCGCGCGCGGGCCCTCGGCGGCACGCCCGGCGGCAGCGTCGAGATCGAGCAGGCGGGCCAGCG
>NZ_CAAJGM010000035.1 GCF_900996235.1 Paraburkholderia sp. BCC1885
GCAATTCAGCGTTCTGCGCGCTGTTTTCGTAGACCGTGTAGGCCACGCCGTCGACGGTGGTCGCGCCATGCTCGACCCAGGCATCGCCATCGCCGCCGGAGGTGCCGGACAAATCGACCGTGTCGTGGGCGCCGCCCTTCACCATCAGTTGCGAGCGGCCGTCGTCCGTGAACAGGTCCTTGCCGCCGTGTTGCAGCACGTCGTCGAGCGACAGCTTCAGCGGGCTGCCCGCCGATGCTTCCAGGCCGATCGCGCCACCAACGGCCTGGGCTCCGTCTGCCGACAGCTTCGACAGATCGATCGCCCAGGCGTCGCCGGCTTCGGGTTCGCCATGCGGCTCGGCGGACGGGGCCGCGTTTTCGGCCTGCCCGGAAACGCGTGCCTGGACTGCTGCCACCCCATCTTCGTGCGGCATCTCGCGCGGTGCCTCGTCGGCATGCGGCGTCGCGTTCGCGCTCTGCTGCGAATCGCTTCCCCCGACATGCGAGGCAAGATCGTGCTCGCCGCCGAACAGCGAATCGGCCGTGGCGGGCGAATCGACGGCATCCGGCGAAGCGCTCGATTCGGGCTCGATGGTGATCGTCACCTTGCCCGAGCGGGCGCTGGGATTGCCGGCGGCATCGGTTGCCATCACCGAGAACACATGGAGCCCGTCGTCGAGTGCCTTGTCCGGGGTGAAGCG
>NZ_CAAJGM010000036.1 GCF_900996235.1 Paraburkholderia sp. BCC1885
ATCGCCAGCGAGTAGCCGTTGCGCAGCGTGTCGTCGAGGGCCGAGTTCAGGCGGGCCACCACCAGCGGCCAGTCATCGCCGTGGGCGGCCTGCAGGGCGCCGAGCAGCTCGCGCCGCTCGCCTTCCTCGAGCGCGGCCAGGTAGGCACGGCCCACCGCGGTGCGGGCGATGTCCATCCGCGAGCCGATCTCGAGCCGCGTGACGAGCACCGCCGAGCGCGGCCGGATCACGTCGATCGCGACCATGTCGAGCCGGTCGCGCACGGCGAGATGGACCGACAGCGAGGTGCGCTCGGCCAGCTCGATCAGGAACGGCCGCGAGCGCGCGCGGATGTCGAAGTTGCGCAGGAAGCCGTTGCTCAGCTCGAGCACCGACGCGGTCAGCACGAAGCGCTCGCTGTCGGGCAGCCGGAACAGGAAACCGGCGCTCACCAGGGTGGCGGTGATGCGCGAGACGGTCGGCTTGGGGATACCTGTTAATTCTGTCAGTTCGCGGTTGCTGACGGGAGCATCGGCGGCAGCGATCCGGCGCAGCACCGCGAGCCCCCGGGCGAGCGCCGAGATCTCGTCGGTGGAGGATTCCCGATCGCGCGCGGCAGCGGCTGCGTTATTCAATATCGACACGGAACACTCTCTTTTTTCCGAAACAAAATTTCAAAATTTCCGAAATAGTACGAC
>NZ_CAAJGM010000037.1 GCF_900996235.1 Paraburkholderia sp. BCC1885
GGCGGCGGGCGCGGCGGGGCGTGAGGCGTCGTGCCGGAGGGGCTTCATGGTGGGAGCTGCAGCGTGCGGCGGCCTGTCATCGAATGATCGTCATCATAAACGACTCGCGGACACGGGCCGCTCGATCGCTGCCTCAGATCGCCGTGTTGCGCGCGATGCCCGCCAGCAGCTCGGCGAGCGTGTCAGGCTGAGACAGGAACGGCGAATGGCTGCTGTCGAGTGCGTGGACGCGCGTCGGCCGCTCGGGCAGGAAGGCGTCGGCCTCGGCGATGAAGCGCCGCTGCAGCGCCGGCAGGATCACGCGATCCTCGGCGCAGGTCACGTAGTGGCGCGCGATCGAGCCCCAGCGCTCGGCCGTGGTCGCGATCGGCGTGGCGAATGGCGCGGTAGGCACGTCCGAGGACATCAGCCGTGTCACGGCGCGGAACGTCGCCTCGTCAACATCCTCGAACAGCGCCTGCTTCAGCGTGGCGAGATAGGCCGCGTCGCGGCTGGCCGGGTTGATGCGCAGCGCGCCGATCGCGCGAGGGCTGGCGCAGATCAGCGAGGCCAGCATCTCGCCATGGTTCTCGGGGGCACGCACGTAGTCGAGACCAGGCACGCCCGAGGCGGGCATGAACGCGGCCAGGTAGACCAGCGCCGCGATCCGCTCCGGCGCCCGCTCGGCCGCGGC
>NZ_CAAJGM010000038.1 GCF_900996235.1 Paraburkholderia sp. BCC1885
CGCGCGACGCCGCTCAGCGATCCGGCGCGCGAGCAGCGCGCTCTCGCTTTGCGCGTGACCGCGCGCTGCTTCGAGGACAAGACAGCCGGTGCATTGGGGATCGTGAGCATAACGGTGCGCCGCAAGTTCGAGCAAATCCACGAGCGCCTCCGTCGGCGATCGATGCGGCTGCAGGATGCCGGCCAGCGGCAGCTCGGTGCTCGCATATCGCTCCAGCACGTGTTCGAAGAATTTCGCCTTGCTGCCGAACGCGGCATAGAAGCTCGGCGGCGTGATGCCGAGTGCGGCCGTCAGCGCACTCAGGCCTACTGCGTCATAGCCGGTCATATGAAACAGGCGCTGACCAACCGCAAGTGCCGTGTCGGGATCGAACATGCGTGGACGACCACGCCCCGGCCTGGCTGCAGAATTTAAATTAGTGGCCACTACAAAAATCCTTGCATCATCGTTCGCCAAATAATATAGTGGCCACTACTTAAAAACAAGGCTTGGCGCCTTGCCTCGACGGAGCCATATCGAGGGAGAAAACGCCGATTGCGCCATTCGTCGCCACGAACCACAACAGTCGTGCCGACCGCCCGCGCATGTCGCTTTCGCGCCCAGTCAGCGGCGCAAACGGCGTTCGCCGCGCCCACTACCACCGCCGTGGTCATGGTCGATTCCCCC
>NZ_CAAJGM010000039.1 GCF_900996235.1 Paraburkholderia sp. BCC1885
GCTGCGCCTGCTCGGCGGCCTGACCACCGATGAAATCGCGCGAGCCTTTCTCGTGCCCGAGCCCACCATCGCGCAGCGCATCGTGCGGGCCAAGCGCACGCTGTCGGCCGCCAAGGTGCCGTTCGAGGTGCCGCAGGCGGACGCGCGCGCGGCGCGGCTTGCATCGGTGCTGCAGGTGATCTACCTGATCTTCAACGAAGGCTATTCGGCTACGGCGTGCGACGACTGGATGCGCCCGGCGCTGTGCGAGGAAGCGCTGCGGCTGGGTCGCGTGCTGGGCGGTCTCGTACCGGGTGAAAGCGAGGTGCTCGGCCTCGTCGCGTTGATGGAGATTCAGGCATCGCGTACCCATGCCCGTACGGACGCGCAGGGGCGTCCGGTGCTGTTGCTCGACCAGGATCGCGGCCGTTGGGACCCGCTGCTGATCCGTCGCGGACTGGCCGCGCTGAACGCGGCGCAGGCGCTCGGCGGCGCGAGTGGACCGTATGCGCTGCAGGCGGCGCTTGCGGCTTGCCATGCGCGGGCGCGTCGCGCGGAAGAGACCGACTGGACGCAGATCGTTTCGCTCTATGACGCGTTGGCGCAAGTGGCGCCTTCGCCGGTGGTCGAGTTGAATCGGGCCGTGGCGGTCAGTATGGCGTTCGGACC
>NZ_CAAJGM010000040.1 GCF_900996235.1 Paraburkholderia sp. BCC1885
CGGCCTCGCCGCGCGCATCTCGGCCGCCTTCGGCTCGCAGGCCGACACGCTGGGCGTGTGCTTCGAGCGCCCCGGCAGCGAGACCAAGCCCGGCACGGCCGGCTGGTACAACAGCGCCGCCTTCGAGAAGTTCGCCAAGACCGAGGGCCGCTACGCCCGGACCATCAACGGCGACGCCTTCTCCGACGAGGTCAAGCGCGTCACCATCGACACCATCAAGGCCGATCTCGGCCAGGTCGACCTGGTGGTCTACAGCCTGGCCTCGCCGCGCCGCACGCATCCGAAGACGGGCGTGGTGCACAACTCCACGCTCAAGCCGATCGGCAAGAGCGTGGCCTTCCGCGGCCTCGACACCGACAAGGAAGTGATCAAGGACACCGTCCTGGAGCCGGCCTCGCAGGAAGAGATCGACAACACCGTGGCGGTGATGGGCGGCGAGGACTGGCAGATGTGGATCGACGCGCTGAACCAGGCCGGCGTGCTGGCCCCGGGCGCCAAGACCACCGCCTTCACCTACCTCGGCGAGCAGATCACCCACGACATCTACTGGAACGGCTCGATCGGCGCGGCCAAGAAGGATCTCGACAAGACCGTGATCGTCATGCGCGAGACGCTTTCGGCCACCGGCGACGACGCGCGCGTTGCG
>NZ_CAAJGM010000041.1 GCF_900996235.1 Paraburkholderia sp. BCC1885
ACGCACTGCAGCGGCTGCCAGAAGAACAGATAGCGCAACACCACCCCACGGCGGCGCCAGATCAGCCTGATCGAACGATCGATCCGCGCCGACTGGCCGACGAGCGCCGCGAGCTTGCCGCTCGTCGCATGATTCAGCAGGCGCGTGATGCGCTCGAATGGACTCGCGTGCTGCACCAGCGCAAACAGCACCAGCAGCGGCGTGAGCGCCACGATGCCCCAGGCCAGATCGGCAGCAAGACGTAGCGTGCCGGACGCCGCATGGGCAAACAGAAAGCCGATACCGACCAGCGTGAACATCAACTGGCTGATCAGCGTGAGTTGCATGTCGACGACCAGACTCGCCGCCGCCGTCGAACCACGCAAACCGCGACGACGCATCAGCCTGAACGACACCACCTCGCCGCCGATGCGCGCCACCGGCAGCATGCTGTTGACCGATTCACGGATCCACACCAGTCGCAACATACCCGCGACGCCGGGCCGGTTCGCACCCCGAATCAGGCTTTGCCAGTCGCACGCGTTGGCGAGCATCGGCAATACGTGCGCGAGGCCGGCCAGCACCAGCCCAGCACCCGCTGCACGCATCAATGCCAGCACCGCGCCCGGATTGTCGCGCGCGACCAGCCAGAGCGCCGCAA
>NZ_CAAJGM010000042.1 GCF_900996235.1 Paraburkholderia sp. BCC1885
GGCGTGGTGCTCACGCCGCGCCGCAGCCATGTGTTCAAGCAGGTCGAGTTCATGCGGCTGTCCGACAAGCGGATCCTGCTGATCATCGTCACCCCCGAGGGCGACGTGCAGAACCGCATGATGGCGACCCAGCGCGACTACTCCCCGTCCCAGCTGACCGAGGCCTCGAACTACATCAACGCGAACTTCGCGGGACTGTCCTTCGACGAGGTGCGGCGCCGGCTGCGCGAGGAGATCGACACCCTGCGCGACGACATGACGGCGCTGATGCACGCGGCCGTCACGGCCAGCACCGAGACGTCCGACGACGAGGACACGGTGCTGATCTCCGGCGAGCGCAAGCTGCTGGAGGTGGCCGACCTGTCCTCCGACATGGCGCGGCTGCGCAAGCTGTTCGACGTGTTCGACCAGAAGACCAGCCTGCTGCAGCTGCTCGACGTGTCCAGCCATGCCCAGGGCGTGCAGATCTTCATCGGCGGGGAGTCGACCCTGGTGCCGATCGACGTAATGAGCGTGGTGACCGCGCCCTACGAGGTGAACGGCCAGATCGTCGGCACGCTCGGTGTGATCGGGCCGACCCGGATTGCCTACAACCGGGTGATCCCGATCGTCGACATCA
>NZ_CAAJGM010000043.1 GCF_900996235.1 Paraburkholderia sp. BCC1885
CGCGCCCTTGGCGATCTGACCCACCGTTGCCACCGGATGAATCGGGCCGAGCGGCGCGGAATGGTCGAAGCCTTTGGCGGTGTCCCACGGCCGGCCCAGCTTCTTCGCTTCGGCCTGCAGATCGCGGCGCGTCATGTCGAGACCGAGCGCGTAACCGTAGACGTGATCGAGCGCTCTGTCGGCGGGGATGTTCTTGCCGCCCTTGCCGATCGCCGCCACCATTTCCATTTCGAAGTGGACGTTTTTCGACAGCGACGGGTAAGGAAACTCGCCGGTGGCGCCGGGCGCGACGTACAGGACGGCGTCGGCGGGCTTGGCGAAGAAGAACGGCGGTTCGCGATCCGGATCGTGGCCCATTTCGCGCGCATGCGCCTCGTAGTTGCGGCCCACGCAGTAGATGCGGCGCACCGGGAACTGCTCGCTGGAACCCACAACTGGCACCGCGACCACCGGTGCCGGTGCAAAGACGTAACTCATCCCGTTCTCCGTTCTTCGATATTCGTGCCGCAAGCGGCGATAAAACGTCGAGTGTAACGCGCGGCCAAGGACGGCGCGCGTCAGTCCGGCTGGCGTCGGCGGGACCCCCCCGGCGGCCACCGTCTCTCGCGGCCGCCCCCT
>NZ_CAAJGM010000044.1 GCF_900996235.1 Paraburkholderia sp. BCC1885
TCGACTTGCATGTGTAAGGCATGCCGCCAGCGTTCAATCTGAGCCAGGATCAAACTCTTCAGTTCAATTCCTGTTACTGTTTTCTATTCTTCCGAATAGGTCGCTCACTCAACGTACTGACGAATGATCCTTCCATCTCTCGACGGAAAAACCTTCCTTTCATTACTGTGTGAGACTTGATACTTTCGCTTATGCGACAGGCCCCGAAGAGCCCACCGCCGCGTCGCGCATCAAGCGCCCACACTTATCGGCTGTTAATTTTTAAAGATCGAGTCCGCATTCACCACCAAAACCGCACCGGGTTACCAACCTCACCACCCGGCACCGCTTCGTTCTGCGTCGCTGCATCAGCAGCAGAGAAACGAGATTATGAAGAACTTTCGCTACGTCGTCAACAGGTTTTTTATCACTGCCTGAGCCTGCCCACCCCGCCGAAAGCCTTGCCACTGCTGGCTCTCCCGTTCCCCGCGCCCCGTCATCCGGAACGCGAAAGAACGAGATTCTAGCGAGCCCGACCGGGGCGCGCAAGCGTTATTTTGACGAGCCTATTACCGATGCTTGAACACCGGTTTGCGCTTCTCCACAAAGGCAGCCATCCCTTCCTTCTGATCCTCCGTCGCAAATAGCGAATGGAACAGCCTGCGTTCGAAGTGAACGCCCTCTGCGAGCGTCGTTTCGTATGCGCGATTCACGGACTCCTTCACCATCATGACGGCCGGCAATGGAAACTCCGCGATCGTTGCCGCCGCGGTCACGGCCTCCTCGATCAACGATGATGCGGGAACCACTCGCGAGACCAATCCGGCTCGCTCGGCTTCAGCTGCATCCATAAAGCGCGCCGTCAGGCAAAGATCCATGGCCTTGGCTTTCGATACCGCGCGCGGCAACCGTTGCGTGCCGCCAGCACCCGGCATGACGCCGAGCTTGATTTCCGGTTGACCGAACTTCGCCGTATCTGCGGCCAGGATGATGTCGCACATCATCGCCAGTTCGCATCCGCCGCCAAGCGCAAAGCCTGCGACCGCGGCAATGATCGGCTTGCGGATCGAGCGCACGGTCTCCCAGTTTCGGGTGATGTAGTCGCCCTTGTAGACATCCATATAGGTATAGGTCGCCATCATGCCGATGTCGGCGCCGGCGGCGAAAGCCTTTTCGCTGCCGGTGATCACGATCGCCCCAATTGCGTCGTCGGCGTCGAATGCCTTCAAGGCTGCGCCCAACTCATCCATAAGGGCATCGTTCAACGCATTCAGCGCTTTCGGACGATTCAGCGTGACAAGACCGACCCGTCCGCGGGTCTCGACCAGAATATTTTCGTAAGCCATGCAGCCTCCTTTTGTGTGAAGAGTAAGTCGCGCGAAAACGCTTCGCGCCGCCGTCTTAATAATGCTAACATTGACAAACCAACCGGTCGGTCAATTATTCGACAAGGTTTCTCCCAACTCCCAGGTTCCATTTCCGCCATGACGCATCCGCTATTTTCCAAACACGAAGACACGTTGCAAAAGGCGCTTGCCGCCATCGAAACGCGCGGCTACTGGAGTCCGTTCGTCGAAATGCCCAGCCCCAAAGTGTACGGGGAAACAGCAAATGCCGAAGGCGAGGCCGCCTTCAAAGCGCACCTGAACCGGACCTTTGAACTCGACCAACCGGCCACCGGAGAAACCGTCGGTACCGAGATTTCGCCGTTTGGCTTCGAGCTTGGCATTCGTTATCCCAAAGCCAACCCGGATGCACTGCTTGCCGCGGCCGCCGCCGCGCAAAAAAGCTGGCGTGCCGCCGGCCCGCAGGCATGGGTCGGCGTGAGCCTCGAAATTCTGGCGCGCGTGAACCGCGCGAGCTTCGAGATCGGTTATAGCGTCATGCACACCACCGGCCAGGCATTCATGATGGCATTCCAGGCTGGCGGCCCCCACGCTCAGGACCGCGCGCTGGAAGCCGTCGTATACGCTTGGGATCAGCTGCGCCGCATCCCAGCTAACGCGCACTGGGAAAAGCCGCAAGGCAAAAACCCGCCCCTCGCGATGCACAAGCGCTACACGGTCGTACCGCGCGGCACCGGCCTGGTACTCGGTTGCTGCACCTTCCCCACGTGGAACGGCTACCCCGGCCTCTTCGCCGATCTGGCAACCGGCAACACGGTCATCGTCAAGCCCCACCCCGGCGCTATCCTGCCTCTGGCCATTACTGTACGCATCGCCCGTGACGTTTTGCGGGAAGCCGGTTTCGATCCGAACGTCGTCACCCTGCTCGCCACCAATCCGAACGACGGCGCCCTCGTACAGGATCTCGCGCTACGTTCCGAGATCAAGCTGATCGACTTCACCGGCAGCACGCAAAACGGCACCTGGCTCGAACGTCATGCACACCAGGCACAGGTGTACACGGAGAAAACCGGCGTCAACCAGATCGTGATCGACTCGGCAGACGACCTCAAGGCCGTGGCACGGAACATTGCTTTCTCGCTCGCGCTCTATTCCGGCCAGATGTGCACTGCCCCACAGAACATCTATATACCGCGCGACGGCATTCGTACCGCTGATGGCGTGCTCAGCTTCGATGCGGTGGCACAGGCAATCGGCGACGCCGTACAAAAGCTGGTCGCCGATCCCGCACGCGCCGTCGAACTGCTCGGCGCGATCCAGAACGAAGGCGTCGTGCAGCGGATCGAGGAAGCCCGCAAACTGGGCCGTGTGCGGGTCGAAAGCCAATCGCTCGAACATCCGGCTTTTGCTGGCGCGCGCGTCCGCACGCCGCTCGTCCTGCAACTTGACGCCGCCACCGACTCGGCAAAATTCGCCAAGGAATGGTTCGGTCCGATCTCATTCCTCATCGCTACGGATTCGACCGCACAGTCGCTCGAGCTTGCCGGCAAGCTCGCGGCGGAACACGGCGCGCTGACGTTCTCCGTGTACAGCACAGATGAAGCCGTAATCGAAGCCGCCCACGAAGCCTCGATTCACGGCGGAGTTGCGCTGTCCATCAATCTGACCGGTGGCGTGTTCGTCAACCAGTCGGCCGCGTTCTCCGACTTCCACGGCACCGGCGCGAATCCGGCAGCCAACGCCGCGCTTGCCGATGCCGCCTTCGTAGCGAACCGTTTCCGCGTCATTCAAAGTCGCGTTCATGTTGAACCGAAAGCGGCGCCGGCAACAGTCGGCTGAAAGACATAGGCCGAAAAGCGTAGATGCGTCCTAGGCCATTCGGCCGAATAGCGCGCACGGCCCTTCATAACTAAGATGAGGCACGAGATCGGCATTCCAGCCGGTCCACAGTCGGCAGGAACCCTGCGCGAACGGCGCTTGCCAAGCGCTACTAGATAGTCAGGAAGTCAGGAGGAGACAAACGATGTCATATGAAGCGATCCGCCTCGAGTTCGACACTGCGAACCGCGTCGCCACCTTGACGCTGAACCGCCCCGACAAGCTCAACAGCTTCACGCGGGCCATGCATCGCGAGCTCGGTGCCGCGCTCGACGAAGTTGTCGCCGCCGACGCGCGAGCACTAATACTGATTGGCGCAGGCCGCGGTTTTTGCGCGGGCCAGGATTTGGCGGATCTGGACTTCACGCCCGGCGCCATGACAGACCTCGGGGCATTGATCGACGAGCACTTCAACCCGCTGATCCGTCGGCTCCAGGCATTGCCTCTGCCCGTGATCGCCGCGGTGAACGGCACGGCGGCAGGTGCGGGCGCCAATCTGGCGCTCGCCTGCGACCTGGTGCTCGCCGCGCGTTCCGCCAGTTTCATCCAGGCATTCGTGAAGATCGGCCTCGTGCCGGATTCCGGCGGCACGTGGTTCTTGCCGCAGCGCGTCGGCATGGCCCGCGCGCTCGGCCTCGCCCTCACCGGCGACAAGCTCAGCGCGGAAAAGGCCGAGAGCTGGGGCCTCATCTGGCAGGTCGTCGACGACGCAGACCTCGCCGCCACAGCGACCAAACTCGCAACCCAGCTCGCCCAGCAGCCCACCCGCGCAATCGCCGCGATCAAGCAGGCCATGCGCGCAGGCGCCACCCAAACGCTCGATCAGCAGCTAGACCTCGAACGCGATCTGCAACGTGTGCTGGGCGCATCGCACGACTACGCGGAAGGCGTGCAAGCCTTCATCGAAAAGCGCGCACCGCGTTTCGAGGGCCGCTGATATGTCGACGCCATCAGACCACCGCTTCGCCGCGCTGTCGCCGGACGAACTGGCCCGCGCCACTGCCGACGCCATGTACAAGGCCGACGCCTGCAGCCGCGCGCTAGGGCTCGAATTGCTGGAAGTGCGGCCCGGCTACGCGCGCATGCGAATGGCCGTGCGTGCCGACTTTCTGAACGGCCATCAGATCTGCCACGGCGGCTTGATCTTCACGCTTGCCGATTCCACCTTCGCGTTCGCCTGCAACAGCTACAACCTCAGCACAGTCGCAGCCGGTTGTTCGATCGAATTCCTGCGTCCGGTACAAGGCGGCGACGAATTGACGGCCGAGGCTGTCGAGCAAATCCTGAGCGGACGCACCGGCATCTATGACATTCGCGTAACCAATCGGGCAGGCGAAACCGTGGCCATGTTTCGCGGCAAATCGGCGCAAATCAAAGGCAGGGTTATTCCGGCTGAAAGCTGAACCCGCGGCGGCGCGCCGCCCAGCGCGGCTCACCTCGCCGCGTGCACCGCAATTCATTGTGAAGAAGCAAGGAGACACCCGATGAATACCAAGCTCCCGCTCGAGCCGATCGAAACGGCGAGCCGCGACGAACTCGCCGCTCTCCAGCTTGAACGGCTGAAATGGTCGCTCACGCACGCCTACGAAAATTCGCCGGTCTATCGGCGCAAGTTCGATGAGGCCGGCGTCCATCCGGGTGAGGTGAAAACGCTCGCCGACCTGTCCCGCTTCCCGTTCACGTCCAAGAAAGATCTGCGCGACAACTACCCGTTCGGCATGTTCGCCGTCCCGCAGGAACAGGTGTCGCGAATCCACGCATCGTCAGGCACTACCGGCAAGCCAACGGTCGTCGGCTACACCGCACGTGATATCGATACGTGGGCCAACGTGGTGGCCCGCTCGATCCGCGCCGCTGGCGCACGGCGCGGCGACAAGGTGCATGTCAGCTACGGCTATGGCCTTTTCACCGGCGGCCTGGGCGCACACTACGGCGCGGAACGCGCCGGGCTCACCGTGATCCCGTTCGGTGGCGGCCAAACCGAAAAGCAGGTCCAGCTCATCCAGGATTTCCGGCCCGACATCATCATGGTGACACCCAGCTACATGCTGTCGATCGCCGACGAACTCGAACGGCAGGGTCTCGATCCGGCCCAATCGTCGTTGCGCATCGGCATCTTCGGTGCGGAGCCGTGGACCAATGACATGCGCCACGCCATCGAAAAACGCATGGGCATCGATGCTGTCGATATTTACGGGCTGTCGGAGGTAATGGGGCCTGGCGTGGCCTCGGAATGCGCAGAAACCAAAGACGGGCCGACCATCTGGGAAGATCATTTTTATCCGGAGATAGTCGATCCGGAAACCGGCGAAGTGCTGCCGGACGGCGAGTTGGGCGAGCTCGTATTCACGTCGCTGACAAAGGAAGCGCTACCCATCATCCGCTACCGAACGCGCGATCTTACGCGTCTGCTGCCTGGCACGGCGCGCACGATGCGGCGGATGGAGAAGATCACCGGCCGCTCGGACGACATGATGATCGTACGCGGCGTGAACGTTTTTCCGACACAGATCGAGGAACTGCTGCTGAAGCAACCTGTGCTCGCACCGCACTATCAGATCATTTTGACGAAAGAAGGTCCGCTGGATGTGCTGACGCTCAGCGTCGAGCCGTGTCCCGAAACGGCGCCCGATACTGCCGCGCTAAGCGCAGCAAAACAGGCGCTGAGTTACGACATCAAGGCATTGATTGGCGTCAGCGCCGTGGTGAACGTATTGGCGGTGAACGGTATCGAGCGCTCGGTGGGAAAGGCGAGGCGCGTAATCGACAAACGGAAGATGAGTGCCTGAAAATGCCGGCGGCGGTTTAAGTTGACCTGACTGAATTGGCCCCACGCGATACGCACAGGCAATTCAAGCAACTCAGGCGCCGCCGCGCGTCACTCGGCCACAAATCCACCCATCCTCGCCGCCCGCCCACATCCGCATCCGCATCCGCATCAAGACAGAAAAGACATCAAGAATTCGGCAACAACAGCCACATCCTCCCGGCCTGCTTCATCTTGCCGGCGAGATCGCCCGCGTCGTCGCCGAGTCCCCAAAAATAGTCGGCCCGCACGCCGCCCTTGATCGCCGAGCCCGTATCCTGGGCAAACACCAGCCGGTTCATTGGCGAATTGGTGAGCGGACGCGTCGTCTGCAGGAACACCGGCGTGCCCAGCGGAATCGAGGACGGATCGACCGCGATCGAACGCTCCGGCGTCAGCGGCACACCCAACGCCCCAATCGGGCCATCAGCGCCACCGCCCGGAGCACTCTCCGCGGACGGCATCTCGCGGAAAAACACAAAGCGCGGATTGGTGTCCAGCAACGCATCGACGCGGGTCGGATTAGCCCGGGCCCACGCCTTGATCCCCTGCATCGTCGCCTGAGCGGGCGTCAGTTCCCCGTGATCCAGCAACCATCGGCCAATCGACCTGTACGGCTGATTATTGGTACCGCCAAACCCGAGCCGCATGACGCTGCCGTCCTCCATCACGACGCGCCCCGAGCCTTGCACCTGCAGGAAAAAAGCCTCAATCGGATCATCGACCCAAACGAGTTCGTTGCCATTGAGCGCGCCTGAGCGTTCGAGCTGCGCCCGGCTCGGCAAATCGCCGCCAGGCCGATACGCGGCCGGCCAACGATACAGCGCCGTCTGATAGATACCGTGGCGGGTGCGCGAACCACGCAGCAACGGCTCGTAATAGCCGGTCACGAGGCCGTCGAGCGTGCCGTCGGTATTCGAGAACTGGTACGGCGTGAAATAGGCTTCGAAGAAGGCGCGCGCACTGTTCAGGTCCAGATCGTCGATCTGCTCGGCCGCCGCGCAGGCGCGCTGCCAGTTCGGTTGACGGGCAAGCCGCAAGCAGTTTTGCCGCAGCGCGGCGGTCGCGCCGATCAGCGAATCGTCCTGCCAGCCCGGTACCTGCTGCCATGCAACCGGCGTCAACCGCGCCGCAGCAATCTGGCCCGGCACGAACGCCGCGCCGGTCGGCGGCGCGGAAGGCCGCACGGCTGCGCCCCCGCCGCACGAAGCCAGCAACACCGCCACGGCGAGCACCCCCAGCCAGCCGGCGAGCTTGCCGGCCAACCGCATACAATTTTCGTTCTGAATGGAAACCGCCATGTTTGATCTGTTCGACGAATACCCGGTGCTCATCTTCACTGCGGCAATTCAAGGACCGCCGGTGACGCTACCAGTTCAATGCAGCGTGCGCGGCATGCGCAGAACAAACTCCGGCACCGGCGCCTCGAACCGCTCGCCGTCCTCGGCCACGCAGAAATATTCCCCGCGCATGGTGCCGACAGGCGTCGCGATCACCGCCCAGCTCGTATATTCGAATTGCTCGCCCGGTTTGAGCAGCGGCTGATGTCCGACCACGCCGAGCCCCTTCACTTCCTGCTCGTGCTTGTCGCTATCGGTGATCACCCAATGGCGCGCAATCAGTTGAGCCGGCACCTGACCGCTGTTGCGGATGGTCAGCGTGTAGGCGAACGCATACTGACGGCGCTCCGGGTCCGACTCGTCGGGCAGGTACTGCACCTGCGACGCTACGCTGAATTCGTACTGGCTCATCCTGATTCCGGTCTGGTGAAACGATGTCGTAAGAGTTTGCGCGGAAGCCGGCAATTATGCCGGCAGGCACGCCGGTCAAGGCTCCGCAATGATTTCGCTATGGTTCCGCATTCTGGCCCATGCACGCCAGGCCCGCAACCGGACAATCCCATCCGGCAAGGCCTCAAGGCGCGTAAGACGGTAAAATAATGTTTTCCGCCTACCGCCCGCCCCCGCCATGACGCAATTCCGCATTTCCCCCAGCATTCTGTCCGCCGATTTCTCGCGGCTCGGTGAAGAAGTCCGCAATGTCGTCGCCGCCGGCGCCGACTGGATCCACTTCGACGTGATGGACAACCATTATGTGCCGAACCTGACCATCGGCCCGGTGGTGTGCGAGGCGCTGCGCCCGCACGTCGACGTGCCGATCGACGTGCATCTGATGGTGCGCCCCGTCGACCGCATCGTGCCCGACTTCGCCAAGGCGGGCGCCAATGTGATCAGTTTTCACCCGGAAGGCTCGGACCACATCGACCGCACGCTGTCGCTGATCCGCGACCACGGCTGCAAGGCCGGTCTCGTGTTCAATCCGGCCACGTCGCTGAGCTATCTCGACTACGTGATGGACAAGGTCGATCTGGTGCTGATCATGTCGGTGAATCCGGGGTTCGGCGGCCAGTCGTTCATCCCCGAGGCGCTCGTCAAGCTGCGCGAAGCCCGCAAGCGCATCGACGCCTATAACGAAAAGACCGGCCGGGAGATCCATCTCGAAGTGGACGGCGGCGTGAAGATCGAGAACATCGCCGAAATCGCCGCCGCGGGCGCCGATACTTTCGTGGCCGGCTCGGCCATCTTCGGCCACCACGACTACAAGACCATCATCGCCGAAATGCGCGCCGAACTGGCAAAGGTCGGGCAACAGGCATGACAACGGGCGCCACGCCGCCGCCGTTTGCCGCGCCGGCGTTCAGCGGTCCGCGCATCCTTGGGGCCATCATCGACCTCGACGGCACGATGGTCGACACCGCCGACGACTTCACGGCCGGCCTGAACGGCATGCTCGCTCAACTCGATGCGGCGCAAACATCGCGCGAGGAAGTGGTGGGTTATGTCGGCAAGGGCTCCGAGCACCTGATCCGCAGCGTGCTCGCGCCGCGCTTCGAGGCAACCCAGGCGCAGGACCGTTTCGACGAGGCGCTCGCCATCTACCAGGAAGAGTACGCGCGCATCAACGGACGTCATACGCGTCTTTATCCGGACGTCGAAGCCGGCTTGGCCGCCATGCGCGACGCCGGCCTCAAGCTCGCGTGCGTCACCAACAAGCCGCACCGCTTCGCCGTGGAATTGCTGCAGCAATACGGCCTTGCCGGCTACTTCAGCCTCGTGATCGGCGGTGACAGTCTGGCGAAAAAGAAGCCCGACCCGCTGCCCATGCTGACCGCCTGCGCCCAGCTCCAGCTCGCGCCCGCGGCCACTGTGGCGATCGGCGACTCGGAAAACGACGCCCTCGCCGGTCGCGCGGCGGGCATGGCGACACTGACCGTCCCGTATGGCTACAACCATGGCCAAGCTATACAAACAATAAAATCCGATGGTATAGTTGCCTCGCTGCTGGATGCGGCCAAGGCCGTCGCGGCACACAACGCAGTTCACCCTACATCGACTTAACAAGTCCTTCATCCTCATGTTTCTGAACAAAAAACGGAGTCTGAGCAGCATCGACCGGGGAGCCTGGCCCTGGCGTCGCTGGTCGCGCTAACCTCTCCTGAGGTACGCTGAAGCCTCGTCTTCGGCACCGTTTTTTGCTTCGCTGCGCTCACGCGCCTTTCCCTGCAGTTCTCGTCGCACCGGTTTGTGCGGCCGTCGTGTACAGCGCGTACCGTGGCCTGCCCATATCTTGTGCGCCTCGCGGGAAAGCTCGCGCCGGTTGGCCTAACCTTGTCCTGATCGTCCTGACACGATTTGAGCGGACCAGGCTTCGCCCACCCGGCCACGTAGACAGCGCATCGCCCCGCTTTGTCCGACGCACGCTACGCGCGGACCTATGAACAGGATCGGAACATGACCGAACTCGAATTCCAGTCCCTCGCCAACGAGGGCTACAACCGCATTCCGCTGATCGCCGAAGCGCTCGCCGACCTCGAAACGCCTCTCTCGCTGTATCTCAAGCTAGCGCAGCCCGAGCGCAACGGCGCCAACTCGTTCCTGCTGGAATCGGTGGTGGGCGGCGAACGGTTCGGGCGCTACTCGTTTATCGGCCTGCCGGCGCGCACGCTGCTGCGCACGCGCAACGGCGTATCGGAAGTGGTGCGGGACGGCAAGGTCGTCGAAACGCACGAAGGCGATCCGCTCGAATTCATCCAGCAGTTCCAGGGCCGCTTCAAGGTGGCGCAACGGCCGGGACTGCCGCGTTTCGCGGGCGGTCTGGCGGGCTATTTCGGCTACGACGCGGTGCGCTACATCGAGAAAAAACTCGCCAATACCGCGCCGCCGGACGATCTCAACCTGCCCGACATCCAGTTGCTGCTGACCGAAGAAGTCGCGGTGATCGACAACCTCGCCGGCAAGCTGTATCTCGTGGTCTACGCCGATCCGACCACGCCCGAAGCCTACACGCGCGCCAAACAGCGTTTGCGCGATCTGCGCCAGCGGCTCCGCACGACCGTGCAGCCGCCGGTGACATCGGCGAGCGTGCGTACCGAGACCTACCGCGAATTCGCCAAAGACGACTACCTCGCCGCCGTGCGCAAGGCGAAGGAATACATCGCCGCCGGCGAGCTGATGCAGGTACAGGTCGGCCAGCGCCTGACCAAACCGTATCGCGACAATCCGCTTTCCCTGTACCGCGCGCTGCGTTCGCTGAACCCGTCGCCGTACATGTACTACTACAACTTCGGCGATTTCCACGTGGTCGGCGCGTCGCCGGAAATTCTGGTGCGTCAGGAAAAGCGCGGCGAAGATCGCATCGTCACGATCCGCCCGCTCGCCGGCACGCGTCCGCGCGGCAACACGCCTGAGCGTGATGCCGAACTCGCCACCGAACTGCTGAACGACCCGAAGGAAATCGCCGAGCACGTCATGCTGATCGACCTCGCGCGCAACGACGTGGGCCGTATCGCGCAGATCGGCTCGGTGGTCGTCACCGACAAGATGGTGATCGAGAAGTACTCGCACGTGCAGCACATCGTGAGTTCGGTCGAAGGCAAGCTGAAACCCGGCACCACCAATTTCGACGTGCTGCGCGCCACCTTCCCGGCCGGCACGCTGTCCGGCGCGCCGAAGGTCCGCGCCATGGAACTGATCGACGAACTGGAGCCCGTCAAGCGCGGCCTGTACGGCGGCGCGGTCGGCTACCTGTCGTTCACCGGTGAGATGGATCTGGCCATCACGATCCGCACCGGCGTGATCAGCAACGGCAATCTGTATGTGCAGGCGGCAGCGGGTGTCGTCGCGGATTCGGTGCCCGAATCCGAATGGCAAGAGACCGAGAACAAGGCGCGCGCCGTGCTGCGCGCCGCCGAGCAGGTGCAAGACGGCCTCGATAGCGACTTCTGACCGGAGACAGACCATGCTGCTGATGATCGACAACTACGACTCATTCACCTACAACCTGGTCCAGTACTTCGGCGAACTCGGCGAAGACGTCCGGACCTATCGCAACGACGAAATCACGCTCGACGAAATCGCGAAGCTCAATCCCGCGCGCATTTGCCTCTCGCCGGGGCCGAGCAATCCGCAACACGCGGGCATCACGCTCGACGTGCTGCGCGAATTCGCCGGCAAAACGCCGATTCTCGGCGTGTGCCTCGGCCATCAGGCGATCGGCGAAGCCTTCGGCGGCCGCGTGGTGCGCGCGCAGACCATCATGCACGGCAAGGTCAGCACGATCGAAACCGACTGCAAAGGTGTGTTTTCCGACCTGCCGAAGCACTTCGTGGTGACGCGCTATCACTCGCTCGCTATCGAACGCGAATCGCTGCCCGATTGCCTGGAAGTATCCGCGTGGACCGACGACGGCGAGATCATGGGCGTGCGCCACAAGGAACTGGCCGTCGAAGGCGTGCAGTTCCACCCGGAAGCCATCCTGTCCGAACACGGCCACGCCCTGCTCGAAAACTTCGTTAAGCAGTCGAAGGCCGCGCCGGCCGCGCGCAACACTTGATCACCCGAGGCGACATCATGACGATTACCCCTCAGGAAGCGTTGCAGCGCACGATCGAGCACCGCGAAATTTTCCACGACGAGATGCTGCATCTGATGCGCCTCATCATGCGCGGCGAACTGTCGCCGGTGATGGCGGCCGCGATCATTACGGGGCTGCGCGTCAAAAAAGAGACCATCGGCGAAATCACCGCGGCCGCCACGGTGATGCGCGAGTTTGCCCGGCATGTCGACGTGCCGGACAATTCGAACTTTGTCGATATCGTCGGGACCGGCGGCGACGGCGCGCACACCTTCAACATCTCCACCGCGACGATGTTCGTCACGGCCGCAGCCGGCGCGAAAGTCGCGAAGCACGGCGGGCGCAGCGTGTCGAGCAAGTCGGGCAGCGCGGACGTGCTCGAAGCACTGGGCGTGAATATCGAACTGCAGCCCGACCAGGTGGCAGCCTCGATTGCCGAAACCGGCATGGGTTTCATGTTCGCGCCGAACCATCATCCGGCAATGAAAAACATCGCGCCGGTGCGCCGCGAACTCGGCGTGCGCACGCTCTTCAACATTCTCGGCCCGCTCACCAATCCGGCCGGCGCGCCGAATCAGTTGATGGGCGTGTTCCACGCGGACCTGGTCGGCATCCAGGTGCGCGTGATGCAGCGTCTGGGCGCGAAGCACGTGCTGGTGGTCTACGGCATGGACGGCATGGACGAAGTCTCGCTCGGCGCGGCGACGCAGGTCGGCGAATTGCGCGACGGCGAAATTTTCGAGTACGAAATTCATCCCGAGGATTTCGGCATGCAGATGGTGTCGAACCGCTCGCTGAAAGTGGCCGACGCCGCCGAGTCCAAACTGATGCTGCTCGAAGCGCTCGACAACAAGCCTGGCGTCGCGCGCGAGATTGTCACACTGAATGCCGGCACGGCGCTCTATGCTGCGAATGTGGCCGCGTCGATTGCCGACGGCATCGCGCTGGCGCGCGAAGCCATCGCGAGTGGCAAGGCGCGGGCGAAGGTCGACGATCTGGTTCGCTTTACGCGCCAATTCAAGCACTAAATTCTGTATCGAGAAAGCTATGAGCGACATTCTGGAACGCATCATCGACGTCAAGCGCCAGGAGATTCGGGCCGCCGAACTGAGCGCGCCGCTCGAAGAACTGCGCCTCGAAGCCTCGGCGCGCGACAGGCGCGATTTTGTCGGCGCCTTGCGCGCAAAACATGCCGCCGGTCATGCCGCGGTGATCGCGGAAGTGAAGAAAGCGAGCCCGTCCAAAGGCGTGCTGCGCGAGCGTTTCGTACCGGCTGAAATCGCCCGGTCCTACGCGAAGCACGGCGCGGCGTGTCTGTCCGTGCTGACCGACGTGCAGTTTTTCCAGGGCAGCGCCGCCTATCTGGAAGAAGCGCGCGCCGCCTGCGACCTGCCGGTGCTGCGCAAAGACTTCATCATCGACCCGTATCAGATCGTCGAAGCCCGCGCGATGGGCGCCGACGCGATCCTGCTGATCGCCGCCGCACTCGAAACCGCGCAAATGCAGGACCTCGAAGCATTCGCGCATTCGCTGGGGCTCGCGGTGCTGGTCGAAGTGCACAACAAGGACGAGTTGACGGAAGCGCTCACGCTGAAGACGCCGCTCATGGGCATCAACAACCGTAATCTGCGCACCTTCGAAACGTCGATCGAGACGACCATCGGTATGCTTGAGATGATCCCGGAAGACCGCATCGTCGTGACCGAGTCCGGCATCCTCGCGCGCGCGGACGTGGACCGTCTGCGCGAGATGGACGTGCATACCTTCCTCGTCGGCGAGGCCTTCATGCGCGCCGAGGAACCGGGCGCAGAACTTGCGCGGATGTTTTTCTGAGCTTAACGCTTCGGGCTAACTGGAAAGGCGACCGCCATGGGTATGGAACGTGAAATCAAGCTGGCGCTGCCGGCCGAGCAGATCGGCGCGGCGACACGCTGGTTCGTCGCGCGCACCGGCACGGCGGGACACCCCATCGCGCTCGCCAATATCTACTTCGACACGCCGTCGCTGACGCTGGCGCGCTCGAAAAGCGCGCTGCGTCTGCGGCACACACCGGATGGCTGGCTGCAAACCTTCAAGACCGCCGGTAACGCAAGCTCCGGTATGCACAGCCGGCACGAGTGGGAAATGCCGGTGGCCGGCGAGGCGCTGGAGATCGACGCGCTGCTGCAAGCCTGCGACGAACCGACCGTGGCCGCCGCGCTGCGCGGGGCCGCGCCGGACCTGATCGAATTGTTCCGCACCGATTTCACCCGCACGCTGTGGCAGGTGGCGCACAACGGCGCCACGGTCGAAGCCGCAATCGATCAGGGCGACGTGATTGCCGAGGTGAATGGAGAAACGCGCCGCTCGCCGATTCTCGAAGTCGAGCTGGAACTGAAAAGCGGCGACGAGGCGGCCTTACAGGCGCTGGCCGACGAACTCGGCGCGCACGTGCCCGGTCTCGTGCCGGACGATGTCAGCAAGGCGCAGCGCGGCTACAAGCTGCGCGAACCAGAGTAATAAGCCCAACAAGCCCAATCGGTGCATGTGCGGCGATCATCGTATTCCGCGACGGCTGGGCATCGATAAGACCGCCGCCCGGCTTGCCGGCCTGCGCCTTGAGCTACACCCCGTTTGCTGCGACACTTGCGCGTCATGACCTCCGCCTCCCGCACCCGTTCGCCGTCGCCGCAAGGCTCGCTGTTTAACGACCACCCGTCCGAGCCGACTGCGGCATCGCCAGCGCCCATGCCCACCTCCACGCAAACGCCCTCGCTCGAAGCCCAGTTCGAAGCACTGCCGCCCGCGTGGCGCGAGCATCTGCGGCCGTTCACGCAGAGCGACGCCTATGCAACGCTGTGCCGGTTCGTCGATGGCGAGCGCGCAGCCGGCAAAACCGTCTATCCCGCCGACGTATTCCGCGCCCTGCGCCTGACGAGCCCCGACGAAGTCAAAGTGGTGATCCTCGGCCAGGACCCGTATCACGGCGAGGATCGCGGCACGCCGCAGGCGCACGGACTGGCGTTTTCAGTGCCGCCGGGAGTACGGCCGCCGCCGTCGCTGCGCAACATCTTCAAGGAAATCGCCGCCAGTCTCGGCTACGAGCCGCCGCGTCACGGCTGCCTCGATGCCTGGGCGAAACAGGGCGTGCTGTTGCTGAACACCGTGCTGACCGTCGAGCGCGATTCAGCGGCGAGCCACGCGAAGCGCGGCTGGGAGAAATGCACCGACACGCTGATCCACGAACTGGCGACGCGTCACGACGGCCTCGTGTTCATGCTGTGGGGTGCGCACGCGCAAGCCAAGCGGGCGCTGCTCGGCGGCAAGGCGCATTACGTGCTGGAGGCGCCGCATCCGTCGCCGCTGTCGGCGCATCGCGGCTTTCTCGGCTGCGGGCACTTCGCTCTCGCCAATGAATATCTGAGCAAACACCAGCGCCAGCCGATCGACTGGCGCCTGCCCGACGAAGCGCAAACACTGGCCTGAAACCCGAAGCCTGAAGCCGCACAAACAAAAACGCCACGGACATACATTCCGTGGCGTTTTTTTGCGACTGACTCGCGCGGTATTTTACTTACGCAGCTGCGATCGCTTCGCGTGCGCCGGCCAGAGCGGCGGTCGCTGCGTCCGGGCCCATGTTCAGGCCTTCAGCGACGATAAACGTGACGTCGGTCATGCCGAGGAAGCCGAGGAAAGTCTTCAGATACGGCGTCTGGCTGTCGTTCGGCGTGCCGAGATACTTGCCGCCGCGGGCCGAAACCACGAACACCTTTTTGCCCTTCACGAGGCCTTCCGGACCATTCGCCGTGTACTGGAACGTGATGCCGGCGCGGGCGATGAAGTCGAAATACGTCTTCAATTGCGACGAGATGCCGAAGTTGTACATGGGTGCGCCGATCACGACGATGTCGGCGGCTTGCAGTTCGGCGATCAGCGCTTCGCTGCGTGCCGAGATAGCAACCTGTTCCGGGCTGCGCTGCTCAGCCGGCGTGAAGAACGCGCCGAGGACAGCGTCGTCCAGGTGGGGCAGCGGTTCGGCTTGCAGATTACGGACGACGACTCGCGCGCCCGGATTCGATTGTTGCAGCTTTTCGGTCAGTTCGTTGACGAGCAGCGTCGATTGAGCGCCTTGCGAGCGGGCTGCCGAGTTGATTTGCAGGATCGTGGTCATGGTTGACTCCAGTAGGGGCGCGCAGTCTTGCGCGAGTGGAGCCATTGTGGTGACTTACCTGTTCGCGAAAAAGCCATCCCGCAGCGACGGATTGTTGCAAAGGTAGAACAATCCGCCGCGCCTCATCCGGCATTTAAGCAGCCGCCGCCCGTGTTTCGGGCAATCAGGCCGTCAGCCAGCGCTCGCGCCAGTTGCGCGCGGCCGCCCGCTTGTCCGTGACGGCGAGCGAGTAGCGCGCCACCTCAGGCCCGTCCAGCTTGACTTGCACGACACGCAACTCGTCGCGGCGGAACGCGTGCACCTCCACTTTCGCGCCCGGCAGATAGCGCGAAAGCAGCGCGTCAAGATTCGCGCCGGTGACGCGCAGGCCGTCGATCGCCACCAGCACGTCGCCCGCCGACAAACCGGCTTTCTGCGCCGCGCTGCCATCGTGCACGGCGGTGAGCGTGCAATCCGCGCCGCCGCGCAGCCGCGCGCCCAGCGACGGCTTGCCGTTGCGGTCCGCCTCCGGCGCGAGCGAAAGGCCAAACGGCTCGAGCAACGTCTCGAGCGGCAAGTCGCGCGTGCCGCGCACCGCCTGCTCGAACAGCGCGCCCAGTTCGGCGCCGGTTGCTTCGGCGAAAATCGCTTCGATTTCGTCCTCCGACACGCCGACCGGCTTGCCGCGATAGAAATCGCGTCCGAAACGCTGCCACAGCAGGCGCATCACGTCGTCGAGCGACTTGCGGTTGCTGGTCTGCGCACGAATCGTGAGATCGAAGGCCAGCGCGACGAGCGAACCCTTTGTGTAATAGCTGACGATCGCGTTCGGCGCGTTTTCATCCTGCCGGTAATACTTGACCCATGCATCGAATGAGCTTTCGGCCACGCTCTGCTTCAGGCGGCCGCTGCCGCGCAGCACGCCGCCCACCACCTTGCCGAGCATCGCGAAATACTCCTCCGGCGTGATCAGGCCGCTGCGCACGAGGATCAGGTCGTCGTAGTAGGACGTGAAGCCTTCGAACAGCCACAGCAGCGAGGTGTAGTTCTCGCGCGTCAGGTCATACGGCGCGAAGGCAGCCGGCTTGATGCGCTTCACGTTCCACGTATGGAAGTATTCGTGGCTACACAGGCCGAGGTAGGTCCGATAGCCTTCGGTGGTCTGCGGGCGCCCTTGCACCGGCAGGTCGGAGCGGTTGCAGATCAGCGCCGTGGACGCGCGGTGTTCCAGACCGCCGTAGCCGTCGCTCACGGCCTGGGTCATGAACACGTAACGGTCGACCGGCGCCTTCTTCGACTTCGGTTCGAACAGCGCGATCTGCGCTTCGCAGATGCGTTGCAGGTCGACGGCGAGGCGCGCCATATCGAGCCCGACGACCCGGCCGGCAATCACGATGTCGTGCGGCACGCCATGCGCCTTGAAGGTGGCGAGCGCGAACTCGCCCAAGGTCACCGGATGGTCGACGAGCTCGTCATAGTTCTGCGCGCTATACTCGCCGAAGCCGTAGCGCTTCGTGCCGCGTGCTTCAGGCAGCGCCGTGGCCACCCGCCAGCTCCGGTAAGCCACACCAGCCGGCTTCTGGATGTCCACGAGACACGGCGCATCTTCGCGGCCCACGGCGGCGAGGAACACGCTGGTGCCGTTGAAAAAGCCGGTCGTATCGTCCAGATGGGCGGCCCGCACCGACATGTCCCACGCGTACACCTCGTAGCGCAACGTCAGCGCGCCATTGACCGGTGCGGCTTGCCACGTGTGCTTGTCGGTCTTCTCGACGCGCACCTTGCGGCCCGCTTCGTTGAACGCGCGCAGCGTGACGATGTTGCGGGCAAATTCACGAATCATGTAGCTGCCCGGAATCCACACCGGCAGCATGAAACGCTGACCGGACGGATCGGGATCGGTGACAGTGACGGTGACTTCAAACAGGTGGGCGGCGGGTTGCTTCGGAACGATGCTGTAGCGGATCGGCTTCATCTGCGAGGGTAGTTAGGAGAAATTGGAGGTGCTGAAACGGCAGGAGGCGCAAAGAGCGCCTCCTGTCTGATGATCCGCGGCCTAGTGCACGGCGGCGAGTTCCTTGTCCAGCCGGTCGGCCGGCACCGCGCCCGGCAGGCGGCGGCCGTCGGCGAGGAATACCGTTGGCGTGCCGTCCACGTTCATGGCGTGGCCGAGGGTGAGATTCTTGTCGATGGCGGCAGTGTCGCAGGTGCCGGCGGCGGTGGGCGCCTGACGGTCCTGCATCCACGACTCCCAGGCCTTGGCGCGATCGGCCGAGCACCAGATCGACTTCGATTTCACCGTCGAATCCGGCGACAGCACCGGATACAGGAAGGTGTAGACCGTGATGTTGTCGACCGACTTCAGGGTGGTTTCGAGCTGCTTGCAATACGGGCAGTTCGGATCCGAGAACACGGCGATCTTGCGGCTGCCGTTGCCCTTCACCACTTTCACCGCGTTCGCGAACGGCAGGCTCGCGAAGTCGATGCGGTTGGTTTCGGACAGACGCGCTTCGGTCAGATTCTTGCGGGTCTTGGAATCGACGATATCGCCCAGCACCAGATAGTCGCCGTTGGCGTCGCTATAGACAATCTGCGTGCCGAGGTTCACCTCGTACAGGCCGGCGATCGGCGATTTGGCGATGCTCTTGATGGTGGCGTCGTCGCCGAGGCGCGCCTGCAGGGTGGCCTTGAGCTTGTCGGTGACCTGGTCGGCCTGCGCGGAGCAGCCGAGCGTCGCAACGGCCACGGTCAGCGCGAGCGCGACGATACGGAGATGCTTTTTCATACGGAATTCCCTGGTTCATTCGAACACGCGCCACGCGTCTTCGCTATCTACATCCCGGACAGCCACGCGGCGCACCCGTTCATCATACCCGCGCGCGGCCGGCCTGACGCGGCGGCGCGCCCGCGGCGGCCGCAAGACAGTCCCGAAGCAGACGCAAGGCCGGCCCGAGGCGGCCTCACAGGCCCTACCCCAGCGCCGCCGACACCAGCCAGCGTTTGAGCAGCGGCTGCGCGCCCACGAACGCCATGCCGCTGTTGCGCAGCACGCGGGCCACCGGACCGGGTACCGAAAACAGCTTTTGCAGGCCGTCGGTGGCGACCATCAGCGCGCGGATGTCTTCGCGGCGCGCCCGTTCGTAACGGCGCAGCAAGACGGTGTCGCCGAGATCGCGGAAGGCTTCCTTGCCGGCGACCGTATCGGCGAGCGCCGCGACGTCGCGCAGGCCCAGATTCATGCCCTGGCCGGCCAGCGGATGGATCAGATGCGCGGCGTCGCCGACCAGCGCGACCCGTGGCGCCACCAGGCGATCCACGGTTTGCAGCGCGAGCGGAAAGCCCTTGGCGGGCGTCACGCAATCGAGCGCGCCCACCTGGCCGACGGTGACGCGCTCCACTTCGGCGGCGAGCTGTGCCGGATCGAGCGCGAGCAGTTCATCCGCATGCTCGGTGCGCGCCGACCAGACGAGCGAGACGTGCCCGTCAGGCAGCGGCAGCAGGGCGATGATCTCACCCTCCTTGAACCACTGATACGCGGTTTCGCCATGCGGCTTTTCGGCCTTGAAATTGGCGACCACTCCGGTCTGCCGGTACTCGCGCCGGTTGACCCGGGAGCCGATCTGCGCCCGCACCCACGAATGGGCGCCATCCGCGCCGACCACCAGATCCGCCGCGAGCGTCTTGCCGTTGGCAAGGCCGATGGTCGCGCCGTCCGGCTGCACGTCGAGCCCCTGGGCACGTGAGTCGATCCATTCGAGATTGGGCTGAAACCGCAACGCGGCGTCCAGACCGCGCTCGATCAGCGACGACTCCGCAATCCACGCCAGTTGCGGCACGGAGGCCTGAAACGCCGAGAAATGCAGCTCGGCGTGGGCATCGCCATACACGCGCATGTCGTAGACGGGGCCGAGGCGCGAGGTATCGAGCGCCTGCCAGACCCGCAGGCGCTCCAGTAGCGCCTGAGAACTGGCGGACAGCGCGTAGACCCGCGCGTCGAAAGTCTCGCCGACGGGCAACGGCGCGCAGGGCTGCGCGAGGAGAGCGACGCGCAAGCCGCTTTGCGTCAACGCAAGCGCCGCGGTCTTGCCGACGAGCCCGCCGCCGATTACGGCGACGTCAAAAGTCTGGAGGTGTGCAGTCATGCCGGCATTATAGCCGCCGGGGGTGGCGGGGCCGGACCGGGAAATGCGGCATTTCGGCCCGATTTGGGCTGGATTCGGGCTTGATCTGGGCTGGATTGAAGCTCGATTCCGGCTTGATTGAAGCTCGTTAAATTCGGCTTTTCGGAGCTTTTACTCCGCGCAAAGAGGCGAGGACAAAACCAAAAGAGCGAGCGCCACCGGGCCGCCCGCTTGCTCACCCAAAAGATGCCCTACAGGAGCGATTTCCCCTGCGCGAGAATCTTGTCGCACACCTGCTTCGTGACCTGCTGTTTCAGGCCACCGCCGCTGAGGTCCACCTTGGTGCCGTTGCTCCTATCCAGAATTCCCTTGGAACCGTTGGCGTAACCGCTGTCAGACGACGCTGAACCGCCCGGCAGCTTGCTCATCAGGGAATCTTTGACGGAAGACGCGCTGTTGCCGCTGAGGTAGTTATTCTTGATGCAAAAATCCAGCACACCGGCCACATTGCTGGTGCTGCCCGACGTCAGCGATTGCGCCGACAACCCGCCGCTCATGCCGCCCAGATTGCCGAGATTGCTGAGCCCATTGGACGACGATCCGCCGTTGCCGCCCTGATTCAGCAAGCCGCCGAGTTGCGCATGGGCAACCGGTTGGCATAACAATGCCGCGATCAATGCCGTCATGGCTGCGGCGCCGTGCATGCGTGTGCGCATTTCCTTCTCCTTTCGCCGGGAAACAGTCTTTAATATAGTGCTCGCTTGACGTTGCCGCCGGGATGGATTCGACGCGTTGCACGATCCGATTCCAAGGCAAAGACTGCTTCAGTATTGACACCCAGCGCGGCGCCCGCTTGCCTCGCACCCTGGGATTCAGGCTGTCCGAAAGAGTTACAATTGCAGTCTTTCGTGTCCACAACCTGCACGGCATCGCTGCGCCCGAGCCACGATTCGTGTTGTTTGTCGCTTTCCCGGATTCACCTTTCGGCTGTCCCGCCCCGGCCATCAGCACCCGCCGGGCGACCTACCGCAAAGCCGTAACCAATTGATTCAAAAGGTTTTCCCATGAGCCTCAAATGCGGCATCGTCGGCCTGCCTAATGTCGGCAAGTCCACCCTGTTCAACGCGCTGACCAAGGCGGGCATTGCCGCCGAAAACTATCCGTTCTGCACCATCGAACCGAACGTCGGCATCGTCGAAGTGCCGGACGCGCGCCTGAAGGCGCTCGCCGACATCGTCAAGCCTGAGCGCATCCTGCCGGCCGCAGTGGAATTCGTCGATATCGCCGGCCTCGTCGCCGGTGCGAGCAAGGGCGAAGGGCTCGGCAACCAGTTCCTCGCCAACATCCGCGAAACCGACGCCATCACTCACGTGGTGCGCTGCTTCGAAGACGAAAACGTGATTCACGTGGCGGGCAAGGTCGATCCGCTGTCGGACATCGAAGTCATCAACACCGAACTGGCGCTCGCCGATCTGGCCACGGTCGAAAAGTCGCTCACGCGCTATTCGAAGGCCGCCAAGTCGGGCAACGACAAGGAAGCCATCAAGCTCGCCGCCGTGCTGGAAAAGGTCCGCGCGCAACTCGACCAGGCCAAGCCGGTGCGCGCGCTCGATCTCTCGGATGAAGAGAAAGTGCTGCTGAAGCCGTTCTGCCTGATCACCGCCAAGCCGACCATGTATGTCGCCAACGTGAAGGAAGACGGCTTCGAGAACAATCCGCATCTGGACGCGGTGCGCAAATTCGCGGACGCCGAGAAGGCGCCGGTCGTCGCGGTGTGTGCCGCCATCGAAGCGGAAATCGCCGATCTGGACGACGAAGACAAGCAGGTGTTCCTCGCCGACCTCGGCATGGAAGAGCCGGGCCTGAACCGCGTGATTCGCGCGGGTTTCAAACTGCTCGGCCTGCAGACGTACTTCACGGCGGGTGTGAAAGAAGTGCGCGCGTGGACCATCCATATTGGCGACACCGCGCCGCAGGCCGCGGGCGCGATTCACACGGACTTCGAGCGTGGCTTCATCCGCGCGCAGACGATTGCCTTCAACGACTACGTGACCTACAAGGGCGAACAGGGTGCGAAGGAAGCCGGCAAGATGCGCGCGGAAGGCAAGGAATACGTCGTGCACGACGGGGATGTGATGAACTTTTTGTTCAACGTGTAAGCGCGATTTAACGGCACATTCCAACCAACTTGGTGCGCCTCGATGTACGAAACCCCGTAGCGCCTTGCGCGCCTACGGGGCTTTTTATTTTGAGGCGCACGTGCGGCGCGAGGCGTACTGTCGGCCTCAAGCCGGAAAAAATACCGCGAGACTGATTCCACACGAATCGCGTGACCTGCTATTTAGCGCACCGCAGCGCCCCCGTCATCCGCGCCCGGATCTCCGCCATCTTCGCCGGCGAGTCCGCCAGCACCGCATCCATACCAAGACACGCCGCCGCGCGGTAGTCCTCAGCGTTATTCACCGCAATCGCCACCAGATGCACGTCCGGCCGCTGCCTGAAGCAGGCCACCGTCGCGGGCGTCCACAACGTCGCGCTCACCTCGGAGCGCCCTTCTCCCAAGGTGAACTTCTCAACCACCGTCACGCTGCGATGCATCTCGAACGCGGCCGATGCATGCTCGGCCGGCGGGTCGATACAGCCCTGGTCGAGCAGCACGCGCACGAGGCGGCCTCGCGTGGCATCGCGCGATTCGAAGACCTTCGCCTGCGGATACGCGGCGAAACTGTGTTGATACGCAGCCTCGGTCGAATACAGCGTCGCCCGCGACCACGCATTTTCCTCGCTCAGCACGCGCGCCACCGCATCGGCCTGTGGCCCGGCAGGCAGCGCCTTCATATCGAGCACCACCGGCATCGAGGCCGGAATCGCGCGCAACGCCTCGCGCAACGTAGGAATCCCAACTGGCCGCTGTCGATACGGATAGCTGTGGCCATCCACCGCCAGGAAACGCCAGCCAGCATTGACGCGGGCAAGCTCCTCGGCCGTGCGCCCCGCCACGGGGCCGCTGGCATCTGTTAAAGCGGACAAATCTTCCGGGCGGTACAGCACCGGCACCCCGTCTTTACTGAGTTGTACCGTCAACCACATGGCGTCGGCGTGATGCTCCACTGCGAGCCGGATCGCTTCGAGCGTGTTCTCCGGCGCGTCGCCAGTGCCGCCGCGGTGGGCGATGATCAGCGGCAGCCTCGTTACCGAGGCATCCCGGGGCGCGCCAGAAGGGGCGGCGCAACCGCTCAGCAACGCGCCAAAGCAGGCAAAAACCAACCCGGCGCAAAACAGACGAGGCATCTGCACTCCTGAATGGAATGGGATAAACGGAACCGAACGACGCGGACAGGCCGCGAGAGGCAAAACCCGCGACCTGAACAGCTATCTTAAGGTCCATCTCAAAATAAGGCGGAGCAAGCCGGAACAACGCGAGACAATCTGGGACGAGCCGCCGCGAATCCGTCTGCGTCACATCGGCGCCACCGCTATCAGGATCAACCCTGCCGGCGCCACCGCCTTCCTCTCCTGTGCTTCTGTTTCAATTTTGCCGGTGTTACATTGCGGCTTCCGGCGCGGCCAGGGCCGGCCACGGCAAGGACAAAACAAGCCGCCAGGCACAACTCACCATCCATGCACCAAAGAGAATAAAGCTCAACTTACGACTGTCATCGAGTCCAACTAGAATCGCGCAGCCCCAGGCCATGTGCCTTCCGACCAAGGAGACCATTAGATGAGTTGCAAACCCCTGTTCCGTTCGCTCGCCGTGGCGGCAGTGTTCGCCGTCGGTGCTAACCAGGCCGCTCAGGCCGCGACGGAAATCCAGTTCTGGCATGCCATGGAAGCTGCCCTCGGCGAACGCCTGAACGTGATCGCGAACGACTTCAACGCCTCGCAGAGCGACTACAAGATCGTCCCGGTCTTCAAAGGCTCTTACGACCAGACGCTCGCAGCCGGCATCGCCGCCTATCGCAGCGGCAACGCACCGGCGATTCTGCAGGTGTACGAAGTAGGTACCGCCACGATGATCCAGGCGAGGAAGGCCGTCATCCCGGTCTCTGAAGTCTTCAGGCAAGCCGGCGTGCCGCTCGACGAAAAAGCCTTCGTGCCGACCATCGCCAGCTACTACAGCGACTCGAAGTCCGATCAGCTGATCTCGATGCCGTTCAACAGCTCGACGCCGGTTCTGTACTACAACAAGGACGCCTTCAAGAAAGCCGGCCTCGATCCTAACCAGCCGCCGCGCACGTGGGAAGAACTGCGCAAGGACGCCCAAAAGCTGAAGGCATCGGGCATGTCGTGCGGCTATTCGTCGGGCTGGCAGAGCTGGATTCAGCTCGAGAACTACAGCGCATGGCATGGTCTACCGTTTGCAACGGAGAACAACGGTTTCGACGGCGCGGATGCCCAGCTCGAATTCAACAAGCCGCAGCAGATCGCGCACATCCAGTTCCTGCAGGACATGGCGAAGGAAGGCACATTCAGCTATGTCGGCCGCAAGGACGAGCCGGTGTCGAAGTTCTATAGCGGCGACTGCGGCATCATCACGAACTCGTCGGGGTCGCTCGCCAACATCAAGAAGTACGCCAAGTTCGACTTCGGCACGGGCATGATGCCTTACGACGCCAACGTGAAGGGCGCGCCGCAGAACGCCATCATCGGTGGCGCGAGCCTGTGGGTGCTGTCGGGCAAGGATCCGGCGACGTACAAGGGCGTGGCGAAGTTCCTCGCCTATCTGGCGACGCCGCCAGTTGCCGCCAAGTGGCATCAGGACACCGGCTATCTGCCGATCACCACGGCCGCGTATCAGTTGACGCAGCAGCAGGGCTTCTACGAGAAGAACCCGGGCAGCGACACGGCCATCAAGCAGATGCTCAACAAGCCGCCCCTGCCGTTCACCAAAGGCCTGCGCCTTGGCAACATGCCGCAGATCCGCACGATCATCGACGAAGAACTCGAACAGGTCTGGGCGGGCAAGAAGACGCCGAAGGAGGCGCTCGACTCCGCCGTATCGCGCGGCGACGAACTGCTGCGCCGGTTCGAAAAAGCAGGTAGCTAAGTCTGATCCGGCCTGACGGGCGGCCCAACCTGGCGCAACGCGCCGGGTCCCTTCGGGGACGAGAAATCGTGGGGCCGCCCGATGCGTTTTTAAGAGAGATGTCCTAATGGAAAAGCGATCCCGCTTCGGCACAGGCGTGTTGCCGTATCTGCTGGTCGGCCCGCAACTCGCGATCACGTTCGTGTTCTTTCTGTGGCCGGCCGGCGTGGCTTTGTGGCAGTCCACGCAAAGCCAGGACGCGTTCGGCACCTCGACCGTCTTCGTCGGCCTTGCCAATTTCAAGCAGATCTTCGCCGATCCGCTTTATCTGGCGTCGTTCAACACCACGCTGATTTTCAGCGCGCTCGTCACCGTGAGCGGGCTGGTGATTTCGCTGCTGCTCGCCGTCTGCGCCGATCGCGTCACGCGCGGCAAGAAGGCCTACCAGACGCTGCTGATCTGGCCGTATGCGGTTGCGCCCGCGATTGCCGCCGTGCTGTGGTCGTTTCTCTTCAATCCGAGCATCGGGCTCGTGACTTACGCGCTGGCCAAATACGGCATCGTCTGGAATCACGCGCTCAATCCTGGCCAGGCCATGTTCCTCGTCGTGCTGGCGTCGGTCTGGAAACAGGTCAGCTACAACTTCCTGTTTTTCTACGCCGGCCTGCAGGCGATTCCTCGCTCGCTGATCGAAGCGGCCGCCATCGACGGCGCCGGGCCGGTGCGGCGCTTTTTCGGCATCGCTTTGCCGCTGCTGTCGCCGACGAGCTTCTTCCTGCTCGTCATCAACCTCGTCTACGCCTTCTTCGACACCTTCCCGATCATCGACGCGGCCACCGGCGGCGGTCCCGCCCAGGCCACCCGCACGCTGATCTACCGCATCTTCGCCGAAGGCTTCCAGGGTCTCGACATCGGCAGCTCGGGCGCGCAGTCGGTGGTGCTGATGGTGATCGTCGTAGCGCTGACGGTGGTGCAATTCCGTTTCGTCGAGCGGAGGGTTCAATACTCATGATCGAGAATCGCCGCGGTTTCGACCTTTTTTGCCACGCAGTCCTGATTATCGGTGTCGTGCTGGTGGTGTTTCCGGTGTACGTCGCGTTTTGCGCGGCCACCATGAGCGAGCACGAAGTCTTCTCGGTGCCGCTCTCGCTGATTCCGAGCACGCATCTGTTCGAGAACATCGTCAATGTCTGGGTCCACGGCAGCGGCAATGCCGCCGCCCCGTTCGGTCAAATGCTGCTGAACAGCCTTGTGATGGCGTTGGTCATTTCAATCGGCAAGATCGCCATTTCGATGATCTCGGCCTACGCCATCGTGTTCTTCCGCTTCCCGTTGCGCAACCTCGCGTTCTGGCTGATTTTCGTCACGCTGATGCTGCCGGTCGAAGTGCGCATCTTCCCGACCGTGCAGGTCGTGTCGTCGATGCACATGTCCAACACGTATGCGGGTCTCACGTTGCCGCTGATCGCATCGGCCACCGCCACGTTCCTGTTTCGCCAGTTCTTCATGACGCTGCCCGATGAACTGATGGAAGCCGCGCGCATCGACGGCGCCGGCGCCATGCGCTTCTTCTGGGACATCGTGTTGCCGCTGTCGAAAACCAATATCGCCGCGCTGTTCGTGATCACCTTCATTTACGGCTGGAACCAGTATCTGTGGCCGATCCTGATTGCCAGTCAGCAGTCGCTGACCACCGCCGTGGTAGGCATCAAGAGCATGATCGCCTCGGGCGACACCGCCACGGAATGGCATCTCGTGATGACCGCCACGCTGCTCGCCATGCTGCCGCCGCTCGCCGTCGTGCTGACGATGCAGCGCTGGTTCGTCCGCGGTCTGGTGGACTCCGAAAAATAGGCTGGAAAACCCGCGGAAAAGCCAGCCGGCCAATGAGCCGGTTGATGAACGGTAGATGAACCGAACAACCTCGCGACGGCACGCGGCCTCAAGGCACGCGTGAGCGCAGAAGAAACGAAAGGCGGATGGAATGGCTGCACTGACGCTAAAAGGTGTGAAGAAAACCTACGACGGCAAGCAGTTCGTGCTGCACGGCATCGACGTGGAGGTCGCCGACGGCGAATTCGTCGTGATGGTCGGGCCGTCGGGCTGCGGCAAGTCGACTTTGCTGCGGATGGTCGCGGGCCTCGAAAGCATCTCCGAAGGCACGATCTCGATCAGCGACAAGGTGGTCAACAAGCTCGAGCCGAAAGATCGCAACATTGCGATGGTGTTCCAGAACTACGCGCTCTATCCGCACATGAGCGTGGCGCAAAACATGGGCTACGCGCTGAAGATCAGCGGCGTGGATCGCGCCGAGATCGAGCGGCGCGTGAAGGCCGCTGCGCAGATTCTCGAACTCGAGGCATTGCTTGAACGCAAGCCGCGCGAGTTGTCCGGCGGTCAGCGGCAACGGGTGGCAATGGGCCGCGCCATCGTGCGGGAACCCGCCGTGTTTCTGTTCGACGAACCGCTGTCGAATCTCGACGCCCGTCTGCGCGTTCAGATGCGCCTCGAAATCCAGCGTCTGCATGCACGCCTGGCAACCACGAGCCTGTACGTCACGCACGACCAGATCGAGGCCATGACACTCGCCCAGCGCGTGATCGTGATGAATCGCGGCCACGCCGAGCAGATCGGCGCGCCGACCGAAGTCTACGAACGGCCGGCCACCGTGTTCGTGGCGAGCTTCATCGGCTCGCCGGGGATGAACCTGCTGGAAGGCCGCATCGCTGACGACGGCGCCAGCTTCGAAGTCGCCGGTAATGGCCCAAAGCTGCCGCTCGTGGGGGTGCCGGGCATCGGCCGCGAAGTGGCGGCCGGGCGCGAGTGGGTGCTCGGCATCCGCCCGGAGCATATGACACCGGGACAAGCCGACGCCGCTCATGTGACGCTCACGGTCGATTCGTGCGAACTGCTCGGCGCCGACAATCTCGTCCACGGACGCTGGGGCAAGCACGACATCACCGCGCGTCTGCCGCATACGCATCGGCCAGCTAACGGCGAGGCGCTGCCGGTCGCGTTGCCCGCGCATCATCTGCACTTCTTCGATCCGGCGAGCGGCAAGCGGGCTAACTAAATAAGCCATTGCCGGCGACGAGAGCACGACGCGCGGGCCGCCGCAGCCGCAAGCGGCCCCGCATCGCGATGTGTAGAATGACCCGCACGGCACCACGCGACGCATTTCCGCAGGTCACCGTGCAAGACTGGTCCGGCCAAAATCGTTCGTCACAGAAACGCGGGCCCCGAAGCGTCCACGATGCTTATCAACCCCGATTCACCTGAACCTGACAAGGAGCAAGGCAGATGACGAAGCGAGTGATTGTCACCGGCGGCAGCGGGCTGGCCGGCAAATGGGTGGTCGAAGACCTGGTGGCGCACGGTTACGAAGTGCTGAACCTCGACCGCGTGCCGATGGCGAAGCCAACCGCCCGCACCCTGATTACAGACCTGACCGACGCGGGACAGGTGTTCAATGCGCTCGCGTCGACCACCGCCAAAGAGTTCGACGACGACCTCGAACCGAAACCGGTCGACGCAATCGTGCATTTCGCGGCCATTCCGCGCATTCTCATCACCACCGACAACGAGGTGTTCCGCATCAACGTGATGGCCACCTACAACGTGCTCGACGCGGCGTCGAAGTTCGGCATCAGGAAGGTGATCCTCGCCTCGAGCGAAACGACTTACGGCGTGGTGTTCGCGCATCGTCATCGCGATCCGGCCTACTTTCCGCTGGATGAAGACTATCCCGTCGATCCAATGGACAGCTACGCGACCTCGAAGGTCGTCAACGAAGTCACCGGCAAGGCATTTCACGCGCGCACCGGCGCGGACATCTACTGCTTCCGGATCGGCAACGTGCTCGATCCGTCCGACTACGCGAAATTCCCGGGGTGGCTAAAAGACCCGGCATTGCGCAAACGGATTGCGTGGAGCTATATCGACGGCCGCGATCTGGCGACGGCGTGCCGCCTCGGCATCGAGAAAGACGGCCTCGGCTTTCAGGTGATGAACGTGGCCGCGGACGACGTCTCATCGGACCTGCCGAGCGCCGAATTGCTGAAGCGTTTCTACCCGGACGTGCCGGTCAAAAAGCCGCTCGGCGAGTTCGAAACGCTGCTGAGCAATGAAAAGCTGAAGCGGCTGCTTGGCTGGCAGCAGCAGTACCGTTGGCGTGAACAGCCGGGCGCCCGATAAGCCAGATTAACAAGCCGGAACGGAACACACAGGCCAGCCCGCGAGACCCAGGACCGCGGCCAGCCGCCTGCCTCCGCGCACCGGCCGCCGCGAAGTACAATAACAAGTCTTCCGCCGCGCGCGCTTGCGTGCCGTCTGCTTCGGTCCCTGAGATCGAACCGGCATTCACACCGCGCCGGCCGGAAACCAGCGGCATCGAATTCCCATCCACCCCGCGACCGCCCGCCCTCAGCGCGGCCGGCGGCGTCAACATCCTATTGCGAGCAACATGGCCCAATACGTCTTCACCATGAACCGGGTCGGCAAGATCGTGCCGCCCAAGCGTCAAATCCTGAAAGACATCTCGTTGTCGTTCTTCCCCGGCGCAAAAATCGGTCTGCTCGGCCTGAACGGCTCGGGCAAGTCCACGCTGATCCGCATCATGGCGGGTGTCGACAAGGACATCGAAGGCGAAGCCACGCCGATGCCCAATCTGAACATCGGCTATCTGCCGCAGGAACCGCAGCTCGATCCGCAAAAGACGGTGCGCGAAGCGGTGGAAGAAGGTCTGGGCGAAGTGTTCGGCGCGCAAAAGAAGCTCGATGAAATCTATGCCGCCTACGCCGAGCCGGACGCCGACTTCGACGCGCTCGCCGCCGAGCAGGCCAGGTACGAGGCGATCCTCGCCACCGCCGACGGCAGCGCCGAGCAGCAAATCGAAATCGCCGCCGACGCGCTGCGCCTGCCGGCGTGGGACGCCAAAATCGAGCATCTGTCGGGCGGCGAAAAGCGCCGCGTCGCACTGTGCAAGCTGCTGCTGGAAAAGCCGGACATGCTGCTGCTCGACGAACCGACCAACCACCTGGACGCCGAATCGGTCGACTGGCTCGAACAGTTCCTGACGCGCTTCCCGGGAACCGTGGTCGCCGTGACCCACGATCGCTACTTCCTCGACAACGCCGCCGAGTGGATTCTCGAACTCGACCGCGGCCATGGCATTCCATGGAAGGGCAACTACAGCAGCTGGCTCGACCAGAAAGAAGAGCGCCTGAAGCAGGAAGAAGCCTCGGAATCGGCGCGCCAGAAGGCCATCAAGAAGGAACTGGAGTGGGTGCGCCAGAATCCGAAGGGCCGCCAGGCGAAGTCGAAGGCGCGGATCGCCCGCTTCGAGGAACTGAACAGCCAGGACTACCAGAAGCGCAACGAGACCTCGGAAATCTTCATCCCGGTCGGCGACCGCCTCGGCAATGAAGTGATCGAGTTCAAGAACGTCTCGAAGGCTTATGGCGACCGTCTGCTGCTCGACAACGTCAGCTTCAAGATTCCGGCGGGCGCGATCGTCGGCATCATCGGGCCGAACGGCGCGGGTAAGTCCACGCTGTTCCGCATGCTCACCGGCAAGGAACAGCCCGATTCCGGCGAGATCGTGCAAGGGCCGACCGTCAAGCTCGCCTACGTGGATCAGAGCCGCGACGCGCTCGACGGCTCGAAGACGGTGTTCGAGGAGATCTCCGGCGGCGCCGACGTGCTGACGGTGGGCAAGTACGAAACCCCGTCGCGCGCCTACATTGGCCGCTTCAACTTCAAGGGCGGCGACCAGCAGAAGATCGTCTCGAACCTCTCGGGCGGCGAGCGCGGCCGTCTGCATCTGGCCAAGACGCTGATCGCCGGCGGCAACGTCCTGCTGCTCGACGAACCGTCGAACGATCTGGACGTCGAAACGCTGCGCGCGCTCGAAGACGCGCTGCTCGAATTCGCTGGCTCGGTGATGGTGATCTCGCACGATCGCTGGTTCCTCGACCGTATCGCGACACATATCCTGGCCTTCGAAGGAGACTCGCAAGTCACGTTCTTCGACGGCAATTACCAGGAATACGAAGCGGACAAGCGCAATCGTCTGGGTGAAGAAGCAGCGCGTCCGAAGCGTCTGCGCTACAAGCCGATCGCGCGGTAAGCACGCATTGCCGGCAGGGCCTGCCATGCCGTGACCGGCGTGGCAGGCCCGCAACGGCAACTGCTGTGCGGCATGAGGTTTGCTCAACTATCAACGGCCAGCCGCGCCTCGCGCGGCCCACGAGGAGGCAACATGGCGATGTCGACGGGAAGACGCGTGGCCATTGCTGTCGCCAGCGTCGTGCTGGTACTGGCCGTCGTCGTGATCGGCGGTCTTTACATCGCGCAATACGAAGTGAAGCAGCGCGTCATTGCGGCGCTCGGGCCGCTCGGCAGCGCGGACAGCATCGACGTCGGGCTCACCTCCGTGCGGCTGACCCACGTCGTGCTCAAAGGGCCGCCTGGCTGGCCCGCGCCCGATTCGCTGCGCGCCGACCAGATCGTCCTCGTCCCCGATGTGCGCGAACTGCTGCAAAAGCGGGTGCATATCCGCTCGGTCGTCGTCAGCGGCTTCGATATGTCGGTGGTACGCCAGGCGGGCGGCACTCTCGATCTGCTGCCCAATCTCAGGGAGTCGCTGAACCGTCCGAATAGCGGTTCGGATAGCGCCAGCAGCGTCGAAGCGCAGCCCGCGCCGCAGGAAAAGCAGATCGATCACATCGCCTTCGAGCAAGGCACCTTCGAGTTCTACGATTTCACGGTGAGCAAGCCGGCCTACAAGGTGGCCGTCACCCAGGCGAGCGCGAGCGTCGACAACCTGCACCTGCCCGCGCTTGCCGAGCCGACCACGGTCGCCGTCAACGGTTCGATCGTCGGGCCGTCGCATACGGGAACGGTGTCGTTCGGCGGCTGGATCAAGATTGCCAGCAAGGATTCGCAGACCACCAGCACGCTGCGCGGCGTCGACGTGGTCATGCTCGACCCGTATCTGCTGAAGAAGGCCGGCACCAAGGCCCAGATCGCAGGCGGAACGGTCGACCTGAGCGTCGAGTCGACGGTGACCAGCTATCGCCTGCACGCGCCCGGCACGCTGACGCTGCATCATCTGCAACTCGCCGACAGCGGCAATCCGCTCGACACCTTCATGTCGATTCCGACCAAGGCCGCCATCGCGGCGCTGAAGTCGCGCAATGGCGATATCACCGTGCACTTCGAACTGGACGGCAATTTGCGCGACCCGAAATTCTCGGTGAACGAGAGCCTGCTCAACAAGCTCGGCACCGGCTTCGCACAGGTGATGGGCGTGAGCGTCGAAGGCGTGGCGAAGGGCGCGAACGATACCGTCAAAGGTCTCGGCAACGCGCTGAAAAACCTGCTCGGGCAATAGGCGTCGCCCTGCGGCGCAGCGCGGCGCGACGGAAATTCTGCAGACCATGGCGCGGGTCTGCACGTCTTGACAGCCCCGCGATATAGTCCGACGATTTGTCCATAATGTGATTTCAAAATCCATATTGTGGACACCGTGGTGCCCACGCAAGGAGACGCAATGCCCGCTCCCTCCGCCGGCGCCGACGCCATGACGCCGTATCAACGCCCCAACCCGCCCGAAGCCCTGCGGGAGATCGTGGTCGAATCGGCCATTCCTCAAGATGAGCGCCTATGGGTGCCGCAAGCCGACAACGTCTGGTTCCGGCCGCTGTGCCTGAACGTCTCGACTGGCTACTGGATGAATCTGCTGCGCGTGCGCAAGTCGGGCGTCCTGAGCCGCCATCGTCACCCCGCCGCCGTGCATGGACTCGTGCTCAAGGGCAAATGGCGCTACCTCGAACACGACTGGATCGCCACCGAAGGCAGCTACGTCTTCGAGCCGCCGGGCGAAACGCACACCCTGTATGTACCGGAAGACGTCGAGGAAATGATCACCTACTTTCAGGTGAACGGCGTGATGTACTACTGCGATCCGCACGGCAATTTCACCGGCTATGAGGACGTGTTTACGAAGCTGGAGATGTGCCGCGCGCACTTCGAAAAGGTCGGGCTGGGCGCCGCTTATGTGGATCAGTTCGTGAGGTAGCGTTGCGCCGTATCGATTGGCCGCACACCGTTCCATCCATAGACTCGCTTAAAAGAGCAGCGGAGGAGGAGACAAACCATGCAGGCAAAGACACCGCGCTTACGGCGCATCCAGTGGGTCGCCATCACGTTCCTGACGCTCGCGGGCATCGTCAATTATCTGGACCGCAGCACGCTCGCCATTGCCAATCACTCGGTGAGCGGCGAGCTGGGCCTCTCGGCCGTGCAGATGGGTCTGCTGCTGTCGGCGTTCTCGTTTTCATACGCGTTCGCGCAACTGCCGATGGGCGCGCTGCTCGACCGCTTCGGCGCGCGTCTGATGCTGTTCGTCGGCATGTTCGTGTGGTCGGTGGCGCAGTTGTTCGGCGGCTTCGTGCAGACGCTGCAGCAACTCCTGTTTGCGCGGATCTTTCTCGGCATCGGCGAGGCGCCGCAGTTTCCCGCCGGCGCAAAGGTGGTCAGCGAATGGTATTCGCTGCGTGAGCGCGGCCGTCCCACCGGCATTTTCATCACCTCGTCGACCATCGGTCCGGCCCTCGCGCCGCCGATTCTCACCGGCTTGCTGCTCGCGTTCGGCTGGCGCTGGATGTTCATCGTGATGGGCGGGCTGGGCATTGCGGTGGCGCTCGGCTGGTACCTCGTCTATCGCAACCGCCGCGAAGTCGCGCTCGCCCCGGAAGAGACCACCCACCTCACCGAAGAGGAACCGCACGCGCGCGCCGAGCGCCGCATGACCGGCGCCGAGTGGCGCGGCCTGTTCGCCTCGCGCACCACGTGGGGCATGATCTTCGGCTTCATGGGCGTGATCTACATGGTCTGGCTGTATCTGACCTGGCTGCCGGCCTATCTGGAACACGAACGGCATCTGTCGATTGCGAAGACTGGCTGGATCGTGTCGATTCCGTATCTGTTCGGCACGCTCGGCATGCTGTCGAGCGGCTTTGTCGCCGACGGTCTGATGGCGCGCGGCATCGCCCCGATCCGCAGCCGCAAATGGCCGATCTGCACCGGCCTGATTTTCGGCGCCGTGTTCACCGTGCCGGCAGCCTACACGCCCAACACCACGCTCGCGATCGTCTATCTGTGCCTCGCGATGTACTTCATCAACATGGCAAGCGGCGGCGCGTGGGCGCTCGTCAGCGTGGCGGCGCCCCGGCATCTGGTGGCGTCGCTCGGCAGCATCCAGAACTTTGGCGGCTATTTCGGCGGGTCGTTCGCGCCGTTTGTCACCGGCCTCGTGGTCGACCGGACGCATTCGTTCGTGGATGCGTTTCTGATCAGCGCGGGCGTGTCGTTCGCTGCGGCGCTGGTCTATATCTTCGTGGTGCGTGCGCCGATCGCCGAGCGCGCGGACACCGCCGCGGCCGTCAAGCTGGCCTGATCCTCAACTGTTCGCATCGAGACTCGCCATGACGTTTCAGCATGATCTCTTTGAAGGCAAAACCGTTGTCGTGACGGGCGGCACGCAAGGCATCGGCGCGGCAATCGCGCGCCAGTTCGCCGCGCTCGGGGCTCGCGTGATCGCGGCGGGACTCGCGCCCACGGACGCGCAACGCGAGGCGCCGGGAAGCGGCATCGAAGTCGTGGCACTCGACGTCGCTTCGAGCGACGAGGTGAGCGCGCTATTCGCCTCACTCGGGTCGCTCGACGTGCTGGTGAACTGCGCGGGCATGATTCGCCGCGTCGCGGAACATGAACTGGACGTCTTCGAACAGGTCATCAACGTGAATCTCACGGGCACGATGCGCGCCTGTTCCGCGGCGCGCGGGCTGCTGCGCGCGAGCCGCGGCACGATCGTCAATACGGCCTCGATGCTGAGCTTTTTCGGCGGCGGCCTCGTGCCGGCGTACAGCGCCAGCAAGGGCGGCGTGGCGCAACTGACCAAATCGCTGGCGCTGGCTTACGCGCAGGACGGCATCCGCGTCAATGCAGTCGCGCCCGGCTGGATTGCCACGCCGCTCACCCAGGCGCTGCAGGACGACGACAGCCGCTCGCGGACGATTCTGGAACGCACGCCCCTTGGACGCTGGGGCCAGCCGGACGACGTCGCGCAGGCCGTGGTGTTTTTATGCTCGCCGGCGGCGGCGTTCATCACCGGCACGATCGTCCCGGTGGATGGAGGGTATCTGGTGGCGTGACGGATCGATGATTCGTCGTCCGCGCGCGCTGACATAGCCCTACCGGATCAAACCGGTAAGCCCAACTCGCGCAGCCTGGCTTCCGTCTGCGCCGCGGACGTGTGGTGCACGCCGTGCCAGCCCAGCGCCGTCGCAGCCTCGGCATTCTTGAGGTTATCGTCGATGAACACCAGTTCGTGCGGCTCGATGCCGGGAAGCTGCGCCTCGATGCGCCGACGCATCTCGGCAAAGATCGCCGGATCCGGCTTGACCATTTTGACGCGCCCCGACACCACGACGTCGCGGAAACGCCGCAGCACCGCGAAGTGCTCCCACGCGTAAGGAAAGGTCTCGTCCGACCAGTTCGTGAGACCGAACAATGGCACGCCCGCTGCATCGAGCTTATCGAGCGTGGCCACACCGTCTTCGAGCACACCGCGGATCATTTCGTGCCAGCGCTCGTAAAAGGCGCGGATCAGCGGCTCGTGATCGGGAAAGCGCGAAATCAACTCGGCGGTGCCTTCCGCGATCGGCTGGCCGCCGTCCTGGCGGATCACCCAGTCCATCGTGCAGACATTGCCCAGAAACCAGCGGCGCTCGGCCTCGTCCGTAATGAGTTGGCTAAACAGATACTCAGGACTCCAGTCGATCAGCACGCCGCCGAAATCGAACACCACCGCCTTGATGCTCATGCGAACTCCGTGGCGAGGACATCGGCGAGCGGCCGCACCGCAATGCGGTTGCCCGCCAGCGAGGAATGCTCCCACACGTGGTTATAGTGCGCGACGATCTGTTCGGGCGTGAGCGCCGAAGTGTGCTGGGTGGTATGAATATCCGACACCACGGTGGTCTGATAGCCGAGAAGGGCAGCGCGGCGCGCGCTGGTATTGACGCAATATTCGGTCGCGTAGCCGCAGATCAGCAGACGCTCGATGCCGAGGCGATCGAGTTCCGCCTTGAGCGGCGTCTCGTGGAACGAATCGCCCACTGATTTGCGCACGAGAATATCGCCTTCAGCGCGCACCAGCGACGCCGGAAGCTGCCAGCCCGCGGTGCCGTATTCGACTTCCGGGTCGCCTTCTTCATCGTGCTGGACGATGAAAACCGGCGCGCCGCCGGCACGCGCCGCGGCCGTCAGACGGTTGATGCCGTCGATCACCTCGGCGCCGCGATACGAGCCGTCCGGACCGGAAAAGAACGCCTCCTGCACATCGATCACCACCACCGCCACGCCTGCCATCTGTCGCACTCCTTGCGTTAAACCGGCTGCGTCCGCGTCTCCAGCCACGCCTTTGCGTCGCCCGAAACATGCGGCGCGATCCGTGCGCGCACCGTCTCGTGATACGCGTTCAGCCACGCGCGTTCGTCTTCGCGCAGCAGCGCCAGGTCGAAGCAGCGCGTATCGATCGGGCACATGGTGAGGGTCTCGAACTTGAGGAAATCGCCGAATTCGGTTTTCTCCGCGGCGCGATTCAGCACCAGGTTTTCGATGCGCACGCCCCATTTGCCCGGCCGGTAAATGCCCGGCTCGACCGACGTGATCATGCCGTCTTCCATCGCCGTCCACGGCTCGGCCGGCGCGTAGTGCGAAATCACCTGCGGGCCTTCGTGCACGTTCAGGAAATAGCCGACGCCGTGGCCGGTGCCGTGACCGTAATCCGCCCCGGCTTCCCAGATCGGCGCGCGGGCGATGGCGTCGAGCATCGGCGAGCGGACGCCGCGCGGAAAGCGCGCCCGCGACAGCGCCATCATGCCTTTCAACACCAGCGTGCAATCGCGCCGCTGGGCGTCGCTCAGCGTGCCGATGGGCAGCACGCGCGTGATGTCGGTGGTGCCGCTCAGGTATTGCGCGCCCGAATCGATCAGCAGCAGGCCATTGCCTTCGATCACCGAATGCGCCGCGGCGGTCGCCCGGTAATGCGGCATCGCGCCGTTGGCGTTGAAGCCGGCGATGGTCGCAAAGCTGAGCGAGATGTAGTCCGGACGACGCGCGCGCGCCGCCGTCAGGCGCTCGTCGATGGTGAGTTCGGTGATGGTCTCGCGGCCGAGCGCGCCTTCGAACCACGCAAAGAACTCGGACAGCGCGGCGCCGTCCTGATCCATGGTGGCGCGCACGTATTCGGCGTCGGCCTCGGTCTTGCGCGACTTGAGGAAGGTCGACGGATTGACCGATTCGACGATGCTCACCGTCGACGGCACCGACTGCAGCAGACCGAAGGTGATGCGGCGCGGATCGATCAGGAGCGTGCTGCCGCCGGGCAGCGCGGCGAGCGCCTCGGCGGCCTTGCCATACGATTCGACGTGGACGCCTTCGCGCGCCAGCGCCTCGGCGAGCGGCTGCGGCACCTTGCCGTCGGCGACGAACAGCGACACGCGCTCCAGCCCGATCAGCGCGTGCGCAACGAACACCGGGTTATAGCTGACGTCGGCGCCGCGCAGGTTGAACAGCCACGCGAGGTCGTCGAGCGTCGACACGAAGTGCCACTGCGCGCCCTTTTCCTGCATCGCGCGACGGATCTGGTCGAGTTTGTCCGCCCGCGGGACCGTGGCGTGCGGCGCGACGTGTTCGAACACCGTGGCGGTGGGCAGCGTGGGACGCTGCAACCAGATCGCCTCGAACAGATCCACATCCGTGCGCAGCTTCACGCCGCGCGCGCTCAACGCCGTGCCCAGCGCGCGGGCGGCGGCCAGACCCAGCACCGCGCCGTCGACGCCGACCGTGCTGCCGGCCGCCACGTTCTGCGCGAGCCAGTCGAAGTGCGGCTGCGACTGCTGGCCTGCGGTCATTTTCATCAACTCGACGCCGGTGCCGGCCAGTTGCGCGTCGGCCTGCTCCCAGTAGCGGCTATCGGTCCATATCCCGGCAAAATCAGCCGTGACGACCAGCGTGCCCGCCGAACCGGTGAAACCCGATAACCACTGTCGGCCTTGCCAGCGTCCGGGCAAGTACTCGGACAGGTGCGGATCGGCGGACGGCACCAGATAGGCCGCGAGGCCTTCGCGCGCCATGACGCCGCGCAGCTGAGCAATACGCTCGGGGATAGAGGAGGTTTCGGGAAGTCGGGCATTCATCGGATTCACCTGCATATGTTCATCGACGGGAGAACAAGCCGACCGTCACGGCAACGGCGATCAGCGCAACAGCCGTGCATACCGGCCATTCGAGCGTATCGCCATCATGGAAGAGACCCACTGCATCACCGGCCACGCTGGCCAGAGCGGCACCGGCCACCCCGGCCAGCAACGCCACCCAGACACGCGCGCGGCTGATTCGCCGCTGCGGATGCAGCCACCAGCCCGCGAGGCCGATTACCACACCCAGTAAAACGATACCGGGCCAACCCATCAGTGGGGAACCCCACTCACTTTAGGACTCTTCTCATAGGCGCAAAGCGTTCGGGCAGATAGCATTTTTGTCTCGTTAACTATAAAGGTCAGCACGGCGCTTTCCGCGTAGCGGTTGAGTTTAGGGGCCGGGGTCACATTTAGGCAAGCCGTAAGCTTCGCCGCCCTCGCCCGCCACGCTGAAAGCGCGCCCATGCGTATTGCCCTGATTGATCCCGACGTGCGTCACGCGGAACTCGTCGACCGGCTGATTTTCGCCGGCGGCCATGCCTGCCAGCATTTCACCGCTAGCGCCCCATTTCTCGCCAGCGCCGCCAGCCATTTTTTCGACCTGCTGCTAACCGATAGCTGGGCCGGCGACCGCCCGGCCGAAGATGTCATCCCCCGCGCCCGCAGCATTCTGCCCAGCCTGCCGGTCATCATGCTGATGTCGTCGCCGCGCGAAAGTGAGATTGCCGCAGCATTGCACGCCGGCGCCGACGATTGTCTGAGCAAACCGGTACGGGGACCCGAAATGCTGGCCCGCGTCGACGCACTGCTGCGCCGCGCCGGCCTGCGCCGGCCGCCCAACCGGCGGCTCGCGGTGTTCGGCGCCTACGTGTTCGACGCCGCGAACTTTACCGTCGCCTTTCACGAGCAGAAAGTGGAACTTACCCCCAAGGAATTCCGCCTTGCGCTGCTGCTGTTCAATAATGTGTCGCGACCGGTGTCGCGGGCCCATATCCTCGAAACAGTCTGGACCCGGCAACGTGACGTAAGGTCGCGCACGCTCGACACGCACGCCTCGCGCGTGCGCACCAAACTGCAGCTGCGGCCCGAGCACGGCTACTGCCTGACGCCGCTCTACGGCTTCGGCTACCAGCTCGACGCCATCCCGGCCGGCGGCGAGTCGGGAGGCCAACGAAAGGTCAAGCGGGGGGCGAAACGGGAGGGGAAGCGGCCGGCTGAAAGGCCGCGGGCATGAAGGGTTTGCGAAAACGCTATAATATTGCGGCAAACCATAGCCCCCCATATGCAGCTTCTAACGATCGGAATCAATCACCACACCGCGCCCGTCGCCTTGCGCGAACGCGTGGCGTTTCCGCTCGAACAGATCAAACCGGCTCTCGCCACCTTCAAGGAAATCTGGCTCGGCCCAAGCGCCCGGACCACTCCTGAAGCGGCGATCCTCTCCACCTGCAACCGCACCGAGCTGTATTGCGCGACCGACGATCACGCGGTCCGCGAGGCGGCTATCCAGTGGTTTTCGCGCTATCACAATCTGCCGGTCAGCGAACTCGCGCCGCACGTGTACGCGTTGCCGCAATCGGAGGCGGTGCGCCACGCGTTCCGGGTGGCGTCGGGGCTCGACTCCATGGTGCTCGGCGAAACACAAATCGTCGGACAAATGAAGGATGCGGTGCGTACCGCGTCCGAAGCCGGCGCGCTCGGCACCTATCTGAACCAGTTGTTCCAGCGCACCTTCGCGGTGGCGAAGGAAGTTCGCAGCACCACGGAAATCGGTGCGCAATCGGTTTCGATGGCCGCTGCCGCCGTGCGTCTCGCGCAGCGCATCTTCGACAAGGTCTCGAACCAGCGCGTGCTGTTCATCGGCGCGGGCGAGATGATCGAGCTGTGCGCCACCCACTTCGCGGCTCAGCAGCCGCGTGAGCTGGTGGTGGCGAACCGCACCGCCGAACGCGGCACGCGGCTCGCCGAACGCTTCAACGGCCGCGCGATTCCTCTCGCGGACCTGCCCGCGCGCATGCACGAATTCGACATCATCGTGTCGTGCACGGCTTCCACCTTGCCGATCATCGGCTTAGGCGCGGTCGAACGGGCCGTCAAGGCGCGCCGTCATCGGCCGATTTTCATGGTCGATCTCGCCGTGCCGCGCGACATCGAGCCCGAAGTCGGCAAGCTCGAAGACGTGTTCCTCTATACCGTCGACGACCTCGGCGCCATCGTCCGCGAAGGCAATGCGTCGCGCCAGGCGGCGGTCGCCCAGGCCGAAGCGATCATCGAAACGCGCGTGCAGAACTTCATGCAGTGGCTCGACGCGCGCAGCATCGTGCCGGTGATCCGCCACATGCACACGCAGGCGGACCTGCTGCGCCGCGCCGAAGTCGAACGCGCGCAAAAGATGCTCGCTCGCGGCGACGATCCCGCAGCGGTGCTCGAAGCCCTCTCGCAGGCGCTGACCAACAAGCTGATCCATGGTCCGACGCACGCGCTCAATCGCGCGAGCAGCGAGAATCGCGATAAGCTCATCGAACTGATGGGCGGCTTCTACAAACACTCCGACCCTTCGGAGCGTTAGCGGCGCTGCCGCCTGGCGCCGTCTTGCCGGTATTCCGGCGGCCCGCCGCTTCTCTTCAGGGCTCACGCCCGCTTCCCCAGTTACGCCGTCCTTTCCGGAGCCCGCTCCGAACCGTCCGATGAAAACGAGCATGCAAAGCAAGCTCGACCAGCTCACCACCCGGCTGGCCGAACTGAACGACCTGTTGAGCCGCGAGGACATCACCTCGAATCTCGACCAATACCGCAAGCTGACGCGCGAGCACGCCGAACTCGGCCCGGTGGTCGAGCATTACGGGCTGTGGCGCCAGGCCAGCAACGACGCGAGCACGGCGCAGGAACTGCTGGCCGACGCGTCGATGCGCGATTTCGCCGAAGAGGAAATCCGCGCGGCCCGCGAGCGGATGGAAAAGCTCGGCGCCGAACTGCAGAAAATGCTGCTGCCGAAAGACCCCAACGACGACCGCAACATCTTCCTCGAAATCCGCGCCGGGACGGGCGGCGACGAATCGGCGCTATTTGCCGGCGATCTGCTGCGGATGTATCTGCGTTTCGCCGAGCGCAACCGTTGGCAGATCGAAATGATGTCGGCGAGCGAATCGGATCTGGGCGGCTACAAGGAAGTGATCGTGCGGATCGCGGGCGAGGCGGCGTATTCGAAGCTCAAGTTCGAATCCGGCGGCCATCGGGTGCAGCGCGTGCCGGCCACTGAAACCCAGGGCCGCATCCACACGTCCGCGTGCACGGTCGCGGTGATGCCGGAAGCGGATGAAATCGGCGAAGTCGAAATCAATCCGGCCGACCTGCGCATCGACACGTTCCGCGCGTCCGGCGCGGGCGGCCAGCACATCAACAAGACCGATTCGGCGGTGCGGGTGACGCACTTGCCCACCGGCATCGTCGTCGAATGCCAGGACGACCGCTCGCAGCACAAGAACAAGGACCGCGCGCTGAAGGTGCTCGCCGCGCGCATCAAGGACAAGCAGTATCACGAGCAGCACGCCAAGGAAGCCGCGACCCGCAAGAGCCTGATCGGCTCGGGCGACCGCTCGGAGCGCATCCGCACCTATAACTTCCCGCAGGGACGGCTGACCGATCACCGTATCAACCTGACGCTGTACCGGCTCGAATCGATCATGGACGGCGATCTCGACGAACTGATCGCCGCGCTGGTAAGCGAGCATCAGGCCGAGTTGCTGGCCTCGCTCGGCGACGCGGATTAAGCGGCGCGCCCACTTTTTCGCCGCCTACTTCCGCACCTCAGCCGCCCCAAGCCACCATGGACAACGCCGCCGCCCTGTTGCGCGCCTCCGACTTGCCGCCGCTCGAAGCGCGCATCCTGCTCGGGTACGTGCTCGGCTGGCGACGCACCGAGCTGATCACGCGCAGCGACGAGCCGCTCGACGCCGCGCGCGTGGCCCGCTATCGGGCATTGGAGACTCGCCGTCTGGCCGGCGAACCGGTCGCTCAATTGGTCGGCGCGCGCGAATTTTTCGGACTCGATTTCGAAGTCACGCCGGACGTGCTGATTCCGCGCCCCGAAACCGAATTGCTGGTGGAAACCGCGCTGGCCGAACTGGAAGGCATCGCGCGGCCGCGCGTGCTCGATCTCGGCACGGGCACCGGCGCGATTGCGGTCGCGCTGGCGTCGATGAGGCCTGACGCGCGGCTCTGGGCCGTCGACCGCTCGCCCGAAGCACTGGAGGTTGCCGCCCGCAACGGCGCCCGGCTGCTCGATCGGGCGCGCCACGGCGGGCCGCTGCAACTGGCGCGCGGCGACTGGTACGACGCGCTCGACCCCGCGCTGCGCTTTGACGTAATCGTCAGCAATCCGCCGTATATCGCCAGTGGCGACCCGCATCTGTCCGAGGGCGATCTGCGTTTCGAGCCACGCGGCGCCCTGACCGACGAAGCCGATGGCTTCGGCGCCATCCGCATCATCATTGCCGGCGCGCCCGCGCGCTTCGCGGAGCGCGGCGGCGTGCTCTGGCTCGAACACGGCTACGACCAGGCCGCGGCGGTGCGCGCGCTACTCGAAGCGGCGGGTTTTGCCGCGGTGCATTCGGAGCGCGATCTGGCCGGCATCGAACGCATCAGCGGCGGCAGGTGGCAGGCGCACGCGTAAGCCCGGCGCGCCGTCGGCTTGTGCGGACGAAATCCGCTATCATTTGATCTATCTCCACCTTATTTCCGGAACCGCAAGGTCAGTCATGGATACGCAACAACGCATCAAGCAAATCGTCGACGAAAACGATGTCGTCCTCTTCATGAAGGGCACGTCGCAATTTCCGATGTGCGGCTTTTCGGGCCGCGCCATCCAGATCCTGAAGGCATGCGGCGTCGACGCGCCGAAGACCGTCAACGTCCTCGAAGACGACGAAGTCCGCCAGGGCATCAAGACCTTCTCGAGCTGGCCGACCATTCCGCAGCTTTACGTGAAGGGCGAGTTCATCGGCGGCTCGGACATCATGATGGAGATGTATCAGAACGGTGAACTGCAGCAATTGTTCGCTGCGGCCTGATCGTTCAGCACGTCCAGTAGACTGAATCGGGTGCCGCCAGCCATGGAAACACGCGCTGCGGCGCCACGCCGGCTGATCGTCGCGATCACCGGCGCCACCGGCGCCATCTACGGCGTGCGGCTGCTCGAAACGCTGCGCAGGCTGGGCGGCGTGGAAACGCACCTGCTGATCTCCAGCGCCGGCTGGCTTAATATCCAGCACGAACTCCAGCTCAGCAAGGAAGACCTGCACGCACGCGCGGATGTCGTCTATTCGGTGCGCGATGTGGGCGCGAGCATCGCGTCCGGCTCGTTTTCGACTGACGGCATGATCGTCGCGCCGTGTTCCATGAAGACCCTGGCGAGCGTCGCCCACGGCCTCTCGGACAACCTCATCACCCGCGCCGCCGACGTCACGCTCAAGGAGCGTCGGCGCCTCGTGCTGATGGTGCGCGAAACGCCCTTCAACCTCGCGCATCTGCGCAATATGACGGCCGTCACCGAAATGGGCGGCATCATCTTCCCGCCACTGCCCGCCTTCTACAACCAGCCGGCCTCGATCGACGAGATGGTGGACCACACCGTTGCGCGCGTGCTCGATCTGTTCGCGCTGGGTCCGGCGCTGGCACCCGCGTGGCCGGGGCTGCGGGACGCGTCGGCTGAATAAGCGGCATTAAGCATGCATCAAGCGGCCGAATCCGCGGGCTGGTCCGCAGCGGAACGAACCTCCGGACCGGCGTTCCAATTCGCTGCCAATTAGCTACCACTCCGCCGCCGCATCACGCCCTGTGGCATCCATCGATTAACAACACCGGCGAGACAATCAAATCTGTTTTCAGCCGTTTATCAAACCGTGGTACGCCCGTATATTGGTAGCAACCTAACTGATCGCCGCACCCGTTGCGGACCTCGCTGCCATGACCCGCTTGCCGACGCTTTTCCTGTCTCACGGCGCTCCGACGCTGCCGATCGACCCGTCCATGCCGCGCGCCGAATTCGCGGCGCTCTCCGGGCATGTGCCGCGCCCTGAGGCGATTCTGATGCTGTCGGCCCATTGGGAGACGGCTCATCCGCTGGCGAGCACCGCCACGGAGCCGGAGACGATCCACGATTTCTACGGCTTTCCACGCCAGTTGTACGAGATCCGGTATCCGGCGCCCGGCGCACCGGAGGTCGCCCGGCGCGCCGCCGCGCTGCTCAACGAGAACGGGCTCCCGGCCGAGACGGAGGCGCATGGTCTCGATCACGGCGCCTGGGTGCCCATGCTGCTGATGTTCCCGCATGCGGACGTACCGGTGGCGCAGTTGTCGATCCAGCCGCACATGGACGCCGCGCATCACTTTCGGCTCGGCCGCGCGCTGCGGGCGCTGAAGGATGATGGCGTGATGGTGATCGGCTCCGGCCAGATCACTCACAATCTGCGCGCCGCCGATTTTTCCGCCCGGCCGGCAGACGCCGACCCGCGCGTCGCCGAATTCACCGACTGGTTCGAAGCGAGGCTGGCCGCGCACGATATCGACGCCCTGCTCGACTATCGCCGTCAGGCGCCGCACGCAGCGTTGATGCATCCGACCGACGAGCATCTGTTGCCGGTATTCGCCGCGCTCGGCGCAGCGGACGACGACTACACGCTCGGCATCCAGTCGCTCGGGACGTATCAAAAGGCGCTGGCCATGACGAACTATGTATTCGGCACCGCCTGAGCCGGCACCGCTTGAGTGAAACGGAACGAATAAGCACGCCTAAACGCTTAAACGGCCAGACCGGAAGAGCCGACCGCCTCAACCCGGCAGCACCACAGCACAACGAAAAAAGCCCGCCTGAATCGAATCAGGCGGGCTTTTTTATGTCCGGGAGCAGAACGGCAATCGCGTCGTCGTGCGTCCGGGCAGCGGTTCAGCAGGCGCTAGCGCCTGCTGAACCGGTTAATAGCCGCTCAATGCGCGCCCATTCCTTCAAGCACTTCGTCGTGAACATCGCGCTCTTCGAGGTAGTCGCTGCGGTAGCCGGAATGCACGCCCCAGTAATAGAACACCAGCGCGATGATCGCCACGACCAGCATGTCCCAGCCATACGGCAGAACATCACGGCCACCGAACTGCTTGCTGCCGATCACCGACAGAATCGCCATCACCGGCAGGTAGGCCACCAGCCACCACGCGGCCTTCATATCGCGCTTGTAGCCGCTGAAGCCGGACTTCGCCTGGAAGTAGAAATACACCGGCAGCGCGACGATCATCAGCAGGATGATTTCGCCCGTCAGCGGCCACTTGGCCCAATACAGCACCAGCGACGCACACACGAACGCGAACGGCGCAATGATCTGCATGCCGGGAATGTGCAGCGGACGCTCCAGATCGGTGGCCGCGCGGCGCAGCGCCATCAGGCTGATCGGGCCCGTCAGGTAGGAAATCACCGTCGCCACCGAAATCACGGCCGCCAGCGAGCTCCAGCCGCGGAAGAAGAACAGGAAAATGAACGACACCAGCAGGTTGAACCACATCGCCTGACGCGGCACGCCGTAGATCGGGTGCACATTACCGAACATCTTCGGCATGGTGTTGTTGCGCTCCATGGCGTAGATCATGCGGCTCGTCGTCGCCATGTAGGTCGTGCCCGTACCGCTCGGGCTCACGAACGCGTCGACATACAGCAGGAACGCCAGCCAGTTCAGGTTCAGGGCGAGCGCCAGTTCGGCGAACGGCGACGCGAAGCTGAAGTGGCTCCAGCCTTTCATCACATCAGCCGGATTCGCCGCGCCAATATAGGCAATCTGCAGCAGCACGTAGATCACGAGCGCCAGCAGGATCGAGCCGATCACCGCGAACGGCACGCTTTTCGCCGGGTTACGCGCTTCGCCGGCCAGGTTGATCGGGCTTTGGAAACCATTGAACGCGAACACGATACCGCTCGTCGCCACCGCCGTGAACACCGCCGACCAGCCATACGGTGCGAAGGTGCTGGCCTCGCCGAAGTTCTCGTGATGGAAACCCGTGAACATCAGGCCGGCAATCGTCGCCGCGGGAATCACAAACTTGAAGACCGTGATTGCCGAATTGGCGCGCGCGAACAGCTTCACGCCCCAGAAATTCAGCATGAAATAGATAATCACGAGGATCGCCGAGAGTAATAACCCATTAGTGGTTAATGACCCATTGACGAACAATGCATGCGCCCATGGATACGGCCAGGTACTCATGTATTGAATCGACGCTTCAGCTTCAATTGGAATCACCGAGACAATGGCAATCCAGTTGGCCCATGCGCTGATAAAGCCGACCAGCGCGCCATGCGAATAGCGCGCATAGCGCACCATGCCGCCCGACTCGGGAAACATGGCGCCAAGTTCCGCATAGGTGAGCGCGATCGCGAGAATCACCACTGCGCCAATGACCCAGGCGCAAATGGCGGCGGGGCCAGCAATTTTTGCCGCTTTCCACGCGCCAAACAGCCAGCCTGATCCGATGATCGAACCCAAGCCGGTAAGCAGCAGCGCGAGCGGGCCGATGTTCCGTTGAATAGAACTTTTCACGTCTTCTCCTAGGTGGGCCGAAAGGGGTGCGCGAGCGCCCTGCTTCGGTCCCTTGCAGTTTATCTGCAGTCGACCCAAATCGGCGCGCGGCGCGCCACTCGGGTCCCATGCCAGGCAACTTACGCCGATGCCGGATAAGTTGCGTCAGAAACATGGCCGCACCGCGGCATTGCTTGTGACGCTGGAGACGGGGTGACGGCCATGGTGGGCGAGGGCTGATACCGGAATCAGGTGCAACCCAAGCGCGGCGCGTAGTTTAACGGTTGCACCGCCGGATTGCAGCGCGGCCTAGGGTTATCCCTAGCAAGAAATTAACAGGCCGGCAAGCGCCGCGAGCCTGCCTTACGCCTGACCCTTAAAACCTTGTAAAGATGTGCGGATACTGTTGACCTTCTCCCGAAATCGCCGTATAACGTTCGGGCAGGATTTCAAGCGGCGAGTGAATTGGTCTTTCGTAGTTCGCCCATCAACGGTACTCCGGTTGGTCCCATTACCCCCTTCCTTGATTTTCATGCACCCTCTGGGCTTCGGCCTTATTTACCATCTTTAGGAACAAGTAATATGGAAACCGGTACCGTCAAGTGGTTCAATGACGCAAAGGGCTTTGGCTTCATCACTCCCGACGGCGGCGGCGAAGATCTGTTCGCGCATTTCTCGGAAATCCGCACGGAAGGCTTCAAGACGCTGCAAGAAAACCAAAAGGTTACGTTTGAAGTGAAGACGGGCCCGAAGGGCAAGCAAGCAGCTAACATCAAGCCGGTGTAAGCGCGCGCTTCCTTCTGGACGCGAAGAAGAAACCCCGCCTCGCCGCGGGGTTTTTTTATGCCCGGCCGTCATGCGGCCTTTATGTCTGGCCGCGTTATGCCTGACCGTTTTACCTGAAGATTACGCCTGACCGAATATCCGCCGCGCGTGAATGCCCAAACCCGTGGCCACGCTGGCGAGCCGATCGCCGAATACTGGCCGGGCGTCCGGAAACGCGGCGGACAGCGCGCCGGATAGAAATGCCAGTCCCGTCGAGCCGCCCGTGAAGTAAATCGCGCCTACGTCGCGCGGCGCGACGCCGGCGGCCTGTACCGTGTCGCGGGCCGCCTGCACGATGCGCAGCGTCTCGTCGTGGCCCGCCTTGATCAGTTGCGCTTCGTCGAAAGCAAGCCGCAGATCCTCTTCCACCAGCTCCAGATCGATGATGGTCTCGCCGCCCGCCGCGACGCCGATCTTTGCCTCTTCGGCGTGCGCGGCCAGCGCGTGGCCCAGGCGGCGGTCGACCACCCGCATCAGGCGGTCGTGGTGCCGCGTCTGCGTGAACAGATGGCGCATCAGCACCAGTTCGCTGACCCGCTTGGGCGCGTAGACCGTATTGATCAGATGCCACGTGGCGAGGTCGAAATAGATCCGGTTCGGAATCTCGCGCCCTTCCGGATCCAGTGTCTGATAGCCCAGCTCGCGCAGGATGGTGACGAGTTCGACGCGGCGGTCGAAATCCGTGCCGGCCACGTGCACTCCGTGATGCGCCAGCACGTCGTCCTTGCGCTCGACGCGTTTGACGCGCTCCGGCCCGACCCGCACCAGCGAGAAGTCCGAGGTGCCGCCGCCGATGTCGGCCACCAGCACCAGCCCCTCTTGCGTCAGATGCGACTCATAGTCGAACGCCGCCGCAATCGGCTCGTACTGGAAGTGGATTTCCTTCAGGCCCACCGAGCGCGCAGCCGCCTCGAGCTGCTGCTGCGCGAGCTGATCGGCGCGCGGGTCGTCGTCGACGAAGAACACCGGGCGGCCCAGCACCGCGCGGCTGATCGACGCGCCGGCGCTGGCTTCGGCCGAGCGCTTCAGATGCTCGACGAAAATCGCGATCACGTCGGTGTACTTGATGGCCGAGCCGTCGCCGAGATCGGTCGAGTTTTCCGCCAGCGGCGAGCCGAGAATGCTTTTCATCGAACGCATCAGGCGGCCGTCGAAGCCGTCGATATACGCTTCGAGCGCGGCGCGGCCGTAGTCGCGGCTGTTCTCGTCGGTGTTGAAAAAGACGGCGGTGGGCAGCGTCGTGTAGGCACCCTCGACCGGCGCAAGCCGCAACGCGGCGCCGTCAGGCACGGCGACCGCCGAATTCGAGGTGCCGAAGTCAATCGCGCAATAGGTCATGGCAGGAAATCGCCGCTCACGGCTGGCGCGGACAAGAAGGGGACGGGCTTTGTATCACGAAAGCGCGAAGGGCATCAACCAAGATATCCGCGCATAGGTGTGCCGGTTCAGGGGAACAAAAATTGCTCATCCGCACAGGATACGCTATTCAAATTTCTCAACTGTTTTACATAGGACCGGAAGGCGCCGCGGCGTCGACTTCGGCCGACTGAGGAGACCCGCCCCGATGAGCGAATCGCCCACCGCAGCGGTACAGGAAACGCCCAGCGCCGTGATCGAAACCGACCTGCCGTCGCGGCTCGACCGCCTGCCGTGGGGCCGGTTTCATTCGCTGATTGTGGTGGCGCTTGGCGTCACCTGGCTGCTCGACGGCCTCGAAGTCACGCTGGCCGGCGCGGTGGCGAGCGCCCTGAAAGCCAGCCCGACGCTGCACTTCACCAACAGCGAAGTCGGCCTGACCGGCAGCGCCTATATCCTGGGCGCGGTGCTCGGCGCGCTCGGCTTCGGCTGGCTCACCGACCGTCTCGGGCGGCGCAAATTGTTCTTCATCACGCTGACGCTTTATCTGGCGGCCACCGCCGCCACGGCACTGTCGTGGAATCTGGCGAGCTTCCTGCTGTTTCGCTTCCTGACGGGCGCCGGGATCGGCGGCGAGTACACCGCCATCAACTCGACGATCCAGGAGTTCACGCCGGCCCGCGTGCGCGGCTGGACCGACCTGGGCATCAACGGCACGTTCTGGATCGGCGCGGCAATCGGCGCGACCGGCTCGCTGGTGTTGCTCGATCCGCATCTGCTGCCAAGCGACTGGGGCTGGCGCGGCTGCTTCTTCATCGGCGCGGCGCTCGCGCTGGCCATCCTGCCGATGCGCGCCTGGGTCCCCGAAAGCCCGCGCTGGCTGCTGACCCACGGCGAGGCGCGCGAAGCCACCCAGATCGTCGAGCATATCGAGGCGCGCTTTCGCGACGCCGGACATCCGCCGACCGATGAGCCGCTCGCCCGTCTCCGTCTGCGAACCCGCGACCACACGCCGCTGCGCGAAGTCTTCCATGCCATCTTCACGGTGCATCGACGACGCGCGCTGGTCGGGCTGTCGTTGATGACCGCGCAGGCGTTCTTCTACAACGCGATCTTTTTCACCTACGCGCTGGTGCTGACGGACTTCTATCACGTGCCCGGCGATCATATCGGCTGGTATCTGCTGCCGTTCGCACTCGGCAATTTCCTCGGGCCGCTGCTGCTTGGGCGTCTATTCGACGTGATCGGCCGGCGCAAGATGATCGCGGCTACCTACGCAATCTCCGGCGTCCTGCTCACCGTCAGCGGCTATCTGTTCGAACAGAATCTGCTCACTGTCACCACCCAGACCGCTGCGTGGATGGTGATCTTCTTCTTCGCCTCGGCGGCCGCCAGCTCGGCCTATCTGACGGTGAGCGAATCGTTTCCGCTGGAAATTCGCGCACTTGCGATTGCCGTGTTTTACGCCTTCGGCACCGCGCTCGGCGGCATCGCCGGACCGGCATTCTTCGGACGACTGATCGATACGCACCAACGCAGCGCGGTCTTCACCGGCTATCTGGTCGGCTCGGCGCTGATGGTCGGCGCGGCGGTGGTGGCCGCGATCTGGGGCGTCGACGCGGAGCGCAAATCGCTCGAAAACGTCGCGGCGCCGCTGTCCGCCGTAGCTGACGGAGAGTGAATAAAAAACGCGCGGCCAAGGTGAACTGACCGCGCGTATCTTTTACTCCGGAAGGTGATGCTGACCTCTGGCCGCCCAACCGTCTACGCGAGCGGCGTAGGGCCACCGGCGCGGCAGAGGGCCATACGCCACCGCAGGCGGGTCATGCCCAAGCCATCAAAACGGTTTCTTCCACACGCCGCTATACGCGATCTCGCCGAGCGGGAAACGCGTGCGCACCGACTTTTCGCGCTCGCGCAGCACCGGGTCGAGCTTCTCGACTTCGCCGAAGTGGCCAAGCGAAATCATCGTGATCACTTCGACGTCGTCCGGGATGGTGAAGGCCTTGCGGAATGCGGGAACGTCGAAGCCGCTCATCTGGTGCGCGGCGAGGCCCAGTGCATGGGCTTGCAGCACCAGCGAAAAAGCGGCGGCGCCCGCATCGTAAGGCGCGCAACGGTTCACTTCGCCCTTGTTGGTCAGCGTGTGCGTGGCGACGGCGATCAGCACCGGCGCCGGCGCATTCCAGCCCTGATTGAACGGCACCAGCGTGGCGAAGGCGCGCTTGAATGAGACTTCGTCGGTACTGCGATCGAACACCATGAAACGCCACGGCTGCGAGTTGTACGACGAAGGCGCCCAGCGGGCCGCTTCCAGAACCGAATGCAGATGCTCGCGACTCACCGGCTCGCTCGAATACGCGCGCGGGCTCCAGCGGCCTGCAATCAGTTCGTGAATGGGAACTGCGGTTGGGGCGGGTTTGTTGGTCATGCGCTTCTCTCGGTCGAAATTCATGATCGACGGGCGAGTGCCCGGGGCCACATAGCATAACCGGGCTTCGCTACGTGTGCTTCAGAAGCCGCGTATAAAGCGCATCCGGAATGCCCACGGCGGCGGCGTCGATGCCGCCCCCAAATGCGTCTGCCGTCCGCCCGACACGCCGGCAGCGCGCGCTTAAACCGGCTGCGGCGCGGCCGTCCGTTCGCCGCGATTGATACGCAGCACGATCACCGACGCGACGAGGCACAAGCCGCCCGAAATCATCGACGCCACCGTGTAGGTGCCGAGGCTCGCGCGCAGCATGCCCGCGCCGAGCGCCGCGAAGGCCGCGCCGAGCTGATGCCCCGCCACCACCCAGCCGAACACCACCGGGGCGGCTTCCTTGCCGTAGACATCGGTGGCGAGACGGACCGTGGGCGGCACGGTGGCGATCCAGTCGAGGCCGTAGAACACCGCGAAAAGCGGCAGGCCGAAGAAGTCGATGCCGAACGCGTGCGGCAAATACATCAGCGACAGGCCGCGCAGTCCGTAGTACCAGAACAGCAGCACCCGGCTGTTGTAGCGGTCCGAGAGCCAGCCGGACAGCGTCGTGCCGAACAGATCGAAGATGCCCATGGCCGCCAGCAGCGACGCGCCCTGCACTTCGGAGAGGCCATAGTCGCCGCACATGGCGATCAGGTGGGTGCCGACGTAGCCGTTCGTGCTCGCCCCGCAAATGAAGAAGCTGAAAAACAGCAGCCAGAAATCGCGCGTCTTGCTGGCCATGGCGAGGGTGCCGAAGGCGATCGCGAGTGGATTCTGCTTTGTGAGGTTGCGGCTGATGGGCGCGTCGGCCGGTTCGCCGAATGGACGCAGCGTCAGGTCGGCGGGACGCTCGGGCAGCAGGAACGCCACCAGCGGCAATACGATTGCGGCCGCGCCCGCCACCACCCAGACCACCTGGCGCCAGCCGTGATGCTCGGCAATCGCCGCGAGCAGCGGCAGGAAAACGAGCTGACCGGTGGCGGAACTGGCGGTGAGAATGCCCATTACCAGCCCGCGATGCGTCGTGAACCAGCGATTCACCACCGTCGCCGACAACGACAACGCCGCCACCCCGGTCGAGCCGCCGACCATCACGCCCCAGATCAGGATCATCTGCCACGGATGTGTCATCAGCGACGACAGCGCCACGCCGGCCGCCATCGTGCCGAGCGCGATCAGCACGGTGGGACGCACGCCGAAACGCTGCATCGCCGCCGCCGCGAACGGCCCCATCAGGCCGTATAGCGCGATGTTCACCGAGATGGCCAGCGAGATGGTCGCCCGGCTCCAGCCGAACTGATGTTCGAGCGGCACCATCATCACACTGGGCGTGGCGCGCGTTCCGGCGGCCGCCGGCAATACCAGAAACACCACCGCCACGGTCAGCCAGCCGTAGTGAAAGCGCCCGCCAATCATTCTCGCTGCCCAGTTCATCGGATCTCCAGTTGGCGCGACATCTCTCGGACGCCGCCGCCGCGCCTGTTTGTTACTGCTTTCGTAAAGGACTTGTGACAGATCAGTCACAATGGTGTTGCGATGCTAGTTACCGCTCGGTAACATGTCAAGTCATCAGCTACAAACCGTGGGGCCATCACCATGTCAGAGCACGCAACCGCCGCGCCGGCCAAGGCGGCTCGCCGCGGCCGCTCGCAGATCACCGGGCCGCAGGCGCAGGAGCAGCTTCTGCGGGCCGCGGGCGAGTTATTTTACGAGGAAGGGGTGCGGGTGGTGGGAGTCGACGCCGTCGTCGAGCGGGCGGGCGTCAACAAGATGAGCCTGTACCGCCAGTTTTCGTCGAAGGACGATCTGGTGCTGGCTTACCTGGCGCGCAAGGACAGCAACTTCTTCGGCTACGTCGAAAAGAGCTTTGCCAAACATCCCGGCCAGCCGGCCAGACAGCTTGTACAGTATTTCGAAGACCTCGCCGGGCGCGCGTCGGACGAGGGCTATCGCGGGTGTCCGTTCATGAATGTGGCGGTCGAATTTCCGGATACATCCCATGCGGCGCGGCGTTTCGTCACCGACAACAAGACGCGCCTGATGGCGCGTCTCACCGAGCTCACCACCGCAGCCGGCGCCGCCGATCCGGCGGCACTGGCCGATGCACTCGGCCTGCTGATCGAGGGGGTGTACGCGGCAAGCCAGACCTACGGCCCGGGCTGCGGGCCGGTTCGGGCCGCGCCTCGCGTGGCGGCGCAGTTGATTGCGGCGGCGTGTCCTGCGACCGAAGCTGAGACTGAAACTGAAGCCGAAGCCGAAGCCAGGACCGGCGCCAACGGCATCTCTTAAACCGAGGCATGAGCGGCTCCCCCCTCTGCCGCCGGTAAAATGGCGTTTTCAGCATCCTGCCCCGCCATGCCGCCGTCCGCCGAATCCCACGCCGCCATTCTTGCCGCCACCCGCCACTGGCTGACCCGCGCGGTCATTGGTCTGAACCTCTGCCCGTTCGCCAAGGCCGTGCACGTGAAGAACCAGATCCGCTATGCGGTCAGCGAAGCGACGGATCTGGAAGGTGTCCTGATGGATCTCGAAACCGAATTACAGACGCTGGCGCAAGCCGGTCCCGCCGAACTGGACACCACGCTGCTGATCCTGCCGCACGCGCTCGCCGAATTCACCGAATACAACGATTGCCTGTTTTTCGCCGAGCGGATGCTCAGGCAATTGCGCCTGGAAGGCGAACTGCAAATTGCGAGCTTTCACCCGCAATATCAGTTCGAAGGCACGGAAGCGGACGATATCGAGAACTACACGAATCGGGCCCCGTATCCGATCCTGCATTTGCTGCGCGAAGCGAGTATCGAGCGCGCCGTGGACGCGTTTCCCGACGCCGCCGAGATTTACGAACGCAATCAGGAAACGCTGCGCCGGCTGGGGTTGGCCGGCTGGGAAAAGTGGATGAGCGAGGCGGCTGAGGAATAAGCGGCTACGTCTCAAGCCTCGACAAAAAACCGCTCGCGCAACTCCGCGAGGCCGAGCGTCTCCATCACCTCGTTGAGCCGCTCGGCGGGACGGCGGCGCGGCAAGTCCTTGTACTGGGCGATGATGAGCTCGTTTTTCATCGAATGCTCCCAGCCCACCAGCTCGGTCACGCTGACCTGATAGCCGTGCGCCTCGAGTTGCAAACAGCGCAAGACATTGGTGATCTGGCTGCCGAATTCGCGTGTATGCAACGGATGACGCCAGATTTCCGTCAACGCATTGCCGAGCGACTTGCTCTTGTTCTGACGCAGCACGCCGGCTACCTCGGCCTGACAGCACGGCACCACCACGATGTACTTCGCATGTTTCTCCAGCGCGAAGCGGATCGCGTCGTCGGTGGCGGTATTGCACGCGTGCAGCGCGGTGACGATATCGATATTGGCCGGTAAGCGGTCCGAAGTGATCGAATCCGCCACCGACAAATTCAGAAACGACATCCCCTTGAAGCCGAGCCGCGCCGCCAGCGCCTCGGAACTCGCCACCAGTTCTTCGCGCGTCTCGATACCGTAGATGTGCGAATTATCCTGTTGCTCCTTGAAAAACAGGTCATACAGGATAAAACCAAGATACGACTTGCCCGCGCCGTGATCGACGAGGGTCAGTTCACCTGAGGTTTCCTTCAGATCTTTCAGCAGCGGCTCGATGAACTGGAACAGGTGATAGACCTGCTTCAGCTTGCGACGGCTGTCCTGATTCATTTTGCCGTCGCGCGTCAGGATGTGCAGTTCCTTAAGCAGTTCGACGGATTGATTGGGGCGAATTTCGTGAGTTTTGCTGGACATCGTGCCGACCGCCATCGATTGCACGGCGAACGTGCGACAGGTGACGGAAAAAGAGGAAAGTTGCTGCCAGTTTACCCAAAGCGCGGCACACCCACCGATTGCTTGCCGCCGACGATGCGCAAATTGCGTTTTTCCTGGAACACTTCCTGCTCTGAAAAGGGTGCGGAACGAGGCAAAAACAGACGTGAAATGCGCAGCGAGCGACGCATGCAGCCCAGCCCTACGGCAGGCGGCATGAAGAACAAAGACACGCGGCCGGTTCCGTCAGCTCGTTCTGGCGAACTGCATGCGTGTGGGGAGGTCGGACCGGAACACCGGCCCGAACGTTACGTAACCTGCAGTGCGCCGCGATCATAACGGAAGCGCGCTCGGAAAAGATGAGGCGGCAATGGATACGATACCCAACGGCAACGCCGAACAGAAGTTCCAGGAACTGTTGACCAAGTTGACGGCGACCCCTGCCTGGACAGAAAAGCAGCAGATCGAACTGGAAATGGCGCGCGACATCTCCGTGGAGATGCTGCGCCTCGCCGAACTGATGCGCGACGGCAGCGTGGATCTGGAAACCTGTCTGATCATGCTGAAATACGCAAAAGTTCTCGATTTCGTGATGACGACGCTGGCGTCACGGCGCGATATCAAGCCGCAGACGCTGCGGGTGATCTTCAAGCTCGCCGGACTCAAGGTCGACGAGGAATATCCGGGCTGAGCGCGCAGGCCCGGAAGCCTGACAGGTCAGAAAGATCCAGCCGCACGGCCGCGCGCATCGTAGCGCGCGGCGCTTTCAATGGCGCCTTCAATGGTTTACCCGCAGTCATCTCCCTGCAAATAGCTCCCTTCCGCCCGCAATCCGGCTTGACCGTGATGGCGGCGCCCTCCTATCATCGGCAACGGGTCTGGCCGATATAAGCATGCACATAAGGCAATCTCGCCGGTAGAGCGGGACGCACAGGACAGACACCCATACCCCCACCCGCCCGGCATCGCCGCAGCGGATCGCGGCGTCCACACGGATGCCGCTCACGGAGGAGACGTCGTCATGCGAAAAATGCGTTGGGTCGTAATTTTTCTGTGCTTTCTGGCCATTGCAGTCAACTACGTCGACCGGGCCAATCTGGCCGTCGCCGCGCCGCAGATCGAAAAAGCACTCGGCATCGGCCCCGCGCAAATGGGCCTCATCCTGAGCGGCTTTTTCTGGACCTATGCCTTCATGCAGATGCCGTTCGGCTGGTTCGTCGACCGGGTGGGCGCGCGTATCGCGCTGCCTCTGGCAGTCGGCTGGTGGTCGTTGTTCACCGCCGCAACGTCGGTGGCGGGCAGCGTCGGCGCGATGTTCGGCTGCCGCCTGATGCTCGGCATCGGCGAGGCGGGCGCTTATCCGTCCTGCGCGAAACTGGTCGCGCAATGGTTCAGGCCGGCGCAGCGCGCGATTGCCACCAGCATCTTCGATAGCGGTTCGCGGGTCGGCTCGGCGCTGTCGATTCCGGTGGTCGCGCTGATCATCAGCGCGGCGGGCTGGAAGGCGTCGTTTGTCATCACCGGTCTGCTCGGCGTGGTGTGGATCGTCGGCTGGCTCGCGATCTACCGCAGCCCCGCGCACGGCGACATGACCGGCCCCGAGGACGTCGCGCCGCAGCGCCAAACCCGCTCCGGCGAGCCGCGCGCGACATGGGCTTCGCTGTTCCGTCACCGCACGCTGTGGGGCATGATGCTCGGCTTCTTCTGCCTGAACTTCGTGATCTACTTCTTCATCACCTGGTTTCCGAGTTATCTCGTGCAAACGCGTGGCTTCTCGCTCAAGTCGCTCGGCACGCTCGGGATGATTCCGGCGCTGATGTCGATTCCCGGCGGCTGGGTAGGCGGTCTCGTCTCCGACGCGCTGTACCGGCACGGCTGGAGCCTGACCGCGTCGCGCAAGACCTGCATGGTGGGCGGCATGCTGATGTCGTCGGTGATCACCTTGTCCGCATTCACCTCGGACATGTATCTGATGCTGGCGTTTTTCGGCATCTCCTACGGCAGCCTCGCGTTCGCCGCCGCGAGCATCTGGTCGCTGCCCGCCGACGTCGCGCCCACGCCCGATCACGTGGCGTCGATCAGCGGCATCCAGAACTTCGCGTCGAATCTGGCGGGGATCGTCATTACCACTTTTACGGGGGTGATGGTCGCGCTGACCAAGGGGTCGTTCACGATTCCGCTGGTGGTTGCCGGCGGGTTCTGCTTTCTCGGGGCGTTCAGCTATCTCCTGATCGTCGGCAAGATCGAGCCTTTGCCGGCCAAGCCGGGACGAAGCCATGAGGGCGACGCGGCGCATTCGGTGGTTTGACTGGATGCGTGGGTGCGGGCTTGGCTAGGGACGTGACTGCGGGCGCTTGACGTTGATCCACCGGTTTGCTCCGGCGGCTCGCCCCGGCGGTTTGACTAAAGGTTTGATCCAGCGGTTTACCGCCGGCCCGCGCGCGGTGTGACAATAGCGGGCTTTGCGTCGCCAGCCGTGTCGAGCTAGCCGCGCCGCCGCTTTTTCACGCTTTTGTCTCCGTCACCGCGCCCTCATCCGCATGCATACGCCACCCAACTCGTTCGATTCCGCCTGCGTCGCCGTCATCGGCGGCGGCCCTGCCGGACTGATGGCCGCCGAGGCGCTGGCCCAGGGCGGCGTGCGGGTCGACGTGTACGACGCCATGCCGTCGGTCGGACGCAAATTTCTGATGGCGGGCAAAGGTGGCATGAACATCACGCACTCGGAGCCGCCCGAGCCGTTTCTCGCCCGTTACGGCGCGAGACAGCCGCAGATCGCGCCGCTACTCGATGCATTCGGCCCGGACGCCCTGCGCGCATGGCTCACGGAGCTCGGCGTCGAAACCTTCGTGGGCAGTTCAGGCCGTGTATTCCCCACCGACATGAAAGCGGCGCCAATGCTGCGCGCCTGGCTGCATCGTCTGAAAGCGGCGGGCGTGCGGTTTCACATGCGGCATAAGTGGATAGGCTGGAGCACGTCCGACGCCGCCGCGCCTGACGCGCTTGACGCCCCTCCCGCACTCCGCTTCATGACGCCAACCGGCGAGCAGGACGTGCGCGCCGACGCCGTCGTGTTCGCGCTCGGTGGCGCGAGCTGGCCGCGCCTCGGCTCGGACGCCGCGTGGGTTGCGCTGATGAGCGAACGCGGCGTAGCGGTCGAGCCGCTGCGTCCGTCGAACTGCGGCTTCGACGCGAACTGGAGCGAGTATTTCCGCGCGCGCTTTGCCGGACAGCCGGTGAAACCGGTCGCCATCACGCTGTCCGGCATCGACGGTGGCGTGCAGCATCGGCAAGGCGAGTTCGTCGTCACCGAGACGGGCATCGAAGGAAGTCTGGTGTACGCGCTCTCGGCGCCGATCCGCGAACGGCTACAGGCCGAAGGCGGCGACGGCGAGGTGACGATCACCCTCGATCTGCTGCCCGGACTGAGCGAGCAGCGCGTGCTGGACGAAGTCACGCGGCCGCGCGGCTCCCGGTCGATGTCGAGTCATCTGCAAGGGCGTATCGGCCTCGCCGGCGTCAAGCTCGGCTTGCTGCACGAGGTGTTGTCGAAAGAGGAATTTGCCGACACGACGCGCCTCGCCCACACGATCAAGGCGCTGCCGCTCAAGCTCGTGCGTCCACGGCCGATTGAAGAGGCCATCAGCAGCGCGGGCGGCGTGCCGTTCGAAGCGCTGGATTCGCGTTTGATGATCGCGCGTCTGCCGGGCGTGTTTTGCGCCGGCGAGATGCTCGACTGGGAAGCGCCGACCGGCGGCTATCTGCTGACAGCCTGCTTTGCGAGCGGACGGGCGGCGGGACGCGGGGCGCTGGATTATCTGGCGGGGCTGAAAGGCTGAGAAGGCTGAAAGGGCCGATCCAATCCAGGCTGAAAGATTGATTCAGACCCACTGCGCCTCTTAAAAATCAGCGTCCTATCGCGCCTTCAACCGCCACAACGACGTCACCTCGGCCACCCGCGCCGCATGCAGCGGATCGCTCTCATCCGTCGACTTCGGATGGCGCGGTTTGATATCTTCCCGGCCGACGACGGTAAGCCCCGCCTTCTCGATAGCCGCCAGCAAAAACTCGCGGCTGCGCAGACCGAGATGCTCGGCGAAGTCCGACAGAATCAGCCAGCCCTCGCCACCGGGCGAGAGATGGTCCGCGAGGCCATCCAGGAAGCCGAGCAGCATACGGCTGTCCATATCGTAGATGGCGTACTCGATCGGCGAGGCGGGCCGCGCCGGCAACCACGGCGGATTGCAGACCACGAGCGGCGCTCGGCCTTCGGGGAACAGATCGGCCTCGATCACGTCGACCTGCTGCGCGTAGCCGAGCCGCGCCAGATTCTCGCGCGCACAGGCGAGCGCGCGCGGGTCCTGATCCGTGGCGACGATCTTCTTCACGCCGCGTTTGGCCAGCAAGGCGGCGAGCACGCCCGTACCGGTGCCGATATCGAACGCCTTGTTCAGCGACGGCAACGGCGTGCGCGCCACCAGATCCACGTATTCGCCCCGCACCGGCGAAAACACCCCGTAGTGCGGATGAATCCGCTCGCCGAGCGTGGGAATCTCGACGCCCTTCTTACGCCATTCATGCGCGCCGATCAGACCGAGCAGCTCACGCAACGACACCACCGACGGCTCGTCTGTCGGCGGCCCGTAGGTTTCCGTGCAGGCCTGCGCCACTTCCGGCGCGCGACGCAGCGGGATGGCGTAGGCGGCGTCGAGCGGAATCAGGATCATGCCCAGCGTGCGCGCCCGCTGCGACTGCGTCTGCCGATGAAAATTGAAGGCGTCGATCAGCGTCTCGGCCTGCTTGCGCGGCTTGCGCTCGACACGGCGCGTGACCGCCTGCAAAAGCTGACGGGCATTCTGGAAATCGCCTTGCCACAGGAGCGCCGTGCCTTCGCAGGCGAGACGGTAGGCGGTGTCGGCGGTGGTGCGATCATCGGCCACGACGACGCGTTTGGGCGGCGGCACGGCCGCTTCCGAGCGCCAGCGGGCGGTACGCGGGCCGTCTGCTTCAGGCCACGTAATGGTGGGAGGTTGCGTAGGATGCTGCGAGGGGTGTTGGTTCATTGAGCAAGGTGGGGGATCCGATATGACAGGGATATCGAATAGACCTGTATGGTAACGGATGGGACTGCGGGTGTCGCTCGCCGGGTAGCCGTTCGCTTCGTCTTGGCTTATAATGGCGCGCTGCTTTCGCCCCCTTAGCTCATTTGGTAGAGCACTTGACTTGTAATCATGAGGTGGTCTGTTCGAATCAGACAGGGGGCACCAAACAATTCAAGCACTTAGCCCGGCCTACATGGCTGGGCTTTTTGCTTTCTGGGGTTCGTGTAGGCGCGGTGTAGGCATTTTGAGTCAGCATCAATCCATATCGATCAATCCCGCCCTTTGGGAAGAAATGATGCTGTCACACGCGTGGCTCCAAAAACACACGAGTCAGCCGAGAAGTGGATCAGCATCAGATCAGCTACGCTGTCACCGCGCCAACCACTCGATTCCTGCACACACAACCGCGTTGAGAGGTTCGCCGATGACTGTTTTCGCCATAGGCTACGAAGATCTGAATATCGACACGTTTGTGTCGATGCTCGCCGAGTACAACATCGGGACCGTCGTGGACATCCGTGAGCTACCCGTCTCGCGCAAGCGTGGTTTCTCAAAGACAGCTCTGGCTGGCAGGCTCAATCCATCGGGCCTCGAATATGTCCACATGGCCAAACGGCGATGCAAATTACTGCGTAGGGTGGGTCAGGATTCCGTGCAAATCAACAACCAGACGCTCTTCAGCGTCGCCCCCTCTCCCAGTACACGCAGACGTGCCGCGCCCAAACGAGCAATCGGTCTAACAGAAAACCGCACAGACCAACCATTAGCAAGCCAGCATAGACATTTTGATATTGAAAGCGCGTACTGAAAATAGTCACGTAATAACCCAATCCACTACTGTCGCCGATCATCTCAGTTACCACCACCACCGTAATCGCAACAGGCAGTGCGATTCGAATGCCCGCGAAAATGGATGGTAATGCCGCAGGGAAGATGACCCGACGGAGCAATTGTGCGGGCGAAGCTCCGAGGTTTCTGCCCGTCCACAGCCAACGCTCCTGGATCCCTCGCATACCCACGTATGTGGTAATGACGATGGGATACAGCGCCTCCAGAAAGGTAAACGCTATTTTTGACGGCGTTCCAATACCAAAGATAAAGGTGAAAACCGGGAACAATGCAATCTTCGGAACGGGATAACCGGCAAAGAACGTGGGCTCGAGTAACCTCGAACACCACTTCGATCGGACCATTACAGTCGCTAATGGAACGCCCACTAGTAGCGCAAGCATAAATCCCGCAAGAGCACGTCCCATCGTGATCATCGCGGCATGTAACAGGACTCCATTAATCATGTCGTGCACAAATGCGTCTGCGATCTTCAGAAGACTCGGCACCAGTTGCGAAACGACAATCCCCGTACTCACGCACAGTTGCCATATCACGAACAGCAGTGGCAACGAATACCATTTTCCTACCATCGACATTGTACGGTTCATGGCCGTTGTAGCTCCAATGTGCCGACCGTTTGACCACGCAACACTCTCGCACGTACCAGCAGCAAAATTCGATCTGAAATGAAGCCGAGCACCGCAAAAGCGACGATGCCGGCTAACATCAGATCATAGCGAGCGGCATTTTCTCCCTGCTCAATGAGCCATCCCAAGCCCGACTGAGCGCTGATCAACTCCGAAGCAAATAGCATCACGAACGTCATCGACAAACCAATTCGAAGACCAACGAACACCTGCGGTGCCGTTGCAGGAAGGATCACGCGAAAAAATATCGTGACGCGTGATGCACCCATGTTTTGCGCCGACCAGACGTAGTTTGGGTTAATCGATGCAACGGCGTCGCGAGAAGCCAGAAACGAGGGGAAAAACACGGAAAGCGCTACGATTGCAATCATAAGGCCATGACCAAGCCCTAATAGCAGCAGAAAAACCGGCAAAAAAGCGATCTTGGGAATTGGATTAAAAAACGCCACAACGGGATCGAAAAAATTCCGAACCGGCTTCCAAAGCCCCGCTGCCAATCCTATTAGCACGCCGTCAACGGATCCAAGCGCGAATCCGACAAACCCACGGTAGAGACTCGCCGCGACTGCCGTGGCCAGTTCACCATCCCGAATAATCTCGTCGAATGCAAGAAATACGGCCAACGGCGAACTCAGATACTCGGGCAGATAGCCCAGCGAGGCAGTCAACTGCCACAAAATCACCACGCCGATGGGCAAAAGCGCGCCCTGCAGGGCGTGCACTGAATCGAAGCGCCCCCGACGCACAGTCGACGTATGCTTCGCCCGCGTAACGGCGGTCGCCGCAAGCGGCGTTGAAGCTCTTGAAATGCCCTTCACGCCGATTCCTCCTGGGCCCGGACCTTTAACACTTCCTCCCTCAACAGGTCCCAAACGTGATCACGCGTACGATGGTAAGCGTCGCTCTTGCGGAAATTCGCATCACGTTCCGGCCCAGCGGGCACCTCGACGTCGGCCTTGATACGGCCAGGATGCGCAGCGAACACGAGTACTCGCGTACTCAGGAAAATCGCTTCGTCGAGATCGTGTGTCACGAACATCACCGTCTTTCGGTGCGCCTGCCCCGCGCCTTCACTCGAAAAACGAAGCCACAATTGCAGCAGTTCCTCTTGAAGCAGTTCGCGCATTTGAGCATCCAGGGCTCCGAATGGCTCGTCCATCAACAACATCTCGGGATCGAGCGCCAGCAACCTCGCCAGCGCCACACGCTGCTTCATGCCGCCTGACAGCTGGGCTGGGTAAAAGTCGGCGTAGCGGGTCAAATTCACCGTCTCAAGAATACGTCGCGCACGCTCAATTCGTTCGGACTTCTCAATTTTCTTCATTTCCAGCGGCCAGCAAACATTTTGCAACACGGTGAGCCATGGATATAAAGAGAAGTCCTGAAACATCATGCCCCGCCGCGGAGAGGGCGCATTGATCGGGACGCCATGCATTGTCATGGTGCCCCCGGTGATCGACTCGAAGCCGCCAACCATATGCAGGAAGGTACTCTTCCCGCAACCGGACGGTCCCACAACACTGACGAATTCGCCCGCATTGATATCGAGTGAAAGGCCCTTGATTACACTAGCGCCTCCAGGCGTAAAAGCTTTCTCGAGATCACGGACCTGCAGAACTGGGGATGTGGCGGGCATAGTAGTCTAAAAGCACCGAAAGATAGGTTCACTAATACGTATCGAACTTCAATGAATGGCAGTTGCCAGCTTCACGTTCAGCTTTTACCCGGAGCAGGCAGATACTCATCGTCGACGCGTGTCTTGAGATCGGCCCGCTTCTGTTGAAAACCTGCCTTGACCTGCTCATCCTGCATCATCTCGAGTTCCGCAAGATCCGGACGACAGGTCGGATCCCGGTAATAGTCCGTCATGTGCAAATAAACGTCCGGGGCAACGCGTACAAGCTTGGCGTCGAGAATGTCCTGGCGCGCCTGCTGCATGTGTTGCGCATAATAGGTCGTTGCGCTCACAACATCCGCCATAAAGGCCTTCACAGCATCAGGATGCGCCTTAAGAAAATCGGTACGCGCAACAATGAGCATCAGTTCCTCTTCCTGCGGCACGGCGTCCTTCGAAGAAAATAGCACACGTGCGCCGCCCTGCTTTTGCATCAAGGCGGCGAACGGCTGCGGAAACATACCCGCATCGATCTTGCCGGAACGTAGCGCGTCACCCTGAGCCGCGAAATCCTCCGGGACCAACGTCACGTCGTCCTGGCTCATGCCGTGGTTCTTTAGATAAGCGTCCACCCACAAATTGCCTGATCCGCTGAAACCGTTAATACCGATCGTCTTACCCTTCAAATCCGCAGCCGTCCTGATTGGCGAATCGGCGCGCACCATGAACTGGGTAGCGAAGCCTCGGGCGCTTTCACGCGACAGTGAGCCAATAATCTTGAAATCGAGCCCTTCCGCTGCAGCGAAAATCGCCGCATTGGCGCTGACAGTGGAGACATCCAACGCTCCGGCCGCGAACGCTTGCATACGTTTGTCGGCCCCGGAAAATCGGCTCGGCTGAAGAGAATATTCGTGCCCTTGATGAACCGCTAACGCTGGCTTGGCAATAACGAGCCAGACCGGCTCTTCTACTGCAACGCCATAACCCAAACGGATCTTCACCGGATCGGGCTGGGCGGCCGTACAAACATCCATGGAGGCCAGCAAGATCATTGCAATAAAAACTGCTCCGAATCCACGCAATCTCGCCTTTACATGCATGCCAATTGTCATTTTTCTCACAATAGTCCTTCTCGAAGATTGGGGAGCGGAACGAAGCCATAAAGGCACTCACAAACGATATTTGTTCCATATATGAACTAGCGTTTATTAAGTGGAATAAGGATAAGATGCCAGAATCCCGGTGTCAACTGCGTCAAAACCGGTGTGCACGCATGATCTGTTCTGGCAAAACGGGGAACCGACGTCAACCGAACCGTAAGGAATCGCTCGAGAAAACGTGGACTATTGGACGTGGACTATTGGGTGTCGCTGCGCGGCGCTACAGACGGCAGCAGCTCGCAGGTCGTTGATGGGGCGGCGCAGGACAGAGCAGGTCGCTCGGAGTCTCAGCGTGAAGTAAGAGTGGCACGCTGGGCCAGCCGTACCGTGGGGTCGTCTACGCTCAGGCGATAGCCGAGTCGCACCGATACATCAATCGCTGCGCCACAAACGGCTATCACCAAGGGCTCTCGCTCGGCCAGATTACCCAGGTCAGAGCGCGGTACCGTCGCTGTCACCGTCGCCACGATGCTGCCCGTTTGATCGCGTACCGGCGCCGTAACCACTGAAATCCCTCTTTCGAAGGACGCCTCGCTTACTGCATAACCAAGTACTGCGGCTTCGCGAATGCGTTTGTACAACTCGTCGACCGTCGGCGGCGTCTGATCCGTGAAGCCTTCGAGCTTGCGCTCCGGATACAGTTGACTTAACTCCTCGCGCGTCAGATCACCCAGCAATATCTGACCATGCACGGTTGCATGAGCCGGCAAGCGCGTACCGACATGTACCTTCACCGAACTGAACATGGGCTCACGCGCCTGAGCCTTGGCGACAAATACCACTTCGCGCTGGTCGCGGATCAATAAATGCGTACTCAAGCCCGTTGCATCTCGCAGCCGTTCGAGTACGGGTGTGCCGACTTCAGTCAGTTCCAACGAGTTGAGATATTCGAACCCCAGCCGTAGTACAGCGACACCAAGCTTGAAATGCCGATCGCTAGCTCCTCGCTCGAGAAAGCCGAGCGCCTCCAGGGTTTGCAACAGGCGAAAGGTTGTCGTGCGCGGTATGCCGATGCGTTTGGACAGTTCAGGAGCGCCAAGCTCCGGTTCGCGGGCGGAGAATTCAGACAAAATTCGCAAGCCTCGCTCAAGGCCGGGTACCAGATAAGCAGAGGACGTTTCACCGTCGGAATTCAGGTCAGCGAGCAAGTCTTCATTCCCCTGTCGAACGGGGAAGTTTTCGAGAGCGATGCTGGGCTGATCGGACAGGCTACGTTCGCGTCCGGCCGTTTTGTCCTTTTTGATAGTCACGGTTATCTGCTGGTCTCAATATTAGAAACCAACATGATAGCGCGACCCAGCGGCGACCTATGGGACAGACCGGTGCGGACGACGGCAACCGTCGTCCGCTCACGATCAGCAATGGCACCACCTAAAAAAACAATGCGAGGAAATGGCCGCCTCCCGAATCAGAAGATCTGTCGGATCGCCAGGCGGACCAAAACCTGATGGTTCGTCGCCGAGTCGCCGAACTGATCCACGTTCGCCACCGCCGACTGACCGAGCGAATTGGTCCCGCTCGCCGTCTGATAGGTACACGCAGCGTAGATGTCCGTTCTCTTCGACAGCGACTCGTCCACGATAATCGAGAACTGGTTGTACGCCTGGTCGCCGAGATCACCCTTGACCGCGTTGCCCTTCGTGTAGCTATAGCTCAGGCCGGCGAACAGCGCCGGGTTGATCTGGATGCGACCATTGATGTCGAAAATATTGAACGTGGCCGATGCGCCCCCAAGGCTGCCGATATTGCCGTAGCGGACGTTCGAATACGTGCCGGCCAGCGTGTACCTTCCGAACAGATAGGATGCGCCCGCCACGATGTCCTGCCACGAACTGGCCGGATTGGCAGTGGCGAGATAACCTGCGTTGACCGAGCCGAATGCGTGTGAGTTAGCCGGCGTAACCGCGCTGCCGCCATTATTCAGGACGCCGCCAACGCTCGACGGATTCTTTTCGAACTCGTATGCAACGCCAGTGGAGAAGTAGCCGTGCGTATACTCCACCCCGAGCGTATAGCCACTATTCTGCGTGATCTCCCCCGCCACGCCGCCTGCCGTCACGGTTCCGCCGAACGTGAGTCCGCCCCAGTTAGGGCTCGCGTACTTGAGTGTATTGTTCAGCCGGTAATCGCGCGTCAGGTTGTCCATGTCGCCAGGGTGATTCGCGCCGCTTCCCCAGGGATCGAGCGGTCCGAACTGCGAAACGTAATCGTTGACGCTGTCGTACTGGCGGCCCAGCGTAACCGTGCCGAAGTGCTCCTGGCTGATACCGACGAACGCCTGCCGGCCAAACAACAAGCCGCCTTGCGCCATCCCACCGGTATTCACGTTGATCCCCGATTCGAGGGTGAAAATCGTGTGCAGGCCGCCACCCAGATCCTCCGTGCCCTTGATCCCCCATCTGGAGCCCCACGGACCGGCGAGGGAATCCAGCGCGTATTGCGGCGAGCCCACTTTCACGCCGTTCACTACGTGACTCACGTTGTTGATGTAGTCAACCCCTTCATCAAGAGCGCCATACAGCGTCACACTACTTTGGGGAAAAGCCGCCGCCGAATAGGCCACGAACCCCAGCGCGATGATTTTGCACTTCATTGCTTTTCTCCAGATTATTGATTCACGGCACCTTTGCTTCGCTTCACTTATCGGGGCAATTTCCCGGCACATAGAACGCGCCGCTGGCCCACCAGACGTTGGCTGCACGTCACATTTTCTCGTCTTTTTGTTCCATATATAGAACAATGATTATTCTATGGAAAACAATGCCCTCGTCGCAACGATTTCAAAAAAGATCTGCGTCGCGTTTACCCGACAGGGCACGTCGAGGCGAAACCGCCACCAGCGGCCTGGATCACCCGGTTAGCGGTAGCGTTAGCGTTTTCCCTTAGTGCCCCTAGATTTTTATTTTTCCGTAGTCCAACAGCTTCTATAATTATCCACATAAGAATCGCTGTTCCATATTAGGAACAAAATGGCCAAGTGAGAAGGTGACTAATCAATGAGTGAACAATGGCGTTGCGCTGGCTCTGCCGGTGACCTGTCCGACGACGTGCCGCTCGAATTCGAGTTCGGTGGCACCGAGATCGGCATCTACAAGGTGGGCGACGAGTTGTACGCGCTGGAGAACGTCTGCCCCCATGCATACGCGTTGCTGACGCAGGGCTTTGTCGACGGCGATACCGTCGAATGCCCGTTGCACGAAGCCGTGTTCCATATCCCGACTGGCAAGTGCCTGAAAGAGCCAGGCGGTCGCGACCTGAAGGTGTACGAGGTCCGTCTTGCCGGTGAAGAAATCCAGATCAAGGTGGAATGACATGCGAGAGCAAGCCGTGAAATTCAATCCCTCCCTGAAGCCGTGGCTCGCGCCGCAGCCGAACAACGTGGCCGGCAAGGGCGTCATCGAAAGGCCGGGCGAAGCGCAAAACCTCGTTTGGCAGACCCGCAAGGCCGAGCCGACGCAATACGAGAACGACTTCGGCGACGCGCTTGAAAAAGTGTTCGACGCAGGCGCCGTGGAGCTGGAGGAAGTCGTTGCCGGCCTGAACCGCGTCGGCTTCCGGACCCCGGATGGAGCGGCGTGGACCGCCGAACGCCTCGCCGCCGAATTCCGCCTGCTCGCCGAATAACGCGCCCCCGAACCATCGAGCGAACCCGTCTCACGCATCCGGAGTCTTCCCATGACGTCCCCCACTACGCCCCATACGACAGACCACGGCACGACCGATCCGCTTCAGGCTTACCTCGACCTCGGCCTGCGCAACTACTGGTATCCGGTCGCACCGAGCTGGCAAGTCGGCAATGCGCCGATTGGCCTGACGCGGCTCGGCGATCAGATCGTCCTGTGGCGCGATCAGGAAGGCCATGTCCACGCGCTTGAAGACCGCTGCCCGCACCGCGGCGCGCGTCTGTCATTGGGCTGGAATCTCGGTGGCAGCATCGCGTGCTGGTACCACGGCATTGAAATCGACGGTGGCGGCACGGTCACCAAAGTCCCGGCCGTGCCGAACTGCCCGCTCGAAGGCCAGAAGTGCGTGAAATCGTATCCCGTGCAGGAACATGCGGGCGCCATCTTCCTGTGGTTCGGCGATGACGCCCACAAGGAACCCGCCCCACTGGTGTTGCCGCAAGAACTGGTGAGCGAGGAGTACGCGAGCTTTCTGTGCATGTCGAACTGGAAGTGCAACTACCAGTTCGCGATCGACAACGTGATGGATCCGATGCACGGCGCGTATCTGCACGCTACCTCGCACTCGATGGCCGAAGGCGACAAGCAGGCCGAGATGCGCGTGCGCAAGACCGAAACCGGCTTGATGTTCGAGAAGGTCGGCCAGCGTGACGTCAATTTCGACTGGGTGGAACTCGGCGAAACCGGTTGCCTCTGGATGCGCCTTGCGATTCCCTACAGGAAAAAGGCCGGCCCGGGCGGCAACTTCGGGATCATCGGTTTTGCCGTTCCCGTCGACGAAAGCAACTGCCAGGTGTACTTCTGGCGCACGCGCAAGGTGTCGGGATGGCAGCGCGACGCATGGCGTTTCATGTATCGCAACCGCCTCGAAGGGCTTCATTGGGAGGTGCTGGAACAGGACCGCTATGTCCTCGAAAGCATGGCGCCGGATGCCCGCCAGCATGAATTCCTGTATCAGCATGACGTCGGTATGACCCGCGTGCGTCGCATGTTGCGGCAGCGCGCGCAGCAGGATTTCGATGCACTTGCCGTGCATCGTGCGCAAGCGGCCACCGCCACGGCGAGCGCGACAGCAGGGCATAGCCATGCATAACGCCAACGCCGCCCCCGCGGCACTCACCGGCCGGCGCGTGATCGTCACGGGCGGGGCGCGCGGTCTCGGCGCGGCGTTTGTGCGCTCGCTGGCGCAGGCCGGCGCGCAAATCGTGTTCGGCGATGTGTTGCACGACGAAGGTCGTGTGCTCGCCGAGACGCTGCAGAGCGAAGGTCACGCGGCGCACTTTCTGCCCGTGGATCTCGCTGATCCATCGAACATCCAGAGCTTTGTCGCCCAGGCGGTGAAGCAGCTCGGCGGCCTCGATGCGCTCATCAACAACGCGGCGATCACCAACTCCGGCGGCAAGTTTGCCGGCGAGCTCTCGGTCGATACGTGGGATGCGGTGATGAACGTCAACGTGCGCGGCACGTGGCTGATGAGTGCCGCGGCGCTGCCGCATCTGCGCGACTCGGGCCGCGGCAGCATCGTCAATATCGCTTCCGATACGGCGCTGTGGGGCGCGCCGAAACTGCTGGCTTATGTCGCCAGCAAAGGCGCCGTGATAGCGATGACGCGTTCGCTCGCGCGTGAATTCGGTGTCGACGGCATCACGGTCAACGCGATCGCACCGGGGCTGACCGAAGTCGAGGCCACCGCCTACGTGCCGGCCGAGCGTCACGAGCATTACCTGAAAGGCCGCGCGTTGACTCGCGCCCAGGTTCCCGACGATGTGACGGGGCCGGTCCTGTTCCTGTTGTCCGATGCCGCACGTTTCGTGACCGGCCAGTTGCTGCCGGTGAACGGCGGCTTTGTGATGAATTGATCTTGTCTTGACCGAAAGGAGAAAGAGATGGCGGACACCGATTTCGAACGTAAGTCGTGGGATCAACCCGCGGAAGCCAGTTTTGCGCAATGGATGGACACGCGCGTTGCACGTCTTGAAACCCGTCGTTACGACTGGGACGCGCTGAAGTTCCAGGCCGACTACGACCCGAAGTATCGCCGGGCGCAAATGCGCTATGTCGGCACGGGCGGCACGGGTGTCGCAAAGGATGTCAACACGGTGCCCGCAGGCGGCTTCACGTTCTCAACCATGGTGATTCCGGCCGGCAATATCGGACCGAGCCATATTCATATGGATGTCGAAGAAATTTTCTTCGTGCTGCGCGGCAAGATGAAAGTGATCTGCGAACGCGACGGCGAGGTTTGGGAATCGGTGCTCGGCGAACGCGATCTGATTTCGGTGCCACCGGGCGTGTATCGCACGGAAGTGAATATCGGCGAAGAGGACGCGCTGATGTGCGTGATGCTCGGTTCCCCGAAGCCGATCACGCCGACGTATCCGCCGGACTCGCCGCTTGCCGGGCTGAAGCGATAAGCGGCAAGCACCTGGGAGCGAAGCGCAGGGCACTGCCGGTTCGACGCCTTGCGCTAGAAATACCCACGCGACAACCCGCTCCGCACAGTCACCGTACTGAAGTCACCTTACTTTGCACTTGCAGATAGAAAACATGCCCGCTGTCCCGTCCGTCACTGCCGATCTCGCCGTCTCGCTGGAAGCGCGTCTTGCGCGATTTCCTCTGCAGCAGGCCGTTACCGCGGCGACGCAGACCGTGGGTTATCGCGAAGCGCGTGAACCGGCCTCTGTGCGCGACGAGGTATTGCCGCTTGTGCTGCTACATGGCATTGGCTCGGGCGCAGCGTCGTGGCTGCAGCAGTTTGAAGCGCTGGGCGCGACGCGGCATGTGTTTGCGTGGGATGCGCCGGGATACGGCGTTTCGACGCCGGTTGTTCCACCTTCGCCTCACGCGGCCGATTACGCAGACGTTCTGCGCGGCTGGCTCGACGCGCTCGGCGTCGAGCGTTGCGTGCTGGTAGGGCATTCGCTGGGCGGGATTGTCGCTGGTGCATTTGCTGCTGCAAATCCGCACCGCGTCGCTGGCCTTCTGCTGCTGTCGCCTGCTGGTGGTTACGGCGCGGCCAGCAAAGACTTGCGCGAAACGAAGCGCGAGCAGCGTCTAGCGATGCTCGCCGAACTCGGCCCTGCAGGCCTCGCCGAAAAGCGCGGCGCAAACATGCTGTCCGCGCACGCCGACGAGACAGCTCGTGCATGGGTGCGCTGGAACATGGCGCGCATCCTGCCGCAAGGATACGCGCAAGCGACGCATCTGCTCGCCAACGCCGATCTTGCCGCCGACCTCTTGCGCTTTCACGGACTCGTCAACGTTGCCGTAGGCGCTGACGACACCATCACGCTGCCGTCCGCCTGCGAACGGCTGGCGCAAATTGCACGCACGCCCTTGCAGGTCGTGCCGCGTGCCGGCCACGCCGGTTATATCGAAGCCGCTGACGCGTACACCGCGATCATCGACACGTTCTGCCGCGCCAGTGCGGCACCACGGAACCATTGAATGACGCCCGACACGATCAAGGCCGAGCGCGTAATAGACGAAGACAGCGCTGAATCCGGCTACAAAGTGCCCGGTCTCGAACGCGGTCTGAAGATTCTCACTGAGTTCTCGCCGCGCGAACCGGTACTGGGCGCACCCGAGTTGTCCCGGCGCCTGAAGATTCCCCGCACGACGGTCTTCCGTCTGCTGCAGACGCTCGAATCGCTTGGCTTTCTGGAGCGAGCCGACAAGGACCGCAACTATCGCCTGGGCGTTGCAGTGCTACGCCTCGGCTTCGAATTCCTGAGCTCGCTCGAACTGACCGACCTCGGCTTGCCGATCATCGAGGCCTTGCGCAACGACACCGGTCTGACAAGCCATATCCTGATTCGCGATGGACGCGATGTCGTATTCGTCGCCAAGGCGCAGAGCCACGCCGCCTTTTTCAGTTCGGTAAAGGTAAATGTCGGCACCCGTCTGCCAGCTTATGCCACTACACATGGCCAGGTGCTGATGGGCGATCTGTCGCTCGCCGATTTGCGCGCGCTGTACCCCGAACCGAAGCTGCATTGCTTCACGAAGCTGACGCCGGCCACCATCGAAGAGTTGTACGAACGGATTCTCGTCGACGCGCAGCGTGGCTTTGCGATCAGCGAGTCGTCGTTCGAGCGTGGCATTTCGGTGGTGACGGCGCCGGTTCGCGATGACACCGGCCGCATCGTCGCAGTGATCACCACGACGATCCCGCGGCCCGAGATCGAGGCCGCGCTGCTCGACAGCGGTCTGATCGACAAGGTGCGCGGCGCGGCTGACGAACTCTCGCAACGCCTGAACTATCGGCCCAAGAACGGACCGACGACGGGCAGCAAGTACATGAAGGCATTGGGGCTCTAATGATCCAGATCGATTTGACCGGTCAGGTAGCGGTGGTGACGGGCGGCTCGTCCGGCATCGGTCTTGCAACCGCCGAACTGTTTTTGCGTGCGGGTGCATCGGTCGCTATCTGCGGACGCGACGCCGAACGCCTCGCGCACGCGGAGACGGCTCTGATGATGCAATTTCCGTCTGCGCAACTGCTGGCCGCGCGCTGCGATGTGCTCGACGCAGAGGAAGTCAACGCCTTCGCACAAGGCGTGCAGCGCCGCTTCGGTCGCACCGACATGCTGGTGAACAACGCCGGCCAAGGCCGCGTCTCGACCTTCGCCGACACCACCGACGATGCCTGGCGCGAAGAACTCGACCTGAAGTATTTCAGCGTGATCCACCCGACTCGCGCGCTCCTGTCGATGCTGCGCGACGCGGCCGGCATGGGCAATGCATCGATCGTCTGCGTGAATTCGCTGCTCGCGCTGCAGCCGGAGCCGCATATGGTGGCGACTTCCTCGGCACGGGCGGGTTTGCTGAGTCTCATCAAGTCATTAGCGGTAGAACTCGCGCCGCAGCGTATTCGCGTGAATTCGATTCTGATCGGCATCGTCGAATCGGGCCAATGGCGCCGCCGGTTCGAGACGCAAGCCGAGCCGGGCCAGAGTTGGGAAGACTGGACCGCAGAACTCGCACGCAAGAAGAACATTCCGCTTGGCCGCTTCGGTCGTCCCGAAGAGGCCGCACAGGCGCTCTTTTATCTGGCTACCAACCTGTCGTCGTACACGACAGGCAGTCATATCGATGTTTCTGGAGGCAATGCACGACATGTCTAATAAAACCACCGTCGGCGAACTGATTGCCGCCTTTCTCGAGCAATGCGGCGTTCGCACTACGTTCGGCGTGATTTCGATCCACAACATGCCGATCCTCGACGCGATCAACAGCCGCGGCAAGATCCGTTATGTCGGCGCACGCGGCGAAGCTGGCGCGGTCAACATGGCTGATGGCCTGGCGCGTGTGTCCGGTGGCCTTGGCGTCGCGTTCACCAGCACGGGCACCGCGGCTGGCAACGCGGCAGGCGCGATGGTCGAAGCGCTGACCGCAGGCACGTCGCTGCTGCATATCACTGGCCAGATCGAAACCGAGTACCTCGACAAGGACCTCGCGTATATCCACGAAGCGCCGGACCAGTTGTCGATGCTGTCGTCGATCTCGAAGGCCGCCTACCGCGTCCGCACTGCCGAGGCCGCGCTCCCGACCATCCGCGAAGCGGTGCGCGTTGCGCAGACCGCGCCGAGCGGCCCGGTGAGTGTCGAGATTCCGATTGACATCCAGGCCACGGAAATCGAATGGCCTGCGGACCTCAGCGCACCGCACGTGACGACGCTCACGCACGACAGCCAGCGCGTCGTGCAACTCGCCGATGCGCTGGCCAGGGCCACGCGTCCGCTGCTGTGGCTTGGCGGTGGCACGCGTCACGCGCGCGCAGCGGTTGAGCGTCTGGTGGCGCTGGGCTTTGGCGTCGTGACCAGCGTGCAGGGCCGCGGCATCCTGCCGGAAGATCATGCGGCGACGCTCGGCGCGTTCAACGTGCACGCGTCGGTGGAGAGCTTCTACAAGACTTGCGATGCGGTCCTCGTGGTCGGTTCGCGTCTGCGTGGCAACGAAACCTTGAAGTATAAGCTCGCGTTGCCGCAACCGTTATACCGCGTCGATGCCGATGCACTCGCCGATAACCGCGGCTATCGCAACGAACTGTTTGTGCATGGCGACTCCGCTGCGGTATTGGAAGAACTCGCAACGCTGCTCGAAGGCCGTCTCAAAGTGGATCCGGAGTTCGCCGCCGATCTGGCCGCTGCCCGCGAGATCGCCGTGGCGGATGTAGGCAAGGGGCTGGGGCCGTACAAGCGCCTCGTCGATGCGCTGCAACGTTCGGTGGGTACGGACTATAACTGGGTGCGCGACGTGACGATTTCGAACAGCACGTGGGGTAACCGCCTGCTGCAGATTTTCACGCCGCGTGCCGGGGTGCACGCCTTGGGCGGTGGTATCGGTCAAGGGATGCAGATGGCCATCGGCGCGGCGCTGGCGGAAACCGCGGCGAAGACGGTGTGCCTCGTCGGCGACGGTGGCCTGATGGTCAACGTCGGTGAACTGGCGACGGCCGTGCAGGAAAATGCCAACGTCATGATCGTGCTGATGAACGACCAGTGCTATGGCGTGATCCGCAACATTCAGGACGCGCAATATGGCGGCCGCCGCTGCTTCGTCGATCTGCATCAACCGGACTTCGCGCAGTTCTGCGAAAGCCTGAAGCTCACGCATTACCGCATCAGGTCGCTCGACGACGCGGACGAGGTCATCCGCGAGGGTCTGGCGAAAACCGGCCCGGTGCTGGTTGAAGTGGACATGCTGTCGGTCGGTTCATTCGCCACTGCGTTTGCTGGGCCGCCGGTCAAGGAGCAGGAGCCTGAACATGCTTGATCTTCGCCACGCGGGACATCACGCGCCCGTCGACGTTGCGATGATCGGCTTCGGGGCGATCGGCCAGGCGGTGTATCGCTCGGTCGTGATGGATCCGCAGGTGCGTGTGTCGCATGTGATCGTGCCCGAGCGGCATGCGGCGTCGGTGCGAGAGGTGGTGGGCGCGTCGGTAGATGTGGTGTCTTCGGTAGCTGCGCTGAGCAGCCGCCCGCAGTTCGCGCTGGAATGCGCGGGCCACAGTGCGTTGGTCGACCACGTTGTTCCGTTGTTGAAAGCGGGCACCGATTGCGCGGTGGCTTCGATCGGCGCGCTCTCGGACGTGCTGCTGCTCGACGCTCTCTCGGCCGCTGCGGATGAAGGCGATGCCACGCTGACGCTGTTGTCCGGCGCCATTGGCGGCGTAGACGCTTTGGCCGCGGCGAAACTGGGGGGCCTCGACGAAGTGCTGTACACGGGTCGCAAGCCGCCGCAAGGCTGGCTCGGCACGCCCGCCGAACAAATCTGCGACCTGCAGAGCCTGACGGAAGAGCGGATCATTTTCGAAGGTAGTGCCCGCGAAGCGGCGCGGCTTTATCCGAAGAATGCCAACGTGGCGGCGACGATTGCATTGGCAGGTCTCGGCCTCGATCAGACCATTGTGCGTCTGATCGCAGACCCGGCGGCGACGCGCAATGTGCACCGCATTCTGGCGCGTGGCGCGTTCGGCGAGATGTCGCTCGAAATGTGCGGCAAGCCGTTGCCCGACAACCCCAAGACGTCCGCGCTGACCGCGTTCAGCGCGATCCGTGCGCTACGCAACCGCGCGGCGCGTTGCGTGATCTGATGAGAAGTAACTGAGCGGATGACCGACATGACTCACTTCGATACCAGCCTCGTGCCCACCGGCGATATTTTCATCGGCGGCGAATGGCGGCAAGGACGCGGCAACCCGTATAAAAGCCTGTATCCGGCGGATCAGTCGGTCAACATGGAAATCTCGACCGCCAGCGCCGACGATGCGCGCGATGCGGTCAAAGCGGCGGACATTGCATGGCGCAAAGCGGACTGGGCCGGTCTGAAGCCGCATCAACGTGCCCTGGTTCTGTACCGTATCGCCGATCTGATCATGGCGCGTCACGAAGCATTGGCGCATCTGCAGCGGCGCGATAACGGCAAGCCGATCGGCGAAACACGCGTACTGGTGGCGAGCGCCGCCAACACGTTCCGCTATTTCGCCGCGTGCCTCGAAACGCTCGATGAAGAGCTCACGCCGTCGCGTGGCGACTACATGACCATGAGCGTGCATGAGCCGATAGGCGTGATCGCGGCTATCACACCGTGGAACTCGCCGATCGCATCGGATGCGCAAAAGCTTGCTCCTGCGCTTGCGGGTGGCAACGCGGTGGTGTTGAAGCCCGCTGAAGTGACGCCGCTGGTCTCGCTCGCGTTGGCGCGCATCTGCGAAGAAGCGGGCGTGCCGAAGGGCGTGTTGAGCGTGTTGCCCGGTAAAGGTTCGGTGATCGGTGATGTGCTGGTGCGTCATCCGCTCGTGAAGAAAGTGTCGTTCACTGGCGGGACCGAAGTGGGTCGTGGCATCGCGCGCATTGCCGCGGACAAGCTGATGCCGGTATCGCTGGAACTGGGCGGCAAGTCGCCGACCATCGTCTTCGACGATGCGGATATCGATCACGCGGTGAACGGCGTGCTGTACGGCATTTTCAGTTCGTCAGGCGAAGCATGCATCGCGGGCTCGCGGTTGTTCGTGCATCGCCCGATCTACGAAGCGTTCATGAAGCGCTTGACGGAAGGCGCACGCAGGTTGCGCGTGGGCGACCCGTCGAGTTCAGAAACGCAGATGGGCCCGTTGATTACGCCTGCGCATCGCGAAACGGTGGAACGTTATGTCGCTTTGGGGCTGGAAGAAGGTGGACGCCTGTTGTGCGGTGGCGAGCGTCCCGTTGGCGACGGACGCGAACAAGGCAACTTCTATCAGCCCACGATTCTCGAAGGCCTGTCGAACAGCGCCCGCATCTGCCAGGAAGAAATCTTCGGACCGGTGCTGGTCGCCATGCCATTCGATGACGAAGCCTCGCTTCTCGAGCAGGCTAACGACAGCGTGTTTGGTCTCGCTGCCGGCATCTGGACGCGCGACTACAAGCGCGCCTGGCGCGTGGCCCGCGCGCTCGAAGCGGGCACCGTGTGGATCAACACCTACAAGCTGTTCTCGATCTCGACGCCGTTCTCCGGCTGGAAAGAGAGCGGGATGGGTCGCGAGAAAGGGCGTCTCGGCATTCGCGAGTACATGCAGCAAAAGAGCCTGTATTGGGGCTTGAACGACGCACCTTTAGCCTGGGCCAATGCGCCCCAGACGAATTGAGGAACAAGAGGCACGACATGACGATTCTCGGCATTGAACAGATTACTTACGGTGTGATGGACCTCGAAACCTGCCGGCGTTTTTTCGCCGACTGGGGTTTGAAAGAGACCGCACACGACGCAACCCGTGCCCGCTTCGAATCGCTGAACGGCTGCACGATTCTGGCCGTGGATTCTAACGATCCGTCGCTGCCGCCCGCTTTCGAACAAGGTCCGACGCTGCGTGAGGTGACGTGGGGTGTAGCGACGCGCGCCGAACTCGACGCGTTGCGCGGCCGCTTCGCAGGTCAGCCTGGGCACTTCGAAAACGACGACGCGGTGGGCTGCATCGACCCGAACGGCATGGCGATTCGTGTGGAAGTCACCCGCAAGCGCGACGTCGAAACGCATGGTTCGCCGTCGAACGTGTGGGGCCAGACGTTACGCGTGAATCAACCGTCGCCGATCTATGAACGAGCCGAACCGGTGGAAGTGGGGCATGTGGTGTTCTTCACCAACAACCTTGCCGAAACGGAGAAGTTCTATCAGGAACTGCTCGGCTTCGAGATGTCGGACCGTTACCCGGGACGTGGCGCGTTTCTGCGCTGCGCGCCGCATGGCGGACATCATGACCTGTTCCTGCTGGCGTTGCCGAATGGCAAACGTGGCCTGAATCACGTGGCCTTCACCGTGCGCGATATTCACGAAGTGTTCGGCGGCGGCATGCATATCAGCCGCTGCGGCTGGGACACGCAACTTGGGCCGGGGCGCCATCCGGTGTCGTCGGCGTACTTCTGGTATTTCCAGAACCCGGCCGGTGCGCTCATCGAGTACTACGCGGATGAGGATCAACTGACGCCCGAATGGCAGCCGCGCGATTTCGAGCCGGGGCCGACCGTATTCGCCGAATGGGCGATCGATGGCGGCATCGACGGCAACACGCGTCGCCAGAAGAATGCGAAAGCGCCGGAAGGAAAGTTCATGACGGAGCGCAAACATGACTGACGTCGCGGCATCAAGCGCACACGCAAGCCTGGAGGTACCACGCACGATCGTCGTGATCGGCGGTGGCCAGGCCGCCGGATGGGTCGGGAAGACCTTGCGCAAGGAGGGCTTTGACGGTCGCCTTGTAATGATCGCTGATGAGATCCACTTGCCGTATGAGCGGCCACCGCTGTCGAAGGCGGTGCTGGCGGGAGAAGCGGATATCGACACCGTGCGCCTCGTCAAGCCAGACGACTTCGACGCCCTGAACATCGAAGCGTGGCAACCGGATACCGCTACGTCGATTGATCGTGAGCAGCGCATCGTGCGCACTCTGTCGGGTCGTGAAGTGCAATACGATCGTCTCGTGATCGCCACGGGTGGAGCAGCGCGACGCTTGCCCGATGCGCTGGTGAAGACTTCCAGTATCGCTTACCTGCGCACGCTCGATGAGGCGGTCGCTCTCGGCGAACGGTTGCGCGCGAGCCAGCACGTTCTGGTGATCGGCGGCGGCTGGATCGGGCTGGAAGTGGCGGCAACTGCACGCAAGCTTGGTGTTGCAGCAACCGTCGTCGAAGGCGCGCCGCGTCTGTGCGTCCGATCGGTGCCGCCGGCTATTTCCGATTTCCTGGTTGAACTGCATCGGGCCAATGGCGTGGACGTGCGCCTCGATTCAGGCCTTGTATCGCTCGACGATCACCCCGATAACGCTCACGGCGTGCGTGCCACGCTGGCCGACGGCACAACGCTTGATGCCGATTTCGCCGTCGCGGGTATCGGTCTCACGCCGCATACGGCGCTGGCGCAAGCAGCAGGACTTGCGATTGCCGATGGCATCGTGGTCGACCATTTCGGCGCGACCTCCGACCCGCGCATCTTTGCATGCGGCGACGTGGCGAACCATCCGAGCGCGTGGCTGAAACGCCGCGTGCGGCTCGAATCCTGGGCGAACGCGCAGAACCAGGCTATCTCCACGGCGAAAGCCCTACTTGGCACGTTCGAGCCGTATGCGGATATTCCGTGGTTCTGGTCCGATCAGTACGACGTGAACCTGCAGATCCTCGGCGACATTCCCAACGACGCGCAACTCGTCGTGCGCGGCGATCTGCCGGGCAAACGCGCCACGCTCTTCTACGTGGAAGACAGTGCGATTCGCGGCGCGATTGCGATCAACACGCCGCGCGATCTGAAACTCGCGCGCAAATGGATGAACCAGGGCCGCACGGTCGACCTCGCAACCCTCACTGACGCCAGCACGGCGCTCGCGTAACTCTTTTCGGACGGCGACAACGGCATGAGAACCATCGCCGACACCGTGGGCGACCGTAGCAGCGCCGGTGTCTCGGGCCGTGTGACCCGGGGCTCGATCATTGCGCGTCTGGAACGCTTGCCGGGCGATGCGATGCAGGTTCGCGCGCGGATCCTGACCAGATTCGCCACGTTCTTCGACGGCTTCGATGTAATCGCCTCGCGGCCACGTTGCCGATCCTGATCCAGAAATGAGGGCCCACGCCGTGGGAAATCGGCTTTCTGATCGCGTCGGGATCGATCGGGCAACTGTAGGTACGTCCGTGTTTCCGTGGTGCGCGGAGCGCAAAGGGCGCGTGCGCGCGATTGCCGTGAGTTCGGGGATCATCGGCGTAACGAGGATTGAACCGCCCCCGGGAATCGTGGCGGCTGGTTGGGTTAAGTTGATGCGGGCACAGCAGCAGTATTGCTGGATCGCCGGGCGTACTCAGCTTCTGCGGGCAGCATATAGCCGGGCGATTCCACGAGCCGATGATGGTTGAACCAGGCCGTCCACCCCCGCAATGTTTGTCTAATGCAGCCGGTTTCCGGGCGACGGATTCGATCGCCGCCCACTGTGACGGATACTCTGATGTTCGTTAGCGAAACAGCTTCGGCTGTGATCGCTCGCCGGGCTGCGTCAACCACTCAAGCTTCCGGCAGAAGTAGTTCCACGAGTGCTCTACATGGACGGGACTCATGATTTGAGCATGGCGCCGTTCGCGAATCGCAGCGGTTGGCATCGAGGTCGCAAAACCGGCGCTCGCACCGACAATATGCGCCTTCGCCGCCTTTTCAAGGAAAACGCCAACACAGGTCGCGTGTTCGATCGACGTGCCGCAGAATGTGACCCCGTGGTTGCTCAGCAGCAACGCGAAATGGGAACCTAGCGCCTTGGCCATTGCGACCCCTTCGTCGACTCTCGTGATCAGCGCGACATCGTCCACGTGCCTCGGCACTTCACCGAAGTAGTCCGCATCCAGCGTAAAAGGCAATAACGGCTCTGTCGATGCCGACATCACACAGCTATAGAAAGGATGGGTATGTGCGACGACGTTGACATCGGGTCGGATTCGCAGAACCTCTGAGTGGATGGGCCACTCGGAATGGCGGCCACCCTCTCCCTCCAGTTTCTCCCCGTCAAAAGACACCAGCACGAAGTCGTCGGGGCCGCAGACCTCTCCCAGCCCGATCCGATTGCGCTTCATCCAGAAGCCACGTCCGTCAGGATCCCGTAGGGACAGGTGACCGAGGGTCAAGTCACCGTGCCCCTCCATTTCAAGGATTCGACAAGCTTGAGCGAGCTTCTTAAGTGACTCATCCAGTGAAGAATTTTCCACCATTTCCTTTCCTTATTGCGGGTAGCGCTAACTGTCTGGCGTGGCCTTACGGATCTATCCAAGCAGCACGACTAAAGGACGATTTACGTCTTAAAGACGTACAAGACAATTCTATTTAAGATACGGAGCGCTCGTCCAATACCTAATGCATCTTGAACTAAGACGAATCTCGTCTTAAAGAGGTTTTATGGAAATCCGCCGTCTACAATATTTCGTCGTGTTAGCCGAGGAGTTGCACTTCACAAAGGCGGCCGATCGATTGAACATGAGCCAGCCACCGCTCAGTCAGCAAATCAAAATGCTCGAAGCCGAAATTGGCGCCCAGTTGCTGCAACGGACCAAACGTTCCGTTTCGTTAACACCAGCCGGTCGAGCTTTGTACGAAGAAATCGTTCCGGTCCTCGCAACCCTCGACTCCATCGCCTGGCGCGTGCGCCGGATCAGCGAAGGGGAGGAAAGAGAACTCAACATTGCCTGCAGCTTTTCTACGTCTCAGGGCCTGTTGCCACAAGTCGTGATGGAATATCACGCGCGCCACCCAAGGATAACCCTCAAGGTGAACGAATTACCCATCGAAATGCAACTCGATGCGATCACTAAAGGAATTGTCGACGTTGGCTTCTTGCGTCTACCCGTGGAGCAACCTCATTTGTCGGTCGCACCACTTTACGAAGAGGCCCTCATGGTAGCCTTACCCGCATCTCACTGGCTCGCAACGAGAAAACAGCTGGCTATCGACGACCTCAAGAACGAAACGTTCCTGAAAGCAGCGGCACGTCAGTCCGTTGCGTTGTTCGAATCAGTCGAAGCACTTTGTCTACGTGCCGGTTTCGTTGCGAAAGTCGCCGAAGTTTCTTCCAATCTCAATACAGCGCTAGGCCTGGTAGGGGTCGGTATGGGGATCGCTCTGATACCGGAATCCATGAGTTCACTCAGACCCGCTAGCGTGGTTTATCGGCCTCTAAAGAATTCCCCCCATTCTGCAGTTGCTGCGGTCTGGCGACGAGACAATGACTCGCTGGAAGTCCAGTTGTTTATCGACCTCGCGCGCTCATTGGCAACCACCAGGTAGGATTACCTGGTATGCGGAAGTGATTTACGGCGAACCCCTTACAGCGACGGGTTCGCACCACCGTATGGACCTGGCACCGGCGACGCATCGGCGCGAAAGCGGGGTCTGTCCGCTTAACTGGCGGATCTGCCGGAGACGGCGCCCATCACGATGAACTGCCGCTCGATCCCCTCCGCCGCCCGGCGCAGGGGTGGCAACAGGCGAGCTTCCGCTTTCTCCAGCGTGAGCGCAGAATTCAGATAGGAAACGGTGAGGGCGCCCGAAGCCTCGCCATCGACGCGCAGCGGCACCGCGAGACTCGTCGTATTTGCCTGCACCTCACCAACACGGATCGCATAACCGTTGCGGGCATTGTCGCGAAGAATTCGGCTGACCAGCAGCGGGTTGCGCGCCTCCTCGTCGAGCGGGTTGGACGAGCAGGCGAGAAAGTCGAGCACGATTTCGCGCTTGCGCCGCGAGCAGGCGGCAAGGAAGGCCCGACCGGCGGCCGTTTCCAACACCGCGTGGTGTGCGCCAATATGTCCACGGTCGAATACGAACGGACTATAGGGACGAGTCGTCGCTCGCGTAACCATGCGGCCCTTGTCGAAGATCTGCAGCGAGGAAGGCCAGAGTATCTCCCGCTGTAGTGCCCGCATCAGCGGCGCGGCGACAGCGGCGAGGCGCTCAGTATCGCTCACCCGATCGCTGAGCTCGTGCACAGCAAGGGTCAGTTGGAAGCGCGCCTGGTCGGGCAACTGTTCGGCGTAACCCAACTGCTGCAAGGTCGTGAGCAAGCGGTAGATCGCCGCACGAGACAGGCCGGTCTCCTCATGCAACACCTGGACGCTGCTTGCCCCATTCTGATTCAGAACCTTCATCAGTTGCAGCAGGCGCGCCGCGCTGTTCGATCGCATGAGAGATCCTTTCAGTGCCCCGAACGGCGACACTCGCCGCCGAAATTCACGTAGGGTACTCCCACCTGTTGCCCCTTGACTAGCCGCATTCCGCACGATGCCGGCCTCGCCGATCGCCTTGTGCAGAGACGTGAAACGCTTCGTCAGGAACTCGGCTTCTTGTCGATGCGCAACTCGCGCTGCTCCTCATAGACCCGCTCCATCGCGCCGCGCGAGATCTTTAGCTTTTCTCGCGCATAGTGCCAGTGCTTCATCGGGGTACCGGTTAGCAACGCCTTGAGTTCACGGCCCCAGATACGGCGGCGCAGTATCAGCGCCCGGTCGGAGTGGCCAAGGTTCTCGGCATCGTAGTCCGGCAACACCCCCTGCCCAACCTGCACGACGTGATCCTGAATGTGCAACAGGTCGCAGGTCGACGGATCGAGTTCGTCGAGCTCGATTTCGCCGCGCAACACGCGCAGCGCGATCTCCATACCGGGCGCGACGCGGGCTGCAAGGCGCCGTTCGCGGCGCTCCATGTATTCGCGTGCCTTGTCGCCAGTCACCTCGACGCGGGCAACGAGGAATAGCATGTGGCTCTCGTCGTCGATCGGTACCCACCATGACAATAGTTCGCGGAAGATCGCGACCTCGTGATCGCTCGGTTGCCCTTTGAAGTGCATGATGTTGGGCATGCCAAACTGCGAGATGCGAGTATCGTTGGTAAAGCGGCTGTAGATGGTCATTCCCCAATCGCTTTCCTCGGCATCGATCGCCGGACATTCCGCGAACCCGTCGAACGACCCCGGATTGTTACGATGGGCAAAGCCGGAATGGGCATGATCGCCGCCATTGTCCATGTCGTTATAGTAGTTACAGCCACGCACACAGCTGTCATGATCGAGGACGCCGTCGAAATTCTCGAAATCCGGATAGCGAGGCATCTCTGGTGGCTCGCCCTCGCCAAGGTAGGCAAATACGAAGCCCAGATAGTCACGGCAGGGATATGTCGTGAGTTTGATCTGCTCGAGGAACGGCTTCGGCTCTGCCGGTTGGGCCACGCAGGCGCCCGACGAGCCGAACTTCCAGCCATGGTAGCGGCAGCGGATGCTGTCGCCTTCGACCCAGCCGACCGAGAGCTGGGCACCGCGATGCGGGCAGCGGAACTGCGTCAGATGCGGCTCGCCGTCCTCGCCGCGATAGAGCGTGTATTCGACATTCATGATCTTGATCGGCTTGGCTTTGCCGGGCTTGAGATCGACAGAGTGGAAGATCGGATGCCAGAACATTCGCATGTAACGGCCGGCGAGCGTGCCGGGGCCGGTCCGCTGAAAATCCTTGGGCGTCAAACGCCGCGGCGTCGCGCTCTTTTCTACTGTCATGTCGCTCAAAGCAAATCTCCGTTCGGGTTGCAGGTTTGTCATAGCCGAAGTTATAGGCGCGGCGCCGCAGACGCGTCAACACGGAAGATGAACTCTGTGCGTTTAACGGACAAATCGTTCCAGAAGCAAACCGAGGCGCTCTGTTCGAATCAGACAGGGAGACCCAGATTGAAAACGGGCTACGCGAGGTTTGCGTAGCCCGTTTTGTTTTGATGGACGCCGCGCGCGGCGACTGTATCCAGGCTAGTGCCCGCCCCCGTCTCTTAATCCACGCCCGCAAAAACAAACAGGCCGCGCAAACCTCGCGCAGCCTGTATCACCCCATGACCGGCGGCAAACCGCCCCAGCCAACGGATCACTTCATTTGACCACCTTCAGGTGGCCTCGTCCGCCGCCTTTCGAGCCATCGTCGTCCGGACGCGGCGTGTCGTCCGTGTCCGCCTCGTCGGCCTTCGCGCGCGGCGCCGGCTCCGATTCGACCGCCCGGGGTCCGCTGCCCGCCACCTTCACCGGCGGCTCGACCGCTTCGGCATCTTCAGCATCGGCGCCGGAATCCGTCGCTTCGCCGCCGGCCGATTCCACCGGGAAGGCCATGCCCTGGCCGTTCTCACGCGCGTAAATGGCCAGCACATTGGCCACCGGCACTTCGATCTTGTGCGACTTGCCGGAAAAGCGCGCGCTGAACTCGACCCATTCGTTGCCCATCTGTAACTGGCTGGTCGCCTCGAAACTGATGTTCAACACGATTTCGTTGTCCCGCACGAACTGGCGAGGCACACGCGTCTGATTGTCGACCCGTACCGCGATATGGGGCGTATAGCCGTTATCCGTGCACCACTCGTACAGCGCACGCAGCAGGTAAGGCTTCGTGGAAATCTCTGACATCAACAGTCCTCTTACTGAGCAAGGCGCCGCGGCCGCCCGCGCTGACACGCACGCGTGGCGCGACGCCTCCACCCTCAAGCCAAACTCAACGACGCATCACCTTTTCCGAGGGCGTCAGCGCTTCGATATAGGCCGGACGGCTGAAAATCCGTTCGGCATATTTCATCAGCGGCGCGGCGTTCTTCGACAGTTCGATGCCGTAGTGATCCAGACGCCACAGGAGCGGCGCGATCGCCACGTCGAGCATCGAAAACTCTTCGCCGAGCATGTACTTGTTCTTCAGGAAGATCGGCGCGAGTTGCGTCAGGCGATCGCGGATCGCAAGACGTGCCTTCTCGTGATTCTTCTCGGCGGCCTTGCCCTTCTCGTTTTCGAGCGTGCCGACATGCACGAACAGTTCCTTCTCGAAGTTGAGCAGGAACAGGCGGGCGCGGGCGCGTTGCACCGGATCGGCCGGCATCAGTTGCGGATGCGGGAAGCGTTCGTCGATATACTCGTTGATGATGTTCGATTCGTACAGAATCAGGTCCCGTTCGACGAGGATCGGCACCTGACCATACGGATTCATCACAGCGATGTCTTCCGGTTTGTTGAACAGGTCGACGTCGCGGATCTCGAAGTCCATGCCCTTTTCGAACAGCACCAGCCGGCAACGCTGGGAGAACGGGCAAGTTGTGCCGGAATACAGAACCATCATGTTTACGTTTCCTCAAAAAGCTGAAGGGCCAGCGCGCAGAAAAACCGTCCAGCAGGTTTTTCCTTGCGCCGGCCCCACGCCGGTTATGGCGTGATTATTTGATATCTTTCCAGTACGCGGCGTTCAATCGCCAGGCGAAAAAGCTCAGGATGCCGAGGAAAAACAGCACCCACACACCAAGCCGGTGGCGGGTTTGCTGCGTCGGTTCGGACATCCAGGACAGGTACGACACGAGGTCGGCCACATCCGAATCATAATCCACCGCCGACAACGTCCCCGGCGTGATCTGCTGGTAGCCGACGAATTTATGGACTGTTTCCCCGCTCCTTTCGTCGACGACGTCGTCAAACTTCGCCGTGCGCTGCCCCTGAAGCTGCCACAACACGTGAGGCATGCTCACGTTTTCATACACCAGATTATTCCAGCCGGTTGGCCGCGTATCGTCGCGATAAAAGCTGCGCAGATACGTGTAAAGCCAATCGCGGCCACGCGCCCGCGCTTCCACTGACAGATCCGGCGGCGCCGTGCCGAACCACGACTTCGCGTCGCCCGGCTGCATGGCCACCGTCATCGTGTTGCCGACTTTATCGGTCGTGAAAAGCAGGTTTGTCTGAATTTCCTGCGGTGAAATGCCTAAACTGGTCAATGCGCTGTAACGCATCAGATTCGCACTGTGGCAATTCAGGCAGTAGTTTACAAACAATTTGGCGCCATGCTGCAAAGAAGCAAAATTGTCCGCGTTATCGGGCGCGCGGTCGAGCGGGAAATTGTCGTCCGCATAGGCCGGCGTGGCCAGCAGCGCGAGCGCCAGAGTGAGCGATGCGGCCCCGATCACCGCGAGCCTCGCAAGCATTTTTCTCATGTTCGTGTCTCCTTGGCCGGCGATTAGTGAGGCTTGAACCGCACACGTTCGGGTGGCTGCCTGAAAGTTCCAAGCCGCGTCCAGAACGGCATGCCAAGGAAAAACGCAAAGTAGATCAGCGCGCAGACCTGCGCGATCAGCGTCGCGGCGGGTGACGGCGGCTTGGTTCCGAGGAACGCCAGCGTCAGAAAGACCAGCACGAAGATCCCGTAAAACACCTTGTGGAAGAATGGCCGGTAGCGGATCGACTTGACCGGCGAGCGGTCGAGCCACGGCAGGAAGAACAGCGAAACCACCGCGCTGCCCATCACCACCACGCCCCAGAATTTCGACTGGGTGAAGTACATCGCCAGGATCACCAGCACGGCGAGCACCGGCAGCCCCACCTTCCACTTGCCGCGCGCCCGCAGCAGCGCCAGCACGCCGAGGAGCGCGATCACGATCATCAGCACGATCTTGAACGGGTCCGTGGTGGCGCGCAGCATCGCATAGAACGCCGTGAAGTACCACACCGGCGCGATTTCCGGCGGCGTCTGCAAGGGGTTGGCCGGCACGAAGTTGTTCGCCTCGAGGAAGTAGCCGCCCATCTCCGGCGCGAAAAAAATGATCGCCGCGAAGATCAGCAGGAACACCGAGACGCCCATGAAGTCGTGCACGGAGTAGTACGGATGGAACGGGATGCCGTCGAGCGGAATGCCGTTCTCGTCCTTCTTCGCCTTGATCTCGATGCCGTCCGGATTGTTCGAGCCCACTTCGTGCAGCGCCACCAGATGCGCCACCACCAGCCCGATCAGCACCAGCGGAATCGCGATCACGTGAAACGCGAAGAAGCGGTTCAGCGTGACGTCCGACACCACGTAATCGCCGCGAATCCACAGCGACAGATCCGGCCCGATGAAGGGAATCGCCGAGAACAGGTTGACGATCACCTGTGCGCCCCAGAACGACATCTGGCCCCACGGCAGCAGGTAGCCGAAGAAGGCTTCCGCCATCAGGCACAGGAAGATCGCGCAACCGAAGATCCACACGAGTTCGCGCGGCTTGCGATACGAGCCGTACATCAGCCCGCGGAACATGTGCAGATAGACCACCACGAAGAACATCGACGCGCCGGTCGAGTGCATGTAGCGGATCAGCCAGCCCCACGGCACCTCGCGCATGATGTACTCGACCGAGGCGAACGCGAGCGTCGAATCCGGCTTGTAGTTCATGGTGAGGAAAATGCCGGTGACGATCTGGTTGACCAGCACCAGCAGCGCGAGCGAGCCGAAGAAATACCAGAAATTGAAATTTTTCGGCGCGTAATACTCGGAGACGTGCTTCTTCCACGTCGAGGTCATCGGGAAACGGCGGTCGATCCAGCCGGCCAGCCCGGTTGTCTCCACTTCGTGTTCGATCGCCATTTACGCTTCTCCTTTCTCGTCCTTGCCGATCACGAGCTGGGTAGCCGACGTGAACATGTAGGGCGGGATATCCAGGTTTTGCGGCGCAGGTTTGTTCTTGAAGACGCGGCCGGCCATATCGTAGGTCGAGCCGTGGCACGGACACAAAAAGCCGCCTGGCCAGTCGTCCGGAAGATTGGGCTGCGCGCCCTCCTGGAAACGCGGCGTCGGCGTGCAGCCCAGATGGGTACACACGGCAACGGCGACGAGAAGGTTCTTATGATCCGGCCGCGAGCGGAATTCGTTGTTGCAGTATTCCGGCAACGGCATCGAGAAGGGATGTTCGGTATGGGGATCGGCAACTTCGTTATCGGCTTTCTGCACGTCGGCGAGCATCTTGTCGGTACGGTTGATGATCCAGACCGGCTTGCCGCGCCAGGCAACGGTCATCATGTCGCCCGGCTTCAGATTGCTGATATCGGCCTCGACCGGCGCGCCGGCTGCCTTGGCCTTTTCAGATGGTGCAAACGAACTAACAAAGGGTACGACAGTGGCAACGCCTCCTATGCCACCTGCTACGGTCGTCGCTATCAGCCACGTACGCCGGCCGCCGTCGACGAGCTCATCTTCTTTGTCTCGCATCACACGCCCCACTTCTGAGTTGGATTTTTCCTTCACGTCGCTTCTACCGACGCTAGTTTGCTCGAATGGAGTCGTCATTTACAAGGCCCGAATGCCAAAAACCATGCGAAGTCTTTGATATCCAAGGGTTTCCCCGCACGAATCAGAAACTTTTCTGGAGTTTCTTTTAAGTGGGCCCTGTGTATTTCGTGCGGTTTAGTTCAGTAATCACACGGGATTGTGAATATCAATAAAGAGGTGTTCGATATCAAATGATTCCGACAGATGCGCGCCCAACGCCTGCACGCCGAAACGCTCGGTTGCATGATGGCCAGCGGCCAGAAACGCCACGCCGCTTTCCTGCGCGGTATGCATGCTGGGTTCGGAGACTTCACCGGTGAGGAACACGTCGGCGCCGGCTTCGATCGCCGCGTTGAAGTAGCCTTGCGCGGCGCCCGTGCACCAGGCGACGCGCCGCAATTCGACGTCCGGGTCGCCGAACGCGAGCGGCGTGCGGCCGAGCGTCTCCTCGACCTCCGCGGTAAAGTGCGCGAGCGTGACCGGCATCGGCAACGTGGTCATCCAGCCGAGGTCGTTGTCGCCGAAGCGCGACTCGCCGATCCAGCCCATCTTCGCGCCGAGTTGCGCGTTGTTGCCGAATTCGGGATGGTCGTCGAGCGGCAGATGGTAGGCGAACAGGTTCAGGTCGTTGCCGAGCAGCAGCTTCAGGCGGTTATATTTGCGGCCGGTAATCTGCGCCGGCTCGTTGCGCCAGAAGTAGCCATGATGAACCAGCACGGCGTCGGCGCCCCAATCGAGCGCCGCCTCCAGGAAGGCCAGCGAGGCGGTGACGCCGGTCGCCAGCTTGTTGACCCGGCGCCGCCCTTCGACCTGCAGGCCGTTCGGGCAGTAGTCCTTGAAGCGCGCGGTTTCAAGGACTTTGTTCAGATACAATTCAAGTTCGATCCGATCCATATAATCCTCTAATCTTCAGATGCTTAGACGCTTTTGGCTGTTCTTTGCCCAAGCGGTGACCGTGCTGTTGGCACTGATGTTCATCATTGCCACGCTCAAACCGCAATGGCTGCAACGCCAGGGGCAGTTCGGCAAGCAGCTCGCCGAACCGATCGTCGCGCTGCGGGAGGTGGCACCTGGCATCGGTAGCAGCGGCCCTGCACAGGCATCCTATGCCGACGCCGCGCAGAAGGCGTCCCCCGCGGTCGTCAACGTGTTTTCGAGCAAGGACGGCTCTTTGCCGCCCGACCCTCGCGCGAAAGATCCGCTGTTTCGTTACTTCTTCGGCAACAAGAACAACAACAAACAGCAGGAACAGCCCGCAGCAAATCTCGGCTCGGGTGTCATAGTGAGTTCGGAAGGTTACATTCTAACGAACCAGCACGTGGTCGACGGCGCGGATCAGATCGAAATCGCGCTCGCCGACGGCCGCACCACCACCGCCAAGGTGATCGGCGTCGATCCGGAGACGGATCTGGCCGTGCTGAAGGTGAACCTCACCAACCTGCCCACCATCACGCTCGGCCGCATGGACCAGACGCGCGTGGGCGACGTGGTGCTGGCCATCGGCAACCCGTTCGGGGTCGGCCAGACGGTCACCATGGGGATTGTCAGCGCGCTCGGCCGCAATCACCTCGGCATCAACACCTTCGAAAACTTCATCCAGACCGACGCGGCCATCAATCCCGGCAACTCGGGCGGCGCGCTGGTGGACGTGAACGGCAATCTGCTCGGCATCAACACCGCGATCTATTCGCGTTCGGGCGGCTCGCTGGGGATCGGCTTTGCGATTCCTGTGTCGACGGCGCGCAGCGTGCTGGAGAGCATCATTACCACCGGCTCGGTGACGCGCGGCTGGATCGGCGTCGAGCCGCAGGACGTGACACCGGAGATTGCCGAGTCGTTCGGGTTGGAGCAGAAGTCGGGAGCAATCGTGGCGGGCGTGCTGAAGAACGGGCCGGCCGACCGTGCCGGCATCAAGCCGGGTGACATTCTCGTCAGCGTGGACGGTCAGGACATCACCGATACCACGCGTCTGCTGAACCTGATCGCGCAGATCAAACCGGGTTCCAGCGCGAAGATCCATCTGGTGCGCAAGAACCGCGAGCTGGATCTGGACGTGATGATCGGCAAGCGCCCGCCGCCGCCGAAACAGCCGACGGACGATAGCGGCGGCGATCAGGACGACGATGGGGGTTGAGGCAAGGCGTTGCCGCCCTCAGCTCGCCGCCTGCTCCCCGTCATCCGCGATTTCCTTCTGCTTGCCGACAATCAGGCGCGCCGCGACGATCCCCGCCTCATAAAGCACGATCAGCGGCAGCGCGAGAATGAGCTGCGAGAACACGTCAGGCGGCGTCACCACTGCCGACACCACGAACGCCCCGACGATCACATACGGACGGATCTGACGCAGCTTCTTGACCGTCACAATGCCCATCCGCACCAGCAGCACGACCACAATCGGGACTTCGAACGTCACCCCGAACGCGATGAACATGGTCAGCACGAAACTGAGATAGTTGTCGATGTCCGTGTTCATGGCCGCGCCGAGCGGCGCGTTGTAGTGCGCCATCACGCGGAAAATGGTGGGGAACACCACGAAGTAGGCGAACGCCATGCCGCACAGGAACAGGATGTAGCTGCTGCCCACCAGCGGCACCACCAGCTTTTTCTCGTGCTGGTAAAGCCCCGGCGCGACGAACGCCCAGATCTGGTACAGCACCACCGGCAGCGCAATCACCAGCGCCACCATCATGGTCACCTTCATCGGCACGAAGAACGAGCCGGTGACGTCGGTGACGATCAGCTTGCCGTCTTTCGGCAGATTCACCATCAAGGGCCGCGCGAGCAGCCTGAAGATGTCCGGCGCCCAGTAGACGAGCCCGAGAAACACCACGATGACGGCAATGCCGGCGCGGATGATGCGATCACGCAGTTCGACGAGATGCGAGATGAAGGTCTCTTCAGCGCCTTCGCTCTGGGTTTGCTGGGGGTCGCTCACACCGGCCCTCGGTAGGAGATTATCGGTAGGGTCATCAGAAGAAGCGCGTCGGCCGGCGCAGGCTCACCGGCGTATGACGCGCCACGCGCGCCGCGCCCGACTGCACCCGCGTGCGGCGGGCGGTGGCACGCTTGTACCACGTCGGCATGGCAGTCTGCTTGACACGCCAGTTCTTGCGTTTGGGCGCCGCAGGGGATGCGGCGCGCCAGGAGGTCGAACTGGTCATGAGGTTGTTGTTACCCGCGGCGCCTTCCAGCGCGCCGCCGGCAATGCTCGGGCTCACCGGCGAACCCGAATTCCACGCGTCGTTCAGTTCGCTTTCATGCTTGCGCAGGTTGTCGTGAACCGAGGTTTCGACGTTGCTCGCCGCCGTTTCGAACTCGCTTTTCATACGGCGCAATTCGTCGAGCTCGATTTCACGCGTGACTTCGGCCTTCACGTCGTTGATATACCGTTGCGCACGGCCAAACAGCGCCCCCGCCGTGCGGGCGACGCGCGGCAGCCGCTCCGGCCCGAGTACGACCAGCGCGACGACGCCGATCAGCGCCATCTTGGTTAGACCGAGGTCCAGCATGAAGTGGGGTTCCCGTCAGTACGCGGATGGACCGCGGCTTAGCGGTAGTCGCTCGAGCGCGGTGTCTTTTCTTTGGCGTCGACATCCACCGTGTCGGTGCGCGGCAGCTCGCGCTGTTGCGCGTCGCCGGCCGGAGTCTCCGCTTCTTTCATGCCTTCCTTGAAACCCTTCACTGCGCCGCCCAGATCGGTGCCGATATTGCGCAGCTTCTTCGTGCCGAAGACCAGTGCCACGATCAGCAAAACGATCAGCCAGTGCCAAATACTCAACGAACCCATGACTACTCTCCTTAACCCCGACAATGCGTTTGCACGCGTCGAACATCTGCGCCTTACGGCTCGAATCGAAGCGCGTGCGCCTCATCTATACGTTGCCGCCGCTGCTTCAGATTCGGCGCAGCGGCCCTCAGCATGCCTGATTGTGTCCGGGCAACCGCGACGGCCTCATTACATTGCCAGAGAAAAATGCCCTGAAGCTGCCTTCGCGCCGCCGTCCGCCATCATACGCAGTTCAGGCGCCCAATGAATACGCTTGTAACGTGCGCGTTCGCAACGGACGCCCGGCACGTCACCCCATCCGTTGCCACGGGCGCGGCCCCGCCAGAATATGCGCATGCAGGTGATACACCTCCTGACCGCCGCCCGGCCCGGTATTGATTACCGTGCGAAAGCCGGTCTCGCCGCCGCTGTAGGCGACGCCAAGCTGCGCGGCCAGACGCGCCACCAATACAAGCATTCTACCAAGCAGCGGCGCATCGCTTTCGGTGCAGTTCGACAGCGTTTCGATGTGCTTGCGCGGAATCACCAGCACATGGGTTTCGGCCGCCGGGCGAATGTCGCGGAAGGCGACGAACTCGTCGTCCTCGTGGACTTTGGTCGAAGGAATTTCGCCCGCGGCGATCTTGCAGAAAAGGCAGTTTGAATCGTGGCTCATGGAGGTCCTGAAGCGCAAACGTGCGGGCAGAGCGGCCTGGCGTCAGAACCACGCCCGCGGATTCAGCAGCGGCTTGTTATCGTACAGAAACAGCCAGCCCTTGATGATACGGTACAACATCCAGATCCCGACAGCCCACAGGACCGGAATGCCGATCACGACGAAAAACAGCAGGCCGCCGATCAGATAGCCCAGCATGCACCACCAGAAGGTGCGCATCTGCCACTGGAAATGCGCTTCGTAAGGCGTGCCGGCGACATCCGGCCGCTTCACATAATTGATGATGATGGCGATCAGCACCGAGATGCCGCCCGTCAGCCAGTACACCGCGTAGAGCGCGTACAGCACGTGGGTGAGGGTACGGGCGCTGCGTTCGCGGTCGGATTCGAGGGCATTACGGTAAGCGGGCCGCGGATATTCGCCCGGCGACTGTTCCATGCTTGCGTCCTCCTTCCTGTTGGCCTGCGGTTTGCGCATTCCGGTTGCTGCCGGTTGGCGGCGTCCGGTTGATCCGCAGGGCGAATCAATCGCCCTGTTGCTCGCGCTCGCGGCTCTTGCGCAGCGCTTTCTCTTCGATGCCCGACATACCCTCGCGGCGCTCAAGTTCGGCGAGCACGTCGGCCGGGCTCAGGTCGAAGTGCGACAGCATCACGAGGCAATGGAACCACAGATCGGCCACTTCGCCCACCAGCGCGGCGGGCGCGCCGCCCTGGCGCACGTCCTTGGCGGCGAGTACGACTTCGGTGGCTTCCTCGCCGATTTTCTTCAGGACCGCGTCGTCGCCCTTATGGAACAGGCGTGACACATAAGAAACGTCGGGGTCGCCGCCCTTGCGGCCGTCGATTACGGCGGCGAGGCGCAGCAGCGTGTCGTGCGTCGATTGCGAGTTTTGCGTCATTTGTAGATGTGTTCGGGGTCTTTCAGGACGGGTTCGACCGCGACCCAGTCGCCGTCTTCGACCGTCCCTTCGAATTTCTGGAAAAAGCACGAATGGCGGCCCGTGTGGCAGGCAATGCCCGACACCTGCTCGACCTTCAGCAGCACGACGTCTTCGTCGCAATCAAGCCGCACTTCATGCACGTGCTGCACGTGGCCGGACTCTTCGCCCTTGAACCACAGCCGCTGACGCGAGCGCGAGAAATACACCGCGCGCTGCGTTTCGATGGTTTTGGCGAGCGCCTCGCGGTTCATCCACGCGAACATCAGCACGTCGTTGCTGGCGGCTTCCTGGGCGATCACCGGCACGAGGCCGTTCGCGTCCCACTTCACCTTGTCGAGCCAGTCCACAGCCGTAGGATTCACCACGTCACAACCTCACTGAAATGCCTTGATCGGCCATGAAGCGCTTGGCTTCGCCGACCGTGTGTTCGCCGTAGTGGAAGATGCTGGCGGCCAGCACGGCGTCCGCGTGACCGTCCTTGATGCCGTCGGCCAGATGCTGCAGCGAGCCGACGCCGCCCGAGGCGATCACCGGAATCGAAACCGCATCGGACACCGCGCGCGTAAGCGCCAGATCGAAGCCGCTCTTGGTGCCGTCGCGGTCCATGCTGGTGAGCAGGATTTCGCCGGCGCCGAGTTCGGCCATCTTGCGCGCCCATTCGACCGCTTCCAGCCCGGTCGCCTTGCGCCCGCCGTGCGTGAAGACTTCCCAGCGCGGCGTTTCGCCGTCGGCGGAAACACGCTTGGCGTCGATCGCTACCACGATGCATTGCGAGCCGTACTTATCCGTGGCGTCGCGCACCAGTTGCGGATTCGCCACGGCCGACGAATTCATGCTGATCTTGTCCGCCCCCGCATTCAGCAGACGCCGCACGTCTTCGACCGCGCGCACGCCGCCGCCGACCGTCAGCGGAATGAATACCTGCGACGCCACCGCTTCGATGATCGGCAGGATCAAGTCGCGCTGATCGGAGGTGGCGGTGATGTCGAGGAAGGTGAGTTCGTCGGCACCCTGCTCGTCGTAGCGACGGGCAATTTCGACCGGATCGCCCGCATCGCGCAATTCGACGAAGTTGACGCCCTTGACCACGCGGCCAGCCGTGACGTCGAGACAGGGGATGATGCGTTTAGCTAGAGCCATGATCGTGCAAATTCTGCCAATACCGCTGATGAGGCCGCCCACCTTGGGGCGGCGCTGTGCCGGCGCGCGTGGCTGCCGTGCCGGGCTCTCGGGCCCGGCGCTACCAGGCGGTCGTGCTGCGCCCCGTATTCAGGCGTCGTCCGACTCGCGCAGCTTGTCGGCAAGGGTCTGGGCGGCCGCAAAGTCGAGATCGCCCGAATAGATGGCGCGCCCGCAGATCACGCCTTCGATGCCTTCGACTTCCACTTCGCAGAGCGCTTCGATGTCCGCGAGATTCGACAGGCCGCCGCTCGCGATGACCGGAATCTTCACCGCGCGCGCGAGACGCACCGTCGCGTCGATGTTGACACCTTGCAGCATGCCGTCGCGGCCGATATCAGTATAAATGATCGATTCGCAGCCATAGTCCTCGAACTTGCGCGCAAGATCGGCAACTTCGTGGCCGGTCAGCTTGCTCCAGCCGTCCGTGGCCACTTTGCCGTCTTTGGCGTCGAGGCCCACAATGATGTGGCCGCCGAACGCCGTGCAGGCGTCCTGCAGGAACCCCGGATTCTTCACCGCCGCCGTGCCGATGATCACATACGACAGACCGTCGTCCAGATAGCGCTCGATGGTGTTCAGGTCGCGGATGCCGCCGCCCAGCTGGACGGGAATCTCGCCACCGACTTCCTCGATGATCGCGCGGATCGCGTCTTCGTTCTTCGGCTTACCGGCAAATGCGCCGTTCAGGTCGACGAGGTGCAGGCGCCGGGCGCCGCGGTCGACCCAATGTCGGGCCATCGCCGCCGGTTCCTCGGAAAAAATCGTCGCCTGGTCCATGTCGCCCTGTTTGAGGCGGACACACTGACCATCTTTCAGGTCGATGGCGGGAATCAGCAGCATAGCAATCGGGTCTAGTCAGGGAAGAAGGTTTAAGGTCGGGCGGCGCCGGGAAAGCCGGATCAGGCCGCTCGGCCGCCGTTTCGCTAGTTTAGTACAACTCTTTGAGGAGCCCGGCGCACGTGCCTCAGGCACGCGGGCGCGGTGAAACGGAACAGTGACGGTAGGCGCTCACGGGTTCCAGTGCACGAAGTTTCGATACACACGCAGACCCGCTTCAGCGCTCTTTTCCGGATGGAATTGGGTTGCAAAGATGTTATCCCGCGCCACCGCCGAGGTAAAGGGCACGCCGTACACGGTCTCGCCGGAGGTATGCGCGGCGTTGTCCGGCTGCACGTAATAGCTATGCACGAAGTAGAAGAAACTGCCATCCGCGACGCCGTCCCACAGCGGATGCGGCAAAGTCTGACGCACGCGGTTCCAGCCCATCTGCGGGACCTTGAAGCGCGAGCCGTCGTCCTGCAACTGGCCTTCCAGATCGAAGCGCAACACCTTGCCGGGCAACAGCCCGAGGCCGGGCGTGTCGCCCTCGGCGCTCCAGTCGAACAGCATCTGCTCGCCCACGCACACGCCCATCAGCGGCTTGCTGCGCGAGGCTTCGATGACCGCCTCCTGCAGGCCGGATTCGCCGAGGCTGCGCATGCAATCGGGCATCGCGCCCTGGCCGGGCAACACGACGCGGTCGGCGGCGCGAATCGCTTCCGGCTGGTCGACGATCGCCACCTCCGCTTCCGGCGCGGCCTTGCGCAGCGCCTGGGCGACCGAACGCAGGTTGCCCATTCCGTAATCCACAATCGCAATCGAAGTTTTCATTTCAGGTCAGGCAGTGACGCCCCAGGTTTGGGCCGTCGCACGCCTTGCCAGGCAGTGCGGCGGGCCGTGGGGTGCTTACAGGCTACCCTTGGTCGACGGAATCTGTCCCGCCGCGCGATCATCCAGCTCAACCGCCATGCGCAAGGCCCGGCCGAAGGCCTTGAACACGGTTTCCATCTGATGATGGGCATTCAGGCCGCGCAGGTTGTCGATATGAAGCGTCACGCCGGCGTGATTCACGAAGCCGCGGAAGAATTCGATGGAAAGGTCGACGTCGAACGTGCCGATGCGCGCGCGCGTGAACGGCACATGGAATTCGAGGCCCGGACGGCCGGAAAAATCGATCACGACACGCGACAGGGCTTCGTCGAGCGGCACGTAAGAATGACCGTAGCGACGGATGCCCTTCTTGTCGCCGACCGCCTTCGCGACCGCCTGCCCCAGCGTGATGCCGACGTCTTCGACCGTATGATGATCGTCGATCTGCGTGTCGCCATGCGCTTCGATGTCCAGATCAATCAACCCATGCCGCGCGATCTGGTCGAGCATGTGGTCGAGGAACGGCACGCCGGTGGCGAGCTGTTGCTTGCCGGTGCCGTCCAGATTGATCTTGATACGGATCTGCGTTTCGCTAGTGTCGCGAACGACTTCCGCCTGGCGCATGGTAATTCCTCGAATCTGACTATGAAAGAAAGGCTGTGGGGGGAACGCCAAACGCCGCGCCCGCCATGCGGTGCGCGGCGCGACGGCACGCCGTTTAATGCAGCACGAGTTGCAGTGCGGCCAGCAGTTGCGCGTTTTCGTCAGGTGAACCGACCGTCAGACGCACGCAATTGGCCAGCAATGGATGCATTTTACTCACGTTTTTGATCAAAACCCGTGCAGAAAGCAGCGTTTCGAACATAACGGATGCGTCAGGCACCCGCACCAGCAGGAAGTTGCCGGCGCTCGGAAACACTTGGGCACCCGGCAACTGACCCACGGCCAGCGCCAGTTTCGTGCGCTCCTCGCGCAGTTGCGCGGCCTGGGCGTCGAGCACGTCGAGGTGGTCGAGCAGGAAATCGGCGGTGGCTTGCGTCAGCACATTGATGTTGTAGGGCGGCCGCACCTTGTCGAATTCGGTAAGCCAGGCCGCGCGTCCGACCAGGTAGCCGAGGCGGATGCCGGCGAGGCCGAGCTTCGAGACCGTGCGCATCACCACCACGTTGTCGAATGCGTCGGCGCGCGGCAGCCAGCTTTGCTGCGCAAACGGCTGGTAGGCCTCGTCGATCACCACCAGGCTCTGGTTTGCGGCGGCGATGATGCGTTCCATGTCGGCGGCGTCGTAGAGCGTGCCGGTCGGATTGTTCGGATAGGCCAGATAGACGATGGCGGGCCGATGCTCGGCAATCGCGGCGAGCATCGCTTCGGTGTCGAGCGTGAAGTCGGCCTTGAGCGGCACGCCGACGAACTCCAGTTGCGCCAGTTTCGCCGACACCTGATACATCACGAAGCCAGGCACCGGCGCGAGCACCTTGGCGCCCGGCTGGGCGCAGGCCATCGACATCATGCTGATGATTTCATCCGAACCGTTGCCGAGCAGCACTTCGCAGTTCGCGGGCACGCCCATCGTGCGCTTGATCTTTTCGAGCAGCGCTTCCGGACGCGGTGCCGGATAGCGGTTCAGCGCGACACCCGCCAGATGTTCGCCGAGTTGCGCGGCAAGCGGCGCCGGCAAGGAGAACGGGTTTTCCATCGCGTCGAGCTTCACGTAGCCCGTGGCGTCCGGAACCGGATAGCTCGTCATCGCGAGGACGTCGCGGCGAATGATGTCTTGAGGTGTCGTCATGGGTAGGCGGACCGGATCGCACAGCGCACCGGTCATGCAAGGACGGCCCGAAAGCCGCCCCGATTGGTCAATTGAGGTGATGCGATGCCTGGCTTGCGTCAGGCCGGCGCGCTCAGCCGTTCTGCTTCATCCGGTACTCGGCGCTGCGGGCATGCGCCGGCAGTCCTTCGCCGTAAGCCAGCTCCGCTGCGATCTCACCGAGCGTCTGCGCGCCTTCCGCGCTGACTTCGATCACACTCGAACGCTTGAAGAAATCATAGACCCCAAGCGGCGAGGAGAACCGTGCGGTACGCGACGTAGGCAGCACGTGATTCGGCCCCGCGCAATAGTCGCCGAGGCTTTCGCTGGTGTAGCGGCCGAGGAAGATCGCGCCGGCGTGGCGAATCAGCTTGCCCCACTGATGCGGCTCCAGCGCGGAGATTTCGAGGTGCTCCGGGGCGATGTCGTTGGCGATCGCGCAGGCTTCGGCCATGTCGCGCACCTTGATCAGCGCGCCGCGCCCTTCCAGCGAGGCGCGGATCACGTCGCGGCGCGGCATGGTGGGCAGCAGTTCGTTGATCGCGTCATGCACGCGGGCAATGAAAGCGTCGTCCGGGCATAGCAGGATGGATTGCGCGAGTTCGTCGTGCTCGGCTTGCGAGAACAGGTCCATGGCGACCCAGCGCGGATCGGTGGTGCCGTCGCATAGCACCAGGATCTCGGAAGGACCGGCGATCATGTCGATGCCGACCGTGCCGAACACGCGACGCTTGGCCGACGCGACATACGCGTTGCCGGGGCCGCAGATCTTGTCGACGGCGGGCACGGTGGCGGTGCCATACGCCAATGCGCCCACGGCCTGCGCGCCGCCGATGGTAAACACGCGGTCGACGCCACCCAGCAGCGCCGCCGCCAGCACCAGCGGATTCTTCACGCCGTCGGGCGTGGGCACGACCATGACGATTTCGCGCACGCCGGCGACGCGCGCCGGAATCGCGTTCATCAACACCGACGACGGATACGCAGCCTTGCCGCCCGGCACATAGATGCCGGCGCGGTCGAGTGGCGTGACCTTCTGGCCCAGCACGGTGCCGTCCGCTTCGGTGTACTGCCAGCTATGGCTGCCGCATTCGATCTTCTGCTTCTCGTGATAGCCGCGCACGCGGGCGGCGGCCGCTTCGAGCGCGGCGCGGCGGCGCGGGTCGAGCCCTTCCAGCGCGGCTTCGAGTTCCGTCATCGGCAGTTCGAGCGCGGCGACGCTGGTCGCCTCCAGCCGGTCGAAGCGATTGGTGTATTCGAGTACGGCGGCGTCGCCGCGCGTCTTCACGTCGGCCAGAATCTGCGCAACCGACTTTTCGATCGCTTCGTCTTCGCTCGCCTCGAACGCGAGCACCGCGTGCAACGCCTTCTGGAAGTCGGGAGCACTGGAATCGAGTTTGCGAATCTTGATAGACATGCTGGTATCCGTTTCGGTAAGGCGCGCCTGACGCCTCTCAAGCTACGTCAGGCCAGATCAGGCGCGCTCAGGCAGCCGCATCGGCGCGCCGCGACGCGCGTTCGAACGCGTCGAGGAACGGCCGCAGCGCGGCGCGCTTGAGCTTGAGCGCCGCCTGATTCACGACGAGGCGCGAAGAGATCTGCATGATCTCTTCCACCTCGACAAGGTTGTTCGCCCGCAACGTGCCGCCCGAGCTGACCAAGTCGACGATCGCGTCGGCGAGGCCCACGAGCGGCGCGAGTTCCATCGAACCGTACAGCTTGATCAGGTCGACGTGCACGCCCTTCGAGGCGAAATGCTGGCGCGCGGTTTCCACGTATTTGGTGGCCACACGCAGACGCGCGCCCTGGCGCACCGCGTTCTCGTAATCGAAGCCCGCCGCTACGGCCACCGACATCCGGCACCGCGCGATATCGAGGTCCACCGGCTGATACAGGCCGCTGCCGCCGTGTTCGAGCAGCACGTCTTTACCCGCTACGCCGAAGTCGGCCGCGCCGTATTCGACGTAGGTCGGCACATCCGTGGCGCGCACGATAATCACGCGCAGATTCGCAGCCGTGGTGGGCAGGATCAGCTTGCGCGAGGTTTCCGGATCTTCGGTCACTTCGACGCCCGCCGCGGCGAGCAGCGGCAAGGTTTCTTCGAAGATACGCCCTTTCGACAGCGCCAGCGTGAGCGGCGCGCTCACGGCCGGCGACGACGAGGTTTGCGGCTGCGCGCTCATGCCTGGCTCCCCGCGATGCGGCGCACTTTCGCGCCGACTGCCGTCAGCTTCGACTCCATCCGGTCGTAGCCGCGGTCGAGGTGATAGATGCGGTCGATCAGCGTCTCACCCTCGGCGCACAGGCCGGCGATCACGAGACTCGCCGATGCACGCAGGTCGGTCGCCATCACCTTGGCGCCCGACAGCCTGGCGACGCCGCTCACCAGCGCCGTATTGCCGTCGATCGTGATGCTGGCGCCGAGACGGTTCAGTTCCTGCACGTGCATGAAGCGGTTTTCGAAGATCGTCTCGACCACCTGCGACGTGCCGTCGGCAATGGCGTTGAGCGCCATGAACTGCGCCTGCATGTCGGTCGGGAACGCCGGGTATTCGGAAGTGCGCACGCCCACCGCATGCGGACGCCGGTCCATGCGCACGCGCATCCAGTCGTCGCCTTCCTCGATCGTCACGCCGGCTTCGCGCAGCTTTTCCGTCACCGCTTCGAGGATCAGCGGACGCACCTTGCGCAGGATCACGTCGCCGCCCGCCGCCGCGACCGCGCACAGGAACGTGCCCGCTTCGATGCGGTCGGGAATCACCGTATGTTTCGCGCCGTGCAGTTTGTCGACGCCCTGGATCACCAGACGGTCGGTGCCGATGCCGTCGATCTGCGCGCCCATGGCGACCAGCAGATGCGCGAGGTCGCCCACTTCCGGCTCGCGCGCGGCGTTCTCGATGACCGTTTCGCCGTCGGCCAGCACCGCCGCCATCAGCAGATTCTCGGTGCCGGTGACGGTGATCATGTCGGTGACGATGCGCGCGCCCTTCAGGCGTTTCGCCCGCGCTTCGATAAAGCCATGTTCGATGGCGATGTCCGCGCCCATCGCCTGCAGACCCTTGATGTGCTGGTCGACCGGCCGTGCGCCGATGGCGCAGCCGCCCGGCAGCGACACCTTCGCTTCGCCGAAGCGCGCGAGCAGCGGCCCGAGCACGAGGATCGAGGCGCGCATCGTCTTCACCAGTTCATACGGCGCGACGAGGTTGTCGACCTTCGAGGCGTCCAGCGACACCCGTCCCTCACCCGCTTCCGTGCGCACGCCCATCTGGTTGAGCAGCTTGAGCGTGGTACGGACGTCCTGCAGATCCGGCACGTTTTCGAGATGTACCGGTTCCGCGCTCAGCAAGCCGGCGCACAGGATCGGCAAGGCGGCGTTCTTCGCCCCCGACACCACGATCTCACCGGCCAGCCGCTGGCCGCCTTCAATGACGAGTTTGTCCATACCTGTCGTCTCCTGATCGATCCGGCCTGCCGCCGGGGCTGCATTGCTTGCTGCGGCGGCGCCGCTACCGGCTTCGCGCCTGTCTTGTGTAATTCGCACTAACTTTCCAGATTACGCGTTTTGCCATTCGGCGGGCGTCAGCGTCTTCATGCTGAGCGCGTGAATTTCTTCGCGCATGCGGTCGCCGAGCGCCGCATAGACGAGTTGATGCCGCTGGATCAGCCGCTTGCCTTCGAAGCTCGGCGAAACGATGGTCGCGAAGAAATGCTGACCGTCGCCTTCGACTTCGAGATGCTCGCAGGCGAGCCCAACCGCGATGTATTGCTTGACCTGTTCGGGAGTCGGCAACATGGGGAAAGCTCCTCGTCAGTGGCGCAGTTTGTAGCCGGAGGCGAGCATGCGCATCGCCACCACGGCCAGCACCACGAAGAAACCGGCGACAATGCCCAGGCTCACGAGCGGATCGATATCCGAGACCCCGAAGAAACCGTAGCGAAAGCCGTCGATCATGTAGAAAAAGGGATTCAGCCGCGACACTTCACGCCATACAGGCGGCAGCGTGTGGGTCGAATAAAACACGCCCGACAGGAACGTGAGCGGCATGATCAGAAAATTCTGGAACGCGGCGAGCTGGTCGAACTTCTCGGCCCAGATGCCGGCGATCAGACCGAGCGTGCCGAGTATCCCCGCGCCCAGCACGGCAAAGGCGACGATCATCAGTGGCGCGCTGAAACTGAGCGGCACGAACCAGATGGTCACGATAAACACGCCGAAGCCGACCGCCAGCCCGCGCACCACCGAAGCCAGCACATACGCGCAGTACATCTCATAGTGGGACAGCGGCGGCAGTAGCACGAACACCAGGTTGCCGGTGATTTTCGACTGGATTAGCGAGGACGAACTGTTGGCGAACGCGTTCTGCAACACGCTCATCATCACGAGGCCGGGGATCAGGAAGCTCGTGTATTCGACGCCCGGGTAGACCTGCACATGGCCGCGCAGCGCGTGGCCGAAGATGGTCAGGTACAACAGCGCGGTGATCACCGGAGCCAGAACCGTCTGGAAGGCGACCTTCCAGAAACGCAGAATTTCCTTGTAAAACAGCGTGCGAAATCCGTTAAACCCGCTCATGCAAGCCCCTCGATCACTTCCGGACCGTTCATCACCTGAACGAAGACATCTTCGAGGTCGGCTTTGCGCACCTCGACTTCTTCCAATTTGCAGCCTGCGCTGCGGCATTGCGCGAGAATCCGCTCGACGTCGTCATAGCTCGCAAGGCGCAGCAGATGTTGCCGGCCATTGCCGTTGCCCGCGTGCGCGTCGACTTCGAGCGGACGCAGTTCGGCCGGCAGCACGCCTTCGGTAAAGCGCAGGAACAGTTGCATGCCGGCAAAGCGTTGCAGCAGCGCGCTGGTGCGCTCGAGCGCCACCACCTCGCCGCGCCGCAGCATGGCGATCCGGTCGCACAGCGACTCCGCCTCTTCCAGATAGTGCGTGGTCAGCACGATCGTGTGGCCCTCGCGATTCAGGCGCGAGATGAATTTCCACAAGGTCTGACGCAGTTCGACGTCGACACCCGCAGTGGGCTCGTCGAGCACGATCACCGGCGGCCGGTGCACCAGCGCCTGTGCGACCAGCACGCGGCGCTTCATGCCGCCCGACAGCGCGCGCATGTTGACGTCGGCTTTTTCGGTGAGATCGAGATTGGCCATCACCTCGTCGATCCACGCGTCGTTATTGCGCAGGCCGAAATAGCCGGACTGGATGCGCAAGGTTTCGCGCACCGTGAAGAACGGATCGAACACGAGTTCCTGCGGCACGACGCCGAGCGCGCGGCGCGCGTCGCGGAAATCGCTGACCACGTCGTGGCCGCGTACCGCGATATGGCCTTCATCGGCGCGCGCGAGACCGGCGAGTATGCTGATCAGCGTCGTTTTGCCCGCACCGTTCGGACCGAGCAGTCCGAAAAACTCGCCTTCTTCGACCGTGAGGCTGACGCCCTTGAGCGCCTGAAGATCTTTGTAGCGCTTCTTGACGTTACGAATTTCTATGGCTGGCATGACTGTGCGCCGCGTTGGATGACGGCGCCTGATAGGTGCGCAAAGTGCTGGAAGGGAACGAAATTGGGGTTCGCCAAAGTCAAACCTGAACCCCAAAAAACGTTTGATTATAGGGCAAAGTCTGACCGGCAGACTTTGCCGAGGGGATTGGAAGGCGACGCGCGAAGCGTCAGCAGAGCGTCAATGTCGCTCGGAGACCAGCGTATCGACGCCGTAGGCATGCGCGAGGCTGGCGAGACCAGCCGGCAGATTGACGATATCAAGCGCGGCGCCGCGTGCCTGGGCGGCCCGCTGCCATGCGATCAGCACGGCAAGCGCCGACGAATCGAACTGCGCGAGCGGCGCGCAATCGACGCCGGTCGCACCCGCCGCGATCCGCTGCAGCCCGGCGGCGAGCGCGGCCTTCGCGCTCGCGTGGGTCAGCGTCGTGCCGGTTTCGAAACGGCCCGCCGTTGGGCGGACCCCGGCGTTCACCGCTGAGCTCACGACTGCTTGCCCGCAGCGAGTTGCTGGTTACGCTGCGTGAGGAACTGGATCAGGCCGTCCACGCCGTGCTGCTGGATCTGCTCGTTGAACTGCTGCTGATACGCCTGAATGAGCCATGCGCCGAGCACGTTGATGTCATACACGCGCCAGCCTTGCGGCGTCTTGTACAGACGGTAGTCGAGTTCCACCGGCGAGCCGTTGTTCATCACCACCGAACGGACCACCGTGTCGGTATCGTCCGGGTTCATGCGGAACGGCTTGTACTGGATCTGCTGGTCTTTGACCTGCGCCAGCGCGCCCGAATACGTGCGGATCAGCAGCATCTTGAACTGCTCGACCACGGCGTCCTGCTGCGCCGGCGTGGCAGCACGCCAGTTGCGGCCCATTGCCAGTTGCGTGGTGCGGCGGAAGTCCGTGTACGGCAGGATCTTCTCGTTGACGAGTTGCGTGATGTGCGAAATGTCGCCCTGCTGGATCGACTTGTCGCTGCGGACCTGGTCCACCACCTGCTGGGTGACGGTCTTGATCAGCGCGTCGGGCGCGCTGGTGTCGACCGCTTGCGCATGGGCCACGCTACCGAAGGAAAACAATGCGGCAAAAAACGGAACGAGGAAGAATTTTTTCATATTAAGCCTGGCAAGAGGAATAGTGCAGTGCACACCTTGGAACCGACAATAGCACGCGAGTTCATCCGCGATCCACGCGCAAACTGCGAGAGTCGTTTCCAGGTGTTACGGCTGCGACCTCAACGCAATTTGAATGTCGGGAAGTTAAGCCGCGGCGGCACCACCTGATCGGCCGGAACCTGATCGTTCTCGGGACCGCCGTTCATATCCAGCGGCGGCGTGGCCGGCGTACCGGAAGCCGGCGCCACGGTGGCAGCGGTGGCGCCCGAACCCGAAGCGCCCTGCGGCGCCGCTGGGTTGGCAGGAGCAGACGCCGTGCCCGGCGCCGAAGCCGCGCCCGGAGCGGAGGCTGCGGTGGCGCCCGCCGCCGGCGCTGCGGCGCTGCCGTCCACGTCGTCATACTTGGGCAACGGCGCGTTGTCGCCGTAATCCGGCAGCGCGGCGTTGCCGCCGCTCTTGCCTTGCGCGAGCAGGTAGTTGCGGCGCTGCAGATAGGCGTTGCGCACGAACGAGTACTTGTCGAGCGCCGCGCCTTCCAGCACGTCGCTCGCGCTCAGCAGGTTAGCCCGCGTATTGACGATGTTCACGCCATACAGCGCCCAACTCAGGCCATCCGGATGAATGTACGACAGCGGATTGACGTAGTAAGCACCAATCGACCCCACCGCGTCGCGCACCGTGCTCGGCCCGAACAGCGGCAACACGAGGTACGGACCCGCCGGCACGCCATAGTGACCGAGCGTGAGACCCAGGTCGTTGTCGTGCTTCGGCAGTTTCGCGAGCGTGGCGACGTCGAACAGGCCGCCCACACCGAACGTGGTGTTGATGACGATCCGCATGATGTCTTCCACGCCATCGGTGATCTTCAGTTGCAGCAGGTTGTTGGCTGCCACGTAGACGTCACCGATATTCGAGAAGAAGTTCGTCACGCTGTCGCGCACCGGCTGCGGCGTGATGTACACGTAGCCCTTGGCGACCGGCTTCAGCGCGTACTGATCGACCTTGTCGTTGAACTTGAAGATCGTGCGGTTTACACCCTCGAGCGGATCGCCCTTGGTGGGGTTCTGGACGGTCGCACAGCCGGCCAGCATGGCCGCGCCGAAAGCGAGCGCCGAGAAACGGACGCGCATGGTCTGCATTCTTGTTCTCCTTATTGACCCGACGCGCCCGCAGGCACGGCCGGTGCCGGTGCCGCCGGCGCGGCGGCCGCAGCGGATGCGCCCGACTTGGCGGCGCCCGAATCTGCCGCCTTGCTATAGAGGAATTGTCCAATCAGGTTCTCGAGCACGATGGCCGACTGGGTCATCGAGATCGTGTCGCCTGCTTTCAGCATTTCACTATCGCCGCCCGGTTCGAGACCGATGTACTGCTCACCGAGCAGGCCCGAGGTCAGGATCTTGGCGGAGGTGTCTTTCGGAAACGGGTATTGCTTGTCCAGATCGATCGTTACGACGGCCTGGTACGAGTTGCTGTCGAAGCCGATCGAATCCACCCGGCCGACCGTCACGCCCGCGCTCTTCACCGGCGCACGCGCTTTCAGGCCACCGATATTGTCGAACTTCAGCTTGACCGGGTAAGTTGCCTGAAACGACAACGAGCTCATGTTGCCGGCCTTCAGCGCCAGGAACAGCAGCGCTACGAAGCCCAGCACCACAAACAGGCCGACCCAGAAGTCGAGAGCAGTCTTTTTCATCGTCATCCCAAAGTGAATCCAGCGCGCCGGCCGCGCCTTCCGCGCGGCGCGGGCAAGCCGGTGCCCGCGGCGGAAAGCGCGTCGCGCGGTTTTTTAGCCGAACATCAATGCGGTCAGCAGGAAATCGAGGCCGAGTACGGCGAGCGAGCCGTACACCACCGTCTTGGTCGTCGCCCGCGAAACGCCTTCCGGGGTCGGTTTGGCTTCGTAGCCCTGGAAGAGCGCGATGAACGTCACCGCAAAGCCGAACACGATACTCTTGATTACCCCGTTGCCCACATCGGCCCACACGTCGACGCCGCCTTGCATCTGCGACCAGAACGAGCCGGCGTCCACGCCGATCATCAGCACGCCCACCACATAACCGCCGCCAATTCCGACCGCACTGAAAATGGCCGCGAGAATCGGCATGGAGATGATGCCGGCCCACAGGCGCGGCGCGACCACGATCTTGATCGGATCCACCGCCATCATTTCCATGGCCGTCAGTTGCTCGCCCGCCTTCATCAGGCCGATTTCCGCCGTGAGCGACGTGCCGGCGCGCCCCGCGAACAGCAGCGCCGTGACCACCGGACCCAGTTCGCGCACCAGCGACAGCGCCACCAGCAAGCCGAGCGCCTGCTCGGAACCATAGCGGTTCAGCGTGTTGTAACCCTGCAGCCCCAGCACGAAGCCGACAAACAAACCCGACACCGCGATGATCACCAGCGAATAATTACCCACGAAGTGGATCTGCTTCGTGACAAGACGCGGACGGCGCAACAAAGGGAAAAATTCGAGCACGAGGCGCAGGAAGAGCCGCGTGGCGTAGCCGACGGTTTCGAGGCTGCCGAGCACCGAACGTCCGATCGAACTGATCATGCCTGTCCCCCGCCGATGCCGAAATCTGCCGCAAGCGGCGTATTACTGGGATAGTGGAATTTGAACGGGCCGTCTGGCGCGCCGTCGATGAACTGCCGCACGGTGGCATCGGTCGAGGCGCGCAGTTCGGCGGGCGTGCCTTCCGCGTGGACCCCGCCGTTGGCGAGAAAGTACACGTAGTCGGCAATCGCGAACGATTCCGGCACGTCGTGCGTCACCAGAATGGAGGTGGCGCCGAGCGCCTGGTTCAGCGCGCGAATCAGGTTCGCGGTGATGCCGAGCGAAATGGGATCGAGACCGGCGAACGGCTCGTCATACATCATCAGTTCGGGGTCGAGCGCGATGGCGCGGGCGAGCGCCACGCGCCGCGCCATGCCGCCCGAAATCTCGGATGGCGCCAGTTCGCGCGCGCCGCGCAGACCCACCGCGTTGAGCTTCATCAGCACGAGATCGCGGATCAATTCCTCGGGCAGATCGGTGTGCTCGCGCAGCGCGAACGCCACGTTTTCGAACACCGACATGTCGGTGAATAGCGCGCCGAACTGAAACAGCATGCCCATCTTGCGACGCAAGGCATACAGGCCGTCGCGCGTTTGCGCGCCGATGTCCTGGCCTTGAAACAGAATCTGCCCGCGCTGCGCGCGCACGAGGCCGCCGATCAGCCGCAGCACGGTGGTCTTGCCACACCCCGAGCCGCCCATGACCGCGACGACCTGGCCGCGCCTGAAGCGCAGGTTCAGGTTCGACAGGACGAGCCGGTCGCCGTAACCGAAGTCGACGTCGCGGAGCTCGAGAAGGGTCTCGGAGGAGGAAGGCACGAAGCTGACAATCCTTTTACACAGAAGGCCGAATTATAGGGCCATCGTGCAAAAGTTGCCGTGACGCGCCCTGTCCCCGAAAGCGCGGACTTCGCGATTATGGCGTAAACCCTCGCTGCATTGCAGCGACCGCGCTGGCGGGGTCCGCGGCCTCTGTGACGGCGCGCACGACAGCCGCGCAGCCCACCCCGGTCGCCAGTACCTGAGGCAGTACCTGCTGGTCGATGCCGCCGATCGCGACCAGCGGCACGACGCCGTCGAGCAGTCGCACATAGCGCGCGAGACGCGCGAGTCCCTGCGGCGCGGTGGGCATCACTTTTGTGGTGGTCGGGAACACCGCGCCGAGCGCGACGTAGCTCGGGCGGAAGTGCAGCGCGGTAAGAATCTCGTAGTAGCCGTGGGTCGACAGGCCGAGCCGGATGCCGGCGGCGGCGAGCCTCGCCAGATCGGCTTGGTGCAGATCTTCCTGACCGAGGTGGACGCCATACGCGCCGGCTTCGAGCGCCAGTTGCCAATGATCGTTGATGAAAACCTGGGCGTCGTGCGCGCGTCCCGCTGCGACGCAACGGGAAATTTCCTGCACCAGTTCAAGCGGTTCCGCCGTCTTGCGACGAAGTTGGAGCGTCTTCACGCCGAATCCGGCTACACGCTCGACCCACTCCGCGGTCGGCAAAACGGGATATAGGCCAAGACGCGCCGGGCAGTGCGCGAACGGCTGCTCGGGCGCCGCCGGCAAGCCCAGCACGCGCGGGAAGCGCGCCAGGTCGGTGGGCCAGGCGTCGTCGGCCCGGGTTTCGTCGCCGTCGCGCCAGGCGAGCGCCAGCACCAGCGCGTCGTGCGGGCCGAAGCCGCAATCGAGAAACGCGGCCAGCGCGGCAATCCAGTCTTCGGCCAGATGGCCTTCCAGCGGATAACGCTCGCCGCCCAGATGCAGTGTCGCGCGTCCGGCGGCGGCTTCGATCACGCCGGCGCCCCGCACCTGCCAGCGCGCCACCTGTTCGCCGTGCTGCTGGGCGTCGGCGACGATGATCAGATCGCCGCCGTTGGCGTCGTCCGGCGCGCTCAGGCAAATGCGCCACGGCGCGTGAGTCGGCGGCCATTCGCCGAGGCGGGCGCGGATGCGCTCGGCCGCTTCGGTCAGTTCATCGGCGGGCGGCCAGAACAGGTCGCGGCCGCCGAGCGGTGAAGTCTGCGTGGACGGCTGATTCATGCCGCGCTCCCATCCTGATGCCAGAACGGCATGCCGACCACCGGCGTGCTCGCATGGGCGCTTTCGCGTTCGGCCATCGGGCCGGCCAGATATGCCTGACGGCCTGCTTCGACGCCGAGCGCAAAGGCGCGCGCCATCGCCTCGGGATGAGTGGCCTGCGACACCGCCGTGTTCAGCAGCACGCCGTCGAAACCCCACTCCATCACCTGCGCGGCATGCGAGGGCACACCCAGGCCCGCGTCGACGATCAGCGGCACGTCCGGCAGCCGTTCGCGCAACACCCGCAGGCCGTAGGGATTGATCACGCCCTTGCCGGTGCCGATCGGCGCGCCCCATGGCATCAGCGCCTCGCAGCCGGCATCGAGCAGACGCCGGCCGATCACCAGGTCTTCCGTGCAGTACGGCAACACCTTGAAGCCGTCCTTGACGAGTCGCGCGGCCGCTTCGATGAGGCCCACCGGATCGGGTTGCAGCGTGTAGTCGTCGCCGATCAGCTCCAGCTTGATCCAGTCGGTCTCGAATACCTCGCGCGCCATGTGGGCCGTGGTGACCGCCTCGCCGACGCTCTGGCAACCGGCCGTGTTCGGCAAAAGCGGCACGCCGTGGCGCTTGAGCAGGTCGAAGAAGCCGGCTTCGGCGCCGCCTTCGTTCATCTGCCGGCGCAGCGCGACGGTGATCATGCCGGGCTTCGCGGCGTCGATCGAATCGGACAGCGACTGCAGCGACGGATAGCGCGAGGTGCCGAGCAGCACGCGGCTGGCGAAGGTTTCGCCGTACAGCGTGAGCGCGTCGGCGCAAGTGGGAGAAGTCATCGGTAAATCCTTGTCTCTGGCGATACACGGCCACCCGGCCGCGAGCGGCGTTTAACCGCCGGCGACCGGTTGCACGACGTCGAGCCGGTCGCCCGTTTGCAGCGCGCGCGCGGCGTGCTGGGTGCGGGCCACGAAGTCGCCGTTCAGCGCGACAGCGAACGGCGGACGCGCGCCGTAGGCGGCCAGCGCGTCGGCGACGGTCGCCCCGTCGGGGAGCGACAACGGCTTCTGATTGATATGAATGTCCATGGTGTTCAGATACGGTTCAATCGATAACGCAGACGGCCCGCGAGACGGTGGCCGCCGCCGACATACGGCGCGCAACCCTCATGCCGGCACCTGCGGGCAATCCCGGGAGTCGAGCCGGGCAAGCTGAAACAGCTCGCTCCAGCGGGCCTCGCGCTGCCAGCCGGCGAAGGCATCGGCGTCGCCGATGCGTCCTTCGAGCAGCGCGGCGGCGAAGCGGGCGGCTTCGTCCGCGACTTCCGGCACGATCATGTAGCCATGCCGGTACAGGCCGTTCACGCGCACGGTCTGCGCGCCATCCCAGACCAGCGCCGGACGATGGTCCGGCAAGGTCGGGCGGCACTGCGAGTTCAGCTCGAGTATGCGCGCCTCGCCGAAGCCGGGATGGACCGAGAACGCCGCGCTCAGCAACTCCAGCGCGGAACGCACGCTGACGGGCGACATGTCCTCGCCTTCCACTTCGGTGGCGCCGATCACGTAGAGATCGTCCTGCTTCGGCGCGATGTACAGCGGATAACGCGGATGCAAGAGACGCACCGGGCGCGTGAGATTAATGCCCGGCGCATGGACGCGAGCGACCTCGCCGCGAATGCCGCGCAAAGTGGGCAATGCCGGCTTGGCGCCGAGCCCGCGGCAATCGATCGTCACGCGCGCCGGCGGGAAAGCATGCTCGGCGACAGGCGTATTCCAGTGTGTTTCGACGCCGCGCTCGGCGAGACCCGCGGCCAAAGCCTGCAGCACCTGGCGATTATCCAGTTGTCCTTCATTCGGCAACAGCCAGCCTTGCGCGAAGCGGCCGGCCAGCGCCGGTTCGGTGGCGCCCACCTGCGCGCCCGCCAGCGTGACGAAGCCGCCGTCCAGCAGATCCGCCGGTGCATTCGAACGCACGCGGCGCTCGAACAGCGGCGCTTCGGTGCGATCGGCGTGATGCCAGACCACCAGCGTGCCGTTGCGCTGAAAGAACACCGGTTCGGGCAATTCGGCGAGGATGGTCGGCCAGGTATCGAGCGAGGTTGCGCCGAGGCGCGTGATCAGCAGCTCGGCGCTAGCCGCTTCGGCGAGCGGCGCGAGCATTGCCGCCGCCACCCACGCGGCGGCCTGCGAGCCGGCGGCGTCGCCGCGTTCATACAAGGCGACGCGGTAACCCGCGCCGGCAAGCCGCCAGGCGACCAGCCGGCCGCACAGGCCGCCGCCGATCACGGCGAAATCCGGTTGCGTGAGGGCGCGCGTATTCATCGCCATTCCGCCAGCACGCGCGAAGCGGCATCGACCATGAGAGGGCAAACGAGGCAAACAACTGAAGAATGAGCGGTCATCGTATCCTTTCTGTACGGCAACAGGCGCACGTACCCAAGGACGAAACCGGCGGGCGAGGCCGGCCGGGCAAACAGCGCATCCAGTGCTGGACGCCGCCCGGCGGGGCAATGGAAGACACGCGAAGACAAGCCGGCTTCCGGAAACTTCCCGCGCCGGTATTACCCGGATCGGGTGCAAAGGGTCTCTCTCAGCCTCACCGCTGCATACGGCCCGCGTGCAAAGCACCCCTGTTTCGTCGAGAGTCATTAGACCATAAAAGGCGCGCGGGCCGCAAACCGGGGCGGCCGGGCGCCGACGGCCCGCGCCGATTGCTGCTGGCGCGCGCGGCCGTCTGGCACAATGCAACGAGCGCATGCCCGCGCCGTCGGCGCGGCTTGTCGCCGCAGCCACGGCGGCCCTCTCGCGGCGTCTCGCGCGAGCGGTTTTCGCTTAATTTTCACTTAAGGCGGTCACGCCAGAATCGAGCCACCTGCGCCAGCACATCGGCGCCGGGCGCCGGGCGACGGGGTCGAGGCCCGGGCCGCAATTGCATTTCCGCCGTGGCGCCGGTTCGCCATGACTGGGCCACCGAGGCCCAGCCGCGATGAACCGGCCCGAGTTGAGCCAGCATTTCTTCAGGATGGTCATGACACCCAATACTTCCCCTGCCGGCAAGCTAGAACCGGACGAAAAAGTCTCCGCGTGGAGTCTGATCAAGCCCTACTGGGTCTCAGAAGAATGGAAGGTCGCGTGGGCCCTGCTCGTCACCATCATTGCGATCAACCTCGCCAATGTGTGGCTGAGCGTGAAGTTCAACACCTGGAACGGCGACTTCTATAACGCCTTGCAGGCCAAGAACGTTCACGACTTCCCGCACCTGATGGTGGTCTTCTCCGCCATCGTATTCGCGATGATCATTCTGTTCGTGTACGGCCGGTATCTGCGCCAGATGCTCGGATTCCGCTGGCGGCAATGGCTTACGCACCGCTATCTCGAAGAATGGCTCGGCGACGGCGCCTTCTACCGGATCGAGCGCGACCGGCTCGCCGACAACCCCGACCAGCGTATCAGCGACGACCTGCAGTCGTTCGCGACCACCACGCTCACGCTGACGCTCGATCTGCTCTCGACCGTCGTCACGCTCGTCACGTTCGTCACTATCCTCTGGTCGCTCGCCGGAGCATTGACGGTGTCGCTCGGCGGCATGCCGATCACCATTCCCGGCTACATGGTGTGGGTCGCCGCGCTGTATGCACTGGGCGGCTCGTACATGATCTACAAGCTCGGTCACCCGCTCGTTTCGATCACTTACCAGCAGCAGAAAGTCGAGGCTGACTTCCGTTTCGGCCTGATCCGCGTGCGCGAAAACGCCGAGCAGATCGCGTTTTACGACGGCGAAGCCACCGAGCGCGCCACCGCCGGCAATGTCTTCCAGCGCATTCGCGACAACTGGTGGCGCGTGATGAAGTACACCAAGCGCCTGAGCTTCGTGCTGAGTTTCTACGGTCAGATCGCCATCATCTTTCCGATTGTGGTGGCGTCGCCGCGCTACTTCGCTGGCGCCTTCACGTTCGGCGTGCTCATGCAGATCCAGAACTCGTTCGGCACCGTGAGCGATTCGTTTTCCTGGTTCATCAACAGTTACGGCAGCCTTGTCGACTGGCGCGCTACGGTGAATCGTCTGCGCGAATTCAAACGCGTCATCCGCGCCTCGCATCTGAAAGAGACGGTCTCGCCGGCCACCGCGCATGGCGGCATCAACCTGCATTACATAGACGAGGACAAGCTCACCACGGAAGGGTTGTCGCTGTCCTTGCCGAACGGCGCCGCGCTCTCGCAGATCCGCGACATCACCATCCGGCCCGGTTCGCGCTGGCTGGTGCGCGGTCCGTCCGGCTCGGGCAAGAGCACCCTGATGCGCGCGCTTGCCGGACTGTGGCCGTTCGGCGACGGCTCGATCGACGCGCCGGTCAATGCCCGCATGATGTTCATTCCGCAGCAGAGCTACATGCCGATCGGCTCGCTGAAAGCCGCGCTCGCCTACCCGTCCTCGGCCGACACCTACACCGACGAAGAGTGCAGCGAAGCACTGCGCACCTGCCGCCTCGACGACTACGCGGATCGTCTCGACGAATCCGGTCACTGGGCGCGCGTGCTTTCCCCGGGCGAACAGCAGCGCCTCGCCGCCGCCCGCGTGCTGCTGCACAAACCGGACTATCTGTTCCTCGACGAAGCCACTAGCGCGCTCGACGCGGCCAACGAAGCCCTGCTCTATCATCTCTTCACCGAGCGTCTGCCGAAGGCGGCGATTGTCAGCGTGGCGCACCGCGAATCGCTCGCGGCGTTCCACGAAGAGACGCTCGACGTCGAACGTGCGGGCGAACCGGTCGCCGCATAAGCGCCCCGTCAATCAACTCACCGATGCCGGCCCCGGCATCGGTGCAGTTACGCCGACCTCGCACAAGCGCCAATCCCACCCCGGCGCCGCCTCGCTCCCTCCGGCAACATCCTGAAATACGCGTGAACAGTTCGAAAGCATTTACGAACCGTTCAGGCTGTTCCGTGCTTTGAAAGTCCCCCCCAGCAGCGACGATTGACATGCCGGCCCAACACCACGTTGCGGCCCGCACGCCCTCATTGCTACCGGACTTGCCGCCCATGTCATTCGCCCGCATTCATCCTTCCCGCCCTTCGCTGCAACGGCTCACGCATCTGCGCGCCGCACGCTAGGCGTGGCCGCCCTGCGCTTCACCTTCGATCCGACACGCCGAGGTCCCGCATCGTGACCACCTTGCACTCATCGCTGTTTCCCGCCGTCCTGTGGACCCTGCGCTTTCCGTGGACCATCGGACGGCGCTGCTATGCAGGGCTCGCGACGGCAACCCTTCTGTGCGTTGGACTGAACGGCTGCGCGTGGACCCTCATCACGGCGGCCGACGCCACCGGCTCGGTGATCCAGGCGGGCTATGCCATCGCCTCGAACTATTCGTCGCCGACCTTCGTCAACGGCCGGCCTGCAGCCATCAGCACGGTGTGCATCGAAGTGAACCAGATGGTGTCCGTCGGCGACTTCGTCCCGTCGCTGCAGCTCGCGCTCAACCGGCGCGGCATTCGCTCGGACGTCTATAACCCGGGCACCGCTCCTGTCAGTTGCGAGGCGCGGCTGGTCTATAACGCCTCGGTCGACTACGGCCGGCGCGAGTTCAACGACAACCCGATCCAGTACCTTTCGGTGATCGATCTCACGCTGATTCAGCAAGGCCATATTCTCGTCACCGCGCGCTATCAGACCGGCGAACTCGGCGTGGACCGCTTCTCGAATGCGTCGGTGAAACTCGGCGGCATGATCGACAAGATGGTGGTGGATCGCACCGAGTTGCGGCCGCAGACCATTCAAACCTCGCAGATCAACTGACCTCAACGCACCTCACCTCAACTCAACACCTGGCCACGCGCGCCGGCTTCCTCGCACGGCTGACGGAAAGGTTTAGAAAGCATTGCGCGCTATCAGCGTCCCGACGTATCTCATAAGATTGCCGGAATGAACCAATCCATTCTCGTCGTCGACGACGATCCCGTCGTCCGCGACCTTGTGCGCGAATATCTGCACGGACGCGGCTTTTCGGTAACGGTGCTGGAGCACGGCATGGGCTTACAGCGCGCGCTGCAAAACGAACGGCCGGCGCTGGTGGTGCTCGACATCATGATGCCGGAACTGGACGGCATCAGCGCGCTGCGCGCCTTGCGTCTCGCCGGCGACGACATTCCCGTGATCCTCTTGACGGCGCGTGCCGATGTGATCGATCGCGTAATCGGTCTCGAACTCGGCGCGGACGATTATCTGGGCAAGCCCTTCGAACCGAGCGAACTGGTGGCGCGCATCCGCACCGTGTTGCGTCGGCGCGGCGCGATTGCGCCTGGCGCGCCGGAGAATCGCGCGCCATACCGCTTTGGCCGCTTCGAGGTGAATTTTCCGGCGCGCGAATTGCGCCGCGACAACGAACGCATCGTGCTGCGATCGAGCGAATTCGCCATGCTCAAAGTATTCGTCACACATGCGATGACGGTGCTCACGCGCGCACAACTGCTCGAGAAATTGCATGGCAATAGCGAGGCGCATCGCAATCGCAGCCTCGACGTTTCCATCTGGCGTCTGCGGCGCCTGATCGAAGTGGACCCGTCCGAGCCGCGCTACGTGCAGACGGTCTGGGGTCGTGGCTATGTGTTCGTGCCGGATGGAGAAATCGGCGCGGCGGAACGGATCGCGCCGCCGCTCGCCGACGCCTAGCCGTCAACCGCCTCGGCTCGCAGGATACGCGAGCCAGAAGCGCGCTAGAACGTCAGCACGCTCAGGAACATCCGCTGCAGCCAGCCCACCGTGGTCGAATCGCTGACGATGCCGCGTCCGGCCTGCTCGATGCGCGCATTCGCCACCTTGCCCGACGAAACGAAGTTGCCTGCTTCGATGTCCTTAGGATTGACGATGCCCGACAGCCGCAGGCGATCGTGATTGCCGTTCATCGCGATCAGCTTCTCGCCCGACACCAGCAGATTGCCGGTCGGCATCGTGCCGATCACGGTCACCGCCAGCGTCCCGGTCATGCCGCTGGTGTCGGTCATCGCGCCCTGGCCCTTGAAGTCGGTATTCGCGGAACCGATGTTGAAAAGGCGCGCGAGCCGCGCCGCGGCGCCGGTCGATTGATCGGCTGCGGTGGCGCTGATATCGCTCGCGCGGCTCGCCGTCGTATTCGCGCTGCTGTTGCCGCTGTACGACTCGGACAGGCGAATCGTCAGCACGTCGCCCACGTGCTGTGCACGCGGCGTCTCGTATAAAAGCAGCGACGCACCGGCCTGATAGATCGCGCCCTGCGTATTGATGTTGAGCGGCGCGCTCACGAGCGGCGGCAGCATCGGCGTATCGACGATCGAATCCTGGTGGCTCGCGCAAGCGCTCAAATACAGCGCGGCGGTGAGCGTCGCCGCGAGACGTAGCGTGGTCATAAAGGTTGCTCCGCTGGAATGAAGTTGGGATAGACGGGCGGCGCCAGGCATCCCGTTGCTCAACCCGCCTCGGGACTGCTCGCCTGCCACTGGCGCACCAGCGACTTCACCCACGCGTCCGGGTCTTTCAGCAGATAGGTCAGCGTGCCGTTGCGGGTGGACGGCAAAAAGCACAAGGTGATCGAACTCACCGCGTTTTCCCAGACATACGTCGGGACCGTGCTGCTCGCCGCCGCCGTGTCCTGGGTGGCAAGCCGCGGCGGCCCGTAGCGGTCGGCCAGCGCGTCGCGCAGATCGCCCGCGGTGGCATCGTCGACCACGAACGAAATTTCGTAGAGCCGCAACGCACTCTGGCCGTCGACCCGCGCGAAACGCAACACGTGGTCCTGGGCGGGCGCGCCATCCACGACAGCCTGCGAGACTTGCCAGCGGTCCGCCGCGCGATGCGCCCAGCGGCACGCCACGGTCAGGCTCTCGCTCGTTTTCATGCTCATGCCGAGCGCGCCCGCCAGCATGTCGGTTTCGCAGACCGGCACGCTGCCGACCGGCGTCGCCCGCACGGTCGAGCCGGCGCGAAACTCGTCGAGCGTGATGCCAAGCGGAATGCCGCGAAATGCGAACGGCGTATCCATGAGACGCCTGCGCTCATCTGCACTACTACGTTTCGAAGCCGGCGCGAAAGACGACGCGGAAGCGGACGGCGCCGTGCCTGCGGCAGGCTGCGCGTGCGCGGCCGAGGGCGCCGCCACGCCCAGCCCCACGCACAGCAGCAACGACGCCAACGCGGCGCAATATGGACGGGCGGACGGTCGAGAGTTCATGGCTCAGTCGATGGCTGAAGCACACGCATTGAACGGCGTCGCGGCGGCGTGCCCGACGAGCGGCAGAATATCGAGCGTCGCCGCCGTCAGACGGCACGGCAGCGCGGCGGCGCCGCAGCCGTCGAGCGGCAGCAGCAGCGCACCCAGCATCAGCCAGCTTGCGGCACGCCGGCACCGCCGGAAAACAGTCAGAGTGGACACGAACGCCCTCGCCGGATCAGGCTGTCGTGTTGATATGGTTGCCCAGCAGACCGCCGGGCGACATCGGCGTAGCGGGCTCTTCCGGCAGTGCCTCCGGCTTGGCCGCGTTGTCCTGCGCGGGCGCGGGCGCGGTCCGCTCGCGCGGCGGCGGCGGGAAAGTGGTGGGATGGAGATTGTTCGTAACGGTCATGGTCTGCCTCGCGTGGCACTCGATGTGCCTGGGTGCGGATTCGATTACCGCATTGACGCGGGCCGTCGGAAGAAAACTCCACCTTCAGGCCAGCGAAATGCGGCGGCGATGAAATACAGGTCGAATCATCACGCTGCGGGAAGCGTCACCATGCGCGAAGAAACGCGCGCTTTTCCACGGTGCTTACGAGGGGTTTCGGTTGCGCGCCAAACCTTTCCTCGCGGCAATTCCGGTAAGCGGTTTCCCAGCCGATGCGTCCCTCAAAGGCTCTTTATATGGACGGTTTTAGCGCCGCAAACCGGCCGCCTGGCCTTGCTCAACAAGGCTTGCGTCGGTGACGGAGAAAACCGCGGGGCGCACCGGCGGCGCAAGGTAAGTGTTGGTAAGAAAACAATCGGCCGCTCGCCGGGCGCGCCAGTCTAAAATTTCAAGATGAATCCACAGGTCCTTATCGTCGACGACGACCCGGTTGTGCGCGATCTGCTTTGCCGCTTTTTGCAATCGAACGGGTACGACGCTTCCGTGCTCCACGACGGCACGCATCTGCAACGCCGCCTCGAACGAGAGCGGCCTTCGGTCGTGGTGCTCGACATCATGATGCCGAACACCGACGGCCTGCGCGCGCTCACCGCCTTGCGCGCGGCCGGCGACGACATTCCGGTGATCTTCGTGACGGCGCGCGGCACCGTGGCGGATCGCATCGTCGGTTTGTCGCTCGGCGCCGACGACTATCTGACCAAGCCGTTCGATCCACGCGAACTGCTGGCCCGCATCCAGACCGTGCTGCGCCGGCGCGGACCGTCGACCACCAGTGCGCCCGAAGCCCGCAAGCCGTATCGATTCGGGCCGTTCGAACTCGACTTCGCCACCCGCACGCTGTCACGTGACCACACACGGCTCGCGCTGCGCGACAGCGAATTCGCGCTGCTGAAAATCTTCGTCAACAATCCGTACAAGGTGCTTTCGCGCGTGCTGATTCACGATCTGGTGCACCGCGACAACCTCGCCTTTCGCGACCGCAGTCTCGATGTGCCGATCTGGCGCCTGCGCCGCGTGATCGAAGACGATCCGTCCAATCCGTGCTACGTCCAGACCGTGCGCGGCAAGGGTTATGTGTTCGTGCCGGACGCCGACGGCACGCCGTTCTCGATCGAGGGCTCGGCAGACTCATGAGAAACCCGTTGAACACGCTATTCGGCAGAATGGCGTTGCTCTCGACGGCAGTATTGTTGGCAATTCAGGCCGGCTGGTTCGTGCTGGTCGTCATGCAGCCGCCTCATCATGAGGTCGACGGCTTCGCGCGCGGCATCCTGCTGATGCTGCAGGCCGCCAATGGCGAACCGGTGCAAGGCGCGGATCTCGCGCCCGCGATGCGCGTGCATCTGGTGCCGACCTGGAACATGCCTTCCACGATTCATCTTCATACGCCTGGCGAACGGCAGTTCGTCGAACTCAGCCAGCATCTGCGCGAACGCCTGCCACGAGGCACGCAGATCGAAGTCGACGATGCGCGGCCGCCGCGCCTGTGGATCCGCTATCCGGGCAAATCGACGTGGGTGGTGGTGCCGGTGGATATCCCGCCGCGGCCGCGCTTCATCATCGAAACGGTGTCGATGCTGGTGGCGGCGCTGATTCTCTCGCTACTGGCGGTGTGGCAGATGCAGCGGCCGCTGTCGCGCGTGGCGCTTGCCGCGCGCGCGTTCGGCGCGGGCGGGCGGCCCGAGCCCGTCAACGTCCAGGGACCGCGCGAGCTGCGCGACCTGATCGGCTCGTTCAACGACATGATGCGGCGCCTGAATGAAGCCGGCGACGACCAGGCGGTGATGCTGGCCGGCGTCGCGCACGATCTGAAGGCGCCGCTTACGCGGCTCAAGCTGCGCGCGAGCGTGCTGGTGGCGGAAAACGAACGCGCCGGCCTGATTCGCGATGTCGATTCGCTTACCAATATCGTCCAGCAGTTTCTGGAATTCGCCGGCCAGTCCGCCGATGCCGGACCGCCAGTCGAAGTGGACGCGTTCCTGCGCGAACAGTTTTCCGACGCCGCCGTCTCCGATACCGCCGAGCCCGACGACCTCGCCGAGCCCGGTGACCCTGCGGACATAGCCGAGGCCGACCTTCCCTCTGCCCCGCTCTTCAGCCTCGATCTGCGCGCGGGTCCGCACTTCGCGCTGCCGCGCACGCTGCTCGACCGGCTGGTGACGAACCTCGTGGACAACGCGCTCGAACACGGCGCGCCACCCGTCGAAATTACGACGGCGCGCGACGACCGCCATTGGATCGTGAGCGTGCGCGATCACGGCCCCGGCATTCCCGACGACCGGATCGCCGCCGCCATGAAACCGTTCGTGCGGCTCGATGCCGCGCGCGGCGGCGAAGGCCATTGCGGCCTCGGACTGGCGATCGTGGCAAGGCTCGCGCTCGATCGCGGCGGGCGCTGCGATGTGTATAACCATGCCGCAGGCGGCTTATGCGTGCGTATCGCCTTATCCATCGCATCGCAGAGCGCGTGACGCATGCTGCAGGCATCGCCGCTGCACTTACATGCCCTTACCGGGCGGCCTGATCGAGCTGCCGCGCACGTATAGTCTGCGCGGGCTTCCTCGATGGCCCCCTGTTCGGTCCGCCCTGCTGTTGCCCGGGCGGGCCGCTTTTTCCCCTGTTTTATCTAGACGAGCAGACGGTCGCGCAATGCATCGACGCTCGCCTGAGTCATGCCGAGCCCGGTCGTCAGATAGGCCGACATGGTTCCGTAGCTCGCCTGCACCTGATCGAAACCCGCCTGGAGAAAGCTGTCCTGCACGCTAAAAAACGGCGCGTCCAGCATGGCCGCCGCGTCGCCGTTTTCCGCTTGGACCGCCGCGACCTTTGCGTTGATCGAGGCCGCCGAATAGGTGTTCGTCAGCAGATAGTCCTGCATGATGATGTCGAGCGGGACATTCGCCATGCTGAGCAGGAGCGCGGCAACCCAGCCGGTGCGGTCCTTGCCCGCAGCGGAATGGATGAGCTGCACGCCCGGCGTGGCCGCCAGTTGCGAAAGCAGCGCGCCGTAAGCCGCCCGCTGCGTCGCGCCGGTCACGTATGCGCGCTCGGCGCTTTCCATCATCGCCGTGGCGCTGCTCGACATCTGAACGGGCGGCACGGTCTGGTCATCGTCGCCGGTGACGTTGATGCTGTGATAGGCCGCGCCCGTCGGCATCACGTCCGCGACGCGAGCGATTTCGCCCGGCGTGCGCAGATCGTAGACGGTGGCGATGTTAAGCGTGTCGATGACCGCCTTATCCGCCGCGCTCAAGGTTAACGTATTCGAGCGGTAAAACACGCCGCGCCGGACCTGCCGGCCATCGACGGTCTGATAGCCGCCGCCGGCCCCGGCGATATCGCGGAAATTGTCCACCGAAGCCAGTCGCGGCGTATCCGGCAAATCCGCCGACGAGCCCCCGCCGCCGCACGCCGAAAGCAGCGCGCTGCCGAACCCCGACATCAGCAACGCGCTCGCCGAGCTTCTCAGGAAGGCACGACGCGACGAAAGCTCACCGTCCGGTACAAACACCGCCGACCGCGCGTGGGCCGCGCGGGTCGCAGGCAAGCGAACTTTCGCAATGAAATCCATGGAGTGTATGGGTGAGGCGCGTATGCCGCCTGCGCGCGCTGAAAGGCCGACGGATGGCGCGAAAGAGACAGCGCCGCAGCCGAGTGTAGCGGGCAAAAGTATCCATTGCATTACAAAGTAGGCAACGGTAAGGGTTTGAAATTGATGCCAGATCGGGAGATCGAAGAAGGGCGCGGATGGGTGAGGCGTTTCGTTGACGGTAAAAAAGCCGGGGCGCCCTTACGGATGCCCGGCTTCGATTACCGCTTTACCGCCTTCTCGTTTCCACCTTGCCCTGCAAACGGCTACCGAAGACTCAACGCGGCAGTTCCGACTGTCCCATCAAAAACGCATCCACCGAACGCGCGCACTGACGGCCTTCGCGGATCGCCCACACCACCAGCGATTGACCACGACGCATGTCGCCCGCCGTGAACACCTTGTCCACCGACGTGTAGTACGCCTTGTCGCCCTCAGTCGACGAACGCACGTTGCCGCGCGCGTCCTTATCCACGCCGAATGCTTCCAGCACCGGCGAGACCGGTTGCGTGAAGCCCATCGCCAGCAGCACGAGGTCGGCCTTCATTTCGAACTCGGAATCCGGCACTTCCTGCATCTTGCCGTCCTTCCATTCGACGCGCACCGCAACCAGCTTTTCGACCTTGCCGTTCTTGCCTTCGAGACGCTTGGTCGCCACCGCCCAGTCGCGCTCGCACCCTTCTTCGTGCGACGACGACGTGCGCAGCTTGATCGGCCAGTACGGCCACACCAGCGGCTTGTTCTCTTCTTCCGGCGGTTGCGGCAGCAATTCGAACTGCGTCACGCTCTTCGCGCCGTGGCGGTTGGACGTGCCCACGCAATCGGAACCCGTATCGCCGCCGCCGATCACCACGACGTGCTTGCCCTTCGCCAGCAGCTGCGAGGCGAGCTTGTCGCCCGCGTTGACCTTGTTCTGCTGCGGCAGGAATTCCATCGCGTAGTAGATGCCTTCCAGCTCGCGGCCCGGCACCGGCAAGTCGCGCGGCGTTTCCGAGCCGCCCGACAGCACCACGGCGTCGAACTGCTCTTTCAGTTCGGCCGGCGTGATGGTTTCCTTCGCCGTGTTGCCGATGTATCCCGGCAGCGAGTCCGCCTTGCCGATGAACACATTGGCGCGGAACGTGACGCCTTCGGCTTCCATCTGACGCATGCGGCGATCGATCAGCCACTTTTCCAGCTTGAAATCGGGGATGCCATAACGCAGCAGGCCGCCAATGCGGTCGTTCTTTTCGAACACGGTGACATCGTGCCCCGCGCGCGCGAGTTGCTGCGCGACGGCGAGTCCGGCGGGGCCGGATCCGACCACCGCGACCTTCTTGCCCGTTTTGTGCTTCGCCGGCTGCGGCGCGACCCAGCCTTCGGCCCACGCCTTGTCGATGATCGCGTGCTCAATCGACTTGATGCCAACGGCGTCGTCATTGATACCGAGCGTGCACGCCGCTTCGCACGGCGCCGGGCAGATGCGGCCGGTGAACTCCGGGAAGTTGTTGGTGGAATGCAGCACTTCGATCGCGGTCTTCCAGTCCTGATGGAACACCAGGTCGTTGAAGTCCGGGATGATGTTGTTCACCGGGCAGCCGTTATTGCAGAACGGGATGCCGCAGTCCATGCAACGTGCGCCTTGAATCTTCGCTTCGTCGTCGGACAATGCCGCGACGAATTCCTTGTAGTGCTTCACACGCGTGAGCGGAGCTTCGTACGTCTCGTGGCGACGTTCGAACTCGAGAAAACCGGTTGCCTTGCCCATGTGGTTCTCTTATCTATCTATACAGGTGGGGAATCGGCGCCTGCCGCACACGAGGGCGGCAGGCACATCTAACAGGTTTTTAACCTGACGTTTGGGTCTGGCGCTGCGGGTTAAGCGGCGAGCACTTCCTTGTTCGCCTTCTTCGCCGCCATCTCGCCCAGCGCGCGCTTGTATTCCGTCGGGAACACCTTGACGAACTGACGGCGCGACGCGTCCCAGTTTTCGAGCAGCGCCTTCGCGCGCGGCGAACCGGTGAACTGGAAGTGACGTTCGATCAGCCCCTTGAGCAGCACTTCGTCGGTTTCGTTCGCGTGCCACAGACCCTTGTCGACCGTGCGTTCCTGTTCGGCCTGTTGCAGCACCGGATCGAGCGCGACCATCGACTTGTTGCACTTGCCGGCAAACGTGTTGTCCGGATCGAACACATACGCGATGCCGCCCGACATGCCGGCCGCGAAGTTACGCCCCGTCTCGCCGAGCACCACCACCGTGCCGCCCGTCATGTATTCGCAACCGTGGTCACCGGTACCTTCCACCACTGCGGTCGCGCCCGAGTTACGCACGCAGAAGCGCTCGCCGGCCACACCGCGGAAGAATGCTTCGCCTTCGATCGCGCCGTACATCACCGTATTGCCGCAGATGATGTTTTCTTCCGACTTGCCGCGGAAATCGTTAGTCGGACGAATGATGATGCGTCCACCCGACAGGCCCTTGCCGACATAGTCGTTGCCGTCGCCGACCAGGTCCAGCGTCACGCCGCGGGCGAGAAACGCGCCGAAACTCTGGCCCGCCGTCCCCTTCAACTGGATATGCACCGTATCGTCGGGCAGGCCGTCGTGGCCGTACTTCTTCGCGATCGTGCCGGACAACATGGCGCCGACCGTGCGGTTGACGTTGCGCACCGGCTGGATGAACGAGACGTGCTCGCCCTTCTCGATGGCCGCCTTTGCCTTCTCGATCAGGGTGTGATCGAGTGCCTTGTCGAGGCCATGGTCCTGCACGTCGACGTGCTTGCGCGCCACTTCCGCCGGCACCGACGGCTGGTAGAACACGCGCGAGAAGTCCAGCCCCTTCGCCTTCCAGTGTTCGACGCCCTTCTTCGTGTCGAGCAGTTCGGCATGGCCGACCAGGTCGTCGAACTTGCGAATACCCAGTTGCGCCATGATTTCGCGCACCTCTTCCGCAACGAAGAAGAAGAAGTTGACGACGTGTTCCGGCTGGCCCTTGAACTTCGCGCGCAGCACCGGATCTTGCGTGGCCACGCCCACCGGGCAGGTATTCAGATGGCACTTGCGCATCATGATGCAGCCCTGGACCACGAGCGGCGCCGTCGCAAAGCCAAATTCATCCGCGCCGAGCAGCGCGCCGATCACGACATCGCGGCCGGTCTTCATCTGACCGTCCGCCTGCACGCGGATACGGCCGCGCAGCTGGTTCAGCACCAGGGTCTGCTGCGTTTCGGCGAGACCGAGCTCCCACGGCGTGCCGGCGTGCTTGAGCGACGACAGCGGCGAAGCGCCCGTACCGCCATCATGGCCCGCGATCACGACGTGATCGGCCTTGGCCTTGGCGACACCCGCAGCCACCGTGCCGACGCCCGATTCCGAGACGAGCTTGACCGAAATGCTGGAAGACGAGTTGACGTTCTTCAGGTCGTGGATCAGTTGCGCCAGATCTTCGATCGAATAGATGTCGTGGTGCGGCGGCGGCGAGATCAGCCCGACGCCCGGCACCGAGTAACGCAGCTTGCCGATGTAATCCGACACCTTGTGACCCGGCAACTGGCCGCCTTCGCCCGGCTTCGCGCCCTGCGCCATCTTGATCTGGATCTGATCGGCCGAGGCGAGATATTCCGCCGTCACGCCAAAACGACCCGACGCCACCTGCTTGATCTTCGAGCGCAGCGAATCGCCGTCCTTCAGCGGAATGTCGACGATGACTTCGTCGCCGATCACCGACTTCATGGTGTCGCCGTTCTTGATCGGAATGCCGCGCAGTTCGTTGCGATAGCGGTTCGCATCCTCGCCGCCTTCGCCGGTGTTCGACTTGCCGCCGATGCGGTTCATCGCCACCGCCAGCGTGGCATGGGCTTCCGTGCTGATCGAGCCGAGCGACATCGCGCCCGTTGCAAAGCGCTTGACGATTTCCTTCGCCGGTTCGACTTCGTCGAGCGGAATCGCTTTGGTCGGATCGAACTTGAATTCGAACAGGCCGCGGAACGTCATGTGGCGCTTCGTCTGATCGTTGATCAGGTGGGCGTATTCCTTGTACGTCTGGTACGAATTGCTGCGCGCCGAGTGTTGCAGCTTGGCGATCGCATCCGGCGTCCACATATGTTCTTCGCCGCGCACGCGGTAGGCGTACTCGCCACCCGCGTCGAGCATGTTGGCGAGAACCGGGCTGTCGCCGAACGCGTCACGGTGCAGACGGATGGCTTCTTCCGCCACGTCGAACAGGCCAATGCCGCCCACCTTCGACGAGGTGCCGCGGAAGTACTTCGACACCAGGTCTTCGGCAAGGCCGACTGCTTCGAAGATCTGCGCGCCGGTGTACGACATGTAGGTCGAAATGCCCATCTTCGACATGACCTTCTGCAGGCCCTTGCCGACTGCCTTGGTGAAGTTGTAGACCGCCTTCTCCGCCGACAGGTCGCCCTTCAGGCCAGCGGCCATTTGCGCGAGCGTTTCCATGGCGAGATACGGATGCACGGCTTCCGCGCCGTAACCGGCGAGCAACGCGAAGTGATGCGTCTCGCGCGCCGAACCGGTTTCGACCACCAGACCCGCGCTCGTGCGCAGACCGTGCTGCACCAGATGCGTGTGGATCGCGGCCGTGGCGAGCAGCGCGGGAATCGCGACGTTGTCGCGGTCGGTCTTGCGGTCGGACACGATCAGCATGTTGTAGCCGGACTTCACCGCATCGACAGCTTCCGCGCACAACGAGGCCAGACGCGCTTCGATGCCTTCCTTGCCCCAGGCCACCGGATAGCAGATGTTCAGCTCATACGAACTGAACTTGCCGCCGGTGTACTGATCGATTGCGCGGATCTTGGCGATGTCCTTGAAGTCCAGCACCGGCTGCGACACCTCGAGACGCATCGGCGGGTTGATGTTGTTCGTGTCCAGCAGATTCGGCTTCGGACCGACGAACGACACCAGCGACATCACCATGTTTTCGCGGATCGGGTCGATCGGCGGGTTCGTGACTTGCGCGAACAACTGCTTGAAGTAGTGATAGAGCGTCTTGTTCTTGTTGGACATGACTGCCAGCGGCGAGTCGTTGCCCATCGAGCCGACGGCCTCTTCACCGGCTTGCGCCATCGGCGCCATCAGGAACTTGAGGTCTTCCTGTGTGTAGCCGAAGGCCTGCTGACGATCCAGCAAGGCTGCGGGTTCGCGACGCTCCGTCACGACGTCTTCCGCGCTCGGCTCGATTTCGTCGAGCTTGATGCGCACCGCGTCGATCCAGCTCTTGTATGGCTTGGCGTTGGCGAGGTTGTCCTTGAGTTCCTTGTCGTCGATGATGCGGCCGTGTTCCATGTCGATCAGGAACATCTTGCCCGGCTGCAGACGCCACTTCTTGACGATCTTCGATTCGGGAATCGGCAACGTGCCGGCTTCCGACGCCATGATGACGAGGTCGTCGTCCGTGACGATGTAGCGTGCCGGACGCAGACCGTTACGGTCGAGCGTGGCGCCGATCTGACGGCCGTCGGTGAAGGCAATCGCGGCGGGGCCGTCCCACGGCTCCATCATCGCGGCGTGGTATTCGTAGAACGCGCGGCGGTTGTCGTCCATCAGCGTGTGCTGTTCCCAGGCTTCCGGGATCATCATCATCATCGCGTGGACGAGCGGGTAACCGGCCATCACCAGCAGTTCGAGACAGTTGTCGAACGAGGCGGTGTCCGATTGGCCCGGATAGATCAGCGGCCACAGCTTCGGCAGGTCGTCACCGAGCACGTGCGAGGCGATCGCGCCGGTACGCGCATTCAGCCAGTTGACGTTGCCCTTCACCGTGTTGATTTCGCCGTTGTGGGCAATCATCCGGTACGGGTGAGCCAGTTCCCACGCCGGGAACGTGTTCGTGGAGAAGCGTTGGTGCACCAGCGCCAGCGCCGACACGGTGCGGTCGTCCTGCAGGTCGCGGTAGTACACGCCCACCTGCCCGGCCAGCAGCAGGCCCTTGTAGACCACCGTGCGCGCCGACATGGACGGCACGAAGTATTCCTTGCCGTGCTTGAGCTTGAGCGCCTGGATGCGGTGGCTGGCGGTCTTGCGGATCACGTACAGCTTCCGTTCGAGCGCGTCGGTCACCATGATGTCCTTGCCGCGGCCAATGAAGATCTGGCGGATCAGCGGCTCGCTCGCCTTGACGGTGGGCGAAATGGGCATGGAGTGGTCGACCGGCACGTCGCGCCAGCCCAGCACCACCTGGCCCTCGGCCTTCACCGTGCGTTCCAGTTCCTGTTCGCAGGCGAGACGCGAGGCGTGTTCCTTCGGCAGAAAGATCATGCCGACGCCGTATTCGCCGAACGGCGGCAACGTCACGCCCTGTTTGGCCATTTCCTCACGATAGAAACCGTCCGGCACCTGAATCAGGATGCCCGCGCCGTCGCCCATCAGCGGATCGGCGCCGACGGCGCCCCGGTGGTCGAGGTTCTCGAGAATCTTCAGGCCCTGCTGGATGATCTCGTGACTTTTCTTGCCCTTGATGTGAGCGACGAAGCCGACGCCGCAGGCGTCATGCTCGTTTTGCGGGTCATAGAGACCTTGCGCGGCGGGAACCGAGGAGACCGGTTGCTGGTGATCGTTCATGGGGACACCGTCTGTAGGGGGCCGAGGAAGGCCGTTGAACCGTTTTTTATTGCCCGCAGTCGCACTGCAACTACGCAGCCGGCTTCGAGGCAACGCGCATCGAAACAGCCGGAATTCGGAATATACGCGACGAATCAAGGGAATAGCAAATAAAACGTGATGATCGATCCCCTATTATCAGATTGGTGCATTGCACTCTATTTTTATTGGTTCCATATCAAAAACAGTGCAAAAGAAAGCGGCATTGAAAAATGCCGCTTTTCGCAAGCCCTTGATGTCAAACGCCTTATCGGGTCAAGCCTTATTGGGTCTGCGGCGTTTCGCGGACCTTGCGCGGCCGGCCGCGCGGCAATGGCGAGACCCGGCGATTCGCCGCCCGCGCCGCCCACTCGCGGTACGAATCGCTGCCGAGCACCCAGCCTTTTAGCGTGGCCTGCTGCAACTGGCTGGCTTCGCGCTCGTCCAGCGGCTGCTCGCAGAGCTCGCGATAGGCTCGCTGCCGTTCGAACGGCGTATTGCCGAGCGACCAGTAGAGCGGGTGGTCGGTGATCAGGCTGTCGAGCGTCAGGCCAATATGATGCCGATAGCTCGACCAGCGGTAATCTTCAGGCGCGCTCACCAGTTGCCCGCGCACCGGGCACATTTCGACCACCCGGCTCGCGAGCAGAAAGTAGCGCTCGCCTTCGATGACGGTGGCCCGGTAGCGACCCTCCCACAAAGTGCCGCGCCGCGAGTAGCGCCGGTTGAAGTGGGCGACGTAGCGGCGACCCACCGCTTGCATCGCCTTCGGCAGGCTCGACTCCTCCGTAGGCGTGACGAGAAGTTGCACCGCACCCGGCATCAACGCGTAGGCGTGGATGGACAGATGATGGTCGCGGGAAGCCGCCTTCAGACAATCGATGAAGAGCTCGTAATCCTGATCGTCGACAAATGCGGGCTGTTGATCGAGTCCGCGCAGGATGACGTGTTGCGGCTGGTCGGGGACATAAAGACGTGCAAGCCGTGCCATGCTGGAGTATCCAATAGTCGCGTTGGTATATACCCGAAGGTCCAAAAAAGCCGAACGCCCGTACGATTCGGTGCGAAGCGGCTCAGCGGAAAACCACGCGGGGCTTAGGGAGAAAGCTCTAACCGGGGCGTATGGTTTGTTTCAAACGTTCTGGTCATAATGAGCGGGCCTTTTCTGGAGGAGCACACATATGAAATTAAAACAGGCCATAACGGGGATCGCGGCGCTCGCCTGCATGACGGCAGCTCACGCTCAATCGGCCGGAACCTTTTACGTCACAACAGGCTGGTTGCATCTCGCACCTCAGTCCAGTAGCGATCCATTGAAGGAGACAAGCGTTGGCGGTTCACCCGTTAATGTCTCACTGCCTAACACAGGCGCCACGCTCGACAGCGCCGACACACTCGGCTTCACCGCGGGCTACTTCGTTACCGACCACATCGCCACAGAATTCGTGATTGGCATTCCGCCGAAGTTCAATCTCGACGGCTCGGGCTCCTTCTCGTCCTACGGCAAACTCGGCGACGCCAAGCAGTGGAGCCCCACGCTGCTGTTCAAATACTACTTCCGCGACGCCCAGGCGAAGTTCCGTCCGTATCTCGGTATTGGCGTCACCCGGGTCTCGTTCACCGACGAAGAAATCACCAACAGTGCGTTCGAACAGCAGGTACTGCATGGTCCGACCTCGGTATCTACGGATAGTTCGTGGGAGCCGGTGTTTAATGGGGGCTTCACCTACGCTTTCGACCAGCACTGGTTCGCCGGCTTCTCGCTGTCCTACCTGCCGCTCAGCACCACGGCCAAGCTGAACACCGAAGCCGCCACGCCGGTGGGCACGCTCAACGTCCAGTCGCAGACGAAGATCAAGCTCAATCCGATCGTGACCTACGTCAACATTGGTTATCGCTTCTGACAGTAAGACTAAGGGTAGACGAGTTTTGGGGGCTTGAACAATGCCGTCATGCATTCATGGCGGCATTTTCATTGGTATGGCGCACAAAGCGCATTCATATGACCCAACTGCCCAGCGCTTTGTAAATTTGACCCGCACAAGCCTGCTTGCGATGCAAATTGTGCCACCGCGATCATGCGCAGACTGGCATGAAACCGCTCTTTGAGCCGTGGCACCGAAGTTGCGTCACATGGGGTTTCCCGCGTCATTCATGCGGGACATCTTTGACTCATCAACGACGGAGCGACCATGACTGCACTACCGAACACGCGAGACGCCCTTGGCGAATCCTGGACGTCGACGAGCCGCCGTGCGCGCCGCATCGCGCGCCATAGCCGCCACGCGGCGGAAGACATCGCCACTGAACTGCGCTCACTGATGTCGGAGCTTGAAGATACGCTGGCGGACGGCACCCAGGCCGACGCCGCAGCGCTGCGCGCCCAGTTGAGCAAACGCCTCGATACGGCCCGCGCCCGCCTGAACGATACCCGAGATGCGGTGCGCCAACGCGCCGAAGTCGCGCTATCCGACGCCGACGACTACGTGCGTGAAAACCCGTGGCAGACCATTGCGATCGTGGGCGGCATTGCCCTGATCGCCGGTGCATTGTTCGCGCGCGGCTGGTCCGACTGATATTCGCGTAGCGTAAATACGCCTCTTTTCTGCGGACGAGAGGCGGTTTATGCCGGACGACTGAGGCGCGGTTTATGCCGGGCGAGGCGCGGTTTGCCGGGCAGCGCCCGGTTTGCGCGCAGCGGTGTCCGGTCAGTTATCCGCGATGACAAACAGCCGCTGATACTCCTTGAGCGCATAGCGGTCCGTCATGCCCGCGATGTAATGCGCGATCAGCCGCGGCTGAACGGCTGCATCCGGTGACTGGTACGCGGGCGGCAGCAGCCGCGGGTCGTCAGTGAACGCGTCGAACAGGCCGACCACCACGCGGCGCGCCTTGTTGGTCATGCGCATCACGCGATAGTGACGGTACAGGTTCTTGAACAGAAAGCGCTTGAGCACGGCCGCCTGCGCAGCAACGCCCGCGCTGTGCGCGACGAGCGGCGGCACCGCGCGCACGGCGTCGATCGATGCCGGCGCGTGCTCGACGAGGTTACGGCTGGTCGTCTCGATCAGATCGACAATCAGCGTGTTGATGATGCGCCGCACCGTTTCGTGGATCAGCCTGCGGCCTTCGATCTGCGGATAATCGCGCCGCGCCGCTTCGTAATGCGACTGCCACAACTCGACTTCAGCCAGTTGCTCGACCGTCAGCAGACCGGAGCGCAGACCGTCATCGACATCGTGATTGTTGTAGGCGATTTCGTCAGCGACGTTCGCAATCTGCGCTTCGATGGACGGTTGCCGCCCTTCGAGAAAGCGCTCGCCCAGCGCGCCAAGCCGCCGCGCATTTTCCCGCGAGCAGTGCTTGAGAATGCCCTCGCGCGTTTCGAAGCAGAGATTGAGGCCGTTAAACGCGCCGTAATGCTCCTCCAGATCGTCGACCACGGCGAGGCTCTGCAAGTTGTGCTCGAAGCCGCCGTGCTCGTGCATGCATTCGTTCAGTGCGTCCTGACCGGCATGGCCGAACGGCGTGTGCCCCAGATCGTGAGCGAGTGAGATGGCTTCGACCAGATCTTCGTTGACCCGTAGGTTGCGCGCCACCGACCGCGCAATCTGCGCCACTTCCAGGCTATGCGTGAGACGGGTGCGGAACAGATCGCCCTCGTGATTCACGAACACCTGGGTCTTGTATTCGAGACGCCGAAAGGCCGTGGAGTGGACGATGCGGTCGCGATCACGCTGAAACTCGGTGCGCGCGCTAGGCGGCGCCTCGGGGTGACGGCGGCCGCGCGATTGCGACGCATGCGCGGCATAAGGCGCAAGATGGGATTCTTCGAGTGCAGTGAGGCCGGGGATGGTTTGCGGCGGCGGCTTTACACCTGAGGGCGTACCACCAGGAGAAACATTCAGGGATTCGCTACGCGTTTCACTCACCGGCTTCTCCGAATCAAAGACCACTTCGATACGCAACGCCACGGACTTTTTCGGGCAATACGGCGCCGCGCCGGGCTTCTGCCCCGCTGGAGCCGCCACTCCAAAAGACTCCACCTTCAGGGCTTGGGGGCTTACCGCCGCGGGTGGCCTGATTTCGCGCGAAGCGAAGCCTTTTCTGCCTGCGCCTAAACGGCCGCCGCCAGCGTGGCGTGCACCGCGGCATCCGGCGCCGGGCCGATTAGCGTCTCACCGAAACGCTTCAGCAGAATGAATTTGATCTCACCCGCTTCGGCCTTCTTGTCGACCCGCATCAGGTCGACATACCTCGATTCGCCGAGAGCCGGCGCGCGAACCGGCAGATGCGCGGCCTTGATGACGTCGACGAGACGCCGGCGCGATGCTTCGTCGAGATGGCCGAGGCGCACCGACAAATCGGCCGCCATCACCATCCCGCAACCGACGGCCTCGCCATGCAGCCACTCACCGTAGCCGAGCCCGGCTTCGATGGCATGGCCGAACGTATGGCCGAAATTCAGAATCGCCCGCAGACCGCCTTCGCGTTCATCCGCCGCCACGACCGAGGCCTTGATCTCACACGAGCGCTTGACCGCCTCCGCGAGCGCCTGCGGCTCGCAGCCGTTCAACGCGTCGACATTCGCCTCGATCCACTCGAAAAAAGCCGCGTCCGCAATGGCGCCGGTCTTGATGACTTCGGCGACGCCCGCCGCCAGCTCACGCGCAGGCAGCGTGCGCAACGCGCCGATGTCCGCGATCACGGCTTGCGGCTGGTAGAACGCGCCGATCATGTTCTTGCCGAGCGGATGATTGATGCCGGTCTTGCCGCCCACCGACGAATCCACCTGCGAAAGCAGCGTGGTGGGCACCTGGATGAACGGCACGCCGCGCATGTAGCAGGCAGCGGCAAAGCCGGTCATGTCGCCAATCACCCCGCCGCCCAGCGCGATCAAGGTGGTCTTGCGGTCGGCCCGCGCGCCCAGCAGGGCGTCGAAGATCAGATTGAGCGTTTCCAGGTTCTTGTAGGCCTCGCCATCCGGCAGCACGACCGTGGACACCTGCTTGCCGAGCGGTGCGAGCGCCTCACGCAGCAGGTCGCCGTAAAGCGGGTCGACAGTGGTGTTGGTGACGACGGTCACGGACGAACCGGCGATATGCGGAGCAAACAGCGCCGTCTGGCCGATCAGGTCGGCGCCGATATGGATGGGATAGGCGCGGTCGCCCAGTTCGACTTTGACGGTAATCATGCTTGCATTATGACGCAGGATGTTTGGCGACGCCGGCCATCTCGAGCTGCATCAGCACCATGTTGACGAGGCCATTGACCGACGGCCGGCCGGTTTCGATGACGAAATGCGCGCACTCGCGATACAGCGGGTCGCGCACCTCGTAGAGTTCTTCCAGCCGCGCCTTCGGGTCTTCGGTTTGCAGCAGCGGGCGGTTTTTGTCGCGCCGCGTGCGCAGCCACAGATCGTGCGGATTGGCGCGCAAATACACCACCAGCCCGTTACTCTGCAGCGCGCGACGGTTTTCCGGCCGCAACACCGCGCCGCCGCCCGTGGCCAGCACGATGTTCTGCTGCAGGGTGAGATCGGTGATGACCTGCGACTCACGGTCGCGAAAGCCCGCTTCACCTTCCAGTTCGAAGATGACGGGGATGCGCGCCCCTGTGCGCGCCTCGATTTCGTGGTCGGAATCGAAGAACGGACGATCCAGCCGGCGCGCCACCGCGCGGCCCACGGTGGTTTTGCCTGCCCCCATGAGCCCTACAAAAAATACATTGGCGTGTGCGTCCCGCGCTTGCAACGGTGTCCTCTGGCTAATCCGGTATGGTTCGTGCCGCAGCTTACTGGCAAAGCGACTGCCTTGTCGAGCCTGCGGGCCGCGGCTGCGGCAGGCGCTCAATCCGTCTGCACGACGCGCGGCGTGATAAAAACGACCAGCTCGCTGCGCTGGTCACGATGCGCCCGGTGACGGAAAAGTGCGCCCAAAACGGGTATTTTGCCCAGAAGTGGCACCTGAGTCACATCATCCCTGTCATCCGTGGCGTAGATGCCGCCAATCGAGACGGTGCCGCCGTTCTCCACTTCGACCCGCGTCTGCACGTGCTTGGTGTTGATGGCGGGCCCCGCAGCGGTCTGCTCGCCGACGCTGTCCTTGGCGATATCGAGATCCAGCACCACCCGGCCGTCCGGCGTAATCTGCGGCTCGACCTCCAGTTTCAGGCTGGCGCGGCGAAACTGCACGCCGGAGACGCCCTGGCCCACTTTCGCCTGGTAAGGCAGTTCGGTACCCTGCTCGACGACCGCCTTCATCCGGTCTGCCGTCACCACGCGCGGGCTCGACACGGTTTCGCCATGTCCTTCGGTCTCCAGCGCGCTCAATTCTATATTGAGCAGCCGTGTCGCCTTGGCGGCGAACAGCGTAAGTCCGACGGTAGCGGCGTCGAACCCTGACAGCGGCCCAGCCGACAGGTCATAGACGGCGCCGTCCTTGCCGCCGCTCAAGCCGGTTGGGGTGCCGCCGTCCGCGCCCACCCCGGCAAGCGAGAGCCGCACGCCCAGATTGCGTGAAAAGCCCTGCTCCCCTTCGACGATGCGCGCTTCGATCAACACCTGGCGGGACGGCCGGTCGATCGACGTCAGCAGTTCGGCGATCTGCGCGAGGCGCGCGTCGAGATCGGTGACGAACAGCAGATTGGTGCGCGCGTCCGCCATCGCCGCACCGCGCTTTGACAGCACGCGCTGGGTCCCCGAGCCGGTCAACAGGCGCCGCACGTCTTCGGCGTGGGCGTAATGCAGCTCGAAGGTCCGGCTCGCGAGCGGTTCCAGGTCGGCCACCCGTGCATGCGCCTCGAAGCGCTGCCGCTCGCGCGCCGCCAGGTCCGCCTGCGGCGCGACCCAGATCACGTTGCCGTGGCGCTCCATGGCGAGACCGTTGACGTCGAGCAGGGTATCGAATGCCGTGCGCCACGACACCTTGTCGAGCCGCAACGACACCGTGCCGCGAACCCTGTCGCTGGCGACGATATTCAGCCCTGTGAACTGCGCGAACGCGTTCAGCACCGCGGGCAATTCCGCGCGCTGAAAATTCAGCGAGATAGGTTTGTCGGGCGCGAGGCCGTCGTCGATCGTGTGGCTCAGCGCGTCGCCCAGACGCTGCGCTGGGGCGAGCGGCACAGGCGAGCCTTCCAGCGCGCCGGTGGCTGTGCCGGTTTCTGTTTCAGCCTGCTGCGCACGCGCCCCTCGTGTTCGCGAGGCGGGAAGCGGAGCGCCTTCGAGCGGCGTACCGTCCAGGTCGTCGCTGGCCGCGCTCACCGGATTCACGGAGGGCGAAGTGTCGTCGGGCTCGTCGGGGAGCACGAAGGGATTGGGTATGTCGGCCGCCACGTTGCGCGGCAATGGCGGTGTGTCGTAGGGCGCGACCGTGTCGTCGGATGGCATGACCGCCGGAAGCGGCGGCAACGCCGCATGCGCCGCGCCCGCGACGAGAACAGCACCTCCGATTACGCACTGGACTCGCCGGATTCGCCGGATTAGTTTATTTCGCGCCGTCATCATGACGCCTCCGTCAGTGCAAGCGTGCGCGTGCCAAGGCGATTGGTCAGGGTGATGCTGATCGCGTCCATGCTCGTGACACGGTCGTTGCCCACCAGCTGTCCTCGCTCGACCGTCGCAGCGCCGTCAGCCGTTTCGAGCAGCGCAAGACCACGCGTGCGGTCGCGCAACACACCGGCGAGGCGCAACGAGCCTGCTTCCGACGCGTCGCCGTCGGCTTGCGCCTCGCGCAGGAAGGGGTCGTAGAACACCACGTCTTCATCGTCCGCCTCCATGTCTTCGTCAACGTAGAGATCGGGCGTGAGCGCCACTGGAACCAGCTCGGCAAACACATGCAGGGTCGCGCTCACCAGCAGTCCAGCCGCACCGCGCTTCACGGTGACGTCTTCAGGCACGACGAGCACCGGCAAGTCCGACAGGCCGCGCAGGAACACCATCAGGTGCAGGAAATCGGACTGTACGGTGAGATGCAGCGAGCGCACGACATCCGAGCCTGCGCCGCTTCCCATAGCCGGCGCGAGCGTGAGCAAAGTCACGCCGCTGCGCACTGCCAGCACCGACATTAAACGCACGTCGTCAGCCGGTGTCAGCGTGACCGCGCTTTGACCACTGGCGGTAGAGTGTGCCGCGGCATGGCGGCGTAACGCGGGCAACTGGGCGAGCGACTGCCGTGCCTGCGCAATCCGGCGTTGCGCTTCGGATTGCGCGGTGCGGCCTGCCTGCACACCGGCCAGGTCGGCGGCAATCCACGCGTTCGCGCCGGCAATGAACACCATCGCTGCGATCAGGCATCCGACCAGCAAACGGCGCCGCCCGCTCCACGCTTCGAGCGGCAAGCGCATGCGTTTCAACCACGCCGAGGCGGGCGCGGCCGGATCCACGGTCGTGGCCGTGACGCGTGGGGCAAACAGCGTGCGGCTCATCGTGCGCCTCGCGATTTGTCGGAGGCAGGCGGGCGCGCGCTCGCCGTTGCGCTCAACTGTCCCGCGTCCTTCGTCGCTTCGCCCCATTGCAACCTGGCGACGAACTCAACCGGGCCGCCGGCGACCGCCGAGGCGGCGCGTCCGACCTGCGCCAAAGGATGCAGGTCGGCCACTTCGGAACTTCTCACGCCGCGTATCGTGCTCAATTGCTTGAGCCAGAGCGAGGACGCGACGGGATCCGTGGAGGTGGCCAGCAGTTCCGTCTCGTGTGCATGCTGCTTCAACTGTTGCAGGACGACGCCGTCGGCGGGCACGCGGCTTAACATATCCAGAAGGTCGAGCAGACGCGTCAGAGGCTCGGTCAACACAACTGCGCGTGCGGCACGTTTGCCCTGCTCTTCAGCGTCGCGCCGCAGTCGCGCCTGCTCTGCGAGCGGTGCCGCGAGGCTCGCCAGTTCACGCTCGGTCGCCGCACGTTGCGCGTCGAGCCGCGTTCGCTCAAACGCCTGCCAGCCCACGATCGTCAGCACCGCGGCGCAGCCCACCAAAACCGCCGCCAGCCATTCGATCAGACAGCGCCGCCGCGCCAGGCGCGCATTGCGCTGACGATGAGGCAGCAGATTGAAGCCGCCGATCCAGACCGGTCGTCCGGCCGCGCTCATACGCGCATTCACCCCGCTCATTCCAATACCCCGCGCAAGGCGAGACCAAACGCGACCGCATACTTCGGTTCGTGCAGCAGGTCGATGGATAACGGGCGCGCGCAATCGCCGAGCGACGCGCATTCGAACGGCAGCACGCTGCAGCCCAGCACGTCGCCAAGATCCGCGACGCAGACGCCCACTCCGTCGAGCAGGTCGAGCTCTCCGCCCACTAACGCGTAGTCGAGCTCCGTCACGTTGCCGCGCGCCAGGTCGCGCAACGCATCCGCGAGATCGGCGTGCTCGGGCGCCGGATAGCGCACCTCGGCAATGATTGTCTCGTCTTCGATGCGCCAGCCGTAGACACCGTCCGCGCCGACCCAGACTGCCGCGTAGACGTCCTGGGGCTCGAGTTCAAGCATGGCTGAGTGACGCAGCGCGCGAAGTGCTACATGCGGCTCGCCGTCGATCGCCGTCAAGGTCACGCCGGCCCCGGCCGCGCATTCGATGCGCGCCTCCAGATGCTGACGGCCGGCCGCCGCAATCGTCACCGATCCCGCGCGGCGCGGCGAATGATCGACAAACCAGTCCACTGCCAGCGCGTGACGCTCGATGCCGGCAACCCGCTCCGCTTCGCTCAGGACTGCTGATTCAAGCTCGGCGTGCATAGCACCCCTGACCATCGCGACCTCGCCCGCAGCGCCGAAGCGCGCGAGCGGCAAGCTCGACATCAGCGTGGCCGAGCCCGGCAACGCCATCGCGCAACGCAGCGTGTGCGAGGCACAGGCGCGCGGCAGATCCGCGAACACTTCGCGCAAGGCCCGTGTCACGGCGGCACGATCCACGATCTCCACACCCGCCATCGCGCCGGCAGCGAGCGGCGCCGCCGCGAGGTGCTCGATGCGCATCTGCTCACCCATGCGCAAGCGCTGACTCAACACTGCGAGCCGCACCGCGTCGCGACTCACGTCGATTCCTGCAGCGAAACGCCGCACCTTCACGACTAACGTACTTTTCATCGCCATCCTGCCTCCCATTCAGACACATGCAAAACCGGCCGCTCACGCGACGAATCACTCGAACGCGAGAGCGCGGCACCGCCAAAATCCGGCGCTTTCTTCTGGGGACAATTGTGCGCAACAGCGGCGCCGCGCGATATTCGGCCGAATGGCTAACGTGAGGCTCACGGCTCCAAATGCGGCATCAAAGCGTCTACAGTTAAGTCATCCCCTGCACCACCATCCGCCGTAAGCGTGTCGAAAGCTAACGGCTCAGACGGCTATAATCGCGGGACTGTTTTTTGGTGTTCCTATGCAATCTTCGTCCCCTACTTCCCCGCCGCCCGCGCCGCCAAAGCGCAAACGCCCGTTGTGGCTCACGCTCGTTCTGGCGCTGGTAGGTCTGATGTTTGCCGGCGTCGCGTGCGCTGGACTCGTGCTCGGCTATGCGCTGGTGGTGGCCACGCCGAACCTGCCTTCGCTCGAGGCGCTCACCGACTACCGGCCGAAGGTGCCGTTGCGCATCTACACGGCGGATCACGTGCTGATCGGTGAATTCGGTGAAGAACGGCGTGACGTCGTGCACATTCAGGACGTGCCCGACAGCCTGAAGAAGGCCGTGCTCGCGATTGAAGACGCGCGCTTTTACGATCACGGCGGCGTCGACCTGACGGGCATTGCGCGCGCCGGTTTCGTCGCGCTGACCAATGGCCACGCCACGCAAGGCGCCAGCACGATCACCATGCAGGTGGCGAGAAACTTCTTTCTATCGAGCGAAAAAACCTACACGCGCAAGATCTACGAGATGTTGCTGGCGTACAAAATCGAGTCGAAGCTGACGAAAGATCAGATTCTCGAGGTGTACATGAATCAGATTTATCTCGGCCAGCGCGCCTATGGTTTCGCGAGCGCGGCGCGGGTGTATTTCGGCAAGGATATGAAGGACCTCACGCTCGCCGAATCCGCGATGCTCGCGGGTCTGCCCAAGGCGCCGTCAGCATATAACCCGGTCGTCAATCCGAAGCGCGCCAAGGTTCGTCAGGAGTACATCCTGACGCGCATGCTTGAATTGCACTACATCACCCAGGAACAGTACGACGAGGCAAGCCGTCAACCGCTCGCCGTCAAGGGAGCCGGCAAGGAATACAGCGTGCACGCTGAGTACATCGCGGAAATGGTGCGGCAGATGATGTACGCGCAGTTTCACGAAGAGGCGTACACGCGCGGGCTCAATGTCGTCACCACGATCGACTCCGCCGACCAGGACGTGGCGTATCACGCGCTGCGTAAAGGTCTGATGGACTACGAACGGCGTCACGGCTATCGCGGCCCGGAAGCATTCATCGATCTGCCCGCGGACGCGGACGAGCGCGAGCAGGCAATCGACGACGCCTTGCTCGAACACCCGGACAACGGCGAGATCATCGCGGCGGTGGTGACCAGCGCCAATCCGAAGCAGATCCAGGCAACGCTTGCCGACGGCAACGTGGCGACACTGCAAGGCGACGGCCTGCGTTTCGCCGCGTTTGCGCTCAGCCCGCGCGCGCAGCCGAATCAGCGCCTCCGTCCGGGCGCGATCATTCGTGTCGTCAGGGATGACGACGGCAACTGGTCGATCACGCAGTTGCCGCAAGTGGAAGGCGCCTTTGTCTCCGTGGTGCCGCAAGACGGCGCGATTCGCGCGCTGGTGGGCGGCTTCGATTTCAACAAGAACAAATTCAATCACGTCACCCAGGCATGGCGGCAACCGGGCTCCAGCTTCAAGCCGTTTATCTATTCGGCGTCGCTGGAAAAAGGCTTGGGGCCGGCTACGGTGATCAACGACGCGCCACTGTTTTTCACCGCTGCCGAAACGGGCGGCCAGGCGTGGGAGCCGAAAAATTACGGCGGCGGTTTCGACGGCCCCATGACGATGCGCACCGCGCTGCAGAAATCGAAGAACCTCGTGTCGATCCGTATCCTCAACCAGATCGGCCCGAAGTACGCGCAGGGCTACATCACACGCTTCGGTTTCGACGCGGATCGCCACCCGGCCTATCTGCCGATGGCGCTCGGCGCCGGACTCGTCACGCCGCTGCAGATGGCCGGCGGTTTCTCGGTATTCGCCAACGGCGGCTATCGGATCAACCCGTACCTGATCGCCGAGGTCACCGACCAACGCGGCAGCGTGGTGGCGCAAGCGCAGCCGCTCGTCGCCGGACAGAGCGCGCCGCACGCCATCGACGTGCGCAATGCCTATGTGATGAACAGCCTGTTGCAAAGCGTCGCGCAACGCGGCACCGGCGCAAAAAGCAATGTCCTGAAGCGCACCGACCTGGGCGGTAAGACGGGTACCACCAATGATTCACGCGACGCGTGGTTCGCGGGCTACCAGCACACGCTCACCGCTATCGCGTGGATCGGTTATGACAATCCGCGCAGTCTCGGCGACAAGGAGACCGGCGGCGGTCTCGCCTTGCCGGTGTGGATCGACTATATGGCGAAGGCACTGAAAGGCGTGCCGGAGTACAGGATGCCCATGCCGGCCGGCATCGTCATGCTCGGCGATGAACCGTATTTCGATAACTTCACGCCGGGCAACGGCTTCATCGCAACGGTGGGTGTGAGCCAGGCCGATCTCGACGCCGAAGCGAGCGATGCGGCCTCCGGTGCGGAGCAGGCGCCGGCTCCGCAACAGGTCGGCGATCAGGAGAAGCAGGACATCATGAATCTGTTCCGCGGGCATTAGTCCGCGGCGGCGTCACGCACTTTTACCGCGAGTCAGACAGCCACGGCGTCCGGGCATTGGAAGCCCGACGCCCGGCCAGCCGCTCAGGCTTCGAAATGAACCGGCTCGCCCGCCTGCTGCGTCGCATAGTCGGACAATGCGGCGAAAAACTCGGTGCCGTTGCGGGTGTCGCGCCATGCGTCGTCGACGAAACGGAAATGGAAACCACCGGCTTTGGCGGCGATCCAGATCTCGCGCATCGGCGGCTGCAGATTGACGATGATCTTCGAGCCGTTCTCGAATTCGAGCGTCAGAACATTGCCGCTGCGTTCGAATTCGACATCGGCTTCAATATCGTCGAGCGTGCGTTCGATGGCCGCGAGTGCGGCCTCGGCGCGGGTCAGGTATTCGCTATCGGACATGCTAAACTCCAACGATCATTTTTTCAGGGACAGTCATGCGAGTCGTTTCTCGGATGCGGGCAATGGCGCCGGACTTCGGGCAGCCTCGCGCAGCGGCGCACGGCTTCAGGCAGCCCCGCGCGATTGTAGCCGCTTTGGTCATTGTCGCAGGTTGCGCGCTGGGCGGCTGCGGGCAGCGCGGCGCGCTCTACATGCCGACCGTGCCGCCGCTGCCGGCCAAACCCACCGACGAAACCCTGGCGCCGTCGCCCGATACGGCCAATCCGGCAGTAAAACCGGATTCCCAGGCCGTCTCCGGCAGCGTGCCCGACACATCCGGCACGCCTTTATCGCTGTCGCCGGAAACCGAACTCCATGCTGCACCCGACTCCGCTGCATCGGCACCGCAACTGCCGGCCTCCGACAGCACCGCTCAATAAGACTTTCGCATGACTCGATCCGCATTTGCCCATGTCGACGGCGTTTTGCACGCTGAAGGCGTGTCCGCCGTCTCGCTCGCCGAACAGTTCGGCACGCCGCTGTACGTCTACTCGCGCGCCGCCTTGACCGACGCCTGGCAAGCCTACGCCGGCGCCTGCGCGGGCCGGCGCGCCACCGTCCACGCGGCCGTCAAGGCGAACAGCAATCTGGCGGTGCTGAACGTATTCGCGCGGCTCGGCGCGAGCTTCGATATCGTCTCGGCCGGCGAACTGGCGCGTGTGCTGGCTGCCGGCGGCAAGGCTGAAAACACGGTGTTTTCCGGCGTCGGCAAGAGCGTCGCGGAAATGCGCGAGGCGCTCGAAGCGGGCGTGAAGTGCTTCAATGTCGAATCGATTCCCGAGCTCGATCGTCTGAATGCCGTGGCCGCTTCGGTGGGCAAGACGGCGCCGGTGTCGTTGCGCGTCAATCCCGACGTCGATGCGAAAACGCATCCATATATCTCCACTGGCCTGAAGTCGAACAAGTTCGGCATCGCCTTCGACGAGGCGCGCGCCGCCTATCGTGCAGCCGCCGCCATGACGCATCTGCGCGTGGTGGGAATCGACTGCCATATCGGCTCGCAGATCACCGAAATCGAGCCGTATCTCGACGCCGTGGACAAGCTGCTCGAACTGGTCACGCAGATCGAAACGGACGGTGTGACGATTCACCATGTCGACGTCGGCGGTGGCCTCGGCATTACTTACGACGACGAAACGCCACCGGACATCGGCGAGTTCGTGCGCACGGTGCTCGATCGGATCGAATCGCGCGGTCACGGCCATCGTGAAGTGTATTTCGAGCCGGGCCGCTCGCTGGTCGGCAACGCCGGCATTCTGCTGACGCGCGTCGAGTATCTGAAGCCCGGCGCGGAAAAGAATTTCGCCATCGTCGACGCGGCCATGAACGATCTCGCGCGTCCGGCCATGTATCAGGCGTATCACGGCATCGAACCGGTCGTGCAGCGCGATGTCCCGTCGCACGTCTACGACGTGGTGGGTCCGGTCTGCGAAAGCGGCGACTGGCTCGGCCGCGAACGGCTGCTGGCAATCGAGCCGGGCGACCTGCTCGCCGTGCGCTCGGCCGGCGCATACGGCTTCGTGATGAGTTCGAATTACAACACGCGTGGCCGCGCGGCCGAAGTCATGGTCGACGGCGACAAGGCGTATGTGGTCCGCGCGCGCGAAGAGGTCAGGCAGTTGTTCGCCGGAGAAACGATTCTGCCGGCCTAAGCGAGGTCAACGCCTCCTGTCGCGCAACCACAGCAGCACCCGCCATCCCAGTAACACCACCATGATCGCGCCGTAGATCTTCGGCAAAAGCAGGTCGTGCTTGCCGGACTTCATCCACCAGAAGTGCAGGATCGCGAGCACGCCGGCGGCGTAGATCGCACGGTGCAGCGTCTGCCAGCGGCGTCCCAGTTTCCTCACCATTGCGCGCGGCGAGGTGACGGCCAGCGCAATCAGCAGCACGAATGCCGCGAAGCCCACCATGATGAACGGGCGCTTGCCGATATCCTTCAGAATCGCCGCGACATCGAACCACTTGTCGAACCACAGATAAGTCGTGAAATGCAGCGCGGCATAGAAGAAGGCGTACAGGCCGAGCATGCGCCGGAACCGCACCAGCGCGCTCACGCCCGTCAGCCGGCGCAGCGGCGTCACGGCGAGCGTGATGCACAGGAATACGAGCGTCCACAGCCCCGTTGAGCGCGTGATGAATTCGATCGGATTGGCGCCGAGCCGGTCGGTCAAACCGAACAACACGATGCGCGCGAGCGGATATAACGCCGCCACGAACGCGGCGACCTTCGCCGGCACCACCCAGCGGGCGCCCGCCGCCACGGGGCGCTTCACAGCGGAAGGCGGCTGCGGCTGCGGCTGCGGCTGCGCGCCAGGTTTAGCCGCAGTTTGCGTCGTCGTTTCGGAAGATGCCATCACCTTTCCCGCTCAGAAATTCTTCTTCAGGTCCATGCCCTGGTACAGCGAGGCAACCTGATCGCCGTAGCCGTTGAACATCAACGTCTTGCGCTTGGGCGTGAAAAAGCCGTCTTCACCGATGCGCCGCTCCGTGGCCTGGCTCCAGCGCGGGTGATCGACATTCGGATTCACGTTCGAGTAAAAGCCGTATTCGGTTGGCGCGTAGACATTCCAACTGGTGGCCGGCTGCTTGTCGACAAAACGGATCTTCACCAGCGATTTGCCGCTCTTGAAGCCGTATTTCCACGGCACGATGATCCGCAGCGGCGCGCCGTTCTGATTGCGCAGCACTTCGCCGTACATGCCGACCGTCAGCAGCGTCAGCGGATTCATCGCCTCATCCATGCGCAGTCCTTCGGAATACGGCCAGTCCAGAATTGGCGTGGACAGACCCGGCATCTGCGACGGATCGGCCAGCGTGATGAACTGCACGTATTTGGCATTGCCAGTGGGCTGCGCGCGCTTGATCAGCTCCGATAGCGGAAAGCCGATCCACGGCATCACCATCGACCACCCTTCGACGCAGCGGTGCCGGTAGACGCGCTCTTCGAGCGGCGCCATCTTCAGCAGATCGTCGAGGTCGTACACCTTGGCGTTCTTCACCTCGCCTTCGACACTCACCCGCCACGGACGCGGCCGCAATGTGCCGGCGTTTTGCGCGGGGTCGCTCTTGTCGGTGCCGAATTCGTAGAAGTTGTTGTAGGTGGTTATGTCCTTGTAAGGTGATACCTTGTCCTGCGCAACGAACTTCGGATTGGTCTTCGCCGCCAGCTTCGGCCCCTTGGCATCCGGGGAGGTGTACATGGCATACGCCTCGCCGCTCGTGCCCATCAGACTGCCCACCGCCAGCGCGCCGGCCGCCCGCAGCACGCGCCGCCGGTTCTCGTACACGATTTGCGGCGTGATTTCGCTACGGGCGATGTCGTCGCCCTGCAATGCAATTCGCTCGCTCCGCTTGATCCACATAGTGCTGCTCCTGGTGGCCCGAGGGCCGCTTCAATAATCGTTCGACTGCTGATTCCGGGTCCTGTTCTAACGAACACCCTGGGAGCACAGATATTCCCGCGCCAAAGAAAAAACCGCCGGTGCGGAGCACACGGCGGTTCTTGGTCGGTCTGGAACGGCGAATATTACAGCTTGCCGTAGCTATGCAGCCCGGAGAGGAACATATTGACGCCAAGGAACGCGAAGGTCGTCACCAGCAGGCCGGTCAGCGCCCACCAGGCGGCGACGGCGCCGCGCAGGCCCTTCATGAGCCGCATGTGCAGCCAGGCCGCATAGTTCAGCCAGACGATCAGCGCCCACGTTTCCTTCGGATCCCAGCTCCAGTAGCCGCCCCAGGCCTGAGCCGCCCACAGCGCGCCGAGGATCGTGGCAATCGTGAAGAACGCGAAACCGACCGCGATCGACTTGTACATCAGGTCGTCGAGCACGTCGAGCGGCGGCAGGCGGTCGGCCAACATGCCGTGTTCCTTGACGAGATACGCCACGCCGACCATCGCCGACAGCGCAAAACTGCCGTAGCCGATGAAATTGGCCGGCACGTGGATCTTCATCCACCAGCTTTGCAGCGCCGGCACGAGCGGCTGGATCTGCTGGGCGTCGCGCGAAATCGAGTACCACATCAGGAAGCCGACCGCGGCGCTGATCACCAGCAGCACGAACGCGCCAAGCGCGCGGGTATTGTAGTGCCGCTCGTAGTACAGGTAGAACAGCGCGGTGATCAGGCTGAACAGCACGAATACTTCGTACAGGTTCGAGATGGGGATATGACCGACGTCCGCGCCGATCAGATACGACTCGTACCAGCGCACCATCAGGCCGACGAAGCCCATCAGCACGGCGGCCCAGGTCATCTTCGAACCGATTGCGGCGCCGGTGGGCGAGCGCGACAGCAGGCCGATCCAGTAGAACAGCGTGGCCAGCACGAACAGCGCGCTCATCCATAAGATAGCGGACTGGCTCGACAGGAAGTATTTGAGGAAGAACGCGCTATCGGCCCGCGCCAGGTCGCCCTGATAGACCTGGATGGCGAACAGCGACAGCACCGCGATACCCGCGATCAGCAGCCGCACCGGTTTCCAGCGCCAGCCGAGCGTGACAAAAACCGGCACCGCGCACACCAGCACCAGCTTGTCGTAGTAATTCATGAACGGGTGATAGCGCGACAGCGCGAAACCCACGCCCGCGACCATCGCCAGCGCGAACAGCCAGTCGAATGCACCGAGGCGCTTGAAGAACGGCCGCTCGTCGAACAGCGCGGGCTGCGGCTCCGGCTGGCTTGCCGCGTTCTTGGCCGGCGCGTTGCTGCGCGAGGGGGAAGAGGAAACCTGAGTCAAGTCCATGATCTTACCGGGTCGAATCCTGTGAGCCTACGGACGATCCGGCACCGGGGGTGCCGGCCTGGTCGGTTGCATCGCTGGGCCTGGCGCCCAGCGTAGCGCCGACGGTATCGCGCGTCTGGGCAAACTCCTTGTCGAAGTCGAACGTCTTGCGCGCGCTCGACATCGCCATCACGACGTTCGTACCGTGCCCGGTATCCTTGATCCAGAACCACAGACGCCGTTCACGGACGTAGAACATCGAGAAGATGCCCAATACGAGGAGCAGGCTGCCAAGATACACGACTTTTTTGCCCGGCGCGCGCGTCAACTGAAATACCGAAGCCTGCACCTGCCTAAATGAGTCGAGTTGTAAATAAACCGGCGAACCATACAAAAAACTGTCGGAAATCGCGTTGATCGAGCTCTGGATGAACCGGCTGGTCTCCGCCGACGGCGTCATGTCCGGCTCGCCGGCCTGCTCACGGGCCAGTTGCCACAGATCCCACGTCGAGCCTTCGAGCATGCGCAGCAGCAGCGAAGCGGCCTTTTCCTGCTCGGGCTTGGGCACCGAATGGTCGATAAACGCCGCGATGGCCTGGAAGCCGCCAATGTTCTGGTCGCCCTGCACGACGCCGACGCTATTGTCCGCGCCCGCAAAGAGGGTCAGGACGCGCAACGCGCTTTCTTCCAGATGCTGCTGGAGATCCGCATTGGAAGACGGCACCGAGCGCTGCGCGAAACGGTGTGCCGCAGCGGCGCGCATGGCCGGATTTTCGAGCACGGCGCGTAGGTTCATCCATTCCTTGACGGTGCCGCCCTGGTCGGCGGGAATGCGCAGGTAGCGGAACGGGTCGTCCGGATTGACGCGCATGCCGGCGAGGAACATCTTCTCGCCGCTGACGTCGACCGGCAGCATGTAGTTGTTGTACTCGCGCGCCTGGCCGTCCTTGCCGCGCACCTTGTACTGCACCGACGGGCCGACGTTATGCAGATCCAGCGGCTTCGAGGTCTTGGCGCCCGAGCCGAGCCGTTCGTCGAAGGCTTCCTTGAGCGTCTGATGCGCGACACCGCGCGCGTCGTTGGCGCCGCTGCCGTTCGAGACGTTTTCGACGTTGATGGCGCGGAAATCGGCGAATTCGATGGTCTGGCCGTCCGCGCCCGGCACGGCGTTGCCGAGCGGCGCCGAATTGCCGATCGTGCCGCCGAACGGCGCGGACTTCGCGGTGTTACCCGTCATCGGATACGCGGTCATCTGCATCTGCGAGCCGCCGTCCTGGAAGCTCGACTGGTAGATCGACACGCCGTCGTACTCGAACGGCTTGTTCACTTCGACCCGCGCCGGGGTCTTCGCGCCGGTCTTGTGATCGATCACGACGATGTCGCTCGCGAACAGCTTCGGCATGCCCGTTGAGTAATAGTCGACGATGAACTTGTTCAGCTGGATCGAGAACGGCAGGTCCTGGATCAGCGAACCGTTCGGCTGGTTCAGGATCGCCGTCGACACATGCTCGCCTTCCGGCACCCACGCGTAACCGCGGAAGGTCGGATTCGATTCGGACAGACGATGCTCGGGCGCAATGTCGTTGATCACCGAATTGCTGTTGATGGGCGTCTTGTTGAACATCCACATCTGCAGCTTGATGGGCAGATTGCTGTCGAGCAGGCCGCCGAGGCAAATGATGACAATTGCCAAATGGGCGGAGATATAACCCAGCTTGGTGAGCGCGCCGCGCTTGGCGGCGATCAGCGTGGCGCCGTCCGACTCGCGCGTCACGAATTTGTAGCCGAGCCGGCCCGAGAGTTTCGCCAGCGTCGCCGTAGTCTCGGCGCGCGTGCCGCTCACCTCGAACTCGCCCTTGTGGTGAAACGCGCGCAGGCTCGATTCGCGGACCTTGTCCTTCCAGCTCTTCATGTCGGCGACCATCTTGGGCGCATTGCGGATCACGCACAGCGACACCGAGACCATCAGAAAGCCGAGGATCAGCATGAACCACCACGAGCTGTACACGGTGTACAGGCTCAGCGAGCGGAAGATGTCCGCCCAGAACGGCCCGAACTGATTGACGTAATTGGGATACGGATCGTCCTGCGTGAGGACGGTGCCGATGATGCTGGCGATCGACAAAATCACGAGCAACGAGATGGCAAACCGCATCGAACTCAGCAGCTCGATGGCCCGGCGCATGGGTTGCTGGCCAGACTTGACTTCAATACCCGACGTGGTGACGCTCATTCACACTCCGACAGAACAGCAAAAAAGGGTGAAAGGCCGCCGCTGACGCACGAAGCGCACGACGCCATCACCCTTTTCTTGTTTTTCACCGGCCTCGCTGGACCGGTTGCATTTGCGTGCGGGCTTCCTAATGCAAGCCCGCGATGTAATCGGCGACGGCCTTGATATCGCTATCCGAGAGCCGCGACGCAATAGTGTGCATCGGGTCGCTATTGTTGCGCGCGCCCGGACCCTGCGTGAACGCGTTCAACTGCGCCACCGTGTAGTCAGCCCACTGCCCCGACAGCCGCGGATACTGCACCGGGATGCCCTGCCCCGTCGGCCCGTGGCAACTTGCGCAAGCCGGCACAGCCCGGTCGGCAATACCGCCGCGGTAAATCTTTTCCCCTAGCGGGACAGTGTTCTTGTTGTGTGCGTAACCCGGCTTCGGCGTCTGCGTCGCGAAATAAGCCGCGACGTTGACCATGTCCTGATTGGACAGCGGCGCCACCATGGCCGCCATAATCGCATTATTGCGAGCGGGTTGCCTGGCGCCGGGCTGGGTTTTGAAATCCATCAACTGCTTGACGAGATATTCGGGATGCTGGCCGGCCAGCTTGGGATATGCCCCGCCGGTGCTATTGCCGTCGGCGCCGTGACACGACGCGCAAACCTGCGTCGCAATTGCCTGCCCCCGGTTGATGTCCGGTTTGCCCGGATCTGCTGCTCGCGCCTGAATTGCCAAAACTGAAAGACCTGCCGCTACTTGAAAAACCATCAGAGCTTTGCACAGTCGATTCATTCGCACACCCTGTTTCGTCTTGTGGGAATTAGAGGTTCTGCAAAACGACGGCGACCGACCTGTTGCAGAGGCACGCGCGCTGGCCCCTCAGGTCTTCAGTAAACCATCGTATTGTACAATAACTCGCTAATCGCTTAGACGCCAGTCGGGCTTGACCCGTCCCCACTCCGGGTTCCCCGGCGTCTCATATCCTGGTTCCCCCATGTCTTCCTTCCTGCTTCACCAATCCCGCTTCTATACGACCGTCAATCACCTGCGTGATCTGCCGGCCACCGCGCAACCGGAAATTGCCTTCGCCGGACGCTCGAATGCGGGTAAATCGACGGCCATCAATCTGCTGTGCAATCAGAAGCGGCTCGCCTTCGCCAGTAAGACGCCCGGCCGCACCCAGCACATCAATTATTTCTCGGTGGGACCGGCGGCGGAACCGGTGGCGCATCTGGTGGATCTGCCCGGTTACGGCTACGCGGAAGTGCCGGGAGCGGCCAAGGCGCATTGGGAAGCGCTGCTGTCCACCTACCTGCAGTCGCGCTCGCAACTGCGCGGCATGATTCTGATGATGGATTCGCGCCGGCCGCTGACTGATCTGGACCGCCGCATGATCGAATGGTTTGCGCCGACCGGCAAGCCGATCCACACGCTGCTGACGAAGTGCGACAAATTGACTCGCCAGGAAAGCATCAATGCGCTGCGGGCCACCCAGAAGGGGCTGGCCGAATACAGCGCGGGCGGCTATCAGGGAGAATTGACCGTTCAGCTCTTTTCGGCCCTCAAGCGAATCGGGCTGGACGAAGCCCACGAACTGATCGAAGGCTGGCTGATCCCCAAGGACACGGCCGCCGCAGACGACGCAGCCGCCGCAGAATAGACCCGCTGCCGGCCTGCGGAAGGCTCGCGGAAACCGGTTCGATTATCGGTTTGGGCCCTATTTCGCGCGCCCATAAAAAAACCCGCCGCTGTTGACGGCGGGTCAAACAGCCTAATCGAAAAAAACGACAGGCACCCGCTCAGGGAGGAGAAGCGGGGAGGTCAGCGCCAGGCGCCTTGCTCGATCGGTATGATATACCATTGTCTCGAAAAGAGTTTCCGGCAGGCGGAGGCAGGCGTTTTTGTCATCTCCACGTTATCCAAGACATCCGATATGAGCTTCTATCCGCATCACCGTCCGCGCCGTATGCGCCGTGACGACTTCTCGCGCCGCCTCATGCGCGAAAACATCCTCACCACCAACGACCTGATCTATCCCGTGTTCGTCGTCGAAGGCACCAACGTGCGGCAGGCCGTGCCGTCGATGCCGGGCGTCGAGCGTGTGTCGGTCGATCTGCTGATGGGCGTGGCCGAGCAATGCGTCGAACTCGGCGTGCCGGTGCTGTCGCTGTTTCCGGCGATCGAACCGTCGCTGAAGACGCCGGATGGCCGCGAAGCCACCAACGAAGCCGGTCTGATTCCGCGCGCCGTGCGCGAACTGAAAAAGCGCTTTCCCGAGCTGGGCGTGCTCACCGACGTCGCGCTCGACCCGTACACGAGCCATGGCCAGGACGGCGTGATCGATGAGGCGGGCTATGTGATCAACGACATCACCGTCGAGATTCTGGTCGAGCAGGCGCGCGCCCAGGCCGAAGCCGGCGTCGACATCGTGGCGCCCTCGGACATGATGGACGGCCGCATTGGCGCGATCCGCGAAATGCTCGAGAGCGAGGATCACATCCACACGAAGATCATGGCCTATTCGGCCAAATTCGCGTCGGCGTTTTACGGCCCGTTCCGCGACGCGGTGGGTTCGGCGACGAACCTCGGCAAGAGCAACAAGATGACTTATCAGATGGACCCGTCGAACTCCGATGAAGCGCTGCGCGAAGTGCGCGCCGACATCGAGGAAGGCGCGGACATGGTGATGGTCAAGCCCGGCATGCCCTACCTCGATATTCTGCGGCGCGTGAAAGACGAGTTCCGCTTTCCGACGTATGTGTATCAGGTGAGCGGCGAGTACGCGATGCTGAAGGCCGCCGCGCAGAACGGCTGGCTCGATCACGACAAGGCGATGATGGAATCGCTGCTGGCGTTCAAGCGGGCCGGCGCGGACGGCGTGCTGACGTATTTCGCGCTGGATGCCGCGCGGATTTTGCGGGCGCAGAAGTAGCGGCTGCTCGGGCGCGGGTTTGCGCGCTGTGTCGATGCAGGAAGACAGGCGGAGGTGCTGGAGACGGCGCCTTCGTTTTTTTTATGACCGCGTTTTGCTGGCGGTCGCGCATCGCGGTTGGTGCGATTGCCGCGAATCGTGCGATTCTCGCGCGCCGCCTGCCGCCCGCCGCTTGCCGTGGACACCGCGCGAGGCGTCCGCCCCGCTTACGATTGAGACGGTGTCGAAAGCCGGTCGAGACTATGCAGGAAAGTATCCGCCGACTCGTAACCCACCACGCGCAGAACCTCGGCGCCGCTGTGATCGAAGAAGATGATGCCCGGCGGCCCAAACAGCTTGAACCGCTTCAGCAGTGCCTGATCATCGGGGTTGTTGGCCGTGATATCCGCGCGCAACAGGTTGAGTTGCTGCAGCCTCGCGTGCACGCGCGGGTCGCTGAAGGTGAATTTCTCCATTTCCTTGCAACTCACACACCAGTCGGCATAGAAGTCCAGCATGGCCGGCTGGGCGGCCGTTTTCACAGCCTGATCGAGCTGCCCGGACGAGCGCACCGGGGCAAACGTGAGGCTGTCAGCCGGGCTGGCGCCGGATGCATCCGCAGACGCCCCCGCGAGATTGGCGACGCCACCGGCGCCGCCACGTGAGGCCAGTACCGCGAGCGGCTTGAGCGGATCCGACGAGCCGGCCGCCAGACCCACTAGCAGTACCGCCGCCCAGATGGTCAGCGCGACACCCAGCCCACGGCCGAGCCGGCGCCATACCGAACTGGCGCCCGCAGGCGGCGAAAACAGGCCGAGGGCCGCGGCCGCGACCAGCAGCCATAGCGCGCTCAGCAGCATCTGCGCGACGGCGCCAAGCACCGGCCAGACGATCCACAGCGCGGCAGCGAGCAGCACCACACCGAAGAAGACCTTCACGCCATCCATCCACGCACCCGCACGCGGCAGGAAGGTGCCGGCGCCAAGCCCGATGATCAGGAGCGGCACGCCGAGACCGATGCCCATCGAAAACAGCGCCGCCCCGCCAAGGACCGCATTGCCGGTGTGCGCGATAAAGGCCAGAACGGCGAACAGCGGCGCCGTCATGCACGCGCCGACCACCAACGCCGATAGCGCGCCCATCGCCGCCACGGCCGCGAATTTGCCTCCGGAGCGCCCTTGCGATGCGCGCGAAGCCCCGTCTTGCCAGCGCTGCGGCAAGGCGATGTCGTAGCCGGCGATCAGCGTCACGGCAAACACGGCCAGCAGCACGCCGAATGCCCCGAGCACCCACGGATTCTGCAGCCACGCACCGAGACTTTGCCCGACCAGCGCCGCCGCGATGCCCAGCACCGTGTACACCAGCGCCATGCCGATCACATACGCCAGCGATAACGAAAAACCACGCCCGCGCGTCACTCGCGCCCCTTCGCCGATGATGATGGCCGACAGAATCGGGATCATCGGATACGAACACGGCAGCAGGCTCAGCACGGCGCCGACGACAAAGAACACCCCGACGATCGCGAGGAAGCTGCCGCCTTGCAGGAGCGACTGGGCGTAGTCGGCGCTGGTGGTGCGTTCGTACCAGGAAGATGTGTCGGCGACGGTGTTTGGCGTGCTCGGCACGGCTGCGGCCGTGGTCGCGGCGGTCGCAGCAACGGTGGCCGGCGTGGGACTCGCACTCGCGGGATGCAGCGCGGCGCCCTCCACGTGGTAGACGCGTTCCATGGGCGGATAGCAGATGCCCGCGTCCGCGCAACCCTGCGAGGTCACCGCCAGATCGAACGGACCCGCCGCCTGTTTCACCGGGACGTGGATGGTCAATTCGTTGCGATAAGTCTCGACGTTCTTGCCGAATGTCTGATCGAACTTGATGTGGCCCGGCGGCAATTGCGCGTCACCGATGGTCACGGTGCCGTTGCGCGTCGCGAACGAGAAACGCTCCCGATACATGTAATAGCCGTCCGCAATCTTGTAGTGAACGACGACTTCACCAGGCTGCTCCGTGGCGCTGAACCTGAAGGCGACCGTCGGATCGAGAAAGTCCGCGTCGGCGCGCGCGACGCCGGCGGACATCACGACGACCAGCAGGCAGGAGATGAACAGGACGGCCGCGCGCAACGTGTCGCGCCCCCGTCGGTGCAGAGCGTTAAACATGAAGGGGGCGTTGTGTTTCAGCATTAACCCACTGGCCGTATGCCGCGGACGCGGTGACCTGCCAGCAGAGGATTTCGGGGGTGTCGTATGGGTGGTGCTTCTGGATGAACTGCTCGAGCTCAAGCGCCCGCGCGAGGCTGGTTTTGAACAGCATCTGAATCTCTTGCGCCGATTCGAGCTTGCCCTGCCAGTGATACGTGGAGTGCACGGCGCCTTGCTGGCTGACACAGGCGGCAAGGCGCGCTTCCAGTACCTGTGCCGCGAGCTTGTGTGCTGTGTCCAGGTCGGGCACGGTCGTCATCATCAACGTCACATTCGCACTCACAAACCGCTCCGGCAGGATAGAACAGGGTTGCCGCTATCGTATCACCGCGGTTAATCAGCCGCTGATGGTCAATCCGCCGCCAACTGTAGTGCTGTTTTGTGTCACCAGAAACAAAAAGGCCAGGCATTTGCCTGGCCTTTTCGCCTATGCAGGGAGCTTATTCAGCTTCTTGCACTTCCGTTTCTTCAACTTCCGGACGGTCCATCAATTCGACCAGTGCCATCGGTGCATTGTCGCCAACGCGGAAACCGAACTTCAGGATGCGCAGATAGCCACCCGGACGGTTTGCGAAGCGCGGGCCCAGCACGTCGAACAGCTTCGAGACCGAGTCACGATCGCGCAGGCGGTTGAACGCCAGACGACGATTTGCCAGCGACGGCTTCTTGCCGAGCGTGATCAGCGGCTCGACGACTTTACGGAGTTCCTTCGCCTTCGGCAGCGTCGTCTTGATGACTTCGTGCTCGATCAGCGAGTTGGACATGTTACGGAGCATTGCCAGACGGTGGCTGCTCGTGCGGTTCAGTTTCCGCAGACCATGACGGTGACGCATGTTAATTCCTTCGATTCAAAGTTTTGGTCCAGCTCTTCTATCGCGCTCGGCAAACCCGAAGGGCTGCGAGTGCACGGGCCGGTAGTTTAAAAAAGGCAAGACGCGGATTTTAAAGGAAAATCCGCGCCCGTGCCAGTATTGCAACGGTGACTTTCGTCCCGGATGCAGCCTCGATTACTTGTCCAGACCAGCCGGCGGCCAGTTTTCGAGCTTCATGCCGAGCGTCAAGCCACGCGACGCCAGTACTTCCTTGATTTCGTTCAACGACTTGCGGCCCAGATTCGGCGTCTTCAGCAGTTCGTTTTCCGTGCGCTGGATCAGGTCGCCGATGTAGTAAATGTTCTCGGCCTTCAGGCAGTTCGCGGAACGAACCGTAAGTTCGAGATCATCCACCGGACGCAGCAGGATCGGATCGATCTGCGGCGCACGCGACGGCGCTTCAGCCGTAGCTTCCGTGCCTTCCAGTGCAGCGAACACCGACAACTGATCGACCAGAATGCGCGCCGATTGACGGATCGCTTCTTCCGGCGAAATCACACCGTTGGTTTCGATGTTCATGACGAGCTTGTCGAGGTCGGTACGCTGTTCGACACGCGCGCTTTCCACGGCATAGCTCACCCGGCGAACCGGCGAGAACGACGCGTCCAGCACGATACGGCCGATGATCTTGGCCGACTCTTCGCCATAGCGACGCACGTTACCCGGCACGTAACCGCGGCCCTTTTCGACCTTGATCTGCACGTCGAGCTTGCCGCCCTTCGACAGATGCGCAATCACGTGATCCGGATTGATCACTTCGCAATCGTGCGCGAGTTCGATGTCGCCAGCGGTGACAACGCCTTCGCCTTCCTTGCGCAGCGTAACCGTCACTTCGTCACGGTTATGCAGCTTGAAGACCACGCCCTTCAGGTTCAACAACAGGTTGACTACGTCCTCTTGCACACCGTCGAGCGTCGAATACTCATGAACGACGCCTGCAATCGTCACTTCGGTCGGCGCGTAGCCGATCATCGACGACAGCAGCACGCGCCGAAGCGCGTTACCCAAGGTGTGGCCGTAACCGCGTTCAAACGGTTCCATGACCACTTTCGCATGGCTCTCGCCAAGCGATTCAACCGCGATGATCTTGGGCTTCAACAAACTGGTTTGCATAGGTTTTCCTTTTCAATACCCTCGGCTCGTTACACCGATAAGGCTGACCGGTAACAACCTGAAAATAAACAGCCGAGGCGCCCCCTTGCGCATCGCAATCAGGGTGCCCCGGCCGTCAATCCGATTACCGCGAATACAATTCGACGATCAGGCTTTCGTTGATATCGCCAGCGATATCGCTGCGTTCCGGCTTGCTCTTGAACGTGCCTTCGAACTTCTTCGAATCGACAGCGACCCAGCTTGCCAGACCACCTTGTTCAGCCAGCGACAGCGCTTCGACGATACGCGCCTGCTTCTTCGACTGCTCGCGCACGGCGACGACATCACCCGCCTTGATCTGCATCGACGGAATGTTCGACACCACGCCGTTCACCGTGATCGCCTTGTGGCTCACGAGCTGACGCGCTTCAGCGCGCGTCGAGCCGAAGCCCATGCGATACACGACGTTGTCGAGACGCGACTCGAGCAATTGCAGCAGGTTTTCACCCGTGTTGCCCTTGAGGCGGTCGGCTTCAGCAAAGTAACGGCGGAACTGGCGCTCGAGAACGCCGTAGATGCGCTTCACTTTTTGCTTTTCGCGCAGCTGCGTGCCGTAGTCGGACGTACGGGCGCCCGAGGTGCGGCCATGTTGGCCGGGCTTGCTGTCAAGCTTGCACTTGTCAGCCAGCGAACGACGGGCGCTCTTCAGGAAGAGGTCAGTGCCTTCACGGCGGGACAGCTTGGCCTTAGGGCCGATATAACGTGCCACGTTGATTCCTTCAATGATTGATCACGCGAACTCGCGTTCACGCTAGTCCGAGCCCTTTGGGTCGAACGGTGGGCTTAGTCAATTCAATAACGCAAGCAGCCCGCTGTCGCCGGCACATGACCCGGCGGCAACAGGCGCTAGCGAAACACGCGTCTTAGATACGACGACGCTTCGGCGGACGGCAGCCGTTGTGCGGTACCGGCGTCACGTCGGAGATCGCGGTGATCTTGATGCCAAGACCATGCAGCGCGCGCACCGCGGACTCACGGCCAGGACCGGGGCCCTTGATCCGCACTTCGAGGTTCTTCACGCCGTATTCCATCGCCACGCGGCCAGCCGATTCGGCTGCCACCTGAGCTGCAAACGGGGTCGATTTGCGCGAACCCTTGAAGCCCTGACCACCCGACGTTGCCCAGGCGAGTGCATTGCCTTGACGATCGGTGATCGTGATGATGGTGTTGTTGAACGACGCGTGAACGTGAACCACGCCCTCGGCGACGTTCTTCTTGACCTTCTTGCGAACGCGTTGCGCCGCGGAGTTGTTCGAAGCCTTAGCCATTACGTTTTCCTGTAACTGTCAGTTCCGCTTACTTCTTCAGCGATTGCGCTGCACGACGCGGACCCTTGCGCGTACGGGCATTCGTACGCGTGCGTTGGCCACGCAGGGGCAAGCCCTTACGGTGACGCACGCCACGATAGCAGCCGAGATCCATCAGGCGCTTGATGTTCATCGTCGTTTCACGGCGAAGATCGCCTTCAACGATGAACTTGCCGACTTCTTCACGCAGCTTTTCGAGGTCTGCGTCGTTCAGGTCCTTGACCTTCTTCGAAAATGCCACACCAGCAGCGACGCAAATGTCGCGCGAGCGCGTGCGGCCAATACCGTAAATCGCCGTCAGGCCAATTTCGGTATGCTGGTGATTCGGGATGTTAACCCCTGCGATACGAGCCATTGTTTTTCCTCAAACAAAAAGCGCAAGCAAAAGCGCGGCGTTCAGCCTTGACGCTGTTTGTGGCGCGGATCAGAGCTGCAAATCACGCGCACAACGCCTTTGCGCTTGATGATCTTGCAATTGCGGCAAATGCGCTTAACCGATGCCATCACTTTCATGATATTACCCTTTTTTCAAATCACTTCGCCCGGAACACGATCCGCGCACGCGACAGATCGTAAGGCGTTAATTCAACCGTCACCTTGTCGCCCGGCAGGATTCGGATGTAGTGCATCCGCATCTTGCCGGATATGTGTCCCAATACGACATGGCCGTTTTCCAGCTTCACCCTGAAGGTAGCATTAGGCAGGTTTTCGATGACTTCACCCTGCATCTGGATCACATCGTCTTTGGCCATAAGTCCTTTCAACGCATCGGGACGCCGCCGCCTTTGAAATTGGCTTTCTTCAGCAGCGATTCATACTGTTGCGACATAACGTACGACTGCACCTGCGCCATGAAATCCATTGTGACGACGACAATGATCAGCAGCGACGTTCCACCAAAATAAAACGGTACGTTCCAGCGCAGCACCAGAAATTCGGGCAGCAGACACACGAACACGATGTAGATCGCACCAGCCAGCGTCAGACGCGTGAGGATGCGGTCGATATATCGAGCCGTCTGATCGCCCGGACGGATACCCGGGACGAAAGCGCCGCTCTTCTTCAGGTTGTCGGCCGTTTCCCTGCTGTTGAACACCAGTGCGGTGTAGAAGAAGCAGAAGAAGACGATCGCCAACGCGTACAACAACACATACACCGGTTGACCAGGCTTGAGGGCCTCAGCCACGTTGTGCAGTGTGTCTGCGAACCAGCTGTTACGCGACCCCGAACTGAACCAGTTCAGGATAGTTGCCGGGAAGAGAATGATCGACGATGCGAAGATCGGCGGAATCACGCCCGACATGTTCAGCTTCAGCGGCAGATGTGACGACTGCCCGCCGTAAATCTTGTTACCGACTTGCCGCTTCGCATAGTTCACGAGGATCTTGCGCTGGCCGCGTTCGATGAACACCACCAGATACGTCACAGCAGCAATCAGTGCAACCACGATAATCGCCGAGACCGGACCCATCGAGCCGGTTCGCACCAGTTCGAACAGACCGCCAATTGCATTCGGGAAACCCGCTGCAATCCCGCCGAAAATAATGATCGAGATGCCGTTGCCAAGCCCGCGCTCCGTGATCTGCTCACCCAGCCACATCAGGAACATCGTGCCGGTCACCAGCGTTACGACCGTTGTCAGCCGGAACACCATACCCGGATCGATCACGAGGCCTTGCTGGTTCTCAAGCGCGACGGCAATGCCGAACGCCTGGAACGTCGCCAGCAGGACCGTAAAGACACGCGTGTACTGCGTAATCTTCCGTTGACCCGCCTGCCCTTCTTTTTTCAGCGCTTCCATTTGCGGCGAGACGATCGCCAGCAACTGCATGATGATCGACGCCGAAATGTACGGCATGATCCCAAGCGCGAAAATCGTGAACCGCGAAAGTGCGCCACCCGAGAACATGTTGAACATGCCAAGGATGCCACCCGACTGGCTTTGGAACAGCTTTGCCAGCTGGTCCGGATCAATACCCGGAACCGGAATATGCGCGCCGATACGGTAGACGACCAGCGCCAGCAGCAGGAACACTGCTCGCCGACGCAGATCGCCAAACTTCGCCGCGCTTCGACCGGGTTTTGCGAGACTCGGGCTGTTAGCCAAGTAGCTTCTCCGATGCAAATGCTAGTGACGGCAAACGACTTGCACGTTACTCGGCAAAGGAGCCGCCAGCTGCTTCAATCGCAGCGCGCGCACCCTTCGTCGCACCCAGACCCTTCACAACGATCTTGCGCTTCAGCTCGCCCGTCGCGATGATCTTGGCGCTCTTGATCAGCTCACCGACCAGGCCGGCTTGCTTCAGAGCCAGCAGATCGATCTCGTCGACCGGCAGCTTTTCCAGATCCGACAGACGCACTTCACCGACGAATTCCTTCGTCAGCGAGGTGAAGCCCCGCTTCGGCAGGCGACGTTGCAGCGGCATTTGACCGCCTTCGAAGCCAACCTTGTGGAAGCCGCCCGAACGCGACTTCTGACCCTTGTGACCACGGCCAGCCGTCTTGCCGAGGCCCGAACCGATACCACGACCCACGCGACGCTTTGCGTGCTTCGAGCCTTCGGCCGGCTTCAGGTTATTCAATTCCATTATCAACTCCTTGAGTCCGGGTCAGCCGCTTAGCTGATGACCTTAACGAGGTACGAAACCTTGTTGATCATGCCACGCACAGCCGGCGTGTCCTGCAACTCGCTAACCGAGTTGAGTCGACGCAGACCGAGGCCACGCACCGTAGCGCGGTGCGTTTCGCGGGTCCCGATCAGGCTCTTGACGAGCTGAACCTTGACAGTTTTATCAGACATGGTGTCCACCTTTAGCCCAGAATTTCTTCGACGGACTTGCCACGCTTCGCCGCGATGTCGCCCGGCGTGGACTGCTTGCGCAGGCCGTCGAGCGTTGCACGAACGAGGTTGTACGGGTTCGTCGAACCGTGGCTCTTGGCCACCACATTCTGCACGCCCATCACGTCGAACACAGCGCGCATCGGGCCGCCAGCGATCACGCCGGTACCATCCTTCGCCGGAGCGAGGAGGACTGCGGATGCGCCGTGCTTACCGTGCACTTCGTGTTGCAACGTGCCGTTCTTGAGCGGCACCTTGAACATGTTGCGGCGAGCTTGTTCCATTGCCTTCTGAACAGCAACCGGAACTTCCTTCGCTTTGCCCTTGCCCATGCCGATGCGGCCATCGCCGTCGCCAACCACGGTCAGTGCGGCAAAACCGAGAATCCGGCCGCCCTTCACAACCTTGGTCACGCGGTTGACCGAAATCATCTTTTCGCGCAGGCCGTCGTCGCGTTCGTCAGCCTGAACTTTCGCTTGCATCTTTGCCATGACGAATTCTTCCCTTAGAACTTGAGTCCGGCTTCGCGCGCCGCATCAGCCAGCGCTTTCACGCGGCCGTGGTAACGGAAACCCGAACGGTCGAAGGCGACGGATTCGATGCCGGCAGCCTTAGCCTTTTCTGCAATGCGCTTACCGATCAGCGTAGCCGCAGCAACGTTGCCGCCCTTGCCGGTCTGATCAGCCAGTTGCGCACGCACTTCGGCTTCGAGCGTCGACGCGCTGGCGAGCACCTTGGTGCCGCACGGCGAGAACACTTGCGCATAGATGTGCGTGTTCGTGCGATGCACGGCGAGACGCGCGACCTGCAGCTCAGCGATCTTGATACGCGTCTGACGAGCGCGGCGCAGGCGAGATTGAGTCTTATCCATGATTGCGCACCCTTACTTCTTCTTCGTTTCTTTGAGGATCACAACCTCATTGGCGTAACGCACACCCTTGCCCTTGTAGGGCTCCGGCGGGCGATAGCCGCGCACTTCTGCAGCGACCTGGCCAACTTGTTGCTTATTGATCCCCTTGATCACGATTTCGGTTTGCGTCGGGGTTTCAGCCTTGACGCCTTCCGGCATCTGGTGCACCACGGGGTGCGAGAAACCCAGCGACAGGTTCAGCTTGTCGCCTTGCGCCTGTGCGCGGTAACCGACGCCAACCAGCGTCAGCTTGCGCTCGAAACCCTTCGTCACGCCGTTCACCATGTTCGCAACGAGTGCGCGCATCGTGCCCGACATCGCGTTCGCTTCGCGGCTTTCGTCAACCGGCTCGAACTTCAGCGTGCCGTTGTCGTTCACCACTTTCACGAGGCGGTTTGCAGCTTGCGTAATCGTGCCCAGCGGACCCTTGACGGTGATGCGTTCGTCGCTCAGGGCCACTTCTGCGCCTTGCAGCGCGATCGGGCTTTTACCTACTCGAGACATGTTTCTCTCCTTTCGGCCTTAAGCGACGTAGCAGATGACTTCGCCGCCAACGCCCGTTGCGCGCGCCTTGCGGTCCGTCATCACGCCCTTCGGCGTCGACACGATTGCCACGCCGAGGCCATTCATGACCACAGGGATGTCGTTACGGCCGCGGTACACACGCAGACCAGGCTTCGAGACGCGTTCAATGCGCTCGATGACCGGACGGCCGGCGTAGTACTTCAACACGATGTTCAATTCCGACTTCGCACCTTCAGCCTTCACTGCGAAATCGTCGATATAGCCTTCGTCCTTCAGGACCTGCGCGATCGCAACCTTCACTTTCGACGAGGGCATTTGCACCGAAACCTTCTCAACCATCTGCGCATTGCGGATGCGAGTCAGCATATCGGCGATAGGATCACTCATGCTCATTTACGTTTCTCCTATTACCAGCTCGCCTTGGTCAGGCCAGGGATCTCACCGCGGAACGCGATTTCGCGAATCTTGTTACGCGCCAGCCCGAATTTACGGAACGTGCCGCGCGGGCGACCGGTAATTGCGCAACGGTTGCGCTTACGGGTCGGATTAGAGTTGCGCGGCAGTTGTTGCAGTTCGAGACGGGCTGCGTAATGCTCTTCGTCCGACTTGCTCATATCGCCAATGATCGCCTTCAACTCGTTACGCTTGGGAGCGTACTTAGCAGCGAGGCGAGCACGCTTCTTTTCACGTTCGATCAGTGCCAGTTTAGCCACGGTAACCTCAGTTTCTGAACGGGAACTTGAAGCTGGCGAGCAGAGCCTTTGCTTCGTCGTCGGTCTTCGCAGTTGTCGTGATGCTGATGTTCAGCCCACGCAGTGCGTCGATCTTGTCGTAGTCGATTTCGGGGAAAATGATCTGCTCTTTCACACCGATGTTGTAGTTGCCGCGACCATCGAACGCACGACCCGACACGCCACGGAAGTCGCGCACACGGGGGAGCGCAACCGTCACGAAACGGTCCAGAAATTCGTACATTGCCTGACCACGCAACGTGACCATTGCACCGATCGGATAGCCCTGACGGATCTTGAAGCCAGCGATTGCCTTGCGTGCCTTCGTGATCACCGGCTTCTGGCCTGCGATCTTCGTCAGGTCGCCAACGGCGTTTTCGATGATCTTCTTGTCAGCAACCGCTTCGCCAAGGCCCATATTCAGGGTGATCTTGGTGATGCGCGGCACTTCCATCACGGACTTGTAACCGAACTTCTCGATGAGGCCGGGTACAACCTTTTCTTTGTAAAACTCTTGCAAACGAGCCATTTTTTTACTCCGCAGCGTCAGGCGCTCAGCTCGGCACCGGTCGTCTTGAGGAAACGGACTTTCTTGTCTCCCTCGACCTTGATGCCTACACGCGACGCCTTGCCATTCGCGTCGACCAATGCGACGTTCGAAATTTGCAGCGGCATCGTCTTGGCTTCAACACCACCCGTCGTACCCTTCATCGGGTTCGGCTTGACGTGTTTCTTGACGAGGTTGATACCCTCGACAACAACCTTATCTTCGCCAACGGACAGCACGACGCCGCGCTTGCCTTTATCTTTGCCGGTGATGACGATAACTTCGTCACCTTTGCGAATCTTGTTCATCGCGACTCCTTACAGCACTTCCGGTGCCAGCGAAACGATCTTCATGAATCGTTCGCTACGCAACTCGCGCGTGACAGGCCCGAAAATACGGGTGCCAATAGGTTCGAGCTTGGCATTCAACAACACAGCGGCGTTGCCATCGAACTTGATCAGCGAGCCGTCCTGACGACGAACGCCCTTGGCGGTGCGAACCACCACGGCGTTATAAATTTCGCCTTTCTTCACGCGCCCGCGCGGCGTTGCTTCTTTGACGGTCACCTTGATGATGTCGCCAATGCTGGCATAACGACGCTTCGAGCCGCCGAGCACCTTGATGCACATGACTTCACGTGCACCCGTGTTGTCGGCCACTTCAAGCCGAGTTTCGGTCTGGATCATGGTTTATCATTCCCAACTTAATCCGGTCACACCACCATGGCGTACCCGGTCAGTCTTGGTCCCGTCAGCCAATCGGCTGCTTGGGTTAGAACAGCAGCGACGGCAAACGAAACCCGCCATCGCAATCCGGTGAATCCTTCGGAACAGGCTGGCGCCCGAACCGCTTCCCCCACCAACTTCGCCCGCGACGGGGCTCCCACAAAGAGGGAAGACCGAGATTATAACAAATAATCTCGGTCTTGCAAGCGAAACTTACTGCGATTTCAACTACTTCTACAACTTGCGGCGTCAGATGACGCGAGCAGCCTCAACCAGGCGAGCCACAACCCAAGCTTTCGTCTTCGAAATCGGACGCGTTTCCTGGATTTCAACGAGGTCGCCCTCGTTGTACGTGTTCGCATCGTCGTGCGCGTGATACTTCTTCGAACGCACAACGTACTTGCCGTAGATCGGGTGCTTCACGCGGTGCTCAACCAGCACGGTGACCGTCTTGTCCATCTTGTTGCTGACGACCTTGCCGACCAGCGTCCGCTTGAGCGAGGTTTTTACGCTATCGTTCATTTCTGGTTCGCCTTCTCAGTCAGGACGGTCCGCACACGTGCGATGTCGCGACGGACCTTCTTCAGCTGGCTCGTGTTCGTGAGCTGCTGGGTCGCGAGTTGCATGCGCAGGCCGAATTGCGCCTTCAACAGGTCCGACAGCTCCTTGTTGAGCGCGGCCTGATCTTTCTGGTGAAGTTCGGAAGCCTTCATCATTTGCTCCTTAGGCGCCGAGCTGGCGAACGATAACGGTCGTCTTGAGCGGCAGCTTCGCTGCAGCCAGACGGAACGCTTCGCGTGCCAACTCTTCGGTTACGCCGTCCATTTCGTACAGCATCTTGCCCGGTTGAATCTCTGCGACGTAGTACTCAGGGTTACCTTTACCGTTACCCATACGTACTTCAGCCGGCTTATGCGAGATCGGCTTGTCCGGGAAAATGCGGATCCAGATACGGCCACCACGCTTGATGTGACGGGTCATTGCACGACGCGCCGCTTCAATCTGGCGCGCGGTCAGACGACCACGACCGATAGCCTTCAGACCGTATTCACCGAACGACACCGCGTTGCCGCGGGTAGCGATACCGGTGTTACGACCCTTCTGCTCTTTGCGATACTTTCTGCGTTTCGGTTGCAGCATCGTTATTCTCCAGTCTTGCCGTCGCCGCCGGCGCCACCAGCACCGCCTGCACGACGCGGGGCGCCACGGCGTGCACCCGCCGGACCACCACCTTCACCATCGCGACGCGGACGGCGATCGCCACCCGGGCGTGCGTTACGGCGCGGACGCTTTTCTTCGGCGACTTCTTCAACCACCGGTGCGTCGTTGCGGCCGAGCGTATCGCCCTTGTAGACCCACACCTTCACGCCGATGATGCCGTATGTCGTCTTCGCTTCCGAAGTTGCGTAGTCGATGTCGGCACGCAGCGTGTGAAGGGGCACGCGACCTTCGCGATACCACTCCGTACGGGCGATTTCGATGCCGTTCAGACGGCCTGCGCTCATGATCTTGATGCCTTGAGCACCCAGACGCATGGCGTTTTGCATCGCACGCTTCATCGCGCGGCGGAACATAATCCGGCGCTCGAGCTGTTGCGTGATCGAATCGGCGATCAGTTGCGCATCGGTTTCCGGCTTGCGGATTTCTTCGATGTTGACGTGAACCGGAACGCCCATACGCTTCTGGAGTTCCGACTTCAACAGTTCGATATCCTCGCCCTTCTTGCCGATGACCACACCCGGACGCGAGCTATAAATCGTGATGCGCGCGTTCTTCGCCGGACGCTCGATAACGACGCGGCCAACCGAAGCGTTTTTCAGCTTCTTCTTCAGGTATTCACGCACACCGATGTCTTCCTGCAACATCGCCGCGAAATTGTTGTTGTTCGCGTACCAACGCGACGCCCAATTGCGGCTGACGGCCAAACGGAAGCCAGTCGGATGAATTTTCTGTCCCATCGTATGACCCCTTAATTCCCGACCGTCACAGTGATGTGACAGGATTGCTTCTCGATGCGGTTACCACGGCCTTTAGCGCGCGCGGTAAAACGCTTGAGCGAGGCAGCCTTGTCGATGTAGATGCTCGTGATCTTGAGCTCATCGATATCGGCGCCTTCGTTGTGCTCCGCATTCGCGATCGCCGACAGCACGACCTTTTTCACGATTCCCGCAGCCTTCTTCGGCGAGAACGTCAGAACGTTCAGCGCCTTGTCGACCGGCAAACCGCGGATCTGGTCAGCCACAAGGCGCGTTTTCTGCGCCGAGATGCGGGCACCGCGATGAATTGCTTTCACTTCCATCATGAGCCCCTTATTTCTTAGCCTTCTTGTCGGCCGCGTGACCCTTGAACGTCCGGGTCAATGCGAACTCGCCAAGCTTGTGGCCGACCATGTTTTCCGAGATATACACCGGAACGTGTTGACGGCCGTTATGCACGGCAATCGTCAGACCGATGAAATCCGGCAGAATCGTCGAACGGCGCGACCAGGTTTTGATCGGCTTCTTATCCCGCGAAGCTGCAGCCGCCTCAACTTTCTTCAGCAAATGGGCGTCGCAGAACGGACCTTTTTTTACAGAACGTGCCATTGCCTACTCCTTAACGCTTGTGACGGCGCTGGACGATCATGCTCGTCGTGCGCTTGTTGCTGCGGGTACGATAACCCTTCGTAGGCGTGCCCCACGGGCTCACCGGGTCGCGACCTGCAGCCGTCTTGCCTTCACCACCGCCGTGCGGGTGATCGACCGGGTTCATTGCAACGCCACGCACCGTCGGGCGGATACCGCGCCAGCGGTTTGCGCCAGCCTTACCGATTTGACGGAGGCTGTGCTCTTCGTTGCCAACTTCACCAATCGTCGCGCGGCATTCAACGTGAACGCGGCGGATTTCACCCGAGCGCAGGCGGACCTGTGCGTAGGTACCTTCACGAGCCAGCAGCATCGCCGACGTGCCAGCCGAACGCGCCATTTGCGCGCCCTTGCCCGGCAGCATTTCGATGCAGTGAATCGTCGTACCGACCGGAATGTTGCGGATCGGCAGCGTGTTGCCTGCGCGGATCGGAGCTTCCGAACCCGACATCAGCTGCTGGCCAACCGTCACACCCTTCGGAGCGATGATGTACTTGCGCTCGCCGTCTGCGTACAGAACCAGCGCGATGTTCGCGCTACGGTTCGGATCGTACTCAAGACGTTCGACCTTTGCCGGAATGCCGTCCTTGTTGCGACGGAAATCGACGACACGGTAGTGATGCTTATGACCACCGCCCTTGTGGCGCGTGGTGATGTGGCCGTTGTTGTTACGGCCGGCGGTCGAGGATTGCGAGTCGAGCAGCGGTGCGTACGGCTTACCCTTATGCAGATCCTTGTTGACCACCTTGACCATCGCACGGCGACCCGGCGAAGTCGGCTTAACTTTAACGATTGCCATGATTACTTGGCCTCCGCTTCAAAGTTGATTTCCTGACCCGGCTTCAGGCAGACGTAGGCCTTCTTCACGTCCTTGCGCTTGCCCATGAAGCGGCCAAAGCGCTTGGCTTTGCCCTTCGAGACCAGCACGTTGACGGAATCGACTTCCACCTTGAACATCAGCTCAACAGCGGCCTTCACTTCCTGCTTCGTGGCATCGGGCGCGACTTCGAACACGACTTGCTCGTTCTTGTCGGCCACCAGCGTCGCCTTTTCGGAGATCACCGGCGCGAGCAGGACCTGCATCAAACGATGATCGTTCTTGCGAATCTCGCTCATGACAGCAACTCCTCGATCTGGGCGACCGCAGCCTTCGTGATCAGGATCTTCTTGAAGTAGATCAGCGACAGCGGGTCGGCGTAACGCGGCTCGACAACTGCCACATGGGCGAGGTTGCGCGACGCGAGGTACAGGTTTTCGTCAACCGTGTCGGTAATCACCAGCACGGATTCGAGACCCATCGCCTTGAATTTTTCGGCCAGCAGCTTCGTCTTCGGCGCTTCGAGCGTCAGCTCATCCACCACCGAGATGCGGCCTTCGCGAGCCAGCTGCGAGAAGATCGAGCAGAGACCTGCGCGATGCATCTTCTTGTTAACCTTGTGCGAAAAGTTTTCTTCCGGCGAATTCGGGAAGATACGGCCACCGCCGCGCCACAACGGGCTCGACGACATACCGGCACGGGCGCGACCCGTACCCTTTTGACGCCACGGCTTCTTGGTCGTGTGCTTGACTTGCTCACGATCCTTCTGCGCGCGGTTACCGCTACGGGCGTTAGCCTGGTAGGCCACCACAACCTGGTGAATCAGGGCTTCGTTGTAATCACGGCCGAACACGACGTCCGACGCGCTCACAGCTGCGCCTTCCTGACCATTGGCATTCAGGAGCTTAAGTTCCATTATTTCGCTCCTTTCACGGCGCGCGTCTTCACGGCCGGCGTCACGAAAACCTTGCCGCCCTTAGCACCCGGCACGGCACCCTTGACCAGCAACAGCTTGCGGTCGGCGTCGATACGAGCGATTTCGAGGTTTTGCACGGTTACCGTATCGTCACCCATGTGACCGGTCATGCGCTTACCCGGGAACACACGACCCGGATCCTGCGCCATACCGATCGAACCCGGCACGTTGTGCGAGCGCGAGTTACCGTGCGATGCACGGCCGGATGCGAAGTTGTAACGCTTGATGGTACCGGCGTAGCCCTTACCGATCGACACGCCTTGCACGTCGACCTTCTGGCCCACTTCGAACAGTTCGGGACCAACCACGGTGCCGTTCGACAACTCGGCGGCCTTGGCGGCATCGATCTGGAATTCTTTGAGGATTTCACCGGCTTGAACACCGGCTTTGGCGAGATGACCGGCCAACGGCTTCGTCACACGCGATGCACGGCGCGTACCGAATGCAACCTGCACGGCGGTGTAGCCGTCGGTTTCAACAGTCTTGATCTGCGTCACGCGGTTGTCGGACACGTCCAGCACGGTAACGGGAATCGAATCCCCTTCAGCCGTGAAGATACGGGTCATGCCAACCTTGCGACCTACGAGTCCAAGGCTCATCGTTTTCTCCATTCCCGACTGCGATTGGTCGGGGCTAATTTACAAAATGCCGGCGTTTTTCAAACTGAAGCACACCGACTTTTTTGCGCAAATGCGCGAAAAGCCTTGCATTATAGCGAGGCTTTTCGTTTTCCGCAAGCAATCAATGACTTAGCGGTGTCTGGCGAGCCGGACACCGCCTGAGAGCCTTATTGCAGCTTGATTTCCACGTCCACGCCAGCCGGCAGATCGAGCTTCATCAGTGCGTCGACGGTCTTGTCCGTCGGGTCGACGATGTCCATCAGGCGCTGGTGCGTGCGGATTTCGAGCTGGTCGCGCGACGTCTTGTTGACGTGCGGCGAACGCAGGATGTCGAAACGCTGAATGCGGGTCGGCAGGGGCACCGGACCACGAACGATTGCGCCAGTCCGCTTTGCCGTATCAACGATTTCAGCTGCCGATTGATCGATCAGACGATAGTCGAAAGCCTTCAGGCGAATGCGGATTTTCTGGTTCTGCATGACAATTCCTTGGAAAGAGCGAGGCGATATTGCATCGCCAAATATAAAAAGAACGTAGGACCGGACACCTGCGGAGGGCAGGCGCCCGGCCCCGGGCACCTTTACTGCAAATTACTGCAACCGCGAACCCTCGATTTTACTCGAGAATCTTGGCGACGACACCCGCGCCGACGGTACGGCCACCTTCACGGATGGCGAAGCGCAGACCTTCTTCCATCGCGATCGGGTTGATCAGCTTCACCGTGATCGACACGTTGTCGCCCGGCATGACCATTTCCTTGTCCTTCGGCAGCTCGATCGAGCCCGTCACGTCCGTCGTGCGGAAGTAGAACTGCGGACGGTAGTTGTTGAAGAACGGCGTGTGACGGCCGCCTTCGTCCTTGCTCAGCACGTACACTTCGGCCGTGAAGTGCGTGTGCGGGTTGATCGAACCCGGCTTCGCCAGCACCTGGCCACGCTCCACGTCTTCACGCTTCGTGCCGCGCAGCAGGATACCCACGTTGTCGCCCGCCTGACCCTGGTCCAGCAGCTTGCGGAACATTTCCACGCCCGTGCAGGTCGTCTTCACCGTCGGCTTGATACCCACGATTTCGATTTCTTCGCCGACCTTCACCACGCCGCGCTCGACGCGACCCGTCACCACCGTGCCACGACCCGAGATCGAGAACACGTCTTCCACCGGCATCAGGAACGCACCGTCCACTGCGCGCTCCGGCGTCGGGATGTACGTGTCCAGCGCGTCGGCCAGGTTCATGATCGCCACTTCGCCCAGCTCGCCCTTGTCGCCTTCCAGCGCCAGCTTGGCCGAACCCTTGATGATCGGCGTGTCGTCGCCCGGGAAGTCGTACTTCGACAGAAGTTCGCGAACTTCCATCTCGACGAGTTCCAGCAGCTCGGCGTCGTCCACCATGTCGCACTTGTTCAGGAACACGATGATGTACGGAACGCCAACCTGACGCGCCAGCAGGATGTGCTCACGCGTTTGCGGCATCGGGCCGTCAGCGGCCGAGCACACCAGGATTGCGCCGTCCATCTGCGCGGCGCCCGTGATCATGTTCTTCACATAGTCAGCGTGGCCCGGGCAGTCGACGTGGGCGTAGTGGCGGTTTGCCGTTTCGTACTCGACGTGTGCCGTGTTGATCGTGATGCCGCGCGCCTTTTCTTCCGGCGCCGCGTCGATCTGGTCATACGCCTTTGCTTCGCCGCCGAACTTCGCGGTCAGCACCGTCGTGATCGCTGCCGTCAGCGTGGTCTTGCCGTGGTCAACGTGACCGATCGTGCCGACGTTCACGTGCGGCTTGGTCCGTTCGAATTTACCTTTAGCCATGTTTCTCTTCTTTCAAAAAGTTAATCGTTGAATGACTTGCCGCGCGCTTACTTCGACTTCGCGTTGATGATCGCTTCCGACACGTTGCGCGGTGCTTCCGAGTAATGCTTGAACTCCATCGTGTACGTTGCACGACCTTGGCTCAGCGAGCGCAGCGACGTCGAGTAGCCGAACATTTCCGACAGCGGCACTTCGGCGCGAACGATCTTGCCGCCGCCAATCATGTCTTCCATGCCCTGAACAATACCGCGACGGCCCGACAGATCGCCCATCACGTTGCCCATGTAGTCTTCCGGCGTTTCGACTTCCACAGCCATCATCGGTTCGAGGATGACCGGGCTTGCCTTGCGCATTGCTTCCTTGAACGCCATCGAACCGGCCATGCGGAACGCGTTTTCGTTCGAGTCAACATCGTGGTACGAACCGAACGTCAGGTGAACCTTCACGTCAACGACCGGGAAGCCTGCCAGCACGCCAGCCTTCAGCGTTTCCTGGATACCCTTGTCGACTGCCGGGATGTATTCACGCGGAATCACACCGCCCTTGATTTCGTCCAGGAACTCGTAGCCCTTGCCTTGCTCGTTCGGCTCCAGCGTGATGACCGCGTGACCGTACTGGCCGCGACCACCCGACTGCTTGACGAACTTGCCGTCGACATCTTCCGCCTTGCCGCGAATCGTTTCGCGGTAAGCCACCTGCGGCTTGCCAACCGTTGCTTCGACGCCGAACTCACGCTTCATCCGGTCAACCAGAATTTCGAGGTGGAGCTCGCCCATGCCCGAAATAATAGTTTGACCCGATTCTTCGTCCGTTTGCACGCGGAACGACGGATCTTCCTGAGCCAGGCGGTTCAGCGCCAGACCCATCTTTTCCTGGTCGGGCTTCGTCTTCGGCTCAACAGCCTGCGAAATCACCGGTTCCGGGAAAATCATGCGCTCGAGCACGATCGGGCTTTGCGGATCGCACAGCGTGTCGCCAGTCGTGGCGTCTTTCAGGCCGACTGCAGCAGCGATGTCGCCGGCGCGCACTTCCTTGATTTCTTCGCGCTGGTTGGCGTGCATCTGCAGAATACGACCCAGACGTTCCTTCTTGTCCTTGGTCGCGTTCAGCACCGTGTCGCCCGAATTCACCACACCCGAGTACACGCGGAAGAAGATCAGCTGGCCGACGAACGGGTCGGTCATGATCTTGAATGCCAGTGCCGAGAACTTTTCGTCGTCGGCTGCGCGACGCTCGCCCTTTTCACCGTTTTCCAGCTCGCCGGTAACCGGCGGGATGTCGATCGGCGACGGCAGGAAATCGAGCACGGCGTCCAGCATCCGTTGCACGCCCTTGTTCTTGAACGCGGTGCCGCACAGCATCGGCTGGATTTCGCAAGCGATCGTACGGTCGCGCAGGCCCTTGACGATTTCTTCTTCCGTCAGTTCGCCTTCTTCGAGGTACTTGTTCATCAGCTCTTCGCTCGATTCAGCCGCTGCTTCGACCATCTTTTCGCGCCATTCGTTGCACGAGTCGACGAGCTCAGCCGGGATTTCTTCGTACGAGAACTTGGTGCCCTGGGACGCGTCGTCCCAAATGATCGCCTTCATCTTCAGCAGATCGACCACGCCCGTGAACGTTTCTTCAGCGCCGATAGGCACCACGACCGGAACCGGGTTGGCCTTCAGACGCAGCTTGAGCTGGTCGTAGACCTTGAAGAAATTCGCGCCGGTACGGTCCATCTTGTTGATGAACGCGAGACGGGGGACCTTGTACTTGTTAGCCTGGCGCCACACGGTTTCCGACTGCGGCTGCACGCCGCCCACTGCGCAGTAAACCATGCATGCGCCGTCGAGCACGCGCATCGAGCGCTCGACTTCAATCGTGAAGTCGACGTGGCCCGGGGTGTCGATGATGTTGATGCGGTGCTCAGCGCGGTCGCCGGCCATGCCCTTCCAGAAGGCCGTGGTAGCAGCCGACGTGATGGTAATGCCGCGTTCCTGCTCCTGCTCCATCCAGTCCATGGTGGCAGCGCCGTCGTGAACTTCACCAATTTTATGGTTCACGCCGGTGTAGAACAGAATGCGCTCGGTCGTCGTCGTTTTGCCGGCGTCGATGTGAGCGCTAATACCGATGTTGCGGTAGCGCTCGATAGGTGTCTTGCGAGCCACTTTGATCCTCTATGGGGATAACGCGATGCGAGAAAGACCCATCGCGCTGTAACACAAACGGGCGAGGCGCCTTATAAGCGCACCCGCCCGGAATTTCTTGCCGATTTCTTCTGCTAACCCGGGGTCGGGGAGCTTAGAAACGGAAGTGCGAGAACGCCTTGTTGGCTTCTGCCATCCGGTGAACTTCGTCGCGCTTCTTCATCGCGCCGCCACGGCCTTCGGCCGCTTCGGAGAGTTCACCTGCCAGACGCAGGGCCATCGACTTCTCGCTGCGCTTTTTCGCAGCTTCACGCAACCAACGCATCGCCAATGCCATACGACGCGACGGACGCACTTCGACCGGAACCTGATAGTTCGCACCACCAACGCGACGGCTCTTCACTTCGACCACCGGCTTCACGTTGTTGAGCGCTACCGTGAACACTTCCAGCGGGTCCTTGCCACCCTTGGTCTGGATCTGTTCAAAAGCGCCGTACACGATACGCTCGGCAACCGACTTCTTGCCGGAGAGCATCAGCACGTTCATGAACTTGGCTACATCTACGTTACCGAACTTCGGATCCGGCAACACTTCCCGCTTGGGGACTTCGCGACGACGCGGCATGTTTCTTCCTTTAACTTTTTCAGTTGGAGCTATGTTGAGCCCCGCGGTCACCAACTAACCCGATTCATCCCTAACGACTTACCAGCCCGGTCGGGTGACCACTTACTCGACAGCACCGGCGATTCCGGCACCACCGCTAATACCGCCTTTGCAGGCGACCTGAAACCACTGACCGGCTAATGACTTGCCAGCTTATTTGCCTGCTTTAGCGCGCTTCGCACCGTACTTCGAGCGAGCTTGCTTACGATCCTTGACGCCCTGGGTATCCAGCGAGCCGCGAACCATGTGGTAACGCACACCCGGCAAGTCCTTCACACGACCGCCGCGAATCAGCACGACCGAGTGTTCCTGCAGGTTGTGGCCTTCACCACCGATGTATGAAATAACTTCGAAGCCGTTCGTCAGGCGCACCTTGGCGACCTTACGAAGTGCCGAATTCGGCTTCTTCGGCGTCGTGGTGTACACGCGAGTGCACACGCCGCGACGCTGGGGGCAGTCCTGCAAAGCCGGGCTCTTGCTCTTCACTGTTTCCGAAGCGCGGCCTTTGCGAACCAGTTGATTGATGGTTGGCATTGTTTATTCCTGAAATTGAACAAAATCGACGCAAATCTTTCTGGGCAAAGCAGAAACGATTGCGCATCGAACTTCCGGACATGGACCGTGTTACGCGACCTCATGCAACGCTTATTCGGCCGCTTATTCAGCACCTACTCAGCATTCGGCCCGCGCAGCGGCATCCCAAGAACCGGAACCTAGCATAATATTCCGAAAATACTAACGGAGTCAACAGCTTGCGTGGATTCGCTGACCTGACCGGCTCCGCGGCGGCTAATCGGCGCTCACGACTGCCAGCAATTCCCAGCCGAAGCGGTCCAGTTTTCGCGCACCCATGCCAGGGATACCGCGCAAATCCTCGATCGAGCCGGGACCGTTGCGGGCGATCTCCGCCAGCGTGGCGTCGTGGAAGATGACGTAGGCCGGCACGCCGTCGGTCTTCGCGGTTTCGGTGCGCCAGGCGCGCAGCCGGTCCCAGCGGGCGCGTTCGCGCGGGCCCATGCCGACGGTCGGATCCGCGCGCTCACTCGTGCGGGCCGACGACTGCCGCGTGCGTGTCGGCTTCACGTAGCGGCGCATGGTCACGTTCTGCTCGCCTTTGAGCACCGGCTTGCTGGCCTCGGTCAGCACCAGCGAGCCAAAACCCTCATGGTCGACCGTCAGGTAGCCGAACGCCACGAGCTGGCGAAAGATGGCGCGCCATTCCGGCTCGCCGAGCGCGGCGCCAATGCCGAAGGTAGTGAGCTTCTCGTGCCCGCGTTGCAGGATCTTCTCGCTGCGGTTGCCGCGCAAAATGTCGATCAGGTGCCCGGCGCCGAAATGGAATCCGCTCGCACGCCGCGCGCGGAACACGCAGGACAGCGCCATTTGCGCTTCCCGTGTGGCGTCCCACGTGGCCGGCGGTTCGAGGCAGGTATCGCAATTGCCGCACGGCTGGCTCGTTTCACCGAAATAGTTGAGCAGACGCACGCGGCGACATGTCGCGGCTTCGCACAGGCCGAGCAGCGCGTCGAGTTTGCCGGTCTGCACGCGTTTGTGGGCGTCGTCGGCGTCGGACTCGTCGATCATCTTGCGCTGCTGCACGACGTCGCCGAGCCCATACGCCATCCACGCGTTGGCCGGCATGCCGTCGCGGCCGGCGCGGCCGGTTTCCTGGTAATACCCTTCCACACTCTTCGGCAAGTCGAGGTGGGCGACGAAGCGCACGTCCGGTTTGTCGATGCCCATACCGAAGGCAATCGTCGCGCACATCACGACTCCCTCCTCGCGCTGGAACATCTCCTGATGCTTCTGGCGAATCTCGAACTCCATACCAGCGTGATACGGCAGCGCGTGCATACCCTTTTCTTTGAGCCACTCCGCGGTTTCTTCGACCTTGCGGCGCGACAGGCAATACACCACGCCGGCGTCGGTCGTGCCGTCCGGTCGCGTATGCTCGGCGCGAATGAAGTCGAGCAACTGGGTGCGCGCATTGTCCTTTTCGACGATGCGATAGCGGATGTTCGGGCGGTCGAAGCTCGAAACGAACACGCGGGCGTCGTCCAGCGCCAGCCGGTGAATGATCTCGTCACGCGTGATGGCGTCCGCCGTTGCCGTGAGCGCAATGCGCGGCACGTTCGGAAAGCGTTCGTGCAGCACCGACAGCTGAATGTACTCAGGCCGGAAGTCATGCCCCCATTGCGACACGCAATGCGCTTCGTCGATCGCGAACAGGCCAATGCGCGTGCGCTCCAGCAATTCCTGGAAACGCGACGTCATCAACCGTTCCGGCGCGACATACAACAGATCGATCTCGCCTTCACGTAACGCGCGCTCGGTTGCAGCGGCTTCGGCGCCCGAGAGCGTGGAATTGAGATAAGCCGCCCGCACGCCGACTTCCTTGAGCGCCGCGACCTGATCCTGCATCAGCGCGATCAAGGGCGAGACCACAATGCCGGCGCCCAGGCCTGCCTCGCGCCGCACCAGAGACGGAATCTGGTAACACAGCGACTTGCCGCCGCCGGTGGGCATCAGCACGAGACAATCTCCGCCGCCGGCGACGTGTTCAACAATTTCGCCCTGCTGACCTCGAAACGCGGGATAGCCGAATACTTCGTTGAGGATCTGGAGCGGACGGGACATGAATTTGAGAGAAGCAGCGTGAAGCCGGTGACACGAATTTTACCAACGCATTCGCGCTGCGCCCGTGCTTTCCCGCAATGTTAGTCAATCGGCCTATAAATCGGCTCACAAACCGGTGCAAAAAAGCGCGATAAGAACGATCGCGGCGCGGCGGACAGAAGCAAGCGGCAAAGCACAAACGCCTGTCGAAAAAAAAGCCGCTCAGTCGAAACTGAGCGGCTTCGGTAGCGGTTGAGTTCAAGCGGCTTGCGCCGCCAGAACTTATTCGCCTGAGTGTTGCTGTTCGGCGGCCGGCGTTTCCGGCGTACCGAATTCGAACGACTCTTCCGCTGCGATCTGATCGAAACGCTCGCGGTCGGACAGTTCCTTGCTCTTGCGTGCCTTGTGGAACGCGAGACCCGTACCGGCCGGAATCAGACGGCCGACGATCACGTTTTCCTTCAGACCGCGCAGATCGTCGCGCTTGCCCATGATCGCCGCTTCGGTCAGCACGCGGGTCGTTTCCTGGAACGATGCCGCAGAGATGAACGAGTCGGTCGACAGCGACGCCTTCGTGATACCGAGCAAGACGTTTTCGTACGTTGCCGGACGCTTGTCTTCCGCGATCATACGGTCGTTCTCGTCGAGCATATCCGACCGCTCGACCTGTTCGCCCGGGATGAAACGCGTATCGCCGTTGTCCGTAATCTGCACGCGGCGCAGCATCTGACGAACAATCACTTCAATGTGCTTGTCGTTGATCTTCACGCCTTGCAGACGGTACACGTCCTGCACTTCGTCCACGATGTAACGCGACAGCGCTTCGACGCCCTGCAAACGCAGGATGTCGTGCGGATCCGCCGGCCCGTCGACAATCATTTCGCCCTTGTTGACGACCTGACCATCGTGCACCAGAACCTGCTTTTCCTTCGCAATCAGGAACTCGTGCTGGTTGCCCTCGAGGTCCGTGATAACGAGACGCTGCTTGCCCTTCGTGTCCTTACCGAACGACGTCGTACCCGTGACTTCCGCCAGGATACCTGCGTCCTTCGGCGAACGTGCTTCGAACAGTTCCGCCACACGCGGCAGACCGCCGGTAATGTCACGCGTCTTCTGCGATTCGGTCGGGATACGTGCGAGCACTTCACCCACCTGCACCTGCTGACCATCCTTCACGGTGATCAGAGCGCCGACCTGGAAGCCGATCTGCACCGAGTGCTCGGTGTTCGGGATCTTGACTTCTTCACCGCTCGCATCGAGCAGCTTGACCTGCGGACGCACCGTCTTCGAAGCCTGCGAACCGCGGCGCTTCACGTCGATCACGACCAGCGTCGAGAGACCCGTCACATCGTCGATCTGCTTGGCAACCGTCACGCCTTCTTCGACGTTTTCGAACTTCACCGTACCACCGTACTCGGTGATGATCGGACGCGTCATCGGATCCCACGTCGCCAGTTGCGTGCCGGCCTTGATCTGCGCGCCGTCCAGTTGCAACAGCGTCGCGCCATACGGCACCTTGTGACGTTCACGCTCACGGCCGTGGTCGTCGGTGATCATCGCTTCGCCCGAACGCGAGATGACGATCTGCTCGCCCTTCGCGTTCGTGACGTAACGCATCGTCGCCGTGAAACGAACCGTACCGTTCGACTTGGCTTCGATCGACGAGGCCACTGCCGCACGCGATGCCGCACCACCGATGTGGAACGTACGCATCGTCAGCTGCGTGCCCGGTTCACCGATCGACTGGGCAGCAATCACGCCCACTGCCTCGCCGACGTTGACCGACGAGCCGCGGCCCAGGTCGCGGCCGTAGCAGGCTGCGCACAGACCGTAACGCGTTTCGCAGGTGAGCGGCGTGCGCACGCGCACTTCGTCGATGCCGAGGCGTTCGATTTCTTCGACCGCGTCTTCGTCGAGCAAGGTGCCCGCTTCGTACAGCGTTTCCTGCGATTCCGGATTAACGACGTCAGCCACAGCCACTCGACCCAAGATACGGTCACGCAGCGCTTCGACGACTTCACCGCCTTCGACCAACGCCTTCATGGCGACGCCGTTCGACGTACCGCAATCGTCTTCGACCACCACCAGATCCTGCGTCACGTCCACGAGACGACGCGTCAGGTAACCCGAGTTTGCCGTCTTCAGTGCCGTATCAGCCAGACCCTTACGTGCGCCGTGGGTCGAGATGAAGTACTGCAACACGTTCAGGCCTTCGCGGAAGTTCGCCGTAATCGGCGTCTCGATGATCGAGCCGTCCGGCTTCGCCATCAGGCCCCGCATACCGGCCAGCTGACGAATCTGAACCGCGGAACCCCGCGCGCCCGAGTCGGCCATCATGTAGATGGAGTTGAACGACTCCTGACGCGTCTGGTTGCCGTCGCGATCGACCACCGGCTCCGTCGAGAGCTGTTCCATCATCGCCTTGCCGACCGCTTCCGACGTTGCCGACCAGATGTCGACCACGTTGTTGTAGCGCTCTTGCGAGGTGACGAGACCCGACATGTACTGACGGTCGTATTCCTTCACCTTCTTCGCGGCGTCGCCGACGATCTGTTCTTTCTGCGGCGGCACGAGCATGTCGTCCACGCAGATCGAAATACCGGCGCGCGTGGCCAGACGAAAACCCGACTGCATCAACTGGTCGGCGAAAATCACCGTTTCGCGCAGACCGCACTTGCGGAATGCGGTGTTGATGAGGCGCGAGATTTCCTTCTTCTTCAGCGGCTTGTTCAGCACCGAGAACGGCAAGCCCGGCGGCAGAATTTCCGAGAGGATCGAACGGCCGACGGTCGTCGCATACAGCGTGATCTTCGGCACGAACTTCGGCGCGCCTTCCGACGTGTCTTCGTTGTGGACCATTTCCGTGATCCGCACGTTGACGCGCGAGGCCAGCTCGACTTCCTTGTTCTCGTAAGCACGCAGCGCTTCCGAGACGCCCGTGAACGTCAGGCCTTCGCCCTTGGCGTTCACTGCTTCGCGGGTCGCGTAGTACAGACCGAGCACGATATCCTGCGACGGCACGATCGACGGATCGCCGTTGGCCGGGAACAGGATGTTGTTCGACGCCAGCATCAGCGTGCGCGCTTCCATCTGCGCTTCGAGCGACAGCGGCACGTGGACAGCCATCTGGTCACCGTCGAAGTCGGCGTTGAACGCCGCGCAAACGAGCGGGTGCAGCTGGATTGCCTTACCTTCGATCAGCACCGGCTCGAAAGCCTGAATGCCAAGACGGTGCAGCGTCGGCGCACGGTTCAGCATGACCGGATGTTCGCGGATCACCTCTTCGAGGATGTCCCACACCACCGGCGTCTGGTTCTCGACTTCCTTCTTCGCAGCCTTGATGGTGGTAGCGACACCCATCACTTCGAGCTTGTTGAAGATGAACGGCTTGAACAGTTCGAGCGCCATCAGCTTCGGCAGACCGCACTGATGCAGCTTGAGCGTCGGGCCGACCACGATCACCGAACGGCCCGAGTAGTCCACGCGCTTACCGAGCAGGTTTTGACGGAAACGACCGCCCTTACCCTTGATCATGTCAGCGAGCGACTTCAGCGGACGCTTGTTCGCGCCGGTCATGGCCTTACCACGACGGCCGTTATCGAGCAGCGAATCGACGGCTTCCTGCAGCATCCGCTTTTCGTTGCGAACGATGATTTCAGGCGCCTTCAGTTCGAGCAGACGCTTCAACCGGTTGTTACGGTTGATCACGCGGCGATACAGGTCGTTCAGGTCCGACGTCGCGAAACGGCCGCCGTCCAGCGGCACCAGCGGACGCAGTTCCGGCGGCAGCACCGGCAGCACTTCGAGCACCATCCAGTCAGGCTTGATGCCCGAACGCTGGAAAGCCTCGAGCACCTTCAGGCGCTTCGCGTACTTCTTGATCTTCGCTTCCGAACCCGTGTTCTTGAGTTCGGTGCGCAGCATCTCGACCTGCTCGTCGATGTTGATCGCGCGCAGCAGTTCGCGCACGCCTTCCGCGCCCATCTCGGCACGGAATTCGTCACCGTACTCTTCGACCTTGTTGTAGTAATCCTCTTCCGTCATGATCTGCCGCGCTTTCAGCGGCGTCATGCCCGGATCGATCACCACGTAGGCTTCGAAGTACAGCACGCGTTCGATGTCGCGCAGCGTCATGTCGAGCACCATGCCCAGACGCGACGGCAGCGACTTCAGGAACCAGATGTGCGCAACCGGCGAGGCCAGTTCGATGTGGCCCATCCGTTCGCGACGCACCTTCGCCAGCGTGACTTCAACGCCGCACTTCTCGCAGATCACGCCACGGTGCTTCAGGCGCTTGTACTTGCCGCACAGGCATTCGTAGTCCTTGATCGGCCCGAAAATCTTCGCGCAGAACAGACCATCACGTTCCGGCTTGAACGTCCGGTAGTTGATGGTTTCCGGCTTCTTCACTTCGCCGAACGACCACGAACGGATCTTGTCCGGCGATGCCAGACCGATCTTGATTGCGTCAAAAACTTCTTCTTGTTGGACTTGCTTGAATAGATCGAGCAGAGCTTTCATTGCCTTCTCTCCGTAGTCCGATTAGTTGCGGTCGAGGTCGATATCGATACCGAGCGAGCGGATTTCCTTCACCAACACGTTGAAGGATTCCGGCATGCCTGCATCGATCACGTGATCGCCCTTGACCAGGTTCTCATAGACCTTGGTCCGGCCAGTCACGTCGTCCGACTTCACCGTCAGCATTTCCTGCAGCACGTACGATGCGCCGTACGCTTCGAGCGCCCACACTTCCATTTCACCGAAACGCTGGCCACCGAACTGCGCCTTACCGCCCAACGGCTGCTGCGTCACGAGCGAGTACGGGCCCGTGGAACGCGCGTGCATCTTGTCGTCGACCAGGTGGTGCAGTTTCAGGTAGTGCATGTAGCCGACCGTGACCGTGCGTTCGAACATCTCGCCGGTGCGGCCGTCGTACAGGCGAACCTGGTTCTTCGACGGCGTCATGCCGAGCTGCTTCGCGATGTCGTCCGGGAAGGCCAGATCCAGCGCGCGCGACATTTCTTCTTCCGTCGCACCGTCGAACACCGGCGTGGCAAACGGAACGCCTTCGCGCAGGTTCTTCGCCAGTTCGACGATTTCGTCGTCCGTGAAGCTGTCCAGCTCTTCAGCGCGGCCCGACTCGTTGTAGATCTTGGTCAGGAAGGCGCGCAGTTCTTCGATCTTCGCCTGACGTTGCAGCATTTCGCCGATACGCCAGCCGAGACCCTTCGCGGCCCAACCCAGATGCACTTCGAGAACCTGACCCACGTTCATCCGCGACGGCACGCCGAGCGGATTCAGCACGACGTCAGCCGGACGGCCATCGGCCATGTACGGCATGTCTTCGATCGGAACGATCTTCGACACCACACCCTTGTTACCGTGACGGCCGGCCATCTTGTCGCCAGGCTGCAGGCGACGCTTGACTGCCAGATACACCTTGACCATCTTCAGCACGCCCGGCGGCAGTTCGTCGCCCTGGGTGAGCTTCTTGCGCTTTTCTTCGAACGCCAGGTCGAACTGGTGACGCTTCTGTTCGATCGAGTCCTTGATGGCTTCGAGCTGCGCTGCTGCTTCTTCGTCCGCGAGGCGGATGTCGAACCAGTGGTAGTGATCCAGATCTTGCAGGTAAGCCTGGTCGATCTTGGTACCCTTCGCGAGCTTCTTCGGGCCACCGTTGGCAACCTTGCCGTCCAGCATACGTGCGAGACGCTGGAACGCGTCGCCTTCCACGATACGCAGCTGGTCGTTCAGGTCGAGGCGATAGCGCTTCAGTTCATCGTCGATGATCTGCTGGGCACGCTTGTCGCGCTGGATGCCTTCACGCGTAAACACTTGAACGTCGATGACCGTGCCGCTCATGCCCGACGGCACGCGCAGCGACGTGTCCTTCACGTCCGAAGCCTTTTCACCGAAGATCGCGCGCAGCAGCTTTTCTTCCGGCGTCAGTTGGGTTTCACCCTTCGGCGTCACCTTACCGACCAGCACGTCGCCTGCTTCGACTTCAGCGCCGATGTAGACGATGCCCGACTCGTCGAGACGGCCGAGTTGCACTTCAGCCAGGTTCGAGATGTCGCGCGTGATTTCTTCCGGTCCAAGCTTCGTATCGCGAGCAACGACGTTCAGTTCTTCGATGTGGATCGAGGTGTAGCGGTCGTCAGCAACCACCTTCTCCGAGATCAAGATCGAGTCTTCGAAGTTGTAGCCGTTCCACGGCATGAACGCGACCAGCATGTTCTGGCCGAGAGCCAGTTCGCCGAGATCGGTCGATGCACCGTCAGCCAGCACGTCGCCGCGCGACACGATGTCGCCGACCTTCACGATCGGGCGCTGGTTGATGTTCGTGTTCTGGTTCGAACGCGTGTACTTGATCAGGTTGTAGATGTCCACGCCGACGTCGCCGGCAGCGGCTTCATCGTCGTTCACGCGGATCACCATACGGCCTGCGTCGACGTAATCCACCACGCCACCGCGGAATGCCTGAACCGTCGTACCCGAGTCGACTGCCACCGTACGTTCGATACCGGTACCGACCACGGCCTTCTCAGGACGCAGACACGGCACAGCCTGACGCTGCATGTTCGAGCCCATCAACGCGCGGTTCGCGTCATCGTGCTCGAGGAACGGAATCAGCGAAGCAGCGACCGAAACGATCTGCGACGGCGCCACGTCCATGTACTGAATGCGGTCCGGCGTAACCATCAGCGTTTCGCCTGCTTCACGCGACGACACCAGTTCGTCGGTCAGCGAGCCGTCAGCAGCCACCGCCGCGTTCGCCTGAGCGATCACGTAACGGCCTTCTTCGATCGCCGACAGATAGTCGATCTGATCCGTCACCTTGCTGTCCACCACCTTGCGATACGGCGTTTCGAGGAAGCCGTATTCGTTCAGGTGCGCGTACAGAGCGAGCGAGTTGATCAGGCCGATGTTCGGACCTTCCGGCGTTTCAATCGGGCACACACGGCCATAGTGGGTCGGGTGCACGTCGCGGACTTCAAAGCCAGCGCGCTCACGGGTCAAACCGCCCGGGCCAAGAGCCGAAACACGGCGCTTGTGGGTGATTTCCGAGAGCGGGTTGGTCTGGTCCATAAACTGCGACAGCTGCGACGAACCGAAGAACTCGCGGATCGCCGACGAAATCGGCTTCGAGTTGATCAGGTCGTGCGGCATCAGGTTTTCGCTTTCAGCCTGACCCAGACGTTCCTTCACGGCGCGTTCGACACGCACGAGACCGGCGCGGAACTGGTTTTCCGCCAGTTCGCCGACACAACGCACACGACGGTTGCCCAAGTGGTCGATGTCGTCCACTTCGCCCTTGCCGTTACGCAGCTCGACCAGGATCTTGATCGTGGCGAGGATGTCGTCGTCCTGCAGCGTCATCGGACCGACGATTTCGTCGCGGCCGACACGGCGGTTGAACTTCATACGACCCACCTTGGACAGGTCGTAGGCGTCTTCGCTGTAGAACAGACGGTTGAACAGCGCCTCGACCGCTTCTTCGGTCGGCGGTTCGCCCGGACGCATCATGCGGTAGATCGCGATGCGAGCGGCCATCTTGTCGGCAGTTTCGTCGATACGCAGCGTCGAGGAGATGTACGGACCTTGATCCAGATCGTTCGTGTAGAGCGTCTGGATGTCCTTGATCTTCGCTTCACGCAGCTTTTCGAGAACCGTTTCGGTGATTTCGTCGTTCGCGTTGGCGATGACTTCACCCGTATCGCCGTCAACGACGTTCTTCGCCAACGTGCGGCCGAGCAGATAGTCTTCCGGCACCGAGATGAACTTCGTCTTCGCGTTTTCGAGGTCGCGAATGTGCTTGGCGTTGATCCGCTTGTCCTTCTGCACGATCACGTTACCGTCACGGTCCGTGATGTCGAAACGCGCGACTTCACCACGCAGACGCTCCGGCACGAATTCCATCTGCGCGCCTTCCGGCATCAGCGTGAAATTGTCGAACACGAAGAAGTTGGCGAGGATCTGTTCCGGCGTGAGGCCAATGGCTTTCAGCAGGATCGTGACCGGCATCTTGCGGCGGCGGTCGACGCGGAAATACAGCACGTCCTTCGGATCGAATTCGAAGTCGAGCCACGAACCACGGTAAGGGATGATACGTGCCGAAAACAGCAGCTTGCCCGAGCTATGCGTCTTGCCCTTGTCGTGTTCGAAGAACACGCCAGGCGAGCGGTGCAGTTGCGAAACGATCACGCGTTCCGTGCCGTTGATGACGAACGAACCCGTCGGCGTCATGAGCGGAATTTCGCCCATGTACACTTCCTGTTCCTTCACTTCCTTGACGACCGGCTTGCTCGGCGATTCCTTGTCGAGCAGCACCAGGCGCACCTTCGCGCGCAGTGCCGAGCAGTACGTCAAACCGCGCTGCTGACATTCCTTGATGTTGAATGCCGGCGGCGACAGCATGTAGCTGACGAACTCGAGACGGGCGAAGCCGTTATGAGAAACGATGGGGAAAACGGACGTAAACGCCGCTTGCAGGCCTTCCGGCTTGCGTTGCGTCGAAGACGTGTCGGCTTGCAGAAACGTGCTGAATGATTCAAGCTGGGTAGCCAGCAGGAAAGGTACTTGGTGAACGATGGGGCGCTTCGCAAAACTCTTACGAATGCGCTTCTTCTCGGTGAAGGAATATTGCATACGATCTCCGAATCACGGCGGGCATTGTTGTCGAGGCAGGATACCTTGATGAGACAACCCGAGTGTTCACCGACTGAGACCCGATGGCCGTCCGATGGCTTGAACGAGCCTAGAAGCTTGGTGGTTGGCCGCTACCAACCGCTGGCTGACGGCAGCGGATGCCTATGTTGCCCGCTACCCGACCAAACTTGCCTTCTGCAGTCGCTTCAGAAGACAAAGAGAATCGCCGGTCAATATTGCTGAAAGGCGGTTTTCTTTGGCCTCTGGGGTCACGCTTTTGCCGAAATGACCGTGCAAAAACGTGGTTCCCACAAAGCACAAAAAGGCCGGCGGTGGAAAACCGCCAGCCTTCGCACAGCGCGCCGAAATTTACTTGATTTCAGCTTTCGCGCCGGCTTCTTCCAGCTTCTTCTTGGCTTCTTCAGCTGCAGCCTTCGGTACCGCTTCCTTAACAGGCTTCGGTGCACCGTCAACCAGATCCTTCGCTTCCTTCAGGCCGAGACCCGTCAGTTCGCGAACAGCCTTAATGACCGAAACCTTGTTCGCGCCGACTTCCGTCAGGTTGACCGTGAATTCGGTTTGTTCTTCAGCAGCAGCTGCAGCGCCGCCGCCTGCCGGGCCTGCCACTGCAACAGCAGCTGCCGACACGCCAAACTTTTCTTCGAACGCCTTGACGAGCTCGTTCAGTTCCAGAACCGACATCGAGCTTACCGCTTCGAGGATGTCTTCTTTTGCGATTGCCATTTGAAATACTCCTAAATTGAATTCGGATACAGCCAGCGATCAATCACGCTCGGCTGATGTGCGTTACGCAGCGGTTTCTTCGCCTTGTTTCTTTTCTGCCAGCGCGGCCAGAGCGCGCGCGAAGCCGGAAACAGGTGCTTGCATAACGTACAACAGCTTGGAGAGCAGTTCTTCGCGGCTCGGGATGTTTGCCAGCGCTTGCACGCCAGCCTTGTCCATCACCTTGCCTTCGTAGGAACCAGCCTTGATGATCAACTTGTCATTGGTTTTGCCGAAGTCGTTGACGACCTTGGCAGCAGCAATTGCATCTTCCGAGATGCCGTAGATCAGCGGACCAGTCATCTGCTCTGCCAGCGGAGCAAACGGGGTACCTTCGACAGCGCGACGCGCCAGCGTGTTTTTCAACACACGAAGGTAAACCTGTTGCTCACGCGCTTTCGCGCGCAGCTTGGTCAGATCGCCAACCGCGATTCCACGATACTCAGCCAGAACCACGGTCTGGGCTTTCGCGACTTGCGCGGCAACCTCAGCGACGACGGCCTGCTTGCTTTCTTTGTTAAGTGGCACGGTTAACCTCCAGATTCGATACACGCAGCGTGCGCCTTGTGTACCGCGTTCAATAACGGCGTCCGACCAGTCAGGAGTATTTCGACCGCCCGTTGCCCGCATTGCTGCGGACGACCAGCGGTTTCATCACTACAAAACCTTTCCGGGTTCGCCATCTGCGTTGGCTTTACATTAAGGGTCGGCCTACATGCTGCTTCCCCGCCAACGGTCTTTGACAACCGGCCGCTCGATGCACACTGCCATCTTGCGACCGCCCAAAGCCCATAAAACCGCCCCGACTCACATCGAGGCGATGAAATCTATTACTGTGCAGCGATCGTTGCCTGATCGACGCGAACACCCACGCCCATCGTGCTCGACAGCGCGACCTTACGCAGGTACACGCCCTTGCTCGTTGCCGGCTTCGCCTTTTGCAGCGCTTCGACGAGAGCGTTCAGGTTGCTGCGCAGAGCCGTCGGCTCGAACGAAGCGCGGCCGATGGTGGCGTGGATGATACCAGCCTTGTCGACACGGAATTGCACCTGACCAGCCTTGGCGTTCTTCACAGCCGTGGCGACGTCCGGCGTCACGGTGCCGACCTTCGGGTTAGGCATCAGGCCACGCGGGCCGAGGATCTGACCGAGCGTACCGACAACGCGCATCGTGTCCGGCGAAGCGATCACGATGTCGAAGTCCAGCTTGCCGGCCTTAACCTGTTCAGCCAGGTCTTCCATACCGACGACTTCGGCGCCGGCTGCACGAGCCTGCTCAGCCTTTTCACCCTGGGCGAACACAGCCACGCGGACCGACTTACCGGTACCTGCCGGCAGCACGACCGAGCCACGAACCACTTGATCCGACTTCTTCGCGTCGATGCCGAGTTGCACGGAAACGTCGATCGATTCGTCGAACTTCGCGCTTGCGCACTCTTTCACGAGCGACAGCGCTTCGTCGATCGCATACAGCTTCTGGCGATCAACCTTGTTTGCAAATGCTTGCAGACGCTTCGAAAGCTTAGCCATTTACACGCCCTCCACGGTGATGCCCATCGAGCGGGCGCTACCAGCGATCGTACGGACCGCTGCATCCAGGTCAGCTGCCGTCAGATCGGGCATCTTGGCCTTGGCGATGTCTTCAGCTTGAGCGCGAGTGATCTTGCCGACCTTGTCGGTATGCGGCTTTGCCGAACCCTTGTCGATCTTCGCTGCCTTCTTGATCAGAACCGTAGCCGGCGGCGTCTTCAGAACGAACGTGAAGCTCTTGTCGGCGAACGCGGTGATCACGACCGGAATCGGCAGACCCGGTTCCATTGCTTGAGTCTGCGCGTTGAACGCCTTGCAGAACTCCATGATGTTCAGGCCACGCTGGCCCAGTGCCGGACCGACCGGCGGCGACGGGTTGGCTTTACCTGCAGGAATCTGCAGCTTGATAAAGCCGATGATTTTCTTTGCCATGTTGAAAACCTCGTTGGAACGCTGCACTGCTGCGTGCGGACGTTCAGTGAGTAGTAGCGCGTGCTCACCGGAAAATACCGGCTACTGACGCTCCTCAACGGCCATTACGCGGGCCGTAAGCGCGAAATACGGAACGCGCCGTTAGGCGCGCTCCGCAGAATTCTGATTACAACTTTTCGACCTGACCGAATTCCAGCTCGACCGGCGTTGCGCGGCCGAAGATGGTGACAGATACACGGACGCGCGACTTTTCGTAATTCACTTCTTCGACGCTACCGTTGAAGTCCGTAAACGGACCGTCCTTCACGCGAACCATCTCGCCGACTTCGAACAGGGTCTTCGGGCGCGGCTTCTCAACGCCTTCCTGCATCTGCGACATGATCTTCTCGACTTCCCGCGGGGAAATCGGGCTAGGACGATTGCGCGCACCGCCCACAAAACCCGTCACCTTTGCCGTGTTCTTCACGAGGTGCCACGTTTCGTCCGTCATTTCCATCTCGACGAGCACATAGCCCGGGAAGAAACGACGTTCGGTCACTGACTTGTGACCGCCTTTAACCTCTACTACTTCTTCAGTCGGCACCAGGATCTGGCCAAACTGGTCCTGCATGCCGGCGCGCTCGATGCGCTCCTGAAGCGCACGTTGCACGCTCTTCTCCATGCCGGAGTAGGCGTGCACCACGTACCAACGTTTACCACTCGGGGATGCCGGAGTATCACTCATATCATTTCCAACCCAGAATCGCCGAGAAAATCGCCCATTCAATGGATTTATCGCAAATCCAGAGAAACACCGCCATGATGAACACGAAAGCGAACACCACCAGAGTTGTTTGCGTCGCCTCTTTACGAGTCGGCCAGACAACCTTGCGGACTTCCTTGTACGAGTCCTTGGCGAATGCGATGAAACCCTTACCGGGCGCGGAGAGAAGTCCGACTGCAACACCCGCGATAACGCCAACAGCCAAGGCAGCTCCGCGGACGTACCATTCCTGGCTACCGAGCCAGAAGAACCCCACGAACCCGGCCAAGACCAACAATACACCCGCTGCGACCATCAGCTTGTCGCCGGAAGTATTTACAGTTTCGACGGAAGGATTCGCCATAACACCTTAACGAGCGCCACATACGGCGCGAGAATTGGCAGGGGCAGAGGGAATCGAACCCCCAACCTTCGGTTTTGGAGACCGACGCTCTGCCAGTTGAGCTATACCCCTAAACCATTTTGGGGTTGACGACACCGCCAACCCCGAAACTTCAATCAACGAGTACTGGCTGGCTTACTCGAGGATCTTGGCGACGACACCCGCGCCGACGGTACGGCCACCTTCACGGATGGCGAAGCGCAGACCTTCTTCCATCGCGATCGGGTTGATCAGCTTCACCGTGATCGACACGTTGTCGCCCGGCATGACCATTTCCTTGTCCTTCGGCAGCTCGATCGAGCCCGTCACGTCCGTCGTGCGGAAGTAGAACTGCGGACGGTAGTTGTTGAAGAACGGCGTGTGACGGCCGCCTTCGTCCTTGCTCAGCACGTACACTTCGGCCGTGAAGTGCGTGTGCGGGTTGATCGAACCCGGCTTCGCCAGCACCTGGCCACGCTCCACGTCTTCACGCTTCGTGCCGCGCAGCAGGATACCCACGTTGTCGCCCGCCTGACCCTGGTCCAGCAGCTTGCGGAACATTTCCACGCCCGTGCAGGTCGTCTTCACCGTCGGCTTGATACCCACGATTTCGATTTCTTCGCCGACCTTCACCACGCCGCGCTCGACGCGACCCGTCACCACCGTGCCACGACCCGAGATCGAGAACACGTCTTCCACCGGCATCAGGAACGCACCGTCCACTGCGCGCTCCGGCGTCGGGATGTACGTGTCCAGCGCGTCGGCCAGGTTCATGATCGCCACTTCGCCCAGCTCGCCCTTGTCGCCTTCCAGCGCCAGCTTGGCCGAACCCTTGATGATCGGCGTGTCGTCGCCCGGGAAGTCGTACTTCGACAGAAGTTCGCGAACTTCCATCTCGACGAGTTCCAGCAGCTCGGCGTCGTCCACCATGTCGCACTTGTTCAGGAACACGATGATGTACGGAACGCCAACCTGACGCGCCAGCAGGATGTGCTCACGCGTTTGCGGCATCGGGCCGTCAGCGGCCGAGCACACCAGGATTGCGCCGTCCATCTGCGCGGCGCCCGTGATCATGTTCTTCACATAGTCAGCGTGGCCCGGGCAGTCGACGTGGGCGTAGTGGCGGTTTGCCGTTTCGTACTCGACGTGTGCCGTGTTGATCGTGATGCCGCGCGCCTTTTCTTCCGGCGCCGCGTCGATCTGGTCATACGCCTTTGCTTCGCCGCCGAACTTCGCGGTCAGCACCGTCGTGATCGCTGCCGTCAGCGTGGTCTTGCCGTGGTCAACGTGACCGATCGTGCCGACGTTCACGTGCGGCTTGGTCCGCTCAAACTTACCCTTGGCCATTTTCGACTCCTAAGAGGATTATCCGTACGTTGCGCCGCGCGCAAACAATCACCGAGTACTTCTGGTGCCCATGGGCAGGATCGAACTGCCGACCTCTCCCTTACCAAGGGAGTGCTCTACCACTGAGCCACATGGGCGCTACATCTTCGTTACTGGAGCGGGTGAAGGGAATCGAACCCTCGTCGTAAGCTTGGAAGGCTTCTGCTCTACCATTGAGCTACACCCGCAAGGATCTTTTCGATTCCCAACTTCTACTTCAGCATGCATTCTGGTGGAGGAGGTTGGATTCGAACCAACGTAGGCGTAAGCCAACAGATTTACAGTCTGCCCCCTTTAGCCACTCGGGCACCCCTCCGCAGAGAACTGATGATTATGGGGGAAGAGCACTTCAATGTCAAGCGCTGCTTGACTGCCCCAAACCCAAAGCTCTCACTTATACCGTTTCCGTAAACGCAGAAACCCCACCTTTTGGGGTGGGGTTTCTGTTTGCTGCTGGGGAGCCTGACGATTACCTACTTTCACACGGGTAATCCGCACTATCATCGGCGTGGAGTCGTTTCACGGTCCTGTTCGGGATGGGAAGGGGTGGTACCGACACGCTATGGTCATCAGGCATGACT
>NZ_CAAJGM010000045.1 GCF_900996235.1 Paraburkholderia sp. BCC1885
GCCTCGATGTCGTACGGGCTCGCGGCAATCGCCTGCGCCAGCAGCGCGCCATCGAACATCGCCAGGTTCGCGCCCTCGCCTGACGGAATCATCAGATGCGCCGCGTCGCCCAGCAGGGTCACGCCCGGCACGCGATCCCAGCGATGCGCGCTCGGCAGCGAATACAGCGGCCGTGCCACCGGCGCCGAATCACCCGCCGTGATCAGGGCCGTCAACGCCGGCGCCCAGCCCTCGAATTCACCGGCAACGGCAGCCCGCGCCGCCGCCGAATCGGAGAAATCGATCGCCTCGATCCACTCGCGAGGCTTGTTCAAGGCCACATAGGCATGCAACACCCCCGCCGGTTCGCGATGCGCGAAGATGCCCCGGCCCGGCGCCAGCGCGAACAGCGCGCCGCCGCCCACGGCCGCCGCGCTCGCAGGATGGCGCGCATCGCTATCGAGCAGGTAGGTTTCGACGAAGCTCGTGCTCGTGTACTCCGGCTTCGCGTCCGACAACAACGCACGCACCCTGGACCACGCGCCGTCGGCACCCACCAGCAGATCGCAGCTCGCCTGCGTGCCGTTGGCGAAGCGCATCCGATGCCGGCCTCCATCAATCGGCACCACCTCGCTCA
>NZ_CAAJGM010000046.1 GCF_900996235.1 Paraburkholderia sp. BCC1885
GGCCTACGGGCTCGACCGGGCGAACCTGTCCTGAGCGGCCTTGCCGGCTCGGGCGGGCGGCCCGGTGAAAAAACGCGAAGCGCTGTCACAACATGCGCGCGCTGGACGTCTTGTGGTGATCCGCAACCCTGTTCGAGCCAGCCATGTCCCTGTTTCCCGATCATCGCGCCGCCGCCCGCCCGGGCGGCGACGACGTTTTCGCCGCCAGCTTCGCCACCAGCTACACGGGCGTGATCGCCTTCCTCGCGGTGGCGGCCGAAGGGAGTTTCGCGAAGGCCGGCGAGCGGCTCGGCATCGGCCGCTCGGCGGTCAGCCGCAACGTGCAGAAGCTCGAGGCCCAGCTCGACGCGCGCCTGCTGTTGCGCACCACGCGCTGCACCCAGCTCACGCGCGAGGGGCAGTTGTTCTACGAGCATTGCCGCCCTGGCATCGAGCAGATCGCGCAGGCGCTCGACGAGATGCGCGAGCTGCGCAGCGGGCCGCCGCGCGGCGCCTTGCGAATTCGCGCGGCCAGCGGCTTCGGCCGGCGCGTGGTGGCGCCGCTGCTGCGCGGCTTTCGCGAGCGCTATCCCGAGATCGCGCTCGACCTGCTGCTGCACGACGGGCCGCCCGAT
>NZ_CAAJGM010000047.1 GCF_900996235.1 Paraburkholderia sp. BCC1885
CAGCGGCGCCTCGGGCGAGGGCTCGCCGCCGGCGACGCCGCCGGGCGGGTGGGTGACCCAGTCGAGATCGATGAAGTCGCCGTCGGGCGTGTCCCAGCGCTCGCGCCGGTAGCTCACCTCGGGGCGGCGGCCGAACAGCGCCGGGAAGATCGTCTGGGCGTGATTGGAGGGCAGCCAGCGCGGGGCCACGTAGCGCAGCAGCTCGGCGGCGGGCTGCGCGAGCCCGGTGAGTGGCGACGGCGGTGTATCGGTACTCATCGCGCGCGTGCCGGCCTCAGTGCAGCGGGCCCTGGCCGTGGCGGATCTTGGCGGCGAACTGGCTGGCGGCCTGGTCCGGGATCGGGCTGGCGTGGATATGGGCGATCCGCCATTCGCCGCGCTCGTGGATCATCACGTAGGTGGCGAACACCATGTCGGGCTCGCTGCCGCCGTCGGCGTACTGATGGGCTTCCGCGACCGTGTAGACCACCGTGCCGAGGCTGTCGTAGACGCGGATGTCGAGCGGCTCGATGGTCACCGGGCGCGCCGTCATGCGCTGCGCTAAGCCGCTGCGGATCTGCTCTAGGCCGTGCAGGTGCGCGCCGTCGGACCAAATGCAGCTCGCGAAATCCT
>NZ_CAAJGM010000048.1 GCF_900996235.1 Paraburkholderia sp. BCC1885
TTGCCGGGCGCCGGGCCGGAGCTCGCCGCGAAACTGCTGGCCGATGCGCCGGCCGATGCGCCGCCGCCCGTCGAGGCGGGCGTGCCGACGCCGCCCTGGCCGCCGCTGCCGAGCGCGCCAGCCACGGGCATGCCGCTGCCACCGCCGCCCATCGAAGGCATCGCCGGCGCACCGCCGCCACCGCTTCCGCCACCGTTTGCGCCTCCACCACCGCCGCCGGACGACGCACCGTTGCCGTTCGGATCCTGCAGCATCTGCATCAGCTCGATCAGCATCTGCTGGATCAGCTGCATGATCGACTGCTGCAGGCTGTTCGCGCTGCCGCTGCCATCGGCGGCGCCCGAGCCGCTCGGATACGCCGTCGAATTCACCGCGTAGTTGTTCTGGATGCCAACCGACATGAATGCTTCTCCGGATCGTGTGAACGGAAATCACGCGCCCTTTGCCATCGATGAGTCATCGGACGTCAGGGGGCAGCTAATCGATTGTAAGAAGCGCGCGGCGCGCGATTGTCTTCCGAAGGAATCGATGTCTCGCGATGCGAAGCGGTCGGGTCACGCGCTTCGGACGGCCGCGAGTCGGGCGGACATGTCATATGACGACTGT
>NZ_CAAJGM010000049.1 GCF_900996235.1 Paraburkholderia sp. BCC1885
TCGGCCGCATCGACGGCGTGCTGCATTCCGCGATCGTGCTGCAGGACCGCACGCTCGCGCGCATGGATGAACAGGCGTTCCTGTCGAGCTATCGCGTGAAGGCGGACGTCAGCGTGCGGATGGCCCAGGTATTCGGCGAACTGCCGCTCGATTTCATGCTGTTCTTCTCGTCGATCCAGTCCTTCGCGCGCATGCCGGGGCAGGCCAACTACGCGGCCGGCTGCGTGTTCAAGGACGCATTCGCGACTTATCTCGACCAGACCCGCCGCTTCCCGGTGCGCATCATGAACTGGGGCTACTGGGGTGAGGTCGGGGTGGCCGCGACGGCTGCTTATCAGGCGCGCATGGCGCGCGCCGGGATCGCCTCAGTCGAGCCGCCCGAGGCGATGACCGCGCTCGACGTGCTGCTCACCGGCCCTAGCCGGCAGCTCGCGCTGATCAAGGTCACGCGCCTGTCGGCCATGGACGGCACCAGCCAGGGCGAGGTCGTGACGGCCGCCGCCGCGCCGCTGCCCGCGCTGGTCGCGACGCTGCCGGCGCCGGCCGCCGACGCCGGCGTGGCGAGCCTGTGCGAGCGCGTGGTCGCGCAGACCGCGGAGATGGA
>NZ_CAAJGM010000050.1 GCF_900996235.1 Paraburkholderia sp. BCC1885
GCCGATCGCGCTCGGCGTGGCCGCGCTCGTCGTGATCGGGGGCGCGCTGCTGTGGTGGCATCCGTGGAAGAAGAACGAGGCGCCGGCCAACGGCCAGCAGGCCGGCCAGGGCGGCGGACGCCGCCACGGCGGCCCGGCCGACTTCGCCAACCAGCCGCAGCCGGTGCAGGTGGCCACCGCCTCGCGCGGCGAGATGCCGATCGTGCTGTCCGCGCTCGGCACGGTCACGCCGCTGGCCACCGTGACGGTGAAGACGCAGCTGTCCGGCTACCTGCAGTCGGTCAACTTCACCGAAGGGCAGATGGTCAAGAAGGGCGACGTGCTGGTGCAGATCGACCCGCGCCCCTACCAGGTCGCGCTCGAGACCGCCGAAGGCACGCTGGCGCGCGACCAGGCGCTGCTGGCCACCGCGCGCCTGGACCTCAAGCGCTACCAGACGCTGCTCGCGCAGGACTCGATCTCGGGCCAGCAGGCCGACACGCAGGCCTCGCTGGTCAAGCAGTACGAAGGCACCGTGAAGACCGACCAGGCCTCGATCGACTCGGCCAAGCTGAACCTGACCTACGCGCGCGTGACCGCGCCCGTCTCGGGCCGCGTCGGCCT
>NZ_CAAJGM010000051.1 GCF_900996235.1 Paraburkholderia sp. BCC1885
GTGGCGCGCGCCGGAACTGAGGCTGGAAGCCATCACCCTGCCCGCCGAACTCCCGGCCACGGTGCCCTCCTCCCTGGCACGCCGACGGCCCGACATCCAACAGGCCGAGGCCGAACTGCATATCGCCAGCGCCCAGGTCGGGACCGCGACGGCGGCGCTGTATCCCGAGCTCACGCTGTCGGCATCGGGCTCGTTCGACGGCGCCTCGGCCAGCAGGCTGTTCTCGCCGGCCGGCCGTGCCTGGGGCATCGGCGCCGGCTTGAGCGCCCCGCTGTTTCGCGGCGGCACGCTCTGGAACCAGCGGCGCGCCGCGCAGGATGCGCTCGCGCTGGCCGACGCGAACTACCGCCAGGTCGTGCTGAAGGCCTTCTCCCAGGTGGCCGACAGCCTGCGCGCGCTGGCCGGGGACGCGCAGGCGTTCTATGTCGCGCTCGGTGGCGGCTGGACCGATGCGCGCTGATGGATATCGTGACTTTGGACGAGGCGCGCGATGAAACTGAGCTTTCTTGGTGCAACCGAAACGGTGACCGGCTCGAAGTACCTGGTCGAGCATGGCGGGCAGCGCCTGCTGGTCGACTGCGGGCTCTTCCAGGGCCCGAAGA
>NZ_CAAJGM010000052.1 GCF_900996235.1 Paraburkholderia sp. BCC1885
CCTGCCCGGTCAGCGCCGTCTTCGACGAGACGTTGACGATCGCGCCGCGGCTGGCCTTCAGGTGCGGCTCGCAGTAATGCGCCATCGCGTAGTAGTGCAGCAGATTGCGTTCGAGCGAGGCGACGAAGGCCGCGCGGCCCGCGCCCAGGCCGACGCCGTCGTTGACGCCGGCGTTGTTGACCAGGCCGTCGATGCGGCCGAATTCGGCGATCGCGGCATCGACGGCGGCCTGGCATTGGGCGTCGTCGAGCAGGTCGGTGCGCAGGAAGCGCGTGCGGGGCTGCTGGTCGCGCAGTTGCGAGGCGAAGGCATCGTCGGGCGCATTGCGGTCGAGCACCACCGGAATCGCGCCTTCGGCCGCCAATGCGCGCGTGATCGCGCCGCCGATACCGGCCGCGCCGCCCGTGACCAGCACCACCTTGTCTTGCAGATCGAGGTTCATCAGGATTCTCCGTTCGCGTTCGAGCCCGGCCGCTCAGGCGGCTGCATGGGCCACGGCGGCGGCGGGATCGACCGATTCGCCCGACCTGGCCGTCTCGCCGCGAAAGCGATAACGCTCCAGCGATTCGGGCTTCATCTCGATCGAGAAACCGGGCGCGCCC
>NZ_CAAJGM010000053.1 GCF_900996235.1 Paraburkholderia sp. BCC1885
CGGTGCAGGTCAGCGGCACCGACTACGGCTACCGGATCAAGACCGACCAGACCGCCAAGGACAGCAGCGCCACCACCGGCATGACCTATCGAAACACCTGCATGCGCAATGTCCAGCAGCCCTTCCTGTTCACCTACGCCTATGCCTCGGGCACCGGCGGCGCCATACCGATCATCGCCAACGTCGACATCGACAACGTAATCGCCACCGCCACCAAGCAGCAAGGCGCCATCGTCGGGCTCTCGAACAGCCTGATGGGCGTACCGAAATCGGGGGACACCGGGATCCGCATCACCAATAGCCAGAGCAGCGGCGGCAAGGCCTTCTCGGTGACCAACGGCGAATTGCAGCTGGGCAGCCACAGCACCGCAGCGACCACGACCGGCTCGAACGGCCAGGTGGTGCAGGTCCCGGATAGCGGCACGACGCTGTCCTGCCCGAGCAGCATCACGATCCCGGCACAGATCTGAGCCGGGGCGCGAACACGCCGCCGGCGCGATGCCGGCGGCCTTCGCGCTCAGTCGAAGTCGAACATGTCGAACAGCGAGCGTTTCTTGCGATAGCCCTGTTGGTGCCCGGCGCGATGCTCGTCGCGTCGAC
>NZ_CAAJGM010000054.1 GCF_900996235.1 Paraburkholderia sp. BCC1885
TTCATCCCGGGGCTGGGCAAGGCCACCGACATCGAGTTGGCGATCGAGGCCGGCGTGGACGTGGTGCGGGTGGCCACCCACTGCACCGAGGCCAATGTCTCGCGGCGCTTCATCGAGCAGACGCGGCGCGCGGGGCGGGTGGCCTACGGCGTGCTGATGATGTCGCACATGGCGCCGCCCGAGGTGCTGCTGGCCCAGGCGCGGCTGATGCAGGACTACGGCGCGCAGGCGGTGATCCTGATGGACAGCGCCGGTTATTCGACGCCGAACCTGGTGCGCGAGAAGGTGCGCCTGCTGGTGGAGGCGCTGCGCGTCGACGTGGGTTTCCACGCGCACAACAACCTCGGCCTGGCGGTGGCCAACAGCCTGGTGGCGCTGGAGCAGGGCGCGCGCATCGTCGACGCCTGCGTGAAGGGCTTCGGCGCCGGCGCCGGCAATACCCAGCTGGAGACGCTGGTGGCCGCGATGGAGCGCGAGGGCCATGCCGCGAACACCAGCTTCGAGCGCGTGACGGCGCTGGCGCGCGAGAGCGAGGCCTTCCTGAGCCCGAAGACGCCGCATATCGCCGCCGCCAACATCGCCAGCGGCTTGTACGGGCT
>NZ_CAAJGM010000055.1 GCF_900996235.1 Paraburkholderia sp. BCC1885
GATTATGAAGAACTTTCGCTACGTCGTCAACAGGTTTTTTATCACTGCCTGAGCCTGCCCACCCCGCCGAAAGCCTTGCCACTGCTGGCTCTCCCGTTCCCCGCGCCCCGTCATCCGGAACGCGAGAGAACGAGATTCTAGCGAGCCCAACCAGGGCGCGCAAGCGTTATTTTGAGAACCATCAAATGCGGAATTACGTCCCGCGACGCCAAGGCCGCGGACCCGAAAACGCGCCCGCGAACACACACAAAAGCGCCCTCGGGAACACAACCACCCGCTCAAGCCGTAGCGTGCGTCTCCATCACCCGCTCCACGACGCTCAGGTAATGGTCCAGATCCGGCGTCGCGCGGTTCGCTTCCTTCGCCAGATCGTCCCAGCGGCGTACCCGCAACGCGTCCTCGGCAAACGGCTTGCCAAGAAACGTTGCGGCTTCCTGCTCGCTGAAAACGCCGCCCTGCAGCTTGAGGCTGCGCACCGAATCCACTGACAGCCGGCCAAAATAAGTATCGTCGATGGCGCACAGGCAGCGCTTTGCGTCCACATGCAGCCGAATCGGCTCCAGCACCGCCTCCGGCAACACCGGCCGCAGAAACGGCAACGCAAAGTATTGATGCAGATCGTCGATGCCGCGCGCAGTCGGCGTCTCGCCGAAGCGGTTCAGCAAATGCCCCAAGTCGTGCAGAAACGCCGCCGCGACCAGTTCATCGCTCGCGCCCTCGCCTTCCGCCAACGCGGCGCTTTGCAGCGCGTGTTCCAGTTGGGTGACCGGTTCGCCGCTATAAGCAACATCACCGTGCTGTTCAAACAAACTACGAATATCTTCCAGACTCAAAGCCACGACATCACTCCCAAGGTAAAGAAAACGTCTTGAGGTTGGTAAAGCTCTTCATGGCTTCCTGCACCCCTTCCTTGTAACCCAAACCCGAATCCTTGATGCCGCCAAACGGCGTCAGCTCGATCCGGAAACCCGGCACTTCCCACACATTGACCGTACCGACCCGCAATTCGTTGATGAACCGCGTAATCGCATCCTGACGGTTGGTACACACTCCCGACGACAACCCGAACGCCGTGCCATTGCTGATCCGGATAGCGTCGTCGAGGGTGTTAAACGTGATGATGGGCGACACCGGCCCAAAGGTTTCTTCGCGCACCAGCGACATCGCCGGGTCCACGCGATCAAGCACGGTCGGCGCATACAGCGCGCCGTCGCGCTGGTTGCCGACCAGCAGCCGGGCGCCGCGCGCCACGGCTTCGTCGACGCGCGCCTCGAAAAGCCGCGCCGCGGCTTCGTCGATGACGGTGCCCATCTGATTGGCGCTGTCGAACGGATCGCCGTAGGACCATGCGCGCGTCTTCTCTACCACCAGCTCAGTAAAGTCCGCCGCCACGCTCTTTTGCACCAGCATCCGCTTGACGGCCGTGCAGCGTTGCCCCGAGTTCTTATAGGAGCCTTGCACGGCGAGCGTGGCCGCCCGTTCGAGGTCGGCGTCTTCGAGGACGATCAACGGATCGTTGCCGCCCAGTTCCAGCACGACCCGTCGATAGGCCGCCTTCGCCGCAATATGTTTGCCGATCGCCACACCGCCCGTGAACGTCACCAGCTCGGCCAGCGGATGCGTGACCAGCTCGTCGGCGATCTCGCCTGGGTCGCCGGTCAACACCTGCAGCATCGGTTCCGGCAAACCGGCTTCGTAAAGCAGATCCGCCAGATAAAACGCCGAGAGCGGCACCTTCTCGGACGGCTTCAGCAAGACCCGATTATTGGTCGCGATAGCCGGCGCCACCTTGTGCGCGACCTGGTTCATCGGATGATTGAACGGCGTAATCGCGACGATCACGCCGGCAAGCGGTTCCCGCTGTGCAAATACCCGACGCTTCCTGCCATGCGGCGTCAGATCGCACGAGAAACTCTGACAGTCGTCACGCAAGGCCTCGGTTGCGGCGAACCTGAACACATCCGCGACGCGCTCAATCTCATGACGCGAGTCCTGCTTCGAGAGACCGGATTCGAGCGAGATCAGATCCGAGGCCGCCTCGGCACGCTCGCGCAACAGGACGGCCGCCCGCTCCAGAATCTGCGAGCGCTCGTAACGCGTGAGCCTCGCCTCGTAGGCGCCGGCATATTCGAACGCGGCGCGGACATCGTCGACGCTGGCCAACGGCACCGTGCCGACGCGCAATCCTGTGTACGGATCGAACACGTCGAGCGTGCGTTCGCGCGACGCCCGCACGCCCTTCAGGCGCAAGGCTTCGGCGCGAAACGCCGGGTGGTCCGTCAGCACGGCGTTCATGCGTCCGCCACGTGATTCAGGGCAAGATCGAACACGTCGAAATTGCGCAGCCGCCGGCCTTCGACGAGACCGTCCAGATGCCGGTTGAAGATCAACGGCACGACCTGTTCGGAGATGCCGCCGTGCGAGCGCAACGGCACAGTCAAGCCGGAAAGGTCATGCTCCGCGCGCCGCGTGCCGAGCACCACGTCTTGCCCGCTAACCACCACGATGTCGCCGACCCGGTCGTTCGGCAGTTCGAAACGTTCGCACGCCGCGCGGTTATCCAGCACCACTTCGACGCCTTCGAGACCGCTCAGCCGTTCGATCATCGGCTTCGCCTTCACGTCCGCAGGCAGATAGATCGTGGCAAACGAGCCCAGCGCGCCGTGGTGGACCACATACGGATCTGTAATCGGCAGAATCACCCGGGCCGCGCGCGCACCGAGCCATTCGTCCAGCACGTCCTGCAGATAGATCACGTTCGGCTCGCCGGTGAGCGGATCGTGCTTCGCGTTCATGCCGTGGTCGGCGGTCAGGCCGATCACCCAGCCGAGCGCGTCGAGCTGAGCGAGATAGCCGTCCATCATGGCGTAGAAGTCGTTCGCGCCCTGCGTGCCCGGCGCCCACTTGTGCTGGATGTAGTCCGTGGTGGACAGGTACATCAGATCGAGCTTGCGGGTCTGCGCGAGCCGCACGCCCGCGGCGAACACGAACTCGGACAGACCCGCGCTATAGACATCCGGCACAGGCAGACCGACCAGATCCAGCACGTCGGCGATGCCGTTTTCTTCCTGTGTCACCGTGTCGGCTTTTTCCGCGGAGAAACAGATGCCTTTGAGTTGCCAGCCGAGCAGGCGGCGCAGCTTGTCTTTCGCGGTCACCACGGCGACCGCCGCGCCTTCTCCGGCCGCGGCGGCCAGCAAGGTTCCGGCGCGCAGATAGGCCGGATCGTTCATCATGACTTCCGCCCCCGCGCCACCGTTGGCCTGCGGATCCCAGAAGTAGTTGCCGCAAATGCCGTGCACCGATGGCGGCACGCCGCAGACGATCGATACGTTATTGGGATTGGTGAAAGAGGGAATCACGCAATCGCCCTTGAGCGCGGAGCCCTCGTTCAGCATCTTGCCGATGAACGGCGTCACGCCCGCTTCGACCGCTGCTTCGAGATAGTCGTATTCACAACCATCCACGCAGACAACGGCCGTCGGCCTCGCGGACAGCCGGTAATGCCGGCCATTCACGTCAACGCTGCGCCCGCTCTGCCCGGACTGGATAGACATTTGCTTTGTTCCCTGCGCGTCACCTACGCGCGTTCTTCGTCGATGGGCGCCGAGATCGGCAACCCGCTGCGTTGCCCAGCGCCTTCAACCGGTTGACAAGCCTCATGCGCCCGCCGTAATCCGCCGTTGACGTGCGCATGCATCAGCGTGGCGGCCTGATCGGCGTCACGCGAAGCCAGCGCGGTCAGGATGGCGCGATGTTCGGCAAGCGAGCGCTCCATCGCGTCGGCGCGCACGACCAGCGCCGCGCGCCGGAACAGACTCAACTCGCCCACCAGACGCCGGTACGTCTCATACAGCTTGCGGTTGCCCGCCGCCGCGACGATGCCGTCGTGAAACGCCACATTGGCACGCGCGTAGGCGTCGTGATCCTCTGCATCCAGCGCGACGCGCATCGCGTCAATGTGCTTGCGCAGCCCCGCCAGTTGCGCCGCGTCGATACTCGACGCCAGCATCCGGCAGGCCGCCTCTTCGAGCACGGCCCGCACGGCGTAAATCTCATCCGCCTCCGCCAGCGACACCACCCGCACGAATACGCCGCGATTCTTCTCGGTTCGCACGAGCCCCGCCTGTTCCAGCGCCCGGAACGCCTCGCGCACCGGCCCGCGCGAAACCTGCAGACGCGCGGCCCAGTCCGACTCGTTGAGCTTCGCGCCGGGCGCCAGCGCGCCTTCGATGATGTTTCGCTCGATTTCGGCGCGAACCAGCGCCGTGAGCGAATGCCGGCGGACGACGTCAATCGGATCGGCTGGGGCGTTTTCCATATTTTCGGTCATTTCGACATTTTTTGCCACATCCACGTGTGTCGAACAGCAACACGACATTCGACACCGGAAGTCAGGGCAAGCCGCGGGTCAGTCGGCCCGGCGGCGCGGAACCCGGGCGGCGATCAGCAGCAGCGCGGCGAGAGAGACAAGCAGCAGGATCAGCGAGAGCGCGGAGGCCGGCAGGTAGTAGCCGCGCTCCACCTGGCCGACCACGACGATCGGCACCGTCGCAAATCCGGGCGGATAGACGGTCAAGGTGGCGCCCAGTTCGCCGAGCGACAGCGCGAAACCGAGCGCGAGACTCGCGCGGATGGCCGGCACCAGTTGCGGCAGGACGACCCGCCGCAGCACCATCGACGGCGGCGCGCCGAGGCTGGCAGCGGCCTCGCGCAGGACGGTCAGTTCGGGGCGCAGCGCGGCGGCGGCGCAGCGGTAGCAGAACGGCAGCACCAGCGCGAGCTGGACGAACACGACGATGGCCGCCGAGCTCGACAGATCGAGCGGACGCTTGTGATACGCGATCAGCACGGCCAGTCCGAGCACCACGCTCGGCACGCCGTTGGGCATCATCGCGATCGTGTCGACGAGTGCGCCGAGCCCGCGCCGGTCGCGCCCTTCGAGCGCCAGCGCCAGCCAGAGTCCGAGAATCGTGCCGAGCACCGCCACACCGAAGCCGATTTCGAGACTCGTGGTGAGCGCGTCGAAATCGCTCGAACCGAGCCGTTCGAACCAGCGCATGCTGAAGCCGTCAGGCAGGATCGTGCCCGACCAATGGGCGGCCACGCTGGAAAGCGCCACCACCACCACCGGCAGCACGAACAACCAGAAGCACAGCAGCGCGGCAAACGCGAGGAACATGCCGCCGACGATGCGCGTCAGCAGACTGCGCTGCACCGGCCGCGCCCGCTTGTGCATGACCGGCAAGACAGTGGGATCCAGTTCGACGGCCATTACCGTGCTCCTCTAACCTTGCGTCGGTTGACCTGGCGGTACAACGCATACAGCGACAAAGACATCATCAGCATCACGACTGCGCCGGCGGCGGCGGTCGGCAAATCCAGATCGACGGTCGCCGAACTGTAGATGGCCACCGGCAGCGTGATCAGATGCGCACTGCCGAGCACCAGCAGAATGCCGAACTCGTTGAGCGTCAGCAGAAAACACAGAATCGTTCCAGCGGCGATGCCCGGCCAGGCGAGCGGCAGGATCACCTTGAAGGCCACCATCAGGCCGTTTGCGCCGAGACTGCGAGCGGCTTCGATCAGACGCATGTCGAGCGTGGCGAACGAAGCGAGCGTCGGCCGCACGACGAATGGCGCATAAAACACCACCTCGGCGAGAATCACGCCGCCCACGCCGAACAGGAAATCGAGCGGCGGCGTCTGCAGATGGAACAGACGCTGCAGGCCGATGCTCACCGAGCCTTGCGAGCCGTACAGAAAGATCAGCGTGAAGGCGACCAGAAACGACGGAAACGCCACGAACAATTCCAGAAAACGCGTCACGAGACGCGCGCCGGGAAACGGTTTGAAGAACAGCATCGAGGCGAGCGCCACGCCGAGCAGTGAGGCAAGGCCTGCGCTGGCGAACAGGATCCACAGCGTGGTGCCGATCACGCCGCGCGTTTCCGGATTGCCGAAGAACGCGCCGTAAGCCTGAAAGCCGAAGCCGCCATGCGGGCCGGTCAGACTCAGCAACACAAGCCGCACCAGCGGATAAATCACCAGCGGTCCCAACACCACCACGACGAGAAACAGCAGATGCCACTGCGCCGCGCGTTCGCGGCGCCGCACGGCGGCCGCGTGCGAAGCGAAAGTGGCGGCGCGCCGCGCGTCGCCGAGCGCGTCGGCGCTATCAGGGGTGGATAAGGACGACATCGTCTGCCTCATAGCGCAAAGAGATGCGTGCGCCCTTTTCAGGCGACATGCCGTGGCCACGCTGCATCGTGACGAGCACGGGCTCGTTAGGCATTGCGTCGAGGACGATCGAAACGGACAGCACCGCGCCATACCATTCGACCGAACTGATCGTGCCATGCAGATGCCCTTCGCCAAGCGGCACGATCCGCAGCGCCTCGGGGCGCAGACAGGCGACGCGATCGCGTTCGTTATGGCGCGAATCGCCCATCGAAAACGCGACCTGCGGCGGCAACAGATTAGCGGCGCCCAGATAGCGCGCGACGAAGCCGTCATTCGGCTGGTCGTACAGTTCTTGCGGCGTACCGAGTTGCGCGATATGCCCTTCGCGCATCAGCAGCGTGCGGTCGGACAACACCAGCGCGTCGTCCTGGTCGTGCGTCACGCACACAATGGTCAGATTCGGCAGGCGCTCGTGCAGCGCCTTCAGTTCGGAACGCACCGAGGCGCGCAGGTTGGCGTCGAGTGCGGAAAGCGGTTCATCGAGCAGCAGCACGTCAGGCTCGATCACCAGCGCACGCGCCAGCGCCACGCGCTGCTGCATGCCGCCGGATAGCTGGGCTGGCATCACATGGCCGGCGTCGCCCAGTTGCACGAGCTTGAGCGCATCCGCGACGCGACGTGCAATGTTTTTGGACGACTCGCGCCGCGCGCGCAGGCCGAAGGCCACGTTCTCGAAGACAGAAAGATGAGGAAACAGCGCATAGCTCTGGAACAGCAGCCCCAGATTGCGTTTGTGCGGCGGCACATGCGTGAGGTCGTGACCGGCCACCGTCAAGGTGCCGGCCAGCCCGTCCGCTTCGATGAATCCGGCGATGAAACGCAACAGCGTGGTCTTGCCGCAACCGCTGCGGCCGAGCACGGTCAGCAGTTCGCCGCGCTCGATATTCAGCGACAGGTCGTCGAGCACCGTGCGCGTACCGAAGCGCACGGTCAGATGCTCGATCTGCACGCCGCCCGGCGTGCCCGGCTGCGCCGCAGCGAGCGCCTCCGGTGAGGCGCCGAGCGCGCCAGGGGCAAGAGTTGCGGTATTCACCGGATTCGTCCTCCAACTAGGTATTGCGGGTGAAACCTCGCGCGCCGCCCACGCGCCAGTTCCCTATTAAAGGAAGCCGGCCGGACCGGCAGCAGCGCGGCGAGGCGTGCTGCGAGACTTACTGCGCCGGCTTGACGACTTCCACCTGCTTGCCGGAGTTGCCGATCACGTCGTTCTTCCAGCGTGCCGTCCAGTCGGCCTTCTTGGCCATGACCTGGGTCCAGTCCACCGGAATCAGCTTGACACCGGCAATCGCCTGCTTGACGGCTTCGCCGTTCTTGCCGGCGAGCGGCACGTCGGTGCGGCCCGGAATACCGAAGATGTCCGGCACCTTGGCCTGCACGTCCTTCGACATCAGATAGTCGATCAGCTTCTTGCCTTCAGCCTGGTTCGGGCCGTTCTTGATCAGGCCGATCGCGTATGGCAACTGGAACGTGGTCGGCTTGCCACCGGCGGCTGCGGCGAGGAAGATCGGCTTGAGCGACAGACCGCCGTTCGCCTGGTCGTCCAGATCCATCTGCAGGTCGCCGTTGGCAAGCGAGATTTCGTTGCGCGAAAGCAGCACGTCGAGGTAGCCCGTACCCTTGGTGTGGAACTTGGCGCTTTGTTCGAGTTTCTTCAGATAGTCGAACGCCTTGTCTTCACCCATCAGCGAAGTCGTGAGAATGATCACGGCCATGCCGTCGCCGGCGGTGGCCGGATTCGAATAGGCAACCTTGCCCGTGTAATCCGGGCTCAGCAGATCCGCGAAGGTCTTCGGCTGGGTCTTCACCACGTCCGGGTTGATCGCGAACGAGAAGTAGTTGTTCACGAAGGTCGCCCACGTGCCGTTGGACGCCTTAGCGATCGCCGGCACGTTCTTGTAGTTGGCGCTCTGGTAAGCCTGCAGCAGGCCGGACTGATCGGCTTGCTGGATGAACGGCGGCAGCGTGACGAGAACATCGGCCTTCGGCGCATCCTTTTCGATGGTCGCGCGATTCACCACTTCACCACTACCGGCCGTAACGATGTTGACCTTGACGCCTTCCTGCTTTTCAAAGCCCGGCAGCACGTCCTTGTAGAGGTTTTCGAGGCCATCGGCCGTGTACAGCACCACCGCGTCGGCGGCCTGGGCCGGCAATGCCGTGCCTCCGAATGCTGCAGCCACCACGAGTGCCGGCAAAGTTTTGCGGACGATGCTGGCAGTCGCGCGAAGGTGATTCGTCTTTTTCATGTCGTTCTCTCCGAAAGGCAGTAAACCAGACGGTCGGGAAATCCCGATACCTGTTGTGATTTGACGGCGGTCGCACCGCGCCGCTTACGTTTGTGCTCGCAGCCGGCCGCCAGCTTCATGCAATTGCAGATTGCTGACAACCCTTCTGCTTGATCTCCAGCCAGACTGACAGCCAACCCATCCTTACTACGCTGCCTGCCTTGTCCGAACGGGCACCGCAAGAATTGCAGGTTTCCGTGACAGGGCCATGACCATTCTGTCGGCATCCAATAAATGACACAATTCGCCAATAATGTGCAAACCGCACAGAGCGGGAAAAGTGGATTCGTCTGACGAGAAAGGGGCAACGTCCATCGAAACCCCTCCATGCCGGAAGGGATGAACCATCGCGCGGCGTGCTCAGGCAATCAGCAGTTCCGGTCCGCGCGCGGCGATTTCCTTGGCAAGCGCCCGGTCCGGCGCCAGTTCGGTCACGAGATAACGGGCGCTCTCGAAACCGTTGATGCGCACCGGCGTGACACGGCCGAATTTCGAATTGTCCGCCACCACCACCACCAGGTTCGCGGCCGCAATCATCCGGCTGCGCACCTCGGCGGCCATGCGCGTGTAATCCGTAAGCCAGCCATCCGGCGAAATTCCGCCCGCGCCGACGAAGGAAAAATCCGCGTGATATTGGGTCAACTGATGGACCGTGTCGAGGCCGAAAGTGGCGTCCTCGTTCTCCGACAGCTCGCCGCCCAGCAGGGTGACGCGATTCTCGTTACGGCGACCGAGCAATAGCGCGATGCGCCAGTCGTTGGTGTAGACCGTCAGCCGGTGGCGCGCGGTCAAGGCGCGCGCCACGGCCTGCGTCGTGCTGCCGGAGTCGATGATGAGCGAGGCGCCGTCGGGCACCAGCTCGGCCGCGCGTTCGCCGATGGCGCGCTTGGCGCCGGCATTGGCCGCCTCGCGCACGTCCAGATCGGGCTCGCGGCGGTCGCCCGAGAGCGCGCCGCCGTGCGTCGTGACGATCAGACCGCGGCCCGCCAGGGCATTCAGATCGCGCCGGATGGTTTCGCGCGACACGTTCAGTTCGCGCACCAGTTCGGCTACCGACAGCGCGCCGTTGCGGGTGACTTGCGCGAGAATGTATTGATGACGTTGTTCAGCAAGCATCGGGAGATGGCCAGCAGGCGGCGCGCGTGGGGATTGTGAGTGCGCCGTATTGTATTACGCGCCGGGCGTGGATGCTCCTGTTGCAGCGCTTACCTGCTAACCTGATGGCTCTGGCCGCGCGTTGCCCGACGCGCGCCGTGCCATACGAACTGCCCATGCCGCCACTGTTTCGCCGCTTACTGCTGTTGTTCCACGCGCTGCGCTTCGGCGCACGCCTCATCTGGCTTGCGGCGCCGCGCGAGCACAAGCTGCACTGGATCGTCACCCTCGTCAAACGGGTGCATGCCACCGAAGCCGGCCGCGACAGCCTGCACAACATGCTGCCCACGCTGGGTCCGCTTGCCACGACCTTCCTGCAAAACCTGGCGGCGCACCCGGAACTCGCCAGCGGCAGCATGCACGAGGCCTTCGACGCCATCGGCCGTATGGAAGAACCGCTGCCGCCGAACCAGGTGGAGGGCGCGCTGGCGAGCGCGCTCGGCCGGCCGTTGACGGGGCTCTTCACGCGCATCGAACTCGTGGCCGCGCGCAGCGGCTTCGCCGAACAGACCCACCTCGCCCGTCTCGCCGAGCCGGTGAATGGCCATCGCGACATTGCGATCAAATTTGTGCGCGCACAGCAGGTCCAGCAGATCGGCGACGAACTGGCTTTGCTGCGCTGGGTGGCGCGCTGGCTGGAAAACCTCTCCGGCGACGCACGCCGGCTGAAGGTGCGCGCCCTCGCGCAATCTTTTACTGACGACGTGCTGCGGCGCTTCGACCTGCGCGCCGAAGCGGCCAATCTGAGTCAGACCGGCCATCACTTCGACGGCGACAAGCGGCTCGCCGTGCCAGACGTGATCTGGGAACTGTGCGGCACGCACACACTGGCGGTGCAGCACATCGACACCCTGGCGGCGACGGATCTGCCCGGCCTGCACGCGCATCACGTCAGGCTCGCGCCACTCGCGACGCACCTGGTCGAAGTCGTCACCGAACAGGCCTTCGAGCACGGTTTCTTTCACGCCACCTTCGACGCCGGCCATGTGCGCGTGAGCATCGAACCGGCGACGCTCGGACGCATCGTGCTGGCCGAATTTGCGGTGATGTCGAGCCTCTCCTCGCACGAGCGCGGATTTTTCGTGCATGGCGCCACCGCGCTGTTCGATCAGGACTACGCGCGCCTTGCCGACCTGCACCGCGACGCGGGCCACGTTCATCCCGACACCCGAACGGAAGTGCTGGAGGCCGAACTGCGCCGGCGCAGCGAAGCGCACTTCGCAGCCGAGCCCGAGGATCGCACGGCGGGCTCGCTGTTTCATCATCTGCTGCACGCGGTTCAGCCGTTCGAAGGCGCCGTCTCGCCGCGGCTCGCAACGGCCCAGCGCTCGTTCGAACAGGCGGAGACGCTGGCACGCGCCCTGCATCCGGGCGTCGATACCTGGAATGTTGCGCGCACGGTACTGGCGGGAATCGCGCAACGCGACGTCGATCATCGCGGCTGGATCAAACGTATCGCCCAGGAGTTGCCGCATCTCGCGCATATGTTGCCGCGCGTGCCGCAACTCGCGGTGCGCTACCTGCAGCATCAGCACGATGCGGGCGGCCAGCGGCAACAGGCGACCCTGATGCGAGAGCTGGGAGTGGAATACCGGCGGACGCGGATTCTGCTATGGGCCTGCGTGCTGTGCGGCGGCCTGCTCGGCGCGGGGGCGGTGTTGCTGACACGCTGACCACCGCCGGTGCGGTGCAGTGCAGCTTCGAACAAGACACCCGCCCAGCGCCACGCAATACTGCGAGACTTTTACGCCGCCACCGACGACGTCTCATGCTCGCTACCCTTACCGCCGCGGTCTTTGTCGTGCTCTGGTCGACGGGCTTCGTGGTCGCCCGCGCGATCACGCCCTTCGCCGATCCCAATCTGTTCCTGCTGGCCCGCTTCGGCGGCACGGCCTTGCTGTTCGCACTTGCTGCGGGGCTCGCGCGCGCCGCGTGGCCGCGCGGGCGCGACCTCGGCAAGCATCTGCTCGCGGGCGCACTGCTGCAAGGCGTGTATCTCGGCGCCGGCTACTGGGCCGTGGCTCAAGGCCTGAGCGCCGGCGTGATGGCCCTGCTCGGCGCCCTGCAACCGTTGCTGACCGCGGCCGTGGCCGCCCCGCTATTCGGCGAGCGCCTGTCGCGGCGCGGCTGGGCAGGCATGGCCCTGGGCCTTGCGGGCGTCGTGCTGGTGCTGCAACCGAAACTGACCGCAGCGGCATCGCACGCCCCACATCTGCCGCACGGCGCGGCGCCGGGATGGCTGGTGGTGACCGTGTCGATTCTGGCGATCGGCGCGATCACGGCGGGCACGCTGTTCCAGAAGACCTCCCTCGCCCGCGCCGATCTGCGCAGCGCCAGCGCCGTGCAGAACTTCGGCGCAGCGATGGTGGCCGCGATCCTCGCGCTGGCGTTGGACGAGCATCGCTGGGTAGCGGCGTCGGCGACGCTGTGGGGGTCGCTTGCGTGGGGGGTCATCATGCTGTCCGGCATCAGCGTGACGTTGCTGGTCTGGATGGTCCGGCGCGGCGACGCCTCGCGGGCCACCGCGCTGATGTTTCTGGCGCCGCCTCTCGCAGCCGTCGAAGGCTATCTTGGGTTCGGCGAAACGCTTCTGCCGGTGCAGGTCGCGGGCTTTGTGCTGGCGCTGCTCGGGGTGTTGCTGGCGCGCTCGTAGCGGTTGCACACGGCGGCTGGCACGGCGGGTTTCGTCACCCGCCCGGCCGGCTCGTGGTCTGTAGGCCCGTGGACGCCTGTCAATTGCATGTGGGTTGAGTGGCCTTTTAGTCTGCCGTATCCGCGCCAGCCGGGACTTTCGCTTCGGCCTTGCCGCCCGGTGCCGGCGACCACGCCGGACGCGTCTTGCGTTCCGAATCGACCACGACGATATAGCGCCCCGCCCACGGCGTCACCTGACGATCGCTATGCAGCACCCACAGCGACTGGCCCGACTCGACGAGCGCCTGATACTCCGCGTCGAGAATGCCGTAGTGATCGAGGAAGACATTCAGCGACGCGGGAATCCGCACGCATCCCTTCGAATGGCGAATGCCGAGCAGCGGTTCGAGCTTGTCGGGATCCGTCGCGTGCATCTGAAAGCGCATCTGCGACATGCCGCCCTTGCCCCAGCCGCGTTCGCCCTGAGTCCAGCCGAGATCGAAAATCCGCATGTCGCGCTTGCCATAACCGCGAATGCCATTCTGATTCATCGTGCCTTCGGCGCGAAAATCCATATTATCGGGGGTATGCTCGAACACGCCGAGCGGCGTAACGAAGTGATCGAATTCGCCCGGCCTGCCCGTCGCCACCGGCGCGGCGCCGATCATTACCCACTTATCGGACGGCGTGGGACGAAAATAGATGAACAGCGCCTGGACATTGGCATTGCGATCGACCAGCACAATATATTCACCCGCGAGACTGCCGAGTTGATTCTGTTCAAGCGCCGCTTCGAGCCGCTCGCCATATTCCTGTTGGACTGTTGCCGGCACATTCAGACGGCGCTTCACGTCGCGTGCAAACAAGGCGCGTAATAACAGCGCCCGATGCGGGTCGACTAGGCCCGCGGCGTCCGGCGCGGCCACGGAGGAAGCCGTTATATCGACAGGCGGAGCGGGATCGCGATTCGGCGCGCCGGCCGCCTGTGCGATAGAGAAAGCCAACGGGAATAATGCGGCACCGAACCATGCACGGCCTATACTTTCAACCCGCAATCTGTTGCGCCTGACGATACGACAATTGATTCCAATGCATGGGTTCATTGTGTTTTTTTCAGTGGCTGGTCAAGCCGTTTTTTGTAGTCCGTTTTTTGTAGTCATTACGCAGTCGAGCAAACCCGCCTTTCATCGATCCTCAAGCGGCTTATTCCGCGTCCAGATGCACGCACGATATTACTCAGCGCATCTGTTTCTGTCGATCATCGTTCGGCTTGAATGCAGCTTCAATATCCGCCATTTATCTGACACTACGCTGACGCGATTAAATCGCCGGGCAAACTGCCCGGCTGATTTTGGGCCGTAACGGCCGCCGTCGAATCAGATGCGGCAAATGCCCGGCGCGAAACGGTATTAACCGGCAAAATAGCTGGCAGCAATGACGATTCACCGTTCGGCCAGATCACTTCGCACGGCCGCACACTCGCCAGGGAAAAACATGATCCAGGACGACCCGACCGTCCGCCAACGGCACATCGCTGCAGAACTGCACGTCACGCAAGATTTCGTCGCAGAGCAGGAAATCGAGCGACGCGTCGCGTTTCTCGCGCAATACCTGCGAGAGAGCGGTCTTAAGACTTACGTGCTCGGTATTAGCGGCGGTGTCGATTCGACCACGGCAGGACGGCTCGCGCAGCTTGCGGTCGAACGCCTGCGCGCCGGGCAGTACGAAGCGCGCTTCGTTGCGATGCGTCTGCCTTACGGGATCCAGCAGGACGAAGCGGATGCGCAGCAGGCGCTCGCTTTCATTCGCGCCGACGAAAACCTCACCATCGACGTCAAGCCGGCGGCCGACGCCATGCTCGCGTCACTGGCCGCGGCCGGCGTGCCGTTTGCCGATCACGCGCAGCAGGACTTCGTCCACGGCAACATCAAGGCAAGGCAACGCATGATCGCGCAGTATGCGGTGGCGGGATCGCGCGCCGGCGTCGTGATTGGCACGGATCACGCGGCCGAGTCGGTCATGGGATTTTTCACCAAATTCGGCGATGGCGGCGCGGACGTCCTGCCGCTCGCAGGTCTCAACAAGCGCCGGGTGCGCGCGCTTGCCGGCGCATTGGGCGCGCCGGACGCACTCGCGCACAAGGTGCCGACAGCGGATCTGGAAATGTTGCGTCCGCAGCGTCCGGACGAGGATGCATACGGCATCCCATACAACGACATCGATGATTTTCTGGAGGGTAAGCCGGTCGCCGCAGCAGTCCGCGAGACCGTATTGCGTTTCTATGAAAGCACGCGGCACAAGCGCGCGCTGCCCTACACGCCATTCGACTGGCCGGCCCGGCAGTAGGCCTCTTATAGACCACCCGCTCAGCCGGGCGGCGGATTTTCTTCGTCGAACAACTCGCTGCTAGCGGTTAGCGCCCTGCCGGCCAGGTGCTTGCCCTGCAATTGCCGGGCGATCACTTCACCAACATACGGGCCGTCCGCCGACAGTTCGACTGCGGCATACGCCTCGGGCGTGCCGATCTCATGGACCGTCACGCTTTTCGCGTAGTGTCCTAGCTCATGCTGGAGAAACTCGCGCACTTCCTGCTCGGAGCAGGATTCAGCGATGTTCCGGACGAACAGGTTCATGTTTGCAACGTCCTCGGCTTGACACCCGCGTTAGCGGCCGCGGCGGTCCGTGCTGCGAATCCGCACAGGCTGAAGACTGGCACGCGCCTTGGCCTCTGCAACGGCAGCCGCACCGGTGATCAAAGCTGCGCCGAAAGCGGCCAATGACAGATAAAAGGCAATCATTTCAAATCTCCCCTTCGAATTACGTCCTGTTGTCAGGATAGACGGCATCGACCGTAAATACGGCGCGACACGTGATCTTGAGCAATTTCGATTCCAGTCATCGTACCCCAGCAAAGCCTGCCGAATCACGCTGGAAAGCACAATGCGCTGTTGGCGGCGCATTTGACAGGTCGTGCCGCTGATACCACCCTTTACAGGCAGCGCCGAAAATACTCATTAATGCACTGTACCTGAATAAGCGCCTGGACAAATACGTAAACCGCGCTGTTTGATGCAGTCGCAACATTTTCGGCGGTTGGGGTATGCATTATTTCAAGGTTCGCCGTCGTGAGAACCGGTCGCCACGTTGACGCCGCTCACATCGCAAGAGTCCCGTCCAAAGCCTGCATAAGCCGCGGACCAGTTGCCGGTAATCGCGGCCTGCGCATCGCTCAGGCTCAGTTTGCCCTCGCAGACGCAATGTTTGAGATGGACGACAAAGCGTGCCTTGCGGCGCTCGCCGCTGGTGCCCGCCCAAGGCAACAGGTCGAGATTGGCCGGCGCGTCCGGCGAGCCGCCCAGCAAGACGGGCACGCGCCGGTCGAGGGCGTAGTCGGCGCTGTCGTCCGCGCCAATGCCACGTTCGGCGAGCAGACGTTGCTTGTGCTGCATCATCACGTCGACGGGGGGCGAGACGGCGTCGACGTAATCGGGACGGCAGATCGTGTCGGCAATCGACTGCTGGGTGACGCGCTCGTCGAGCATCGCCGCAGTTTGGGCCGTGGCCTGACCGGCGCGCGATGCGGCGAGCGCGCCGACCATCACCAGCAAACCGATACGTGCAACCCGCCCGGCGTCACATGCGTAGGCCCGCTCAAACGCGCGCAAGACGCCAGATTTTCTACTGCGCAGCGCGTCGCCACGCCTGCCTGCCTTTCCTGGATTCATTCGTCAGCGCGCCAGGCCTTGACGCGGAATGGTTAAATTCGCAGGACAATTAAAACACATTCACCCCGGACGGGGGCAATTCGAGCCGGCGGACGGACTCCTGACCTGGATCTGGCCGTAAGCGCGTGTCTCAAAAAGCCATCCACGCCGGCGGCTTGGGCCGGCGCAAGTGCAAAGGATGCTGCAGATTGCCGCACCCTTCGCCGCAAGCCTGTGCGCGGCCTTCACCGCGCGTCCAACCGCGCGCTTACCCAGTGAGCGCAGTGCTTCACGCGCAACAATCTTTCTCTCGCCCGCTACCGGCCTAACTTGGCCTGCGCGCCTGCAAATCACGGATGCGCGCCACCGCCCCGGTGTTGCTGACCGTGGCGTCGTACATGGCAGCGAGATCCGCCTTCAATGCCGTGCGCGAGTGACCGTCGAGATACACCATGTGTCCCGACGGATAGAAACGCGCCGAGAGGTTCTGGCGCACCTGCGGACTGACGAGCGGCATCTGCTGCAGGTCGAGCACGGTCTGGTAGAACGGCGTGACGAAGTCGAAAAAGCCGTTCGCGGACAATACTTTCAGGTCCACATTGAGCGCCATGACCGCCGCGAGGTCGCCGGCGGTGTAGAGAATCACGTTGCCTTTCGCGTCGACGCCCTTCTGGGCGCCGGTCGGATCGATATGGCTGAAGTCCCAATACTGGAAAGCCTGATTGTTCAGATCGGTAAACGACGAGTTCGATGTGTAGAGCAACTGCTCGTTCAGATAGACGTTCCACATGGTCGTGTAGACGCCCGTTACCGCCGTCATGGTCGGATCGTTGCTGCCGGAATTCGGATCGATCTTGCCCGCGATGCCGGTTTCGATAGCCGTCACGCGACCGTCATATTCGCCAAGCGCGAGCCCCTTCGATTTGAGCAAGGTGGTGAGAAACAGCGAGTTGCCGCGACTGTCGTAGCCGGCAATGTCGAGGCTCCATGCCAGTAGCGTGGCCTTGTCGATGCCGGTGTATTCGCTTAGCTTTTCGACCGTCGCCGGATCGGTGGCCGGCACCTTGCGTAATGCCGCCAGATAGTCGGTACGCGAGAACTGGGCAACTTCTTCGGCGAACTTGCCGAGATCGGTCGGCGTGGGCGCCACGCCGAGCTTCTTGTGATACCACGCGTCGGCAGCAGCCGTGGGCAGCGCGCCGACGGGATTGCCCGACTGCGTGTAATCGAGAATCGACGACTGCAGCGTAATGCCGTTCAGATCGACGCCGTCCTCGTGCAACAGATACGCCAGCACGCAAGTGCGTGCGGTGCCGTAGGACTCGCCATACAGATACTTCGGTGAGTTCCAGCGATTGTTTTTGGTCAGAAAGCGCTTGATGAACTGTTTGATCGAGGTCGCGTCCTGATCCACGCCCCAGAAGTCGCGGTTCTTGCTAGGCGCGACCGCCGCCGAATAGCCGGTGCCGATTGGATTGATAAAAACCAGATCGCTCTTGTCGAGCAGACTGTCGGGATTGTCTTCGAGCGAATAAGGCGCGGGCGGCGTGAAGCTCGGCATCGCCGTTTTGATCCGGCGCGGCGCAAATGAGCCGAGCAGCACGAATACCGAGGAAGAGCCTGGCCCGCCGTTATAGAAGAACGTGACGGGGCGCGTGTCTTCCTTCTGGTTGTCCGCTGTGAACGCCACATAGAACATCTTGGCGTTGGGCACGGAACTGCTCGAGTCGACCGTCACCAGGTGGCCGGCTGTTGCGGTGTAGGCAATCTTACGTCCGCCGATCACGACGGAGTGCTTCGTGACGGCGGCGTTCTCCGTCGTATCCGTCACAGAGTCGTCGGGGCCGTTACCGTAGGCAACGGGATCGAAGAATGGCTGACTGCCGGCTGGGTGCGCCGCTTTCGCGGCCGCTCCGGCGGGCGCAGCGTGAGAATTATGAGGCGACTGTGGACTGCCGGAAGCTGACTCGGTGTTCGTCATGTTCGCTCCATCGGATTCGTTTATGTCATTAGCGTCATATAGGCGCCGGCGAGGCGCTGTCTCAACTCCACGACCCACTCTGCCTGAGACTGCCCAGGCTCACACCGCGAACAGGTGGCGGGTCGCCGCGCGCCTGCCCGGAAGACGACTATAGTGCCGCAGCGACTTTCTGACCATTGGGGCTGCCAAGCCCCGTACACGCATCCCAGCCTGCCGATGCTTCATAACCGCCGTTGTTGCCTTGCGTTATGTCGCGCAAGGCGCCCGGCGTGGCATACAGCTTCGGATTGACGAAGCCCGCCGGCGAGCCGTTGGCTGCATTGATGCGGGCAATCAGCGCGGCCCACAGCGGCGCCACCGCGCTGGTGCCGCCCACCACCGTCTGCGAACCGTCGATCAGTACGTCGTAGCCGCTGTCGGGCGACGCGTCGCCTGCCACGTCCGGCACACCGCGTCCGGTAAGCGCGGTTTTGACGCCCTCGTTGCTGGTGGAGGACAGGCCCTTCTGCCACGTCGGCACCGCAAACGCGGTGCTGACGCCGCCACCGGTCGAGCCGCCCTGAGCACCGTCGTTCCACACCACTTCCTTCGAGATGGTCTGGCCCGAAGCCGTCAGGCGCGTTCCGCCGCACGCCAGCACGTAGGGGCTGGAGGCGGGGAAGTCCACCACGTTGCCGCTGCTCGCGCCGTCGCTCGAACCGCTGTCGCCCGAGGCCACGCAAACCGTCACACCCATGGTGGCGGCGGCTTGCAGCACGCTATTGAACGCCTGTAGCGACTGCGCGGTCCACGACGACTCGGGGCCGCCCCAACTGATCGAAATGACCGAGGGCTTGTTGGTGGTGTCGTGAACCGCGGCGCTGACTGCGTCGATAAAGCCCGCGTCCGTGTTCGGCGTGAAGTAGACCGCGACTTTCGCGCCCGGCGCGATGGAGCCGACCACTTCGATATCGAGCGTGACCTCGCCATCCGGCCCGTTGGCGTCGCCAGTAGGCTTGTTGGCGCCTTTGTCGACGCCCACCGAGACCACGGTAGGCGCGCTCACGCCAAGATTCGAGAAATAGGTTTGCAGATCGGAGGTTTCATATCCGCCGCCCAGTTCGATGATGCCGACGCACTCACCGCTGCCGTCGCCTTGCGGGAACTGGTAAAGCTCCGCGACCTGCAACGGCGTGAACGAAGCGGGTTGCTGCGCCCTGGACGCGTGGATCGGCGGCCGGATACGGAAGTGCGGACGCGCCTGCGGGCGATTATCGAGCCCCAGCACGGCCGTCACGATGCCGGATAGATCATCGGGCACGCTGATCGTGCCGGTATGGTCGCGATACTGCCCCGCAGACTGATGCTGATAATGCTGCAACTCGACGCTGAACGCCGTCTGGAACTGCGCAATGGTGCCGCCCAGCACCACCGTGCGCGCGGCCGGATCTTCGCGCACCACCGTCAGGCCGGCCTGCGCGGCAAACGTCCTGACCTTGGCGAGGTCGTCTGCCGCCGCGCCGAACTCTTTCGCAAAATCTTCGCGCGACAAGGGCTTGACGCTCGGGTCGCCTGCCTCGATTTTGCCGAGCAACGCGTCGAACTTCGCCTGCGCGTGACGGCGCAAGACCACGTGCACTTCAATGTGTTCAGCCGGATTGCAATTGCCGACCAGGGTCGAACCTTCCGCGACTGATCGCTCACTTCCTTGCAGGGGATGCTTGGCCATTGTTTCGACACTCCTCGATGCACAGCCGCGAGGCTGCGCGTTAATCCCGGCGGGCACGCGCCTGATTTACGACTCGAACCACTGCAATGCGGCACAGCCCACGCGGGAGTCTGGTTGCTAGGACATCGTCATGCCGTCCGACAAATCCATTCGAACACAGTTCCGGGTTGCGCAACAGTTGTCCGAATGGCTAATGCCCATCCATGGATCGCGCAGGTATGATGCTGCAGCGGCAAACCCGCCGTTGTATTGGCCCGTGCGCCCACCGTGCGCGCCCGCCGAAAATTCCGAGTGAATTAGAGGAACGTTCCATGTCCATTTCGATGTATCAAGCATCCGTGCCCGTTCTCGTGCGCGGCCTGACCAGCCTGCAAGCCATTCTCGGCAAGGCCGAGGCGCACGCCGCCGAAAAGCAGATCGACCCGTCGGTATTCCTCGGCGCGCGGCTCTTTCCGGATATGCTGCCGCTCGTGCGCCAGGTCTACATCGTCACCGATACCGCCAAAGGCTGCGCCGCGCGCCTCGCCAATGTCGAAGCACCCAAGTACGAAGACGTCGAAATGACCTTCGAAGACCTGCAAGCCCGTCTTCAGAAAACGATTGATTACCTGCGAGAATTCAATGCGGAGCAGATCGACGGCTCAGAAGACCGCACGGTCACGCTGAAGATGCGCAGCGGTCCGGTCGAATTCAGCGGCCTCAATTACCTGCTGCAGTTTGCGCTGCCGAATTTCTATTTCCACGTGACGACCGCCTACGACATCCTGCGTCACAACGGCGTTGAACTCGGCAAACTGGATTATCTCGGCGCCCGTTAAAGGCCGCGATTCAGGCAATACCGTTCAGACACGCGGCTGGAAGGCGATGATCCCCATTCCAGCCAGCGTGAACGCCACACCGGTCAGATCCCACAAGGTTGGGCGCACCTGCTCGACGCACCACAGCCATAGAATTGCCACGGCAACGTAGACGCCGCCGTAAGCTGCATACACGCGGCCGGCGGCGGCGCCATGCAGCGTCAGCAGCCAGGCAAACGCGGCGAGACTTAGCGCACCGGGCAGCAGCAGCCAGGCGGAGCCGCCATCCTTCAACCAACGCCATGGCAGATAGCAGCCGAGAATCTCGGCAACGGCGGTCACGGCATACAACAGAAAAGTCTTCATCGGACGACAGACGGTGAATGTAAAGGTTATGCAATGGGAATGTGACAGCGCACCTGGCGCCATTGCGTCTATCGCCTTTATTAACACAATCACTTTGCCGATGGGATAGTCCCCGTGCGAGAGTCATCGCATCCGACTCACGCGCTCATTGCGCATTCAATCCGCATTTAACCGCCCATGAGCGTCAAATCTCCCTGCATCGATATCTGCAAGTTCGACGGCAAGACCGGGCTGTGCGTCGGGTGTCTGCGCACACGCGACGAATGTAAAGAGTGGAAGAAGATGAAGAACAAGCACCGGCAGAAGATCGTCGACGAACGCGCCCTGCGCTCGTCGAAGCTCGGGAACAAGGCGCGCGGCTAGTCGAGCGACAGGCGCAATGCGAAGCCGATCAAGGCCGCCGAGAAGGTCCAGCGCTGCACCGTTTGCGCGAGCGGATGGGAACGCATCCAGTTCGAAATGCACGCCGCGCCGATTGCGTAACTCACATCGAAACACACCCCGATAGCCAGCAGCACGACGCCGAGCTCGGCCATCTGCAGCGTGACCGGTCCCGCCTCTGGCCGCACGAACTGCGGCAGCAGCACCGAGCAGAATAGCAGCGCCTTGGGATTAAGCAGGTTGGTCAAGAGCCCTTTGACGAACGCGGCGCGCGACGTCTGCGGCCCGGCGCTCGCGCCGCTGCTGTCCGAAAGCGCGAACATCGGCGAGCGAAAAATCTGCACGGCGATCCAGCCGAGATATACCGCCCCGCCGTACCGCACGACCTCGTAAAGCCATGGCGCGCTGCGCAGCAAAGCCGCCATGCCGCACGCCGACAGCGTCACGTGCGTGGCGCGCGCCACGCCCAGACCGCCGGCCGTGGCGAAACCCGCGCGAGTGCCGCGAGCAATGCTCGTTTGCAGCAACAGGGCCATATCGGGTCCGGGCACCGCGTAGACGACGAACAATGCAGCCATGTAGACGATCAAAAGATGCGCGGAAACCATATGAGCCTCGTGTTTTTAAGGGCTCTATCTTGCTATCGAAGTGCGAGGGTTTTCTGGCGATTTACGCATGACAATTCATGAGTATTAGAGGAATACGCTAGACTTGACCCACTTAATAGCAGCCTCCCCCACATGAACGACCTCGACAAAGTCGACCTCGCCATCCTCGCCGCGCTGCAGAACGACGGCCGCATGTCGAACGCGCGTCTCGCGGAAACCGTCGGCCTGAGCGAAACGCCATGCGCGCGCCGCCTAAAGCGGCTCGAGAACGACGGCTACATCGATCAATACCGCGCCATGCTGTCGCGCTCGGCCCTGGGTTATGGCGTGGTCGCGTTCGTTTATGTACGTTTTGCCGTGCACGACCGCGCGGTCGCCACGCGTTTTGAGCGCGAAGTGCTCGCCATCCCGCGCATCCTGTCATGCCACAACGTGTCGGGAAGTGCGGACTACATCCTGCAGATCGTTGCGCGCGATCTCGACGACTTCGGCACTTTCCTGCGCGACCAGCTACGCAGTCTGCCGGGCGTCACCTCGCTCGAATCCGCGCTTTCGCTGCGCGAAGTCAAGGCCAATGGTGGCTTACCGCTTGGCTGATCGCCACGGCCGGCGCGCGCCGCGTGCGCGAGTCATGGCATAGTGGCCGACATGGCAAGGCACGACGTCCGTGCCGGCTGAACCATGGAGCTTTTGGATGAATCACGAACAGGCCCGAGCCGAAGAATCGCGCGCGATGGAGCGCGTGTTGGCTGCCACGCAACGGGTGCAGTCGGCGTTCACGTCGCTGCAATCGCAATTCCCGCCTCAGGGCGAAGGAAAGCCCTCGCAATTCGCGCTGCAGACTTTCGATGCCGCGCTGCAAGAGCTCGAAGACGCGCAAGCCGCCTTCGATGAATTGCTCGGCGATCTGCTTGACGGTAACCGCTGAGTCGCTTAGCGGCCGTCTTTCTGCGTAGCTACTGCGATGCACGCGAGCGCCGACGTATTTCCCCCGTGACGGGTCGGCCGCGGAATTTCGCGGGCGCAAGGCGGCCTTGACCGTTAGTTGCGTTTTTCAACTAACGTAAGCATTGCCAATGTGCATGCGCGCCGCCGCGCACCGGATGTGGTCGCCGCCATTGCCGCCCCGACCTTTCGATCGTCCCCATCCGCAGTAGGGCTTAGAGCATATCGTTAAAATACGATATATGATTCGTTCTGTTGCGATGCAGACGCCGGCACACGTCCGCTGGCTCGCTGCCCGCCGTTCATGAACCCGAAACTCACCGATGACCCATCCCATCGACATCAATGCGATCCACAAGGCGCTCGCCAATCCCATTCGCCGCGAAATTCTGGCGAAGCTGCGGGATCCGCAAGCGCACTTCGGCGACCAGGAACTGACGCTCGATCATGGCGTCTGCGCCGGCAAGATCTACACGCACTGCGGCCTGTCGCAGTCGACGATGTCGGCGCATCTGGCCGCCTTGCAGCGCGCCGGTCTCATCACGTCGAAGCGGGTTGGCCAGTGGGTATTTTTCAGACGTAACGAGCCCGTCATCGAGGCGTTTCTCGAGCACATGAACGTGGACCTTTGACGCCGCGCGTCGCTTTCGCCGCGCTTCTTTTTCACGCTGTCCTTTTTAGCCGCGGGTACTGTTCCCGCCAGCCAAGGTGACCCTTATGCCGACTCTTTTCGACCCGCTTCAAATTGGCGATCTCACGCTGCAGAACCGCATCATCATGGCGCCGCTGACGCGTCAGCGCGCGGGCGACATCCGCGTGCCGAATGCATTGATGGCGAAGTATTATGCCGAGCGCGCCTCGGCCGGCCTCATCATTAGCGAAGCCACCTCGGTCGCGCCGCAGGGCGTCGGCTATGCGGCTACGCCGGGCATCTGGTCGCAGGAACAGGTCGAGGGCTGGAAGCTCGTCACCAGCGCGGTGCACGCCGCCGGCGGCAAGATCTTCCTGCAGTTGTGGCACGTGGGCCGCATCTCCGACCCGATGTATCTGAACGGCGAACTGCCGGTGGCGCCGAGCGCAATTGCAGCGAAGGGCAACGTCAGCCTCGTGCGTCCGGAGCGTCCGTTCGTGACGCCGCGCGCACTCGATCTGGCTGAAATTCCGGGTATTGTCGACGCCTATCGTAAAGGCGCGGAAAACGCCAAGGCGGCCGGTTTCGACGGCGTGCAGGTGCACGGCGCGAACGGTTATCTGCTCGACCAGTTCCTGCAGGACAGCACCAATCATCGTACCGACGCTTACGGCGGCCCGATTGAAAACCGCGCCCGCCTGATGCTGGAAGTGGTGGATGCGTGCATCGAAGTATGGGGCGCGAATCGCGTCGGCATGCACCTCGCACCGCGCGGCGACGCGCACACGATGGGCGACTCGAACGCCGCCGCGACCTTCGGCTATGTCGCACGCGAACTCGGCAAGCGCAAGATCGCCTTTATCGCCGCGCGCGAATCGCTCGGCGACAATCGTCTCGGTCCGCAATTGAAGGCGGCGTTCGGCGGTCCGTATATCGCCAACGAGAAATTCACCAAGGAATCGGCACAGCAGGTCCTCGATGCCGGCGAAGCGGATGCCGTGGCGTGGGGTCAGTTGTTTATCGCCAATCCGGATTTGCCGCGCCGCTTCGAACTGGACGCGCCGCTGAATGCGCCGAATCCGGCCACGTACTACGCGCAAGGCGAGACCGGCTACACGGATTATCCGACACTGGAAACGGTGGAGTAAGCGCGGCTGGCGCACGCTCCGCCCGGGCAGGGTAAAGAGCGGGCAGGCGTCACAGTGCATGGAAACGCGGCGGGCACGAGCGGAGATCAGTCCGTTGGTGCCCGCCGCGTTTTTGCTTGCTTATGGGCCCACGGACCTACGGGCGTTCGGCGACAACTTCACGCCGCATAAACACCCGCTTCGATTCGTCGAGCCCGCGCGCCACATGCGCGGCGCGAATCGCGCGCAACTTCGCATCGAGTTGCGCGTTCTCGATCACCTCGAAACCCAGCCGTCGATAGTACGGCGCATTCCACGGCACGTCGCGAAACGTCGACAGCACCAGTTGCCGCGCCCCCGCCGTGCGTGCCAGCCGCTCCACCTGGCCGAGCAATGCCGCGCCGATGCGCCGTCCGGCCCAGGCGGTCAGCACATCGAGTTCCTCGATATAGAAGCGCGCGGGCAACGGCGCAAACATCACGAACCCGACGCACTGCACCGCGCCGCTCAGCGCGACGATAATTTCCGACGCCTCGATCTTGCGCCGCACGAAGTCCGCGTTCATCGGCTGCGCATCCGCGATGCCGGTCAAGCCGATACTCGCAAAGCGCTGCGCGGCTTCATACTCGATCGCGCGCACGGTGTCGATCTCACCAGGCACAGCGAAGCGAAACGTGATGGCCAAAGAGCCCTGCATAAGCGTCCGGTGCAAATCGATAACGTCGCGGCAAACTTCAACGAACGGCGGCGGCGACGGCGCCGTCCACGTCCTGTGCCTCATACGGGCATCGCAAACGTGTTAGCGCAATCTTGACATCCCGGCAGCGAAACGAACAGATGCACGGCTTTCCTTGCGTCATGCAACAACGCGCGAGATACGTCAAAATGCCATGCCTTGCACCTGCTGCGAGCGCTTCACTCGCGGCATCTCCCGTCCCTCGTTCAAAGTTGGATCCGATGCATCTATTGCAGATCGCCCTGCACTTCGACCGCAACCTCGGCGGTTTGATCGCGCAGTACGGCGCGGCCGTGTACGCGATGCTGTTCGCCGTCGTGTTTGTCGAAATTGCCTTTTTGCCGCTGTTTTTTCTGCCCGGCGATCCGTTGATCTTCATCTGCGGCGCGTTCGCCGCCACCGGCGCGCTGAGTGTCTGGCTGGTGATTCCCGTACTGTTTGCCGCAACCGTGGCCGGCAGCATCGTCAACTTTCTGCTTGGCCGCGCGATCGGCGAAAAGGTTTATAGCGCCGAGTACCGTTGGCTCGACAGGCACGCGCTGCAAAGAGCGCATACCTTCTACGAAGCACGCGGCGGCCTGACCTTTCTGCTGTCGCCGTTCATCGCCGTCGTGCGCACCTTCGCGCCGTTCGTCGCAGGCGTCTCGCGGATGACGTTCGCGCGCTTCGCGTCGTTCGTCGTGGCCGGCGCCGCGCTATGGATCGTGTCGCTGGTGACGGCGGGCTATCTGTTCGGCAATGTGCCGGTGGTGCGCGATCACATGAGTTCGATCGTGTTGCTGGGGGTCGGACTAGGCGTCGGTTCGTTGCTGTTAAGCGCGCTATGGCGCTTGGTCAACCAACGGCGGCAGCGGCGCTGAAGCGCTTCAGGTTGCGCTGCGGGTGCGTCTCCGGCAAAGCTACGACGCAACCCGTTGGCGCGCGCCGGTTGCACCCGCGCATCTACGCCATCGATGCGTCATCCGCCGGACACAGAGGGACATGCCATGCGCCAATACGGGGAAAATCGCGTACTTGACAATATTTAATTTGGGTTGCCGCCAGATATCGCGCAGACTGTTAACTGCACGCCCGGATGACGGAGAAACTCATGAACATCGAAGATGCATGGGACGTTCACATGCGCCGCGCGCCACTCGATGCGGCACAGGGGCAAGCTGGGCGGTCGACGGCGGCCCGCAAACCATCGCTCACGTACCGCGCGATGCAGGTTTCGATCGTGCTGGTCGGCGTCTGGACGATCGTCGAAATGCCTTGGGAACTAAGCCCTACGGATAGCCTGGCGCGGCTCGCTGCGCTGCTGCTCGCCAAATGCCTGTTGCTCGGAATCGGCGTGGCCGCATTTTTCGGCGTCCGCTATGCACGCGGCTTTCTTGCTTTCGTCTGTGCAGCAAGTGTGTTTGCGCTCGCCTCGACGCTGCCGCTCGAATATGCCATTGCGCGTCAGTTGTTCACGCTGTCGCTGATTGAATGTCTGAGCAAAATCGCGCTCGTTGCCAGCTATGTAACCTGGTACGTCAAACGCCACTGAGCCCATCCCAATTCGGCCCTCGCCAACTTACCCCTTCGTCGCGCCAAACGTCAGCCCCGCGACGAAATGCTTCTGCATCGCGAAGAACATCGCCACCGAAGGCAACGCCGCCAGAATCGACCCCGCCGACACGAGATTCCACGCCGTAGTCCACTGTCCTTTCAGCGCCGCCACGCCAACTGTGATCGGCGCGGCTGCATCGCCGGTGGTCAGGCACAGCGCCCAGAAGTAATCGTTCCACACAAACGTAAACACGAGAATCGCCAGCGCGGCCAGTGCCGGACGGATCAGCGGCAGCACGATCCTGAAGAACACCGTCCATTCGTTGGCGCCTTCGATGCGCGCCGCCTCGATCAGTTCGAACGGCAACTGCTTGATGAAATTGCGCAGAAACAGCGCGCAGAAACCGGTCTGAAACGACACGTGAAACAGGATCAACGCGCCCACCGTATTGAAGAGCCCCAGTTGCAGCGACAGGTCGCGCACCGGAATCATCAGCACCTGCACCGGCACGAAATTGCCGGCCACGAAGGTGGCGAACAAGGTGCTGTTGCCGCGGAAGCGATAGACCGCCAACGCGAAGCCCGCCATCGAAGCCAGCGCGATCGAGCCGACCACCGCCGGCACGGTAATCATCACGCTGTTCCAGAAGTAATGCAGCATCGGCGAGGTGGTGAGCGCATCGCGATAGTTGTCCCACATCGCAAAGTGCTTGGGCCAGCCCCAGTAGTTGCCTTCGCTCAGTTCATCGGATGAGCGGATCGAGGTGACCAGCACGGCGATCATCGGCAGCAGCCAGATCAGCAAGGCCACTGGCAGCGACAATTTGTACAGTCGCCGCGAAGCGGGTTTCCATTTGGCAATCGGCAGCGGATACATGACGGCCTCCTTATTGCTCGGCGCGCAGCATCCGCCGCAGGTGATAGACGATATAAACCAGCATGATCGCAAACAGCACCACCGCCACCGATGCCGAATAGCCGATCCGGTAGTACTTGATGGCCTGGTCATACATGTAATACGCGAGCACGGTCGAACTCTCGAACGGGCCGCCGCCCGTCATCACCGAAATCAGGTCGAAGCTGCGCAGCGCGCCGATCACCGTGACGACAATTGCCATAAACGTAGTGGGCCGCAGTTGCGGCAGAATCACATGCCACAGCATCGACCAGCCGTGCGCGCCCTCCATGCGCGCCGCCTCGACCTGCTCGGCGTTCAGCGCGGTCAGGCCAGTCAGATACAGAATCATGCAGTACGCGGTTTGCGGCCAGAGCGCGGCGAAGATGATGCCGGGCGTCGCATAGCGCGCGTCGCCGAGCACCGGCACGCCATGCCCGAGAATCAGCGCCAGCAGGCCGAAGGTGGGATCGTAGAACCACGAGAAAATCAGCCCCACCACCACGCCCGACAACACAAACGGCGCAAAGAACAGCGACTTGACGATGCGGATGCCCGCCACCGCCTGATTCAGATACAGCGCGACGGCGAGACCCATCGGCGGCGCCAGCAGGAACAACAACAACCAGATCAGGTTGTTCTTTAACGCGGTGTAGAACGTCGAGCTATGGAACAGTTCCACATAGTTTCCCAGCCCGATAAAGCTGGGATCGGTCATGCCGTCCCAGTTGAAAAAGCTGATGCGGATGGTCGACAGGATCGGCCAGATCACATAGATCGCCACCATCACGCAGGCGGGCGCGAGGAACAGGAACGCGGCACGTCGTTGCCGGCGCGCCGTAGGCGACGGGCCACGGCGGCGCGGCGCGCTGCCGGGCAGCGGCGACGCGCCGGATTGCGCGGCGCCGCCCGGTGCGCCCGGTCCCGCATCGCCGGTAATGGACTGACGGCTGACGGAGTGAACCACGGCGAGTCTCCTGAACGATCCTGGTCGGGCGTGAGCGGCGCAAGGCAAATCGCCGCCCACGCTCACTTCGCTTAGAATTTACTTAGCACTACCGCATACATTTATTTCTTGTAGATCCGCTGACGGGTCTGCTCGAGTTGCGCCAGCACGTCGTCGAGCCTGGAAGGATCGGCGACGAACTGCTGCATCCCCTTCATGCCTTCGTCGGCCATTTCCTTGGTCATGTCACGATCGTAGAACTGCGCGATGCCGCCCTTGGTATTGGCGAGAATCTGGAAACCGATCTTCGAGATCGGATCCTCCGGTTCCGGCGACTTGCTGTTGGCCGACAGCGACCCCAGCCCCGTCGCCAGTTGCGCGCCAATGTCCGGCGTTTCGACAAAGGCCAGGAACGCGTGCGCGTCGGCCTTGTTCTTCGCCTTCGACGGGATATGCAACGATTCGACCGGACCGTCCTCGGCAGTCGGCACCTTGGCGTCGATAATCGGGAACTGGAAGTAGCCCATCTGCGGCTTCACGTTCGCCGGGAAGCCCCCGGTGATGAACGTGCCCATCAGCATCATCGCCGCCTTGCCCTGGAACAGGAACGGTTGCGCCGAATCGAGATCATAGGAGAGCGAATTATCGATAAAGTAGCCCGCATCGATCAGTTGCTTCCATGTCGTATACACCTTCTTCACGCGCGGATCGGTGTACGGCACCTCGCCCGCCATCAGCTTTTGATGAAACGCATTGCCGTTCAGGCGCAGATCGAGATAGTCGAACCAGCCGGCCAGCGTCCACGCATCGCGCCCCGCCACGGCAATTGGCGTAATGCCAGCCGCCTTCAGCTTCTTGCAGGCGTCGAGAAACTGATCCCACGTTTTAGGCTCTTCCGCGATCCCGACTTTCTGGAACAGGTCCTTGCGATAGAACATGCCCCACGAGTAGTAGACAGTCGGCGCCGCGTACTGCTTGCCCTTGTACGATGAAGCCTCCTTCGTCGACGCATAGGTACTGTTCCAGCCGTTCTTGCTCCAGTCGCCGCTCAGGTCGTCGAACAGACCGCGCTGTGCGTAATACGCCATGCGTTCGCCGTCGTGCCAGTTCACGATGTCGGGCGGGGCCGTCGACAGCCAGCCCGGCAACTGCACCTTGTAGGCCTCCTCATCGATAAACGACACGTTGACGTCGGTACCGGGATGCGCTTTCCTGAACTCGTCGACCACCTGCTGCCACACCGCCCGCTGGCTCGCGCCCTTGAACGCGATGTTCATCGTAAGCGTGCCCGCCTGCGCGCTACCGGCCATGGATGCCGCCGCCGTGGCCGCTGTCAGCGCGACGGCAATCAGAACCTTGCGAAGTTTGAGTGTCATGCCTGTCTCCTTGGTTTTTACGTCGTTTTAGATCATGAGCGATACACCGCGACGCCCTGCGGCTGGATTTCGCGCGAGCCGACCACGAACGCGCCGTCCGGGACATCGGCGAGCGTATGCACCTGCTCGCCGTAGTTCAGCACGTAAGTCAGGCCGCCGCGCCGGCTGATACGCACGCCGTCGCCGAGGGCCGTTACCGCGAGACCGGCTTCGCGGGCAATGCCGGCGAGGAGTCGCGTGGTCAGCGCATCGTCGAACAGACTTGCAAAGTAATGAAGCGCGCCGCTTCGGACATACGCCGGATGGCCGTCGGCGAAACGCGCGCAGGTCTCCAGCGCGGCCTGGTCCGTCGAGGCGTCTTCGATGAAATCGCGCCAATGCCGCCCCGCGCCGTCATCGAGACTGGCGCTGCCCGCGAGCCGCACGGGTTCGGTCACGTTGGGCCGCAGGGATTCGACGCGCCACACGCGCATCGGCAGTACCGTGGCAAGCGCGCCCGGCGGCAAGGCCGCGGGAATCTGCAGGTCTGCAGTCTTCGAGCCGGTACGCGGTCCCAGCACCACCTGGGCGCCCGAGCGTGTCAGGCGCGCCGCGAAGTCCGCGGGCACTACGGGCAATGGCGGCACGACGATCAATCGATAGCCGTTAAGCGGCGCATCGACCGGCACGATGTCCACGTCGAGACCGAGCCCGCGCAACGCCGAGTAGTACTCGAAAGCAAAGCGCGGATAGTGAAAGTCCGCGCCCTGCGGATGAATTTCAAACAGCCACTTCGCTTCGTAGTCATAGACGAGCGCGACCTTCGAACGGATGCCGGCATTCGCATCCCGATCCACCATCAACACCTCGCGGATCTCCCGCGCAACCTGCGCCGCCTCGCTGCCGCCGAGATCCAGCCGGTTGTCCGGCGTGTTGAGGCCCGCGTGCATCTGCTCCTGCGCGAACGGCGCCTGGCGCCAGCGGAAATACGACACGCAGCCGGCGCCATGCGCGAACGCCTCCCAACTCCACAGACGCACCATGCCCGGCAGCGGCGCCGGATTCCAGTGAGCCCAGTTGACCGGCCCCGGTTGCTGTTCCATCACCCAGAACGGCAGCTTCGACATGCCGCGGTACACGTCGTGATTGAACGAGGCGAAGTCCGGATGGCCGGTGCGCAGCCACTTCGCCTTCACCTCCGGCGCGTACCATTGCTCTTCGAGCGCGCCGAGCGGATAGCTGTCCCACGTCGCCACGTCGAGATCGGCGGCGACCTTGTAATGATCGAACTCGGTGAACAACTGCATGAAGTTGTGCGCCACCGGCCGGCCCGGCGAATACGCGCGGATGATCTCGACCTGCATGCGGTTGTAGCGCGCCACCTCGTCCGAAGCGAAGCGCCGGTAGTCGAGCCGGTGCGACGGATGCGCCTCGGTGACGGTGCCAACCGGCGCGTGGATTTCATCGAAACTGCGGTACTCCATGCTCCAGAACACCGTGCCCCACGCGCGGTTCAGCGCGTCGACCGTCTGGTAGCGCGCTTTCAGCCATTCGCGAAAGCGTCCCACCGCAGCCGGCGAATAGCTGACCACGGTGTTGTGGCAACCAAACTCGTTGTCGGTCTGCCAATACGCGACGGCCGGATGCTTGCCGTAACGCTCGGCCACCGCCGTGCAGATCCGCGCGGACGCCGCGAAATACGAGGGCGACGAAAAATCATAATGACGCCGCGAACCGAAACCACGCGGCCGTCCGTCGGCGCCCACCGGCAGAATGTCCGGATGACGGTCGATCAGCCATTTCGGCGGCGTCGCGGTCGGCGTGCACATCACCACCTGCAAGCCGGCCGCGCCCAGCACATCGACGGCGCGGTCGAGCCAGCCCCAGTCGTATTCGCCGGGCGACGGTTCCATCCGGCTCCACGCAAACTCAGCAATCCGAACCTGTTCGATGCCGAGCGTTTTCATGCGGCGGGCGTCGTCCTGCCACATCGATTCCGGCCAATGTTCCGGGTAATAGCAGACTCCAAGGCGCATCCGGGTGTCCTTTAAGCGTAGTGTTCGACGGATTCGAGCGAAGCGACGGCAAAGCCGTCCTCGGTAAATAGATGGCAAACAGCGGCCGGCGCACGAAAGCTGACGCGCTCGCCCTGCTTCAGGCGCGTGTCGCCGGGCGCTTTGGCGATCAGCACGGCGCCGTCCGCCTCATCCAGATGGACGTAGCTGTGTTCGCCGAGTTGCTCGACGAGCGAGACGGTGCGCGTCAATAAGGCATCCTGAACATTGGCTGGTGCAGATCCGGCAGCCACGGCCGACCCATCCGCCAGTTCCAGATGCTCGGGCCGCACGCCGAAGGTCACCGCCTGCCCCGCTGCCAAAGCCGCGCCGTCCACGCCCACGCGCATGATCTCGCCGCTGTGATCGAGCTTCACGCTCACGCCGTGCGGGTCGATTGCCTCGACCTTGCCCGGCAGAAAATTCATCCGCGGCGAACCGATGAAGCCCGCCACGAAACGGCTATGCGGCCGGTGATACAGCTCGAGCGGCGCGCCGGTCTGCGCAATGCTGCCATAGCGCTCCGTATCCTTGCCGGCGTGCAGCAGCACGATCTTGTCGGCGAGCGTCATGGCCTCGATCTGGTCGTGCGTCACGTAGACGACGCTCGCCTTGGCGAATTGCTTGTGCAGGCGCGCGATTTCGACGCGGGTCTGACCGCGCAAGGTGGCATCGAGGTTGGAAAGCGGTTCGTCGAACAGAAACACGCCGGGTTCGCGCACGATCGCGCGGCCGATCGCCACGCGCTGCCGCTGCCCGCCCGACAGCGCCTTAGGGCGCCGCTCGAGCAGTGCTTCGAGTTGCAGGACGCGAGCCGCCTCGCGCACCTTGCGGTCGATTTCGTCTTTGGGGGTTTTGGCGAGCTTCAGGCCGAAGGCCATGTTCTCGAATACGGTCATATGCGGGAACAGCGCGTAGCTCTGGAACACCATCGCCACGCCGCGCTGCGCCGACGGCACATCGTTGACGATGCGCCCGCCGATCGACAGATCGCCGTCGCTCACGTCTTCGAGACCCGCGATCATGCGCAGCAAGGTGGATTTGCCGCAGCCGGACGGCCCGAGGAAGACGCAGAATTCGTTCTCGCCGATTTCCAGATCGACGTTGCGAATCACCGGGGCGCCGTCGCCGTAGGATTTTTGGACGCCTCTCAACGAAATGCTCGCCATCGCCTCGTCTCCGTGATTTAATCGGCTCGAAACCGGAGATTAAGCGCTTAATCTGCAAAGCCGAAAAAAATTGACCGCGTGCGATCAATGGCTTGCTGCAGCGTCTCCGAAATCGTTTTGTCTATGCGGCAAATGGTGCCGCGCCTTTCTGACAGACGCAAATTTTGAGAAATCGTCCCAAATAGTGAAGCAATCATGCCTACATTGAGCGAAGTCGCGCGCCGCGCCGGTTGCACGCCGGCCACGGTGTCGAACGTGCTGCGTAATCGCGGACGAGTCGGCGCGCTGACGCGGCAACGGGTGTTGCAGGCGGTCGAAGCGCTCGGCTACCAGCCGCATCTGGCGGCACGGGCACTCGCCGAGGGCCGCGCGCCCACCATCGCGCTGATGGTCTCCAGCATCGCCAATCCGTTTTATCCGGAGTTCGCGCTGGCCGTCGAACGGGCCGCGCGCAGCAGCGGCCATTTCCTGATCATCTGCAATACGAACGAAGATCCGCTGGCGGGGCGCGCCTACCTGGAACAGATTGCCGGCACGCTGTCCGAGGGCGTGCTGGTGATGAACGCCAACCTCGACTTCGCGGATCTGCACAAGACCGAGGCGCGCGGCGCGCCGGTGGTGCTGTGTATGTGGGAACGTCCGCATGAACCGCCCGGCCTGCCCTGCGTGGCCGTCGACTTCCACCGCGCCGGCGAGCTGGCCGCCCAGCATCTGCTGGAACTGGGACACCGCCGGATTGGCGCGATCGTCGGCAGCAAGGCCGCGGGGATCCACGCGGCGCGTTTCGAAGGCTTCGTGGCCGCCTTGCGTGCTGCGGGCCTCGATCCCGCGCAAACACCGGTGCGCTACGCGCGGGACACCACGCGCGGCGGCTATCTCGCCAGCCGTGAATTGCTGGAAGCCGACCCGCAACTGAGCGCGATATTCGCCACTAACGACCTGCCCGCGCTCGGTGCCTTGCACGCCGCCGCCGATCTGGGCTTGCAGGTGCCGCACGATCTTTCGGTGATCGGCATTACTGATATTCAGTTGGCCCAGGAATCGCGCCCCGCCTTGACGACGGTTGCGGTGCCGACCGTCGAAGCGGCCGAACTTGCCGTCTCCCTGCTGCGCGAGCTGATCGAGGCAGCGCCGCGCGGCATCCACGCAGAGACGAAGGCGCCCCGCGTGTGCGTGACCTCGGCGCCTACCCTCGTGGTGCGCGGCTCGACTCACGCGCCGCGTCGGGAAACCTAGCCGCACCGGTCTTATTCGCTCGCCGGCCAGGGCAAATGCGGCGAGGACCAGTCGAGCTCGGTTCCCACCACTGCGCGCATTTGCGCCGACTGGATCGCCACCGTCACCGCAATGCAGGGCCGCCCGCTCGCCAGCGACAGATAAGGGTTACTCGTCACCGGCACGCCCGGCAGCAGCACCGCATTCCTGAAGTACGGACGATGATCCCAGCGGGCATCGCGCGGGTCCGCAACCGGCTCCATCGATTCACCGGGCTGCGCGCCCGCGACGCCCGTGACTTCCGCACCGATCTGACGGCCCCGCTCGTCGAGCATGAAACAGCTGATGCACAGTTCCTGCTGCGCCAGGTCGGCAAACGCCTCTTCCATGCTGACGCCGCACAGCAAGGCGTCGGCGGCGCTGCGCAAGGCAAAGCGGTACGGCTCTACTTCGCCTTCGAATAGCGCGTGCAGATGCGCGCGGCCTTGCGCGATGACGTCGAAGGAACGGTCGATCAAACGGTTGACCGAATCCGGCGGCGCGATCTGCGCGGCTGGACGGCCCAGCAAATAGCCTTGGGCGAAATCGACGTTCGACTCCACCGCCAGAATCAGTTCCTCGGTCGTCTCCACGCCTTCGACGACCACCAGCATGCCCGCCTGATGCAGCAGGGAAACGAGCTTGGGAAGAATCGACTGCTGGGTGCCCGGAATGGTCGCGCGAATCAGTTCGCCATCGAGCTTGACGAAATCCGGACGAATGCGGAACAGCCGGTCCAGATTCGACTGGCCCGCGCCGAAGTCGTCCACGGCAATCAGGAAACCGTGCTCGCGATAGCGCGCGGCCGCCCGCGACATCTCGTCGACGCTGCCGCCATGCGACTCCAGAATCTCGAGGACGATCCGATCCGGTTCGAGCCCCGCTGCGCGCGCGATGGCGGCAAGCTGGTCGGCATACCCTTGCGCGACGAAACTGGCGGGCAGGATGTTGAGGAAGATCCACGCTTCGTCGGGAATCAGCCGCCGCGCATTGCCCAGATGGACCGCGTGACTGGCGCGGTCGAGCGCACCTTCGTCGCTCAGCGGCCGCGGCGCGAACAGCACCGCCGGCGGGACCAGCACGCCGTCACGCTGCTCGCCGCGCAGCAGCGCCTCGAAACCCACCTGCTTCTGATGCGACAGGCTATACAGCGGCTGAAAATGCGACGTCAGATAGTAGTCGTCCCAGCGTGGCCGTGCGGCGCCGGAAGGATCGTTGGGATCGCTCAGATGACCGGTGAGCAGTTGCAGCGGATCGAACGGGATGGCGCGCTCGGCGCACACGCGGTTGCGGCCGGACTGCTTGGCGCGCAAGAGGGCTTCGTCGGCGCGATCGAGCAGGGCCATGATGCTTTCGCCGACCCGATGCTCGGCCACCCCGAAGCTCGCCGTCACGTAACCGTCCGGGCGCGCAATGCAGGCAACCGCGCCGCGCAGGCGTTCGGCCAGATCCAGCGCCGAGTTCAGGCCGCCGCGCCGCAGCACCGCGAACTCTTCGCCGCCGATCCGGCTCACGCTGTCCTGCGGCATGGTCTGATCCATCAGCACGTGGGCGACCTCGGACAAGGTCTGATCGCCGACCGCATGACCGAACTGGTCGTTCAAGGACTTGAAAGAGTCGATATCCACGAAGATCGCGCAGATCTTGGCGCTTTCGCCGAGCGCGGCGAGCCGCCGCTCGGCTTGCTCCATGAATGCGCGGCGGTTCTGCAGGCCGGTGAGCGGATCGGTGGCGGCCAATTGCGCGAGACGGTTCTCGAGCAGGAAGTGGTCGCGCCGGAACCAGTAAAAGCCGAAGTGAAACACCGCCGCAGTGGGCGCGCCGATCAGCACCCACAGCCAGGCCACGACATTTACGTCATGGGTCTGCGACTGGCTGAACAGCAAGGGCAAACCACTGGCGTAAAAAATCGCCGTACCGACGAAAAAGTGTGTCGGCGTGAGCCAGAGCGGCGCCGAGCAGATCGGAATCACCAGCAAGGCCGGCAGCGCCCACAGCAAGGGCTGCTGGAGCCCCGAGATGTTCAACGCAATCAGCACGACCAGCACTAATGTGTAAGCCACGCCGAGGCTGCCGAACACGGCCGTCGTGCGAGCCCGGTGCACCCCCGTCACCAGCAGCGCCAACAGCAGCAGGCAGCTAACCCGGTAAGAAACCGCCACCGCCGGTCCGGCCACGAGGCTGCGCGCCAGCACGAACAGCAGTGAGGCGAAGACCGTGAAAGCCATGGTGACCGTCGAAAGCGGGCGCTGCTGTTCTAATGATCGTCGGTGAAAAAGAAGACGCAAATGGGCATCGGTCATGTGTTGCGTGGAGGTGGAAAGCATATTGATAGAAATCAGGCCAGTTCCGTCACTCTGCCGATGTATAACGGCATCCCTCTGACAAATATTAATGCCGTCGTCAAACAAATTTAGATGCGGCCCAAATTGGCACCGCTCGCCCGTCATCGTGCCACGCTCGCCGCAACTCCGGGTCAACCTCGAGTCAAATCTCCGCCCGTCCCTGTCTGCGGGTGAAATGTCAAGCGCCTCTCAAGCGTGCCGGTGATGCAACCGCACAACGGTCCCACCCTGCCTTACAGGCCTTACATATCGCATGCGCATCCCAAATGCGAATTGCCGTATGCGCTTGATACCCTTGTATGGCGCGATGGATAACGCATCGGAAAAAAAGTCCCGAGCTAATCGCATCCATTCTTGCGAAGTGTGCGTAAGCGCCTATAGCTTCAATCAGGACAGTGGTAGCGAAATGTTTATCTCTTCAGTAGACTGCGCATTAACTAGAGGCGGCGGTCATTTTGCATCACACAGTACAGGTAAAAATAACCGCCGGGCGCGTGCAATGCGCGCCTCACTTGCAACACTTTGAGATGTCCGTATCCAGGCACCCGTTTAAGTACGGCTTAACAGCAGACGGTCATCTACTTCGGAAAACATGGTTTCTACCCTCGACTACCTTTTGCAGCGCCAGATTTCCCCTCAATGGCGCGGCCTGCTCACAGCGCTGGCCGAAGAGTTCGAAGCCCAGATCGGCCAAGGCGAATTACGTCAACTGATGTATCGCGTGGGTTGCCGCTTTGCCGCCGCGCATCCGTTGCCGGCGTGCGGCTCGACCGCCGATCTCGCTCACGCCCTGAACGCGCGCTGGCAAGAGGCGGAGTGGGGTTACGTCGAACTGGCAGACGAGGCGCAGTACCTGCGCATCGTCCATTCGTGCGCGCCGCTGCAGGCATTCGGCGTTGCTGCGCTTGGCTGGACGCCCGCCTTCCTCGAAGGCGTTTATCAGACGTGGTTGAGCTCGCTTGGCGCCGAAGGTTTGTCGGTTGCCCAGGCGAGCGCATTCGATGAGAACGCATCCATCGAGTTCCGGCTCGGCCGTCAGCCAGCCTAAGCACTGCTGCAGCAAAACGCGCAACGCGAGATAGACATGAACAAGACGGCGGCGATATGAGTCCTTCCAGCGACATCGAAACGCTCTTCGGGCATTTTGGCGGCAATGCCGGTGACTACCAGGAAATCGGCCGCGAGAACGAAGCAAGTTCGGCGCGCACGCGCTGGCCGTTGCTCGTCACGCTCGACCTGACGCAACCGTCCATTCCGGCTGTGCCGCAGCGGCGCGATGCGGGCTCGGGTCCGGCAGCCGATGCCACGCAGGCGCCGACGCAAACGCCGGACGCTGGACCACAAGCGGTCAACGGTCTCGCTAACGCTGAACGCATCGCGACGCCGCAGGTGCGCAGCAAGACGCCGTTATTTACGCGGCCGCATCGCCGCTCGATTCCGCCGGTCGACAAAGCCGTCAAGGTGGAGGCGCCACGGGGCGCCGAGCGTTTCTCGGCGGTGCCCATGCCGGCGGCGCAAAGCGAGCTTGTCGCAAGTGATGTTCAAACGGCAGCGCCGGCGCCGGCATCGGGCATTCCAGCCGCGCCCGCACCGCAGGTTCCAGTAGCCGCGTCGGCGGCCACGCCTGTTGCGCCGGTAAGCCATATGCCGCCCGCCTTCGCGCCGGCGCCGGCGATGGTGCCCGTCGCCGTGCCGCCTGTCGTTGCGCACGCAACCATTCCGGCACCCGCTTTTCGTCCGTCCACGCCGCCGGCCGTGCAAAGCCCCGCGGAATCTCCCGCTGCGCCGCCCACGTTCTTCAACACCAGGGGCGCCGCTCCTGCTCCGGCCGCTTTCATGCCACCCGCGACGGCCACAGTTTCGACAGCACCCGCTGCCCCTGCGGCCCAAGCGCCATCCATCCTCGGCAAGCTATTCCAGCCGGCCGGCACGGCGCCAACCTCAGCCACATCGGGCGCCGCGACTGGAGCCGCGCCGGCCGCGCTCGGTTCGCTATTCGATCGTCTGCGCGGCGATGCCCCCGCCGCGGCAACGCCCGCTCCTCATTCGTGGCTGACCAACGGCCCGCGTCGCTCATGAAAGTTATTGCGGTCGTTTCCGCGAAAGGTGGCGTCGGCAAGACCACGCTCGCCGCCAACCTGGCTTCCGTCCTCGCCACCAGCGGCCGGCGAGTGCTCGCGATCGACCTCGACCCGCAAAACGCCTTGCGTCTGCACTTCGGCGTGCCGCTCGACAGCATCGACGGCCTGTCGCGCGCCACGCTGAGCGGCGACGCGTGGCAAAGCATCATGTTCGATGGCGTCGACGGCGTGACCGTGCTGCCCTACGGCGCCGTCGTCGAAGACGACCGGCGCCGCTTCGAGGCCTATGTCGATCAGGAGCCGCTCTGGCTGCTGCACTCGCTGAAGTCGCTGCGGCTCGAAGCCTCCGACATCGTGGTGATCGACACGCCGCCGGGCTCGTCGGTCTACACGCGCGCCGCCTTGTGCGCGGCCACCTTCGCGCTGAACGTGGTGCTCGCGGACGCCGCTTCGTATGCGGCGATTCCGCAAATGGAGCGGATGATCGACGCCTACGCCGCGCCGCGCCCCGAATTCGGCGGCGTGGGTTATGTGGTCAACCAGGTGGACCAGTCGCGCCAGTTGACCAAGGACGTCCTCAAGGTGCTGCGTCATCTGCTCGGCGAGAAGCTGTTCCCTGGCGTCATCCACCAGGACGAAGGGGTGAGCGAGTCGCTCGCCTGCGACACCACGCTGATCCACTACGATCCGCTCAGCCAGGCCGCCGCCGATTTCCGCGCGTGCAGCCAGTGGCTGATGTCGCGGGTCGATTCGATTGCCGTTTCGCCGGGGAGTGTCGCATGAGCACGCCGCAAGCACGCATGACAGAACCCGTTGCCGCGCCTTCGCGGCTCGAGCGCATCGTCGACGCCCGCCTGTGGGGCAGCACGCCGGTCGTGGTGTGCCTGACGCTGTTTGCGCTGGTGATCCTGTACTTCGTGTTTACGGTGCCGCTCGCCTTCTACGAGCAGTTGACCTTCGCCACCTGCTGCTTCATCTGCGCGCTGCTGTTCCGCCGTCTACAAGGCCGTTATGCGACGCTCGTGATGATCATGCTGTCGGTGGTCGCCTCGGGCCGCTACATGTTCTGGCGCCTCACCACCACGACATACTGGGAGCATCCGCTCGACGCCGTCTGGGGCCTGCTGCTGGTCTCCGCCGAAGTCTATTCGACCGTGGTGCTGATGCTCGGCTACTTCCAGACCGCCTGGCCGCTCAAGCGCGAGCCGCTGCCGTTGCCGGCCGATCGCAGCGCCTGGCCGACCGTCGACGTGTTCATCCCCACTTACAACGAGCCGCTCTCGGTGGTGAAGCCGACCATCTACGCGGCGCTCGCACTCGACTACCCCACCGACAAACTCGCCATCCACGTGCTCGACGACGGCCGCCGTCCCGAGTTCAAGGCGTTCTGCGAGGAAGTGGGCGTCAACTGGACGATCCGCACCCACAACCGCCACGCCAAGGCCGGCAACATCAACGAGGCGCTGAAGATCACCAGCGGCGAGTACCTCGCGATCTTCGACTGCGATCACATCCCCACCCGCTCGTTTCTGCAAATCGGCCTCGGCTGGTTTCTGCGCGACAAGCTGCTGTCGATGCTGCAAACGCCGCACCATTTCTTCTCGGCCGATCCGTTCGAGCGCAATCTCGGCACCTTCCGCAAGGTGCCGAACGAAGGCGAGCTGTTCTACGGTCTCGTGCAGGACGGCAACGACCTGTGGAACGCCACTTTCTTCTGCGGCTCGTGCGCGCTGCTGCGCCGCTCGATGGTCGAGGAGATTGGCGGCATCGCGGTGGAAACCGTCACCGAAGACGCGCACACCGCGCTGAAGCTGCACCGTCTCGGCTACACCACCGCGTATCTGGCGATTGCCCAGGCGGCCGGCCTCGCGACCGAAAGTCTGTCCGGCCACATCGGCCAGCGGATTCGCTGGGCGCGCGGCATGACGCAGATCTTCCGGATCGACAATCCGTTGACCGGCAAGGGCCTCAAGATCGGCCAGCGGCTCTGCTATCTGAACGCGATGATGCACTTCTTCTACGGCGTGCCACGACTCGTGTTCCTGACCGCGCCGCTGTCGTTCCTGTTTTTCGGCGCGCACGTGATCGAAGCGGCCGCCGGCACGATCGCCATCTACGCAATGCCGCACATGATGCATGCGAGCGTCACCAATTCGCGCATGCAGCGCCTGTTCCGCCATTCGTTCTGGGCCGAGGTCTATGAATCGGTGCTGGCGTCGTACATCACCGCGCCGACCCTGCTCGCGCTGATCAACCCGAAGCTCGGCAAGTTCAACGTGACGGCCAAGGGCGGCCAGATCGAAAAGAATTACTTCGACTGGTCCATCTCTCGTCCCTATCTGTTCCTGCTGCTGCTGAACCTGATCGGTTTCATCACGGGCCTCGTGCACATCTATCTGAACCTGGCAGTGCATAGCGAAGTGCAGACCACCGTGCTCAATCTGGCCTGGACCGGCTACAACATGCTGATTCTCGGCGCGAGCGTGGCGGCGGCGAGCGAGCGCCGCCAGATTCGCGCCGTGCACCGCGTGGCGATGAAGATGCCGGTGATGCTGAAATTTTCGACGGGCCGCACGCTCGCCTGCCAGACCATCGACTATTCGGAAGGCGGCGTTGGCGTGGAGTTGCCCGGCGCCATCAAGGTGCCGATGCACGAACGCGTGACCGTCTCCCTGTTTCGCGGCGATGAAGAATATGCGTTCGCCGCCACGGTCGGCTTCACCGCGCCCGGACGGGTCGGCTTGCGCTTTGACGCCATGTCGCGCGAGCAGGAGTACGAGTTCGTCAAGTCGACCTTCGCACGCGCCGACGCCTGGATGGGCTGGGCCGAAGGGCGTCAGCAGGACACCCCGCTGCGCGGACTCTCACACGTTTTGCTGGTCGGCGTGCGCGGTATTGCCGGCCTGTTCGAACATCTCTACGAAGACCTGCGCGGCTCGATGAAAAGCCGTCCAATCGACGTCAAAAAGCTGAAAACGAAAAAAGACTGACTTATGGGCAAAGGGATTGCGCGGACACAGAATCAACACTTGCAAGACGGGCGCGGCATGACGGGATGGGCAACGCGCTTGCGTTCGCGCCGCCTCGTTCGGGCACTCGCCTGCTGGCTGGCCGTTCAGACCGCATTGGCGGCGCCGCTGGCGGCGGCCGCGGAAGTGGTCGCAGCCTCGGCGCGCGGTGCGACATCCGGCGCGGCAACAAGCGGCACGACAGCGGGTGCAGCAGCGAATCCGGCGGACGCCACCGGCGTAGGCAACGTGCCGGCGCCGAGCGCCGCCGTGCCATTCGATCCCAACGCCATCACGCAGCCCGCGCTGGCCACGCCGACACCGGCGCTCGCCGCGTCGTCCGTGAAAGCGCTCGGCATCAAGACGCCGACCACCGCGGAACCCGGCACCCTGGTGCCGGGCGGCCGCCGTCAGACGCTGACCTTCGCCGACTTCGGCGCGCTCGATCCGTTGCAGTTGCGCGGCACCGAAGGCCAGAACGGCATCGCGTTTTCGGTGCGCAGCGACGAAGTGGTGACCGGCGCGGTCCTGCATCTGGTCTATAGCTACTCGCCCGCCCTGCTGCCGGCGATCTCGCAACTGAAGGTGCTGGTGAACGGCGAAGTCGCGGCCACGCTGCCGGTGCCGCATGAGCAGGCCGGCCTGCTGGTGGCGCGCGACGTCTCGATCGATCCGCGCTTCATCACCGAATTCAATCACCTCAATGTGCAGTTGATCGGCCACTACACGCAGCAGTGCGAAGACCCGGCCAATTCGTCGTTGTGGGCCACCGTCAGCAATGCGAGCTCGCTCGATCTGACCTACGCCTCGCTCACCAGCAAGCCGGATCTGGCCGCGCTGCCGCAGCCGTTCTTCGACCGTCGCGACGTGCGGCGGCTCGAACTGCCGTTCGTGTTGCCGTCGAAACCCGGCTCGGAAACGCTGGAGGCGGCCGGGATCGTGGCGTCGTGGTTCGGCGCGCTGGCCGGTTATCGCGGCGCGCGCTTTCCCGCCCAGCTCGACGAGGCGCCGCTCTCCGGCAATGCCGTGGTGTTCGCCACCTCCGATCAGCGCCCTGCCGGCGTGACGATTCCCGCCATCTCCGGCCCGACCGTCGCGGTGGTAGACCGTGACGCGCCCGCGCGCGGCAAACTGCTGCTGGTGCTCGGCCGCAACGAAGCCGAACTGAAGACCGCCGCGAAGGCGCTCGGCGTGGGCCAAAGCGTACTGTCCGGCGAAAGCGCGACGATCACACAACTCAACGAGCTCGGCCCGCGCGCCCCTTACGATGCGCCGAACTGGTTGCCCACCAATCGCCCGGTGCGCTTCGGCGAACTGGCCGAGGCGCGCGACCTGAGCGTGGCAGGCTACGACGCCGACGCCGTGCGCGTGAACCTGCGCGTGCCGCCCGATCTGTTCATGTGGCACACCAAGGGCGCGCCGATCGACCTGCGCTATCGCTACACCGTGCGCCCGGCGCCGGATCGCTCGTCGCTGAACATCAGCATCAACGACGGCTTCGTGCAGTCGCTGCCGATTCCAGCGCGGCCCGCGTCGATGTTCGACCTCGGCCGCTATTTCAGCACCATCCAGCCGGACAAGACCAGCGACGCGCGCCGCACCGTCTATATTCCGCCGCTGCTGCTGACGCCGCGCGCGCAATTGCGGCTGCACTTCTACTACGACATCCCGAACACCGGCGAATGCCACGGCCGCCTGCTCGACAACGTGGTGGGCTCGATCGATCCGAATTCGACCATCGACCTGTCGTCGTTCCCGCATTACATGGCGCTGCCCGATCTGGCCGCGTTCGCCAATAGCGGCTTCCCGTTCACGCGCATGGCCGACCTTTCCGAGACCGCCGTGATCCTGCCGAACGACGCGGATTCGAGCGACTACAGCCTGTACCTGCTGGAGATGGGCCGCATGGGCGCGTCGACCGGCTATCCGGTCACCGGCGTGACCGTCACCAACGCCGACCAGGTCGACCAGTTCGCCAACAAGGATCTGCTGATTTTCGGCGCGCCTGGCCGTCAACCGCTGCTGCAGCGCTGGGCCAAATCGATGCCGTTCTCGAGCGACGGCGATACGCGCACGTTCGAACTGTCCGACATCGTCTTCAAGCTGGAAGACTGGTGGCACGGCGAACGCGGCGTCGAACGCGCGCCGGCGCGCGCCGACCTGTCGCTCGTCAGTTCGAACGGCGCGGCGCTCCTGACCGGTTTCGAATCGCCGCTGCAGAAAGAGCGCAGCGCGGTGGCGTTCGTCAGCGCGGCGGGCCAGTCGGATGCCGACCTCAACGCGGCCCTGCTCGACGCCGACGTGCTGCCGCAAATTCAAGGTGCAATGGCTGTGATCCACGGCCGCAGCGTCACCATTACCTCGAACGGCACGGCGTATTACATCGGCCATCTGTCGCCGCAGGAATACCTGCGCTGGGCGCTGTCGTCGCATCCGCTCCTGCTGCTGCTCGGCGGCATCTTCGCCGCGCTGATCATCGCAGCGCTGTTCTACCGTGCGCTGCGCTCGATCGCGGCGCGCCGCCTGAGGGATTGAAATGCCGGTGACACTCAAAACGGCACCCGTCGCGCTGGCTCTCGGCCTCGCCGCATCCGTGGCGGCCGTGCTGCCCCATCACGCCGCAGCCGCGAATCCAGGCACGAATGCGGCCTCGTGCGACTGGCCGGCCTATCGCACCTTCGTCGAACGCTTCGTGCAGGCCGACGGACGTGTGATCGACTTTTCGACGCCGACCCAGCAGACCACGTCGGAAGGCCAGTCCTACGGCATGTTCTTCGCGCTGGTGGCAAACGATCGCGCCACCTTCGACCGCCTGCTCGACTGGACCCGCACCAACCTCGCGGGTAATCAGTTCGACGCGCAGGATGTGCGTTTGCCTTCGTGGCAATGGGGCAGAAAGCCCGATGGTTCTTACGGCGTGCTCGATCCGAATTCTGCTTCGGACTCCGATCTATGGATTGCTTACGATCTGCTGCAGGCGGGACGCCTGTGGAACGACAGCCGCTACACGACGCTCGGCGAGGCGTTGGCCAGACAGATCGCCAGCAAGGAAGTGGTCAGCCTGTCCGGTCTCGGCCCGATGCTCTTGCCTGGTTCGCAAGGTTTCCAGACCGGCGACGTGACGCGCCTGAATCCCAGCTATTTCCCACTGTCAGTGCTACGCGCGCTGGCCAAGGCCGTACCTGGCGGTCCATGGAACAAGCTCGCGGATAACGCCTATCAGCTCATCAAGACCACATCTCCGCGCGGTTTCGTGCCTGACTGGGCCGCATGGCGCGCCGGCCAGTTCGTGGTGGATCCGAAAAGCGGCGACACCGGCAGCTACGACGCGATCCGCGCCTACCTGTGGGCCGGCATGGCCGCGCCTGGCGATCCGCTCGCCAGGCCCTGGCTCGCGGCGCTTGGCGGCATGCGTCTGCAGGTCACCGAAGCCGGTTTTCCGCCCGAGAAGGTGGCGGCGACCACTGGCGTCGTAAGCGGCGAAGGGCCGCTTAGCTACTGGGGGGCGCTGGCGCCGTACTTCAAGACGCTCGGTGACGAACGCGACCTGGGTCTCGCGCGCACCCATCTGGCGGCGCTCGACAACGCCGTCGCGGGACATGAACCGGTCTATTACGATCGTGTGCTGGGTTTGTTCGGCACGGGATTCATCGAAGGCCGCTATCGCTTCGATGACGCCGGCCGGCTGCTGCCGAGTTGGAGAAACGCATGCGATTGAGCGCCCTCGCGTTGGCGCTGAGCCTCGTTAGCGTCTCGACCGCGACGCTGCCCGGCGCCGTGCTTGCCCAGGCTTCGTCCGATCCGCTCAACGTGCTGATCGACCAGGGCAAGTATTGGCAGACCCATCACCGTGGCGACCTCGCCGAGCAGGCCTGGCAAAAAGTGCTGCGCATCGATCCGAAACAGCCCGACGCGCTGTTCGGCATGGGCATGGTGCTCGCCGACCGCAAGGATGGCAGCGGTGCACAGCAATATCTGGCGCGTCTGCGGGAAGTCGCGCCGAATTATCCGAGCATCGACGAACTCGGGCGACGCCTCGGCGAAAGCAGCCTGCGCGACCAGACCGTCAACGACGCCCGCCGCCTGCAGCAAAGCGGCCAGAGCGCCAGCGCCGTGCAGCAGTATCAGCGCGCGCTCGAAGGCAAACCCGCCACGCCCGAACTGCAACTCGAATACTACCAGGCACTCGCGGCCACGCCGCAGGGCTGGGACCAGGCACGCCACGGCTTGCAGCAGCTCGCGCAGCAGAATCCGGACGATCCGCGCTTTGCACTCGCTTACGCGCAGCATCTGACGTATCGCGACGTGACGCGCCGCGAAGGCATCGCGCAACTCCAGAAACTTTCGGGCGACAGCTCAGTGGGCGCCGCCGCGCGCAAAAGCTGGCGGCAAGCCTTGCTATGGCTCGACGCCCGCGCCTCGGACGCCCCGCTCTACCAGGCCTACCTGCAACTCGCTCCCGACGACGCCGCAGTCAAGGCGCGTTCCGATTCGATGGTGCAGCAGGACGCCGCGGCCCGTGAACGCGCCCAGCAAAACGCCGCCGTCGATGCGCGCGGGCGCACCGTCGCCGACGGCTTTGCGGCGCTTGATCGCGGCGACCTCGCCACGGCGCGCGCGAAGTTTTCTTCGGTGTTGGCAAGCAGTCCGAACGATGGGGACGCGCTCGGCGGCATGGGCATCGCCGCGCTCAAGCAGGAGCACTTCTCCGAAGCGCGCGACGACCTGGAACGGGCTTCGCGGGGCGCCAATCCGGCACGCTGGAAAGACGCATTGCTCAGCGCGACCTACTGGACTTACACCAGCGACGCACTCGGCGCGCGCAGCAACGGCGATTTCGCCAAGGCCAAATCGCTGTTCGAGCGTGCCATCGCCATCAATCCGTCCGACGTCACCGCGCAAGTATTGCTCGGCGAGATGCTGCTGAACAATGGCGACCCGGTCGGCGCCGAACAGGCTTACCGGATGGCGCTGCGCCGCCAGGCCGACAATCCCGATGCGATTCGTGGCCTCGTCGGCTCGCTCGCCGCTCAGGGACGGGGCGACGAAGCGCTGCAGTTCGCCAATCAACTGAACGCGGAACAGCAATCGAAAGCGGGCGGTATCGACCGTCTGCGCGGCGAGGCGCAAGCCGCCCAGGCGCGCGCGGCCGAAGCACGCGGCGACCTGGGCGCGGCACGCAGCCTGTTCGAAGACGCATTGCTCAGCAATCCTGACGATCCGTGGCTGCGGCTCGATCTTGCGCGCATCTACGTGCGCCAGGGCGCGGTCGGCAACGCGCGCAGCATGATGGACGGCTTGCTGGCCGCCCGCCCCGACATGACCGACGCGCTCTATGCGAGCGCGCTGCTGTCGGCGGAAACCCAGGACTGGTCCGCGGGGCTCGCGCAACTCGACCGCATTCCCGCCGCCCAGCGCACCGACGCCATGGCCACCTTGCAGCATCGTCTGTGGGTGCATCAGCAGGCGAGCCTCGCGATCCAGATGACCAGGAGCGGGCAAACCCAGCAGGCTCTCGCCACGCTGGCCGCCGCCGAGCCGGTTGCGGATGGCAATCCCGAACTGATCGGCGTGGTGGCGTCGGCGTATCAGCAGGCGGGCGATTCGAACCGCGCCGTGTGGCTCGTGCGCAGCGCCATGAGCGCCGCGCCCGGCAACCCGGATCTGCAACTGCAATACGCCAGCATCCTGCTTGCTACTCATCAGGATACCGAACTAGGCACAGTGATGCGCCAGCTCGCCGCCACGCAATTGACCCCGGAGCAACGCGCCGATTTCAGCAATCTGAATCTGGCAATCGTGATCCGGCAATGCGACACGGTACGCCAGCGCGGCGACCTGGCCGGCGCCTACGACGTGATCGCGCCGTGGCTCGCCGCGATGCCCGACAACGCCGACCTGCAGGCGGCACTCGGGCGTCTCTATACCTCCGCGGGCGACGACCGCAACGCGCTCGCCAGTTACCGCGCGGCGCTGACACGCCGTCCCGACGACCAGAGCCTGATGCTCGCGGCGATTCCTGCGGCAACCGGCGCCAAGGACTTCCGTTACGCCGAATCGTTGGCCGGCCAGGCGCTGAACAACGCGCCGGACGATCCTGACGTACTGGCCGCCGTCGGCCGCATGTATCGCGCCGAAGGCAAGCTCACGCTGGCGTCGACGTATCTGCAGCGCTCGCTGGTCGCGGCCAATACGCCGGTGACGAGCGCCGCGCCGCGCGCCGGCTCGGCAGGCAACGTGCCGCGTGGCTGGGAAATTGCGATGCGGCAAATCGGTGCGACGCCGCTGCCCGGCACCAATCCGTTCGAAGGCAAGACCGCCGTCGACGTGCCGGCCGACGCCACGAGCGCGGCCTCGACACCGCGCGCGGGCGGCGGCTTCAGCATCACCGTAACGACGCCTCATAGCGCGCCCGCAGCGTCCCCGTACTCGCAGTCCTCTCTTCCGACGCAGACCGTGCCGAACTATCCGCCGCCCCAACCGCCCTCGCCGTATGTGGCGCCTTATTCGGCACCGTACTCCGCGCCGTATGCGCCGCCTTCCGCCGCACCGCTCAATCCCTCCGGCATGCCGAGTTCCAGTAATGGCGCGGGTGGATATGGTCCGGACACCTACGGATCGAGCCAGAGCGGTTTGCCGGCTGCGGCGCCGTTGCAGCCGTATCCGGGGCAAGGACAGGCGTCGGCGCCGGTGCAGTCTTATCCGCAACAGCAGCAGCAACAGCCGTATCCACAGCAATACGCGCAGCCCTATCCGCAACAATACACGCAGCCTTATAACGCGCCCTACCCGCAGAACGCGGCGCCTTATGGTGCTCCCGCGCCGTATGCGTCGACGCCGTGGCCGATGTCGCCCGCCGCGCGCGAGGCGCAAGCCAACGCGGCCGCGCAGGCAGTATCCCAGCAGGGTAATTATCCAGCACTGCCAGGCAATCAGCGCAAGACGAACCGCAAGCAGACGATGGCGCGTAACCAGAACGGCACGCGCAGCACGGCCGGCGCGGGACAGCAGTATGCGCAGGCGCCCTATGGGCAGCAAAGCTATGCGCAGCAGCCATACTACGGACAGCAGCCCTATCCCCAGCAACAGGCCTACGCGCCGCAGCCGTATCCGCAGCAGCAGACCTACGGGCAACCGGGGTACGGCCAGCCGCAACAGCCCTATCCGAATCAGAACTACGGCAATCAGGGCTATTACGCTCAACAGCCGTATATTCCGCAACCGCCGGCAGGCTATGCCCAGCCGTATTATCCGCAGGCGCCCGCTGCCCAGGCCGCGCCCGCAGGAAACGGCGGCAGCTATGCGCCCTCGCCCGCCAGCGTCGCCAGTTCGCAGACGCTCGGGGTTGCAGAAGAGTTGGCGCAGGTCAATCGCGAGCAGACGAGTACCGTGTCGGCCGGTGTGGTGTTCCGCAATCGCGCCGGAGAAGACGGTCTGTCGCAGTTGACCGATATCGAAGCCCCCGTGCAGGGACGCATCCAGGCCGGCAACGGACACGTGGTGGTCACGGCCACGCCGGTGACGCTCGACGCAGGCACCGCGAGCGGCCAGCTCTCCACCCTGGCGCGCTTCGGCTCCGGCCTCGCGCCCTTTCTGCCGGGGGACACGGCCGCGTCGACCCAGGCCGCCAATGCGACCAACCGGTTCGGCTCGCAAACCGCCAGTGGCGTCGGGCTGTCGGTCGGCTATGAAACGCACAGCTTCAAGGCCGACGTCGGCACCACGCCGATCGGCTTTCCGATCGAGAACATCGTCGGCGGTGCGGAGTATGACGGCGGTATCACCGACAAAGTGTCCTACTCGCTCGCCGTCGCCCGGCGCGCGGTCACGGACAGCCTGCTCTCCTACGCGGGCGCCAAGGATTCAGGCCAGAATCTGCAATGGGGCGGCATTACGTCGAACGGCGGCCTGGCAAGCCTCGCCTGGGACGACGGCACGAGCGGCCTGTATGTGAACGGCTCGTTCCAGTATCTCGAAGGCAGCAACGTGCCGGACAACTACGCGGTCAAGGGCGGCGGCGGTGTCTATACACGACTCTACAAGGACGCCGATCAGACTTTCACGGTCGGCGTTAATACAACGCTGATGCGCTACGACAAAAACCTGTCCTACTTCACGTATGGGCAAGGTGGCTATTTCAGCCCGCAGCAGTACGTGATCCTGAACCTGCCGATCGAATACATGGGTCGCAACGGCGACTTCACGTACGACTTCAAAGGCTCGATCGGCGTGCAGCATTACCGCTTGAATTCGTCACCGTATTTCCCGACGAGTGGCAGCGCGCAGGCGGCCGCCGCGGCGAACATGGCTGGCATCACAAACCCCACGCTCGACAGCGGCGCGATTTACCCCAGCCAGAGTAAAACCGGGGTGGCCTATTCGTTTAGCGCGGTGGGCGAGTATCAGCTCGCGCCGCAGGTGGCGGTGGGCGCGACGGCTTCGCTCGGCAACGCGTATCAGTACCGGGAATGGCTGGCGGCCTTGTATGTGCGGTATAGCTTTACCAAGCAGGCAGGATTGCAACCGTTCCCGCCGGCGCCGCTAAGTTCGCCGTATGTTTCGTTGTCGAATTAGGGAGGGTGAGCGTTTGGGGGAGGGTCGCCGGGATGTCTTGACGCATGCGGGTGACGGCAGCAGGTTGCTCGCGAGATAAAGTTGTCCACAGAATTCGTTGACAACACTGTGGACAACCCCGCCAAATACCGCCCAAGCCCCTGACGCGGAACGACAATCGCGCCGCGTCCTCGAGACTTGCACCTTGCCCCGCTCGCACCAGAGAAGGCAACCGGGCCACCCGCTAAGCCTGCGCCGGAAAAAACCCAAGATACTCGAACGCCGCCTCTCCGGAAGCATCCACAAAGTCCCCGAGCGCCCCCACCGACACCAGTGTATCCACCGTCGCACGCCGATTCGATACGAAACGCCAGGCTGGCGCCTGCGCCGACGATTGCGCATCAGAGGCATCAAGTGACGCATCCACCACGCCCTCGGCACTCACCTTCCGCAACGCCGCCAACAACACCTCCCGCGCCGGCGAATGCACCACGAACCCCTCATTGGCCAACGCAGCCGCATCGATGCCCAGCAGCGCACACAACCTCTGCTTGAGCGGCGCATCCGCCGCGTCGGCCGCGCGTGACTTTTCGGTCAACGCCACCGTGGCCGCATCCACCAGCCGCCCTGCCCGCACCAGCGGCGCGAGTCCCGGCGTCCAGGCTTCCGGCGGGCAACCCTTGCTGGCAGGCTCCAGTTCAATGAACGGATTGATTTCCGCCGGATAGATCCGGCAGACGAAGGGCCGTTCCTCGTAGATGCCGCAGCGCATGTCGGCCTGCAGGTTTGGGCACGGCCCAACAAACGCCCCCGTCAGGATCACGACGATCCGCGCCGGCAAGCTGCCGCTCAGCGCCGCAAACGACCGGCGGCGTTTATGCGCCGCCAGCAGATTGTCCGCGGCAGGCTCTTCCGGCCAGGGCAACGCCTCGCACAGAAGCTGCACCTCGTTGCCGCGCTCGAGCCATGCGAGCGCTTCTGTGACGGTCAACGGCAAGCGCAGATCGTGACAGCAATTGCCGCACATCGTGCACTCAAAATCGATATCCATACTCATATTCAAATCAGCGTTGCACCGCGCCATGCGTCACCCGCCGGCGGCAGGTCCGGCGCACTCTATCACGCGGCGGCGTCGAGCGAGTAACGCCTGCAATGTTCGAGGTAGCCGGCCTCATGGCCGCTCACCAGTTCGACGATGCTCTTCCAGAGCCACGGCGGCGCGTCGATCGTCTTGCCGCGGTTGCGCCGCAGTTCGCCGAGCCACGCCTTGCGTTCGATATCGTCCATCTGCCGAGCATGCGCCTTGCCCACGACCAACGCCAGAAAACGCGCCGCGCGCATCGCCTCGTCGCGCGTCAGTTGTTCGATGGTCAGCTTCATATCCTGCGGCAACAGCTCGCGGATCACCACCGAGCGTTTGGCGAGCCGCGCGGCGCGCATCCGCTCGCCGAGAAACGGCGCGAGATGGCGCGCGCCCTCCACCACCCGCTGCGCGTTGTCGCGCGGCATGGTGGCGTCGGCATAGCGCGGCGCGGCCGCCTGCGCGGCTTCCTTGATGTCGATCAGGCACAGATCGTCGCCGTCGAGCGCCGCACCGTCGACGTCGAGCAGCACCGCATAGCGCAGACGTCCAAGCGAACTGCAGCCCTTCACCCAATAGGCCGCGTCGAGCACGGAGACCTTGGCCTCGTCGTCCTCCGAACGCAACGCCGTCGCCAGACCCGCCATCGTGCGTTTCTCGAACAGCGCGACGATCTCGCTGCGCTCGCTTTTCGACAGCGGCCAGAAACGCTTGCCAAGCGGAATTTCCGGCTCGACGTCTTCGATGCGTTCTTCGGCCAGGTGTTGCCATGAACGTCGCACAGCCTGCTTCATGACGACGCGCACCGCTTCGGGTTTTTCGGCCTGGATGTCGTTGTGGTCCGAGGCGTCGTCGAAGGCCCGTTCGTAACCGTCAGCGAGGGCTTCCATCATGCGCACGGTGGTCACTCCCGGCAGATCCGAGCCGCGCGCGGCGGTGGCGAGCGACAGGCCGAGGCGGATCAGATCGTGCGCCGGATTGCCGATCACCGTCTGGTCCAGATCGCGAATCTGGATTTCCACGCGGCCTTGCGCATTCGCCACCGGCCCGATGTTGCCCGCATGGCAATCGCCGCAGATCCACACAGCGGGCCCTTCCGGCAGCGTGTGATTTTCGATGCCGTCGAGCCATTCATAAAACTTGGTGGTGTTGCCTCGCACATAGGCGTGTGCCGAGCGCGCCATCTTCGCGTTACGGCGCGCAATCAGCAGATCCTGGCGGGCGTCCGGCTTGGGAAGTCCAGTACGTGTGGCGTTTTTCTTCGGCATGGTGGTGGGTTCGAAAGGCGATCGGTTGAGCGCCGGCCAATCACCATGCCACAGCCCGAATCGGCAAACAACCATACGGCGACGCGGAACAACGTCCACGTAGCTAAACCCGACGCCCAGGAACGCGATTTGCTACCCATCGGCTGACATCGCAGCCCGATCATCCGTCTGGAGTAATGCCTCTGTGCCGCGAAGCCCGCACCGTATGCCGTTCAAACCTGCCCTGCCCGAGACGGGCTCCCGTCATCTGGAAGTCGATGTGGCCTACAATAATTTTCTGTTCTCGAACACGTCCGACGCCTCACGCGCGTGAGCGGCCCGCGTCCCTGCGCCGCGAGCCAGGAGCGCTGCCGCCGCACAGCCCGAACACGCTCATCACAGTGATCAAGGTGGAGCAGAACCATGCCATTCACGGCAGACGACCACGGCTGCCCCGGCTGGAAAGGGGAAATGGCCGAACGCATCCGGGCTTACGACTGGAGCGCGACCGAACTGAACGCCATCGACGAATGGCAGCAAAGTCTGGTCGCCGCCGTGCAATTCGTACTCGGTTCGCCCCTGCCGCTCGTGATGCTGTGGGGCCAGCAAGGCTACATGGTCTACAACGACGCCTACGCGGAATTTGCCGGCGGCCGCCATCCTTACCTGCTGGGCAGCCCGGTGGAAATGGGCTGGCCGGAAGTGGCCGCCTTCAACCGCAACGTAATGGACACCTGTCTGGCCGGCGGCACGCTGTCGTACCGTGACAAGGAACTCGTGCTGCTGCGCAACGGCCGTCCCGAGGACGTGTGGATGGACCTCTACTACAGCCCGGTGGCCGATGACAGCGGCGCGCCGGCCGGCGTGATCGCCGTGGTGGTGGAGACGACCGGCCGCGTGCTCACCGAACGCTCGCGGGAACGCGCCGAGGCCGCGCTGCGCGAGGCCAACGAACGCCTGCAGCTCGCGCTCAATACCGGCGCCGTGCTCGGCACCTGGGTGCTGGACGTCAAGACCGACATGCTAACGGGCGACGAACGTTTTGCCCGCACCTTCGGCATGGCGGCCGAGCAGGCGCGGCAAGGCGTCACGCGCACCGCGACCGGCGAGTCGATTCATCCTGACGACCTCGAATACGCGCATCGCCTGACGACCGAATCCATCCAGACCGGCAAGCCGTACCGGGCCGAATACCGGCTGCGCCGTGCCGATGGCGAATACATCTGGGTGCAGGCAAACGGTCAATGCGAATTCGACGCAGACGGTGCGCCTTACCGTTTTCCCGGCGTGCTGATCGACATTCACGAACGCAAGATCGCCGAGCAGGCGTTGCGCCAGCTCACGGAAACGCTCGAACAACGCGTGACGGACGCCGTTGCAGCGCGCGCGCTGGCCGAAGAGCAATTGCGCCAGGCGCAAAAGATGGAGGCGATCGGCAGCCTGACCGGCGGCGTCGCCCATGACTTCAATAACGTACTGCAGGTAATCAACGGCAATCTGCAGATGCTTGCCGCCGAGGCGGGCGATCACCCCGCTACGCAGCGCCGTATCGCGGCGGCCACGCAGGCCGTCAAACGCGGCGCGCAACTGGCCGCACATCTGCTCGCCTTCGCGCGACGCCAGCCGCTCTCGCCCGCCGTGCTGAATCCGCGGCGTCTGCTCGACGGCATGAGCGAGATGCTGCACCACGCGCTCGGCGAAACGATCCGCGTCGAAACCGTGCTGGGTGCCGATCTCTGGAACGTCCTCGCCGATCGCAACCAGCTTGAAAACGCCCTGCTGAATCTCGCCATCAACGGCCGCGACGCGATGCGCGGCGAAGGCACGCTCACGATTCGCGCCCAGAATCTGCTCGTCAGAGGCCGCACCGACATACCTGATGGGGAGTACTTAGTATTTTCCATCGGCGACACCGGCGTCGGCATGCCGGCTGAAGTGCTCGAACGGGCCGTCGAACCGTTTTTCACCACCAAGCCCAACGGCCACGGCACCGGCCTTGGCCTCAGCATGGTGTTCGGTTTCGTCAAACAGAGCGGCGGCCACACGCTGATCGACAGTGTGGTGGGTCAAGGCACGACCGTGCAGCTCTATTTCCCGCGCTGCCACGAAGCCGAGACCGTCGAGTTCCTCGACCAGACCGAAGCGCCGGCCGGCGGGCGCGAGACGATTCTCGTCGTCGAAGACGATGCGCAAGTGCGCCTGACCGCCGTCGAAATGCTGGCGCAACTCGGCTATAAAGTGCTGACTGCCCCGGATGGCGACGCAGCGCTCGAATTCATCAACAGCGACGTACCGCTCGACCTCGTGTTTACCGACGTCGTGATGCCCGGCACCGTCAAGAGCGTCGAACTGGCGCGGCTGGCCGCGGCGCGTTCGCCCGCGGTGCCGGTGCTGTTCACCTCCGGCTACACGCGCGACGAGATCTTCCATCACGGCAAGCTCGACTCTGGCGTGACACTGCTCAGCAAGCCATATCGCCGCGACGATCTCGCCCGCAAGGTGCGTGGTGTGCTCAACGCGCACCGCGCCGCACTCGTGGGTGGCCCCGCTGCGCCCTCCTCTGCCGCGACACGCGTGCTGCTGGTGGAGGACGATTCGCCGTCACGCGAGGCGATGGGCGAACTGCTGGCGACATTCGGCCTGCAATGCACCGCCGTCGGCAGCGCCGAGGAAGCGCTGGCGCTCGCGCCCGCGCATCGTTACGACATCCTGCTAAGCGACGTCACCCTGCCGGGGCTTTCCGGCGACGCGCTCGCCCGCACGCTGCGACATGCGCAACCGGATCTGCGCATCGTGCTGATGTCGGGCTTCGGCGAGCAAGCCGACATCGGCGAAGCCATCCCTGGTGCGCGTCTGCTGCCCAAGCCGTTCGATATCGCGACCCTGCGCCGTGAACTGGCGGGAGGGTCCGCACAAACCGAAGCGGGTTAGCTGACCGGCAACGATGAACATTCAGTGCGGCACCGCCGGATGGACCGATAAAACGCTGATCGCCTGCAAGCGTTTTTATCCGCGCGGCTGCAGCACGGCTCAAGCGCGGCTGCGTTTCTATGCCTCGCGGTTTCCGCTCGTCGAAGTCGACTCCGCCTACTACGGCATGCCTTCGGTGACGAATTCCCTGCTATGGTCCGAACGCACGCCGCCCGGCTTCACTTTCAATTTCAAGGCGTTCCGGCTTTTCACCGGGCATCAGACTTCGCCTGACGCGCTGCCGAAAGACATCGCGATGGCGCTCGGCACATCCGCCGCTTCCGTGACGCGCAAGAAAAACCTCTATTACCGCGATCTGCCGGTGGAGATTCGCGACGAGATGTGGCGACGATACCTCGAAGCGCTCGAACCGTTGCGGCAGACAGAGCGGCTCGGCGCAGTGCTGTTCCAGTTCGCGCCGTGGATCACCCGCGCGCCGCAGGATCTCGCGCATGTCGACGAATGCGCGGCGCGTATGGCGGGCTATACGATGGCGGTCGAATTTCGCAATCAGTCGTGGCTCGACGAACGCCAGGCGCCCTCGACGCTGGCGTTTCTGCGCGAGCGGCAGCTGGTGCACGTCATCGTCGACGCCCCGCCCGGTGTGACGAGCCGCGTTCATACGGTGTGGGACGTCACGAATCCACAACTCGCGATGGTGCGCCTGCATGGCCGCAACACCGCCTCGTGGAGCCCGGGGTCCGGCGCCTCGGCGTCGGACCGCTTCAACTACGATTACAACGACGCCGAACTCGACGAACTGGCGGCGTCGATTCGCACCATTGCACCCCGCGCCGCCAAAACGCACGTGATCTTCAACAACTGCTTCGAGGATCAAGGGCAGCGCAACGCGCTCAGCATGATCGGCAGGTTGGGCGGCGCGGCATCTGTCGCGCCGCTCGATTGACCGGCCTCGCCACACGGTCCCCGGCGAGCATGTCGCCGCGTCTGAAGCAAACCGCGCTTCGATGCAAAATGCTTCCACCTGCCGCCGCCCGGTGCTCGCGGCCGGTGCTCGCGGCTGCGCGCCCCCATTTCCAGAAAGGACACATCCATGACAACGCAACATGCAACCCAGGTCGTTCTGGCCTCGCGCCCCACGACACCTCGCGCGAGTCTCGACAATTTCCGCGTCGAAACGGTGCCGATGCCGGTCCCCGAAGCCGGTCAGGTGTTGCTGCGGGTGGATACGCTGTCGCTCGATCCGTATATGCGCGGCCGGATGAACGACAGCAAGTCATACGCGAAACCCGCCGAGGTCGGCCAGCCGATGCCCGGCGAAAGCGTGGCCACGGTGCTCGAATCGCAAGCCGCGAACTTACGGCCCGGCGACGTGGTGCTCGCGCAAGCCGGCTGGCGCTCGCACGCGGCGCTGCCTGCTGCCGGGCTCAGGAAGCTCTCGCTCGACGGTCTGCAGGCCTCGGCCTATCTCGGCGTGCTGGGCATGCCGGGTTTTACGGCATGGTCGGGACTTGAAGTGATCGGCAAACCCAAAGCGGGCGAAACGCTGGTGGTCGGCGCGGCGACCGGACCAGTGGGCTCGCTCGTCGGGCAACTGGCGAAACAGGCGGGGTTGCGCGCGGTAGGAATCGCTGGCGGCCCGAAGAAATGTGCGTATCTGCTCGACGAACTGGGCTTTTCCGCGGCTATCGATCATCGCTCGCCGGAGTTTGCGCAGCAGCTTCAGGCCGCGTGTCCTGACGGTATCGATATTTACTTTGAAAATATCGGCGGCGCGGTCTGGAACGCGGTGCTGCCGTTGCTGAACCAGTACGCGCGAGTACCCGTATGCGGGCTGATGGCGCAGCAGTCCGGCAAGCTGGAGCACGACACCTCGACGGATCATCTGGCCGTAACGATGCGCGCCGTGCTTACGCGCAGTCTGCAGATCCGCGGCTTTATCAACTACGAATTCACGGAGCAGTACTTCGATACGTTTCAGCATGATGTCAGCGCCTTGCTGCGCGCAGGAAAAATCAAACATCAGGAAGATGTCACCGCCGGCCTCGAAAATGCACCGCAAGCATTCCTCAATATGCTCGACGGAATAAACTTCGGCAAGGTGCTGGTACAGGTGGCGACGGATCGGGATATTAGCCGGCAAACATAAAGTTTCGCCGCGCGCCGCCGATATTGACGGTAATACCGGACTGTCTGGTCCGGACGTCAACTTTGCCGGAGCGCCCTCCCCTTATGTTTTCCCGACTTTCGATCAAGGTCCGCATCTGGGCGACCGTGGGATGCCTCGTCGCGCTTCTGCTCGCGATTGGCGTGTTGAGTCAGTTCAGCACCGATTCCGGCCGCACCGCCCTGCGTGAAACCTATTCCGTCCAGCTCGCCTCGGCGGTCGCGATGGGCGACAGCAAGTACAACCTTGCGATTGCCCGCGTGACCATGGACCGCGCGCTGCTGCACCCCGAATCGCCCGATCTGCCGACGCTGATCGCCAAGGTACACGGTTATCTGACCACCTCCAAACAGGCCCTCGCGCGCTATCTCGCCCAGCCTCACGACCCCGAAGAGCAGCGCCGCGCCGATCTCGTATCCGCCAATTTCGACAAGCTGGTCAGCGAAGGCATCGATCCCGCCGTGCAGGCGCTGCAGCGCGGCGACGCGAAAACGGCCGACACGATCACGATGAACACCATGCCGGTGTTGTCGCTCGCGCTGACCAAAAGCACCGATCAACTGAACACCTATCTGCTCAAGCGCGGCGCCGACAACTACGACGGCTTCCAGCAGACGCTCAAGACCATGAGCATCGTATCGGCTGCGGCGATGCTGTTGGGCGTCGCCGTCGCCGCCTTGTGCGCGTGGGGCCTGCAAAAGGCGATCTCCGTGCCGCTCGCCGATGCGGTACGCGCCTGCTCAGCGATGTCGAAGGGTGACCTCACGCATCCGATCGCAAACGCCGGTCACGACGAAATGGGGCATCTGATGCGCGCCCTCGCCGCCATGCGCGACGGCTTGTCAGGCACGGTGTCGTCCGTGCGTGACGGCAGCGCAAGCATGGTCACCGCCACCCAGGAAATTGCCGCCGGCAACGCGGACCTGTCGCGGCGCACCGAATCGCAGGCTGCGGCGCTCGAACAGACCGCCGCCAGCATGGAACAACTGACAGCCACCGTGAAGCAGAACAACGCCAACGCCAGCCACGCCAGCGAACTCGCGCGCCAGGCCTCGGAGATCGCCGCGAGCGGCGGCGGCGTGATGGATCAGGTGGTGGGCACGATGGCCGATATCCACGTTCAATCGGAAAAGATGTCGACCATCATCGGCGCCATCGAAGGCATCGCCTTTCAGACCAACATCCTCGCGCTGAATGCCGCGGTCGAAGCCGCGCGGGCCGGCGAACAGGGGCGCGGTTTCGCGGTGGTCGCGAGCGAAGTACGCACGCTCGCGCAACGCTCGGCCGCGGAGGCGAAGGAAATCAAGAGCCTGATCCAGGCGGCGGCCACGCGCGTCGACGACGGCACGGGTCTCGTCGAAACCGCCGGCACCACCATGCAGCAGATCGTGCAGTCGATCCGCCGCGTCAGCGACATCATGACCGCGGTCGCCGCGGCATCCGGTGAGCAAAGCGACGGCATCGAGCAGGTCAACCGCGCCGTCTCGCAGATGGACGAAGTGACCCAGCAAAACGCGGCGCTGGTCGAACAAACGACGGCAGCAGCGCTCTCGCTGGATGAACAGGCGAGGACGCTGCAACTGGCGGTGTCGCGCTTCAGGCTCTGAAGCGCAGATTGGCAAAGCGGTTGTGTGAGCGGTTGAGTTACATTCGGGAGTGCGGCGCGGCGTCGAGGTTGCGGGTTTCCTGCATACGTCCGCAAGCGGCGCCGCCGTCATGGAATTCAACACGAAAACTCACTACGCCGATCGATGCCGAATCAAACCCTGCTACAACTTCTCAATGCCCGCGTCCAGGAAGCGCTCGCGGCCGCAGGCTGTGCGGACGCTTGCGCCAATGTTCAAGCCGCGAGCCGTCCCGAGCACGGCGACTATCAGGCCAACGGAATCATGGCCGCAGCCAGGTCGCGCAAGCTCAATCCGCGCGAGCTGGCGCAGTCGGTGGTGGAGCACCTTAAGCTCGACGGCATTGTCAGCCGCGTTGAGATCGCGGGCCCTGGCTTCATCAACCTGACGATTGCACCGGACTATCTGGCGCGCTGGGTGCGAACCGCGCTCGACGATGCGAGCGGCCTCGCCGTGCCGCGCGTGAGCGGTCAGGACGCGCAATGCGTCGCGATCGATTACTCGTCGCCGAATCTCGCCAAAGAGATGCACGTGGGCCATCTGCGCTCGACCGTCATCGGCGATGCGCTCGCGCGCGTGCTGCGCTTCGTCGGCCACAAGGTCGTCGCGCAAAATCACGTGGGCGACTGGGGCACGCAGTTCGGCATGCTGACGGCTTGCATGGACGAAGCCAGTCACGACGATGCATCGAGCCTCGCCCTCGCCGACCTCGAAGTGTTCTACCGGCACGCGAAAAAACGCTTCGACGAAGATCCCGCCTTCGCCGATCGCGCGCGCGACTACGTGGTCAGACTGCAGGGCGGCGATCCGCGTGTGCTCGAACTATGGAAGCGTTTTCTCGACGCCTCGATGAGCCATTGCGAGGAAATCTACCGCCAGCTCAATGTAGGCTTGACACCGGCCGACGTGCACGGCGAAAGCGCCTATAACGACGACCTGCCCGTGGTGGTTGCGGATCTGCAGGCCAAAGGCCTCGCCGTCACCAGCGACGGCGCCCAGGTGGTGTTCCTCGACGAGTTCAGCAGCAAGGACGGCGTGCCGGCCGCGTACATCGTGCAGAAACAGGACGGCGGCTACCTCTACGCCACCACCGACCTCGCCGCAATACGCTATCGCACCACCGCGTTGCAGGCCACGCGCCTGCTCTACGTGGTCGACGCCCGCCAGAAACTGCATTTCCAGCAGGCCTTTGCCGTAGCGCGCCGGGCGGGCTATGTGCCGGCAGGCGTGCAACTGGAACATGTGGGTTTTGGCGTGGTGCTGGGCGACGACGGCAAGCCGTTCAAAACCCGCAGCGGCGACACCGTCAAACTCGCCGAGCTTCTCGCGGAAGCCACCCAGCGCGCCTTTGATCTCGTCACCGAAAAAAGTCCGGAGTTGCCGGAAGCCGAGCGGCGCGCGGTGGCCCGGGTCGTGGGCATCGGCGCGATCAAATATTTCGATCTCGCCAGGAACCGCAGTACGGATTACGTCTTCGACTGGGCCAGCATGCTCTCCTTCGAAGGCAACACCGCGCCTTACCTTCAATACGCTTACACGCGTAATCAAGAGCGTGCTGCGCCGCGCCGGCGAGTGGGACGCCAATACGGAAGTGACACTCGCGGAACCTGCCGAGCGGCAACTCGCACTGCAACTGGCGCGCTTTGCCGACGCCGTGCTGGCCGTCGCGCAGGATGCATTGCCGAATTACCTGTGTGCCTATCTCTATGAACTCGCCGCGTCTCTCATGCGCTTTTACGAGGCGTGTCCGGTGCTCAATGCAAGCGGCGAGACACGCGCCAGCCGTTTGCAGCTATGCCGCCTGAGCGCCAATACGCTGCGCACGGGACTCGGGCTGTTAGGCATCGAGGTTCTTGAAGCCATGTGAGGATGTGACGACGTGGCAGCGAAAACCGCCGCGCGCAGGGATTAGAGAAAATCCTCTAGACGCGCGTGCGGTGGTCACATCTGCAAGAAAACAACAAAATTTATTTCTATCAAACAAATTTTGACTGCGCCATTGTGGCTTGATAATGTTTGCAACCAATCGTAAGGCAGATCGAAAAGAGACTTGGTGGGGCGGTAAAAGACGCTGTTTTAGCAGCGTCGCCAAAAGGCGGTAACGCAAGAAAGCCGTTCTTCGCAGCTGGAACGACGCGTTACAGACCCGGCAAACCGCTGAGCCCATCAGTCGAACAGGATTCGAATAAAGCATTTCGTAAGGAATGCAAACTATTTTTGTGTGCTTGACAAAAAGGTGCGATCGCCGTTAGCCCGAAAGAGGCTGAATCTCGATACGCGCCTAGCAAGATAAAAAACGCTGCGCAATCCGATAATAAATGTTTAGCAGTCCGATACTACTAAATACCAGGCTTCCTCGTTGGCCGGGCCGTGCGATGCGCGCAGCCCCGCGTGAGGAAAGCTGCTGACGGAATCCGGCGGATGCTCGCCGTGCATAGAGTGGAGAGGTCCAAAAGGCCTCTCTTCACACAACAGCGTATGGCCTTACTGACAAGTGTGAGGGGAATGATGAAACAAAGGGCATTAGCAGTCGCCATCCGAAGAATAATCTGGGCCGAGTTGGCACTGACGACCGCGATCGCCGCTCCGGCGTTTGCGCAAAGTACACCGGCGGCACCAGCGGCAGCGGCTTCGGGTACTGCGGCTGCAGCTGCTCCGGCAGCCGCTTCGGGCGCGGCAACCACGACGGACAACAAGAACGTCAAGCAGCTGCAAACGTTCCAGGTGACGGGTTCGCTGATCCGCCAGGCGGACAAGGTCGGGTTCAACCAGGTCCAGGTGGTCTCGCAGAAGGATATCCAGAGTTCGGGCGAGCAGAGCGTGGCAGACTACATGCGTTCGGTTACGGCCAATTCGGCTAACAGCTGGGGTGAAGCCAATGCCGACAGCTTTGCTGCAGGCGGCTCCGGTATCGCGCTGCGTGGTCTGAGCGAAAAGTACACACTGGTGCTCGTCGATGGGCAACGTGCTGCGCCGTTCGCCTTCGCGGTCAACGGCACAGACCAGTTCTTCGACCTGAATACGCTTCCGCTGAGCGCGATCGATCGCATCGAGGTCGTCAAGACGGGTGCGGTGTCGCAGTACGGCTCGGACGCTATCGCCGGCGTCGTTAACATCATTACCAAGCACGATTTCCAGGGCCTGCAACTCGACGGCGGCTATGGTGCGTCCACGGACGGCGGCGCTGGCACGACCAAGTTCAGCGTCCTCGCCGGTTTCGGCAACCTGGCATCGGATGGCTACAACATCACTGCGACTGCCAGCGTCTACAAAGACAACGGCTTTACGCTCGCGGACCGCGACACGACCGAAAATCAGGACTTCACGGGCCGCGCCTTCGGCGGCAACGTCCAGACGCCGACCTATCTTCTGAATGCAGCCACGGGTCTGTCGACCGTGCCATTCAATTGCACCGGCACGGTGGCGCCCTTCTCCTCCAGTCTGCCGGTGGTGCAGGCGGGCGCGGTCACGGCGGGTAACGTGTGCCTGAAGAACACGGCCGAAGACTATTCGGTCGACCCGATGACCGAACGTTATAGCTTCAAGGTCCACGGCGATTTCAAGATCAACGACCAGACGACGGCATATGCCGACTTGTGGGAAAGCAACAACAAGACGACGACGAGCGACGGCCCCGTGCTCCTCGGCAACGGTCTGCAGTACAACGCAGCCACGAAGACAGTTAGCCCGTATTCGACGATTCTCCCCGCCAACAATCCGTATAACTCCACCGGCGTGGCGCAGGAACTGTTCGGTTCCCTGCCCTCGACGTATAACTCGGTGACGGACTCGAACTTCTGGCGCGCGGCGATGGGCGTAAAGGGCACCTTCTCGGTCGGCAAGGAAGACTGGGACTGGAACGCGGCGTACACGCATTCGATGAGCACGGTAAGCAATACGCTCAACGGTGTGGTCAACGTGAATGGCCTGAACAACGCGCTCAATAACGGTACGTACGACTTCTTCAATCCGTCGGCCACGCCGGGTGTCCTCAACAGCATTCTGCAATCGGCGGACAACCTCGGTATCTCGAAGCTGGATGCTGTGGATGCGACGTTGGCGACGCCGAACCTGTTCCATCTGCCTACCGGCGATGTCGGCTTTGGTCTGGGTGCGCAGTTCCTGCACGAAAGCGAGCTGATCGAGGAAGGCGGTGCCTACACGACAGGTGCGGTGCTAAACCCGAACCTGCAGGAAGTGGCCGGCGAACGCAACGTTGCCGCAGTGTATTACCAGGTTGACGTTCCGCTGATCAACAAGATGCTGACGTTCAGCCAGTCGGGCCGTTACGACCATTACAGCGACTTCGGCGGTGCGTTCTCGCCGCGTTTCGCCCTGCGCTTCCAGCCGATCCAGCAGTTCACGACGTACGCTTCGTACACCCGTGGGTTCCGCGCACCGGAATTCCTCGAGAACACGAACTCGTCGAACCTCGGCATTCAACCGGACCAAACTACGGGTCTGGAAGAAAACGTCATCACCAAGGGCAATCCGAACCTGCAGCCGGAGCGTACGAAGAATTACAACGTCGGCTTCGAACTGTCGCCGACCCGTACGACCGACGTGGGCTTCGACTGGTACAAGATTCACGTCGACAAGGCAATCGGTACGGCCTCCGATCCGGCGGCTACGGTCTTCAACGCAGACGGCTCGATTGCGTACGAAGTCAACACGTACGAAAACCTGGGCTCGTTCGACACGGATGGCTTCGAGGCGACGTTCTCGCAATCGCTGCCGACCAAGATCGGTACGTTCAAGATCTCGGCTGACTGGGCCTACGTATGGCACTTCAAGATCGACGGTCTGGCTGGCGTGACTTCGGAAGACGGCGCGGGTAACAACCTGACCTTCGCCCAACCGTTCGGTGGTTCGTTCCCGCGCTGGAAGGGCAATACGGACCTGTCGTGGACGTACCACCAGTGGAATGCCGATCTGGCATGGCAGTACACGGGGCCGTACGCAAACGCATTTGCCGATTACTCTCCGTCGTCGTTCAGCCAGTTCAACCTGAATGTGGCGTATACGGGCTTCAAGCACTGGACGATCTACGGCGGCATCAACAACATCTTCAACAAGGCGCCTCCGTACGATCCGTCATGGCTGAATGCAAATTCGGCTACGTTGACCGGCTACGACGAATCGCTGTACACGTACCTTGGCCGTTTCATGCAGATCGGCGCAACCTACAAGTTCTAATCACGCAGTAAAACAAGCAGTACTAATCTGATGTTCCTCTCGAACCGCTCCGGCTTCCCTTCTCACCGGAGCGGTTTTTTTTGCGCATTCCTCAATCAGATTTCATCCGCGAATTCATCTAGAAAGCGCTGCAGGCGCTCATGGCGCACGCTCGCCAGCCGGGCACCTGTCGTAGTTCGAAACCCCGACGCCAGCTTGAGCAGCTTGACGCGGAAATGATCGAGCGCATAGCGCCGGTCATCGAGTGGCCGCTCCGACGCGTGCGGATCGGACGGGTCGTATAAGGCGCTACCCATACGGCCGGCAACGTAAAAACATCGCGCCACGCCGAGCATGCCGATCGCATCCAGCCGGTCCGCATCCTGCAACGTCTTCGCCTCCAATGTCACCGGTTCGATGCCGGCCGAAAAACTGTGTGCGGCGACGGCATGCGCCACGGCTTCGATCTGCGCCGGTGGCCAGTCGAGTTCGGCTAGCACGCGCGCGGCTTTTTCAGCTGACAAACGCGAGGCCTGCGCACGCTGCGGCGAATTCTTTTCGGTCGGCACGCAGTCGTGCAGGATGGTCGCCGCGCACAGCACCTGTGCATCGCCGCCGTCCTGCGCCTGAATGGCCGCCGCATTTTTCCAGACGCGCTGCAGATGCGAGCTGTCGTGCGAACCGTCGCCATGCGCGTCGCCCGCGTGTGACAGCAGGGTTTTAGCCAGATCGTGGAAAGGGAAAAACGCGGGTTGTGTCATGAGCCTGGCCGCTAAAGTGGGCCGGCGATTATCGCCCGCTTACGCCACTGATTCAATGCGCCTCGACCAGATCACGCAGCGCCGCATCGCGGACCTCCAGCACGTCGAAGATCCCTAAGGCCCGCAGCGCCGGCAATGCATCGACGATATCGCGTTCGGCGCCGGCGCGAGTTTGCGCGGGGGCGGCGTTATCCATCCATGTCCGGGCATTGATGAGAAAAGCGCCCACGGTGCCTTTGCGAACGGTCACGCCGTCGAGGTCGCATTGATTGATAGGGTCCGGCAAAAGGTCTTGTGCTTTCATGATGGTCTGTCCCAGCTTGGTTGCGGTTGGAAAGACTCCACTCTAGGTGGACGGGTCAGACGCGTCTCCGGTATAAAGGCCATTCGATACGTCGTTTCGGCCATGACCCAACCTTTGATTTCTCCGCAACAGGCGCAGTCCGCTGACGGTCCGTTCCTCATTGCGGTCGAACAGACCGGCGCGGACATCCGCGTCACGCCCTCGCATGCTCACGCGCGCGGCCAGTTGCTCGGCGCACTGCACGGGCTGCTCTCGGTTGGCGTCGACCAGCAGCAATGGGTCGTGCCGGCGATTCATGCGGTATGGATTCCGCCCCGTCGTCCGCATGCGCTGCGTTCGCACGGTGCCTATGCGGGCTGGAGCGTCTATGTCGAGGAAGCGGCTTGCGCAGCGCTGCCTGCAGAGCCTTGCACCGTTCGCATGTCCGGATTGTTGCGCGAAGCCGTGCGGCGTGCCGCCAGTTGGCACGACGCGATCCTGAACGATGCCCAGCTTCGCGTGGCGGGCGTGATCGTCGATGAAATCCGCAGCCTGCCGCGCGAGCGTCTGGGTTTGCCGATGCCGCAAGACGCGCGCTTGCAACGCATCGCCCAGGCGCTGATGGACGATCTCGCGGACAACCGGCGCCTCGAACAATGGGCTCAATGGGCCGCGCTTTCGCCGCGCACCTTGAGCCGCCGTTTTGTCGAAGAGACGGGTTTCAGTTTCGCCGAATGGCGGCAACAGGCGCGTCTGCTGCGCGCGCTCGAAATGCTCGCGGCGCAGACGCCGGTCACGACCGTCGCGCTCGAACTCGGCTACGACAACGTCAGCGCCTTCATCGCCATGTTCAGACGCGCGATGGGCGCGACGCCAAGCCGCTATTCGTCGGAACAGCCACTTTAGTGCAGCAAAGCCGCCTGAAAGGTATGATGACCGGCCGTCCCTGTGGATCATCCATCGCGGGCGTGCTGCATAGCCGTGACGCAGAGTGAACGGCGTCGCGGCAAGCGGGATGCAAGACCTGCCAAAAACCGAATCTAACCACGGAGTGAACGATATGGCTTTGCACAAGGCAGTATGGGTAGCAGTGGCGTTAGCAGCATCGATCAACGCGCACGCACAGGTCGCCGGCACACAGCCTCTGAGCGTCACCGTCGAGCAGTCCAACGCGCTTCTGCAGGGCTGGAGCGTGAAGAAAAGCGTGCTGGGCAAAGCGGTCTATAACGACCAGAACGAAAAGATCGGCTCGGTGCGCGATCTGATCGTCGCGCCGGACGGCTCCGTTTCGGCGGCCATCATTTCGGCAGGCGGTTTCCTCGGCGTCGCCACGCATGACGTCGCCGTGCCGATCGCCGCACTCGATGTCCGCAGCGGCAATCTGTATCTGCCGGGCGCCACCAAGGACGCGCTCAAGGCGACGCCGGAGTTCCAGTACGCCAAGGTGCAATCGCCGCCCAAGCCCAAAAAGGCTCAGGCGCAGTAACGCGGTTTCCCGCATCGTGATTCGATGCTGGTTGCGGCTGAGAATCTCCCAGCCGTGGCTGTCGAAAGTTCAGTTGCGCGGCTGCGTGGCCGCGCGCTGAAACGCGGGATGCGGCGGGCGAACCCATCCCTCAGCGGGCCTCTACTCTATGCAGAGATGCGCATGGGCGAACGCCCACGCGGGATGAGTATTACTTCGCCGCGCCGCGCGACCATGCCAGTTCGACAAACACCCGGCACAGCGCTTCCATGCCTTTGGCGTCTTCGTCGTCGAAGCGGGCGATCAGCGGACTGTCCACGTCCCACACGCCGATCAGCGTGCCGTCGGCGGCAACCAGCGGTACTACGATTTCCGACTGCGAAGCCGAATCGCAGGCAATGTGGCCCGGAAACTCGTGGACGTCGCGCACCACCTGCGTCTCGCGCGTTTGCGCGGCGGTTCCGCACACGCCTCGGCCGAGCGCGATGCGCACGCACGCCGGCTTGCCCTGAAACGGTCCGACCACCAGTTCGCGCCCGTCGAAGAAATAAAAGCCGGCCCAGTTCAGTCCTTCGAGCGAGTTGAAAATCAGCGAAGAGAAATTCGCTGCATTGGCGATGCGATCGCTTTCGTCGGCGAGCAGCGAGCGCGCCTGGGCGACGAGTTCTTCGTAGTGGGCCGGTTTGGAAAGTGTCGATGAAGCGGTGGAAACCTGAAACATGATGCAGTCCGTAGCGGAAACCAAGGGAACGGAGCGGCCCGGCGTTGCGCCGATGAGGCCATCCGTCATGCGAACGCGTATCTTACGCCGGTCAGCCGGCCGGCGTGGCGTTGGCACCGCTACGGACCCGGGTATGACCCGCCATGGCTAGTCGCAGCAGCACGAGCCGGCTGCGCCTCCCGGCGTCCCCGGCGCAGTGTCGTATTCGAGCTGCGGATACCAGTCCGCGCCGCGGCCGCCGGGCGTCATGTCGAGCACGGTCCACAGCGGCATGATGTCGGGCGCGCCACGCGGATCCTGACCGGGGTCAGCCGACTCCGCACCCATCTCGGCGCCCCAGAAATGCCGCAGCACGCCGTCCGCGCGCGTGAAGACGTTGAACGCCGGCACGTCGTCGCCATCCGGGTCCTCGCCCGCATACTCGCGATTGAAGCTATTGCCACCCGACGAATACACCGGCAAATGGCGCCAGCCGCGTTCCTCCCTGAAGGCGAGGAGGCGTTCGACCGGCGAGCGAGCGATGACCGCAAACGCCACCCGTTGCAGGATATCGGCCATCTCGCCGTTGAGTGCGCCGAGCGTCGACGTGCACATCGGGCACGAACGCTCGCGCTTCGGTCCGTACATCCAGTTGTAGGTCACCAAGGTGTCGTGCTTGCCGAACATTTGCGTGAGCGTCACAGGGCCATGCTCGCCCTCGAAGCGGTAGTCCTGCGGCACCACTCCGCCCGGCGGCAAGGCACGCCGCTGGGCCGCGACCCGTTCGATATGGCGCCGCAGCTCGATTTCCTCGGCCAGCAGCGCGTTGCGCGCCTCGCGGTACTGCGCGCTTTCGCCCGGAAAGCGCGGCGGCAATTGCGCCAGTTGAGTGGCCGGTCGCAATGCTTTGTTCGTGTCGCTCATCGGTTATCTCCTGACAGGTTGAGAGAAAATGAGGGCGCAAAGCGGCAGCGTATTATTCGTACCGCCTCGCCTACAAAATCGCCCTCTATCTACGACGAACCGTAAAGCGGAAAATCGACCGCTTCAGGCGATAACTTCGTTAAAGATTAAAACGCGTGTTCCATAAAGAAGGGATTGTCGGAATAAAGAGAAAGATGCGACACTGCCTGAAAAGCAGCAGCCACAACCGATCAGCGCGCCTCGCGGTTCGGCTTCTGTAAAAATCAAACGGCGGTTTGCGATGCGTATGGCTTTCGGGTCCATTATGACGCCGTTCCATATAGGGGATAACCATGGGGCACACCGGCATTCAATCCGTGAGATTCAAGTTATTGCCCCGCCTGCCGTAGATCAGATTATGTGGACTCCCGCATAAAACGCAGCCAAGAAAGCTGTGAACCGGCCAAAGCCTCTCTGACGACTTTCGCTCCCCTTCCTGACTTCCGGGGTCAAACCGTGCGCCGCTTGCCCAAGCTGACACATCTCGTGCTTTTCGCCGTCGCGTTCCTGGCGCTGCACGTGATCGCGCTGCGGGTGTTGGCCTACCAGGCGACGCTGGTGACGTATCCGTTCATGGTGCTGGCGCCGTTGCTGGCCTGCGCGAGTTGCCTCTGGCGGGCCACGGTCGAAGAGCGCGCGACGCGCTCGCCGTGGATTCTGCTGAGTGCGGGCATGGCGCTATGGACCTGCGGCATCGTCCTCAGCGCCTGGGAAGAGATTTTCCAGCATCTCCCGGAGAGCGTCGCGTGGTTTTCCGACTTCACGTACTTTCTGTATGGCGTGCCGGTGCTGCTGGCGACCTCGTCTGTCTCCGCGAAACAGCGCATGCCGTTCTTCATCTGGATGGACGCCGCCCAGGCGCTGATGACCGGCTTCCTCGCCTATGTCGCGATCTTTTCGGTGCTGCCGTTTTCGGACACCCCGCTTGAGCCGATTTCCGCATCGACGCTGGTCCTCACCTACAACGCCGAGAACTGCATTCTGGCCGCGGCCGCGACGCTGCGCCTGTTCGCCCAGCCACGCGGACGGGAGCGCCGCTTCTACGTGGTCCTGTGCAGCTTCCTGTGGATCTACGCGATTGCAGCCTACGTGTATAACAATTCGGCCGTGCAGACGGACGAGCATTTCGCCATCGACGCCCTCGTCGACGTGCCGTTCCTGTTCCTCACCGTGGCCACCATGGCGCAGCGATGGCTGCGCGGCGACGTCGAAGAAGCGCCGCAGAAACAGACGCTCGCGCTGTTCATCGAGAACGTCAGCCCGATTTTCTATACGGTGGCGCTGCTCGTCCTGAGCATCTCGCTGATGCGCCAGCACTTCCATGTCGGGACCGTGGGTGTGTTTACCGCGCTGGTGGTCTACGCGACCCGTTCGACCACGCTGCAAGGCCGCTATATCCGCGTGCAGCGCGAATTGCACGAGGCTCGCGACCGCCTCGAACAGATGGCGCTCACCGACGCGCTCACCAATACCGCCAACCGCCGCCGCTTCGATGAGGCGCTGACGCACGAATGGAACCGGGCGATACGCAACCGGCATCCGCTGGCGCTGCTGCTGATCGATATCGATTACTTCAAGATGCTTAACGATCGCTACGGGCATCCGGCCGGCGACCGCTGCCTCGTCTCCGTCGCCCTCGCGCTGCAGTCCGCCTTGCCGCGCGCCGGCGACCTGCTGGCACGCTACGGCGGCGAGGAGTTCGCGGTGATCCTGCCCGCCACCGACGAAGCCGGCGCCTACCTCGTGGCCTCGGCGATGCAGGCAGCGATCCAGTCGCTGAAAATCCGCAACGAAAGCTCGACGGGGCTGTTTGTCACCGTCAGCGTCGGCGCGGCTGTGTTCGAAGCGCCGCAAACCAGCATGGCCGAAATCCTCGAAGCGGCCGATCAGGCGCTCTACCGCGCCAAACAGGGCGGCCGCAATCGCATCGAAGCGACCACCCAGCGCGATTTTCTGCGCAATGGCACGCGATAATCGAACCGGTAAAGCGCACTCCGGCTAAGCGTAATGCCGTAAGCCGCTGCGCGTCAGGTCGATTCGACCCGCACGTCGACGTCCTCGAAACGCTTCCAGCGATAGATCGCCGCCGACAGCAGCCAGCTGACAATGAACACGCCGACGATCATGTAGCCGATCAGCCCGAAATTGTCGTTCAGGCTGCCGACGGCGCCCCAGAACGCGCCGGACAGATGCAACTGGTCGCCGATCAGCCCCAGCCCCTCGATGCCGCCCACCAGCAGCGCCACCAGCACGGAAATCGTCGTGATGGTGATGTTGTAGTAGAGCTTGCGGATCGGCTTGACGAAGGCCCAGCCATAGGCGCCGAGCATCAGGATGCTGTCGGTGGAATCGATCAGCGTCATCCCCGCCGTGAACAAGATGGGAAAGACGAGAATCGACCAGATCGGCAGGCCCTGCGCCGCGCTGGCGGCGGAAATGCCCAGCAGGCCGACCTCCGTTGCCGTGTCGAAGCCGAGACCGAACAGAAAGCCCAGAAAGTACATATGCCAGCTTTTCGTAATCAGGCTGAACAGCGGCCGGAAGATGCGCGCCAGGAAACCGCGGCTCGCGAGCAGCAGGTCGAAGTCTTCGTCCACGTAAGGCTCGCCGTTGCGCACGCGGCGAAATGCGCGTATTACCGAGCGCAGGATCACCAGATTCATCAGCGCAATCGCAAACAGGAACAGCGTGGAGACGATCGTGCCGAGCACCGCACCGACCTCCTTCAGCCCATCCATGCGGTGTTGCAGCGCCAAAGCGGTAGCGGCGATGCCCGCCGAGGCCAGCACCACGATGGTGGAATGGCCCAGTGAAAACATCAGCCCGACGCCGACCGGCCGCTGGCCGGCCTGCATCAGCTTGCGCGTGACATTGTCGATGGCGGCGATGTGGTCGGCGTCCACCGCGTGCCGCAGGCCGAACGAGTATGCCAGCAGGCTCGTACCCATCAGCAGCGGATAATGGTGAAAGGCGATGAAGGCCCAGCCCCACGCGGCCACGTTGAATAGGAGCAGAAACGCATAGAGCCCGACGATTTTCTGCCGCAGCGGGCCGCCGCCGGCGCCGAACAGCGCTTTTATCCTGTCTGTCATGAGGGGGTTCCTGTCTGCCACGGGCCGTTGTCGTGAGCGCGAAACGAGTCGCTCGCCTCAATAATACTTTTTTCAAAAAAGATCATATCGCGGCGCGGGCTTTTTCCTGCTTTTCGATGGGCGTGGCGCGCGTTCGGTTACGATGGTTCAGTTACGATGGTTCGGTTACGATGGGATAACCCCACGATCCGCCGCGAGGACCCGCCATGCAACGAATCACGATCACCATCGACGACGACCTGCTCGCCGTGGTCGACACGCTGGTGGCGCAGCGCGGTTATACGAGCCGTTCGGAGGCGTTTCGCGACATCGTCCGCGAAACTCAGGCGCATGCGCGCGAGACAGCGCCGGACAGCCAATGTGTAGCGACCCTGACTTACGTGTACGACCATGCCACCCGCGAGCTGGCGCGCCGCATCACCCAGGCGCATCATGACCGGCATGATCTCGCGGTGGCCAGCATGCGGGTCCATCTCGACCATGAAAGCCTGCTGGAATCGTCGGTGCTAAGAGGCCGCGCGCATGACGTCGCGGCCTTCGCGGACAGCCTGACAAGCCAGCGCGGCGTGCGCTACGCGCATCTGCATACGATTCCGGTCACCATCGAGCACACCGAACATCCTCATGGCGACGACACGCCCCGGCACGAACATCTGCACGTCTGAATAGGCCCGGCGTGCATGCGGTAGACGCCTTGAGCGCCCCAGATGCGATAATCGAGGGCTACCACCGCGCACCCAGGAGAGTATTTTGAGCGGCATCGACAATCCTTTACATGACCAGGAAGTCGGCGTTGCCGACGCCACCCAGGACACCACCCGCATCGACGACACGCGGATCGGCGCGGTACGTCCGCTCATTTCGCCCGCCCTGCTGCAGGACGAACTGCCGGTGCCGCCGCGCGTGCAGACGCTCGTCGAGCAAAGCCGCGTGGCGATTGCCGACATCCTGCACGGCCGCGACGACCGGCTGGTGGTGGTGGTCGGCCCCTGCTCGATTCACGATCACGACCAGGCGATCGATTACGCGCGCCGCCTCAAGCAGGCCGCCGACGCGCTGCAGGAAGACCTGCTGATCGTCATGCGCGTGTACTTCGAAAAGCCGCGCACCACGGTGGGCTGGAAGGGCTACATCAACGATCCGCGGCTCGACGGCAGCTTCCGCATCAACGAAGGGCTGCGCCGGGCGCGGCAACTGCTGCTGGAAATCAGCGCGCTCGGCCTGCCGACCGCGACCGAATTCCTCGATCTGCTGAGCCCGCAATACATTGCGGATCTGGTGGCATGGGGCGCAATCGGCGCGCGCACGACGGAAAGCCAGAGCCATCGCCAGTTGGCTTCCGGCCTGAGCTGCCCGATCGGCTTCAAGAACGGCACGGACGGCGGCGTGCAGATCGCCTCGGACGCGATCGTCGCGGCGGCCGCAAGCCACGCCTTCATGGGCATGACCAAGATGGGCATGGCGGCGATCTTCGAAACGCGCGGCAATGACGACGCCCACGTGATCCTGCGCGGCGGCAAGAAAGGGCCGAACTACGACGCCGCATCGGTCGAAGCAAGCTGCGCCGTGTTGCGCGCGGCCGGCTTGCGCGAGCAGGTGATGGTGGATTGCTCGCATGCGAATTCGGGCAAGTCGCATCTGAAGCAGATCGACGTGGCGCAGGATCTGGCGCGTCAGCTCTCGGCTGGCGAAAAGCGCATCATCGGCGTGATGATCGAGAGCAATCTCGAGGAAGGCCGCCAGGATCTGAAGCCGGGCGTGCCGCTGCGCTGCGGCGTGTCGATTACCGATGCGTGCCTGAGCTGGGTGCAGACCGAGCCGGTGCTCGAGACGCTGGCCCGCGCGGCACGCGAGCGGCGTGCGCGTTGATCGCCACGCCTGAAAACACATACGCGTGATCTGCGCACAACGGCGGCAACCATGACGGAACGCATCAGCAAGAAAGTGACGTATCTCGTCAGCATTTTCATTGGCACGCCCACGGAGCGGCACGCCAAGATCAAGGACATCGCCTCGCAAATCTCCGCGGGCGACTACGAGTTCCTGCATCTGCATCAGATGGGCGCGTTTCTGGTGCTCAACACGGACCGCGGCGCGCGAGAACTCGCCAACGCGTTTTCAGCGGCAACCGCGCCTGACGACCGTCTGTTCATCTCCGAGGTGGGTCAGGACTGGCACACGCTAGGGCTGAACAAGGCGTCGTTCTGGCTGCAGAATCATCTTGCGACGAAGACGCAAACCGTGGCGGAGAAAAAGGGCAATCCTTTCGGGGACAATTGAGCTTGCGGTTAAGCGGCTGCCGGCATCGCTGCCCGGCAGGTCGCCTCGTGCGCGCGCCCGGCTTACGCCAGCCCGCCGTCCGATTCGCCCCATGTCTGAAGCCAGCGCGCGCGTGAGATCGAACAGATGTGCAGATCGCTCGGCGCGCTGCTCACCACCTTCGACGTCTGGTTGGGTTCGACAAGCTGCAAGCCGAGCTTGTCGAGCGTCCGGATGCTGCGCTGGTTCCACAGCGCCGCGCCGGCCCACACCTCGCCGACCTGCATGACCGTGAACGCGTAGCGGATGACGGCTTGCGCCGCTTCCACGGCAAGCCCCGCACTCCAGCGCGACGGATGCAGCCAGTAGGCCAGATTCCAGCTCCCCGGCACGTCGCGCTGCACGAGCGACACCTGGCCCACGCAACGTGCGCCGCCAGCAAGGTCGATTGAAAATACGCGCGCTTTGCCGTCCACCGACATGGCGAGCATCGACTCGAACCACGCTTGCAGCTTGCCGCGCCGTTGCAGGTCGGCGAGCGGCAAATCGTAGGGAAAGTCCGCTGAGCCGACCGCCGCGGCTAACGCCGCGTGGTCGGAGGCGACCGCGGGTCTGAGCAGACAGCGATCGGTAGGTAGGAGGACGGGGACGTTTTCCATTTCCCTCGCCTTACATCGACATGCGCCCTGCCGGGGCCGGCTCGGCCGTCACCTTATTGCCCGCGTTGATGGCACAAGCGCCGCTGTTGACGCTGACGTTACGTTCGACCGTCACCGCCGTCTCACGCACACCTTGCACGTCGATACGCGATGCGTCGACCGAGAACGCAAAGGTATTCATGCCGTTGGCGCTTTCCACCGACACCGTGCCGCGATGCATCTCGGCAATCGCCTTCACGATTGCCAGCCCCAGGCCATGATTCTCGCGGCTGTTGGTGCGCGACGCTTCGGCCCGATAGAAACGGTCGAACAGATGGTCGAGCTTCGAAGGATCGATGGGCGGCCCCGGATTGCTGACCGCGATGCGCACCGTGTCCTCCTCGCGGGCAATCGTCACCCGCACCGTGTCATGCGGCGCGCAATGCTGGATCGCGTTCATCAGCAGATTGGTGCAGGCGCGGCCGAACAGCGAGCGGTTCACCAGCGCCATCGCGTCGCCGCGCGACACTACGCGCACCTGAGCCTCTTCGAACGGAATCTCCAGAAACTCCAGGGTGCGCGCCACTTCCGTGGCGAGCGACACCTCGACGAGCCCGGTCGCCCGCTCGCCCTGATCGGCGCGCGCGAGAAACAGCATGTCGTTGATGATCGCGCGCATGCGTTCGAACTCTTCCAGATTCGATTGCAGCGTATGACGCAGGTCGTCCACCGAGCGGTTGCGGGTCAGCGCCACCTCGGTCTGGCCAATCAGGATCGTCACCGGCGTGCGCAGTTCGTGGGCGACGTCGGCATTAAACGATTCGAGCCGCCCATACGCACCGTCGAGCCGCTCAAGGGCGCCGTTGAACGAATTAGCGAGATCGTTCAGCTCGAACGGCAGCGAAGCCGTATTCAGGCGCTGCGAGCGATTATTCGGGCTGACCTCGGAAGCGTCTTTGGTGAGACGCCGCAGCGGCGCGAGTCCGATACGCGTCACCGAATAACTCAGCAGCAGCACCGCGAGGCTGCCCAACGCCGACAGCGCGGCGAGCGCCGCGCCGAATGCCCGCATGGTCCGCACGTTGGGCTGGCAGCTCGCCGCCACCTGCAGTTGCACCGCCGGCCGCACGCCGCTCGCCGGTATCGAGATCGTGCGCGTGAGCATGGCCTCGCCGCCGTCGGCGGGTTCCACGCGCATGTAACCGCCCGTCCAGCTATCCGTCACGCGTCCCTGCACCGGCGTGCCGTAATGGAACGACGGGTCGGAACTGGAAACCGTGTAGGTGGTGGTGCCGTCACGCGGCGACATGTCCGTCAGCTTTTCGCGTGCCATGCGCCATTTGTCCGCCGTGACCGAGTGATACACGATGATCTTGGCGATCTCCATGCGGTCGTCGAGCGATTCGCGCAAATGGTGGTTCAACTGCGTGCGCATCACGATGAACAACCCGGAGCCGACCAGCGTAAACACCGACAAGGCGACGAGCGCGAACATCACGGCAAGCCGGCGGGCAATCGAACGGTTCATGACAATTCGGCCTCCTCACGGACTTCGAGCACATAGCCCATGCCGCGCACGGTGTGCAGCAGCTTGGTGCGAAACGGGCCGTCGAGCTTGGCGCGCAATCGTTTGATCGCGGTTTCGACCACGTTGGTGTGGCTGTCGAAGTTCACGTCCCAGACCAGTTCGGTAATCGCGGTCTTGGACAGAATGTCGCCCTGGCGGCGTGCCAGAACGCTCAGCAACTGGAATTCCTTGGCGGTCAGATCGAGACGCACGCCGTCGCGCGTGGCGCGGCGGCCGATCAGATCCACGAACAGGTCGCCCACCGAGATCAGCGTCGACTCCTGCGAACGGGTGCGGCGCGCGAGTGCATGCAGGCGCTCCACCAGTTCGAGGAACGAGAACGGCTTGGTCAGATAATCGTCCGCGCCTTCGCGCAAGCCGCGCACGCGATCGTTGATGTGATCGCGCGCGGTGAGCATGATGACCGGCGTGGATTTGCGCATGCGCAGCGCCTTGAGCACGCTGAAGCCGTCGCGCTTGGGCAGCATCACGTCGAGGACGATCACGTCGTAGTCGAACTCGGTGGCCAGATGCATGCCTTCCTCGCCGTCGAGCGCGATGTCGACCACCCATCCCTGCTCGGTCAAACCCGAGCGCAGGTAGTCCACCACTTTGTGTTCATCTTCGACGATGAGCAGTTTCATTACGCCCCCTGAGTCCTTACATTATACGAAACACCTTGTTTTTACGTCGGCTGGCCGCCCTATCCTCTTCAGGTGAACAGGTGACACTCATTTCGACTGGTTCATGGCCTGCTGTTTCTCGTCGATCGGCGCGCTGACATCCCAGCCGCCGCCCAACGCCTTTACCAGCGCAACCGACAGGGTCATCTGCTGGCCGAGAATCTGCACGTCCTGGCGCTCGGCGGTGAGCAGCGTCTGCTGCGCGGTGATCACGTCCAGATAGGCGACGAGGCCGCCGGAATAACGGTCGTTGGCAAGCGAGAGCAAGCTCTGCGAATCCACCACGGCCTGATGCGACTGCTTCGCCGCGCCGTCCAGCACCGAGAGACCGGTCACGCCGTCCTGCACCTGCTGGAATGCGGTGAGCACGGTCTGACGATAATTTGCCTCGGCCTGCTGATAGCCTTCACTCGCGAACTTGACGTTCGCCGAGCGGCGGCCGCCATCGAACACGACCTGCGAAACCGCTGCGCCCAGCGTCCACATCAGGCTCGGCGCGCTCAACAGATCGGCGAAATTGGTGCTCTGCCAGCCGATGCTCGGCGTGAGCGTCAGGCTCGGGAAAAATGCCGCCTTGGCGACGCCGATCTGCGCATTGGCCGCCGCCATCGCGCGTTCCGCCGAGGCCACGTCGGGGCGCCGCTGCAGCACGTCGCTCGGCACACCGAGCGGAATCACCGGCACCTGCGAAGCGACCACCTTCGGCTCGATCACGAATTGCGGCGCGGGCACGCCGACCAGCGCGGCGATCGCGTGCTCGAACTGGGCGCGCTGCACGAGCAGCAGTTGCGCCTGCACTTTGGTCGAATCGAGTTCCGACTTCTGCTGCAATACGTCGAGCCCCGATACCGAGCCCAGATCGTGTTCCGACGTTACGTAGTCGAGTGCTTTCTGCTGCAGCACCACCGACTGGTTCAACACGTCGATCTCGGAATCGAGTTCGCGCAGCGAATAGTAGTCGCTGGCGAGATCGGTGGTCAGCACGAGCCGCGCGTTGGCGAGATCGTCGGCCGATTGTTCGGCGGAGGCCTTTGCGCCTTCGACTTCGCGGCGAATCCGCCCGAACAGGTCGGTGTCGTAGTCGATCGACGGACCGACGATCAGGCCGTTTTGCACGGTCGACGAGTTGGGCGTCCCATAGCTCGTCAGCGGCCGGTTCTTCGAAATCTTCAGCCGCTCGGCGTTACCGCCCACGTCAACCTCGGGAATTTCCTGGGCGGCGGTATTGGCGAGCGTCGCCTTGGCCTGCTCGTAATGCGCCACCGCGGCGGCCAGCGTCTGGTTCTGGTCGAGCGCCTCACCTTCCAGCGTGTTGAGCGTCGCGTCGTTATAGCCCGTCCACCAGGTCAGGGCGATCGGCGCATGCGACGGCTCGGCCACCCGCCAGTACGAGTCGGTGCGCCACTCGGGCGGCGCATCGGCGTGCGGCTGGTGATAATCGGGGCCCACGGTGCAGGCTGCCAGCAGCGCGGCGCCCACCGCCGCAGCGACCACGCGCAGCGGCGGCACAGCGATCGAACCTCCGCGCATCACGCCGCCCCCTTGTTGGTGGCCGACGGCTTCTGGATCTGCACGTGATCGCCATCGGCAATCGAATCGCTCGGATTGATGATGATCTTGTCGGTCGCCTCGATGCCGCTTTCGACTTCGAGCGTGTTGCCGAGATCCTGCGCAATCACGACCTTGCGCAGATGCACGACGCCATTATTGTCGACTACTGCCATTTGCGTGCCTTGCGCGCGGAACAGCAGCGCATTGCCCGGCACAAGGATATTGGCATGCGTCGTCGACGGTACGGCCACCTGCACGTATGCGCCCGGACGCAGCGCGCCGTCCGCATTCGGCAGGCGCACTTCGATCTGCAGCGAACGGGTCGGCACGTCGATGGCGCCGGCAATGTGCGTGATGGTGCCGTGGAACTGCTTGCCCGGCAATTCGGCCTGGGTCACCACGACCTGCTGACCGACCGTCACGTTCTGCGCATAAGCCTGCGGCAGTTGCACGTAGACCCGCAGCGGATCGGACTGGGCCAGCGCGAACAGCGCGCGGCTGGTGCCGCTGCCCGCGTCGATCAGGTCGCCGACGTCCACGTTACGCTGCGTCACCACGCCATCGAACGGCGCGACGATGCGTTTGAACGATTCGAGCTGGTTCAGGCGCCGCACGTTGGCGTCAGCGGCGGCGAGGTTCGCCACGTCCTGGGTGTAAGTGCTTTGCCGTTCATCCAGTTCCTGCTGCGAGACGGCATCGCGCTGGCGCAGTTGCTGCCAGCGCTCATAGGAACTCTTTGCAAGGCCGAGGCTCGAGTTGATCTGGTCGCGCTGCGCCTTGGCCTGCTGCAGTTCCTGGTCGATTTCCGGCGTATCGAGGTCGGCCAGCAACTGACCTGCCTTCACATGCGCGCCGATATCGACGTACCAGTGCAGCAGATAACCCGTGGCGCGTGCAAAGATCGGCGATTCGACATAGCCGCGCAGCGTACCCGGCAGCAGCGTGTTACCGCTGCCGTCGGCCTGCTTGGGCGTCACGACGTTCACGTATTGCACGGCGTTTTGCTGGGTCGTTTCGGCCACCGAACGATTTTGCAGAATATCGGCCACCACGGTGCGTATTGCACCGAGCGCGAGCAGCGCCAGCACGATCCAGATTGCGATCTTGGCGCGTTTCCATTCCTGTTGGCGGGGCGGCAAAGCGTGCCCATCCTCAGTGTCCCGCGCGGGGATTGCTAGCGAAGCATGAGTTTTTTCGGTCATCTCAGTCAGCCGTCATTTAACGTTACGCGTGCTTGCCATCGTCGGCGCTAACGCCGTCGTCGGGGCCCTGCTCTCCATGCGTGCCACCGTTACGGCGAGCGAGGCGCGTATGGATTGCCGCAAAAACCAGCGGCACAAAAAAGAGCGTTGAAATCGTTGCGAACAGCAGGCCGCCGATCACGGCACGGCCCAGCGGCGCATTCTGCTCCGCGCCTTCGCCAAGACCGAGCGCCATCGGGATCATGCCGATGATCATGGCGAAGGCGGTCATCAGCACCGGGCGGATCCGGCTCGCGCCGGCCTCGAGCGCGGCGGCAAGCGGCAGCGAACCGGCGTGCAGCCGCTGCCGTGCGAACGACACCATCAGAATACTGTTCGCGGTCGCCACGCCCATGGTCATGATGGCGCCGGTCAACGCCGGCACGCTCAGGTGCGTGCCGGTGAGGAACAGCATCCACATGATGCCCGCCAAAGCCGCCGGCAGCGCACTAATAATGATCAGCGGATCGACCCATGACTGGAAGTTCACCACGATCAGCAGATACACCAGCACGATGGCCATTGCGACGCCCACGCCCAAGCCGAAGAACGACGTGCGCATAGTCTGCACCTGGCCGCGCACGACGATCTGGCTGCCGCGCGGCAAGGTCGCACGGGCCTGGTCCACCAGTTTGTTCACCTGCGCGGCCACGCTGCCCAGATCGCGCTTTTCAACACTCACATACAGGTCGATCACCGGCCGGATGTTGTAGTGCGACACGAGTGCGAACTGGCTTTGCGGACCGACCCGCACGAGGTTGCCGAGCAGTTGCGTCGGCCCGTTGGAAGCCGCCGACACCGGCGTGCGCAACAACTGGTCGATCGAGGAGATGTCGTACTGCGGCGTCTGGATCGCCACGCTGTATTCGACCCCGTTCTTGTTGTTGAACCAGAAGCTCGGTGCTGTCTGCGTACTGCCCGACAGAGAGATGAGCACGTTCTGCGCCACGTTGTTGGCGCTGAGGTTCAGCTGCTGCAAGCGGGTCCGATCCATGTCCAGATTGATCACCGGCTCGTCGATCAGCTGCTGGATGTGGGTATCCACCGTGCCGGGAATCTGCCGCACTTTCTTGTAGAGCTGGCGCGCCACGTCGAAATTGCCCTGCTGGTCGTTACCCACCACCTGCACGTCGATGGCCGCGGGCAACCCGAAGTTCAGGATCTGCGTCACGATGTCGGCGGGCTGGAAGAAAAACTCCACGCCCGGAAAGCGTTGCGGCAGGATCTGGCGCAGCTTGTCGACATAGGTCTGGGTGGGCTTGTGGTCCTCATTAAGCGCCACCTGAATTTCGCCGTCCAGCGTGCCGATCGTGCCGGAATTGCTGTACGAAAGATTAATACCGCTATATGGCAGGCCGAGGTTGTCGAGAATCGTCACCAGCTCCTTCTGCGGCACCACCTCACGGATGACCTTTTCCACTTCGTCGGCCAGACGCGCCGTTTCTTCGATACGCGTACCGGTGGGCGCGCGCATGTGCAGACGGATGTCGCCGGCGTCGACGGCCGGGAAAAAGTCTTCACCGAGCACGAACACCAAGCCCATCGACGCAATACAGAAGCCGAGGAATATCGCGCCGAACCGGCCGCGGCGCACCAGCACGGTGCTCAGGATGACGATATAAGCGGCCCGCATGCGCTCGAAACCGGCGTCGAAGCGGTGATAAAGCCGCATGAACAGATTCGGTTTGGCGCCCTCTTTCGGCTTGTGCGCATGCCCCATCAGCAGCATGGCGAGAGTCGGCACCAAGGTACGCGAGAGGATGTACGACGCGATCATGGCGAACACCACCGCCTCGGCGAGCGGCACGAACAGGTATTTCGCCACGCCCGTCAGGAAGAACATCGGCACGAACACGATACAGATACACAGCGTGGAGACCAGCGCAGGCACCGCGATTTCGCCGGCACCTTCGAGAATCGCCTCGTGCAGATCCGTGCCCATATGCAGGTGCCGTTCGATATTCTCGATCGTCACCGTGGCGTCGTCCACCAGAATCCCGACCGCCAGCGCGAGCCCGCCCAGCGTCATGATATTGATGGTCTGACCCAGCGCGTGCAGAACGATGAGCGAGCTCAGAATCGACAGCGGAATCGACACCGCAATAATGCAGGTACTTCGCCAGTTGCCGAGAAACAGCAGAATCATCGCCGCGGTCAGCGCGGCCGCCACGAGCGCCTCGCGGATCACGCCCTGCACCGCCGCTTTCACGAACACCGACTGGTCGAACAGCGCCTTGACGTTGAGATCGGCCGGCAAGGCCGCGCGCGCTGTCGGCAAGAGCGCCTTTAGAGAATCCACGATCGCCAGGGTCGACGCACTACCGGTCTTGAGCACCGACATCAGCACGCCGCGATGACCGTCCTGACGCACGATATTGGTCTGAGGAGAATAACCGTCGCGCACGTGCGCGACCTCCCGCAGATAAGTGGTGGCGCCATTGAGCGTGCGCACCGGCATGTCGTTCAGACCCGCAATGGTGGCGGGCGACCCGTTCATGTTGACGGTGTATTCCTTGGGTCCGATCTTGGCGGTGCCTGTCGGCAGAATCAGGTTCTGCGCGTTAAAGGCGTTCACCACGTCGGCGGGCGTCATGCCTTTTGCGAGCAAGGCGCGCGTGTCGAGGTCGACCGAAACGAGGCGTGATTTGCCGCCGTATGGATACGGCACCGCTGCGCCTGGAATCGTCACCAGTTGCGGGCGCAGGAAGTTGAGCGCGACGTCGTTGAGATCCTGCTCCGACTCGCTCGGACTCGACAGGCCGAGTTGGATCACCGGAATACTGGAGGCCGAATAGCTGATCACCAGCGGCGGCGTCGCGCCTGGCGGCATCTGCTTCAACTGCGCCTGTTCAACCGCGACCGTCTGCGCGATGGCGGTCTGGATATTCGCGGTGGGCTGCAGGAACAGCTTGATGATCGTGATGCCGGCGAGCGACTGCGACTCGATGTGCTCGATGTCGTTGACCGTCGTGGTCAGGCTGCGCTCATTGACCGACGTGATCCGGTTGGCCATGTCCTCGGCGGACAGACCCGTATAGCTCCAAATAATGCTGACCACCGGAATATTGATTTCCGGCAGCACGTCCACTGGCGTCGTCAGCAAGACAAACGGCGTTGCCAGCAGGATCAGAATAGCCATCACGATGAACGTGTATGGCCGCTTTAGCGCAACGTTGACAATCCACATTGAAACGCGCCCGAAAGAATGCTGGAAGGATGAGAAGTCGCCGTGGCCGAACTTACACGACGTTCGCGCCAGATCAACGTTGACGAATGCGCGGAACAGCCGCATCGACAATCGCGCCGGCAAGGCTGCCCGCGAAAGCGACCCCGCGCCACGGTAAAGCTGCGCCTATGCTAATTGCCTCGCACCAACGTCTGCATGGCACCAAAATGGCAAAACTGTCAGGAAGGCAAATGCAAGCTGGTGTGCCTCGACGGATAATTCCGGCGACCCCGCTGGCGCCCCGATTGCCATTGGTTTTGGCAAATAAAGCACCGTCATCGAGCATAGCGGGTTTGTATTACAACGCGAATCGGGTGTGATCCCAGCAAGCGACGCGGTTTATTACAGCAGATTGCAGCGGTGCGACCCGCACCCAGTTTGGTCCGCCCCTGTGTACCTTGTATTATTGAACGATCAGTCATAATATTGGACCGGAATGCCGCGTTGTCCGCAAGTAAATGGGTGCAGACGCAGTGGATTTTATGCATCATCCAGGCGACATTCATTCTGGGTATTTCGCCTTAAATAAGCACTATTTTAGTAGCCATGCAATCGCACCCGTTCCATGGCAAAGAACGGTCCGGTGCCTCCCTCTCTCGCCTAATTTTTGAACAATCATTCATGAATTCACCCGTCGAATCGCCCGCTGCGCTGACTCCCTCTCAGGACACCCCACCCAGTTCCGAGCCGTCGGTTGATGCCTATGGCAGCTACGCCAAAGGTCTGCTGTGCTGCCTGATCGCGACGGTTTCGTTCGGCCTGATGTTTCCCGTGATGACGAGCGCACTCACGCGGATCGACCCTTTTACCTTCACCTCGTTACGCTACGTGGTTGCCGGCGCTGCGTTTCTGCTGTTATTGCGCCACAAGGAAGGAGCGACGGCCCTGCGGTTGAAGGGCCAGCCAGTGTTGCGCGCGTGGGCGCTGGGGTCGATCGGCTTCGCGGGTTTTGGTGCATTCGTCTTTCTTGGCCAGCAAATGGCCGGACGCGACGGCGCGCTCACGGCCTCGATCATGATGGCCACGCAACCGATGCTGGGACTGCTGGTGAATTCGCTGGTGCGGCGCGTATTGCCGCCGCTCTACTCGTTTCTGTTCATTGTGCTGTCGTTTTGCGGTGTAGCGCTGGTGGTGACCAAAGGCGATATCGGCGGATTGCTGCGCGAACCGCAGGACTATGCGGCCAATGCGCTGATCGTCGTCGGCGCGCTGTGCTGGGTCATCTACACCTTCGGCGCGACCTTCTTCAGGGAGTGGTCGCCGCTGCGGTACACGACCATGACCATCTGCCTCGGTCTGACCACCATCATTGGGCTGAACCTCGCGCTTTTCGCAGCGCATGAGATTGTCGTGCCGGCGCTTGCCGACCTGGTGGGCATCGTGCCGCATCTGCTGTATATGGGGCTTGGCGCGGGATTCGTCGGCATCCTGTGCTGGAATCTCGGCAACCGCATCCTGACGCCGCTCAACGGCGTGCTCTTCATGGATGTCGTGCCGCTCACGACATTTATCGTCTCGGCATTGGCGGGGGTGATCGCCACGCCGGCACAAATCGCGGGCGGCGCCATGACCTGTGCCGCGCTGGTGTTCAACAACCTGTATTTGCGGCGGCGGGCGCGGCTGGGATCAGGTAAAGGGCCAGGTAAAGGGCCAGGTAAAGGGCCAAATAAAGGGACCCGGTAAAGGCAGGTAACGTTCGAAGCGCAGCAACGGCCGGCGTCCCTGCCAATTTTCCCCTATCGAACCTCACTCCACTTCCCATACTTCGCCACTGCCTGCTCATCAAAACCAAACCCGAGCCCCGGCGTCTGATGCAGCACAATGCGGCCGTTTTTATGTTCGAGCTGCCGGTCAATCAGGCGCCGGAAGTTGAGCACCTGGTCGTCCCAGAAATACTCCACATACCGCGCATTCGACGTCGCCGCCACCAGCGGCGCGTGGGCATCGTGGAACCAGTGCGGACACATCACCACGCCGTAACTCGATGCCGTCGCCGCAATGCGCCGCCATTCGGTGATGCCGCCGCATACCAGCGCATCGGTTTGCAGAATCGCCGCACCGCCCTTGTCGAGCAGTTCCTTGTGATACCAGCGGCCGTAGCCAATTTCGCCGGTTGCGATCGGCACCCGCGTCAGCTTCGCGAGACGGGCGTGATTGTCGATATCGTCCGGCGAAAACGGCTCTTCGATAAAGTACGGATCGTATTGCTCGATCCGTCGCACGTACTGCATGGCCTGGGTGGGATCGACCCAGCCGTTGTTGATGTCGATCATCAGTTCGACGTCCGGACCCACAGCTTCGCGCGCCGCCCGCACCCGCGCCTCTTCTTCGCGCGGGGAAAGCCGGCCGCCTTTCATCTTCACCGCCCTGAAACCCAGCTCGACGTAATGCGCCATTTCTTCGCCGAGCATGCCGGGCGTCTTGCCGTCCAGGTAATAGCCGCCACTCGCGTAAGCCGGCACCGTCTCCAGTTCGTTCGCGCCCAGGTACTTGTGCAACGGCACGCCATGCGTGCGGGCATTCAGATCCCACAAGGCCGTATCGAGAATGCTGATGGCGCGCATCACCGTGCCGGCGCGGCCCTGCAACAACGCCTCCTGGTACATCGCCTGCCACAGCCCTTCTACCGCATAGGAATCCTTACCGATCAGCACAGGCGCCAGCAACTGCTCCACGGCGACCCGCAGCAACTCCCCCGCCGCGCTGCCGACATAACAAAAGCCGATGCCTTCCACGCCATCGCCCGAGCGTATTTTCACGAGCCCGTAGTGGCGCGTCGATACCGTGCGGGTGGCGAACGAGGTCACGCGGTCCAGCGGCACGCCGGCCGCGCAAACCGACACCGATTCGATTCTGGGCATGTCTACACTCCTCCGTTTTTAGACGCCGTCCACGTCGAGCGTGACTCGGGCACAAACGAAGTGTGATAGCCGCGAGGCCTCAAAAACAGTATCCTTTGGCTTCTTCAAAAGATAAAAGTTTTATTCGATGGACTCGCGCTATCTGCAAAGCTTTGTCTACGTGGTCGAGCTCGGCTCGATCGCCGAAGCTGCTCGCAGGCTCGACCTGACGCCTGCCGCGGTGGCGCAGCGCGTCAAGATGCTCGAACAGGAACTGGGCGCCAGACTCGTGCGCCGCTCGGGGCGCACGGTGGGTACGACCGAGGCCGGCGAGCGGATTCTGGAGCGGGCGCGCGCGGTCCTGCACGACATCCGCGACCTGAAATCGGATCTGAACGACGCCACCGTGCTGGCCGGCGAACTGCGCCTCGGCGGCACCCCGACGATGATGACGAGCCTGATCCCCGACGTGCTCGCCGAACTGCTGGCGCGCCATCCCGGCATGGACATCTATCTCGAGCCGGGTACCTCGGTGGACCTGTACCGCAAGGTGGTGAGCGGCGATCTCGACGCAGCGGTGCTGGTGCAGCCGCTCTTCGATCTACCCAAAAGCTGCGACTGGCACACGTTCCGCGAAGAGCCGCTGGTATTGCTCACGCCGGCTTCAATGCCGGTGAGCGACGTGCACGAAGTGCTGCGCCGCGAGCCGTTTTTGCGCTACGACCGCAATGTGGTGGGCGGCCAACTCGCCGACGGCTATCTGCGCCAGCACGGCATCAAGCCACATCAGCGCTGCGAGCTGGACGGACTCGATGCGATCGCGGTGCTGGTGGATCGTGGACTCGGCGTGTCTCTGGTGCCCGACTGGCGCATGACGCGTTTCACCGGGCTCGCGCTCGCCAAATGGCCGTTGCCGCACGCCTTTCCGAAGCGCGTGGTGGGCATGCTGTGGGGCCGTTCGTCGGCGCGCATGCGGCTCGTGCACGCGTTCCTCAAAACCGCCATGGACCTGGAGCCCGACGCGTCGATCGCGCAGCCCGACCCGGCCGGCAAGAGCACGCGCCGTCGCGCAAAGTAGGCTTCACCCATCCGGAGCACAATAATGTTTGTGTCTGAAGACAGCGTGACCCGCTTGTTACAGGCCTGGAAGCTGCGATAGCCTGGCGCGTGCGATGCGGCGCGTCATGCCGCTCGTGAGGCCATGCGTGCGCCATGTGCCGCCCCTTCAACCCATCCAGCAGAAACGAGCCGAAACCATGACCGACAAGCCCGCCGCCCCGCCGCCCGACGACAGCCCCACGGGTCTGCGCAAAGGCCTGACCCATTACGGCGACAGCGGCTTCTCGCTGTTTCTGCGCAAGGCCTTCATCAAGGGCGCGGGCTACACGGACGCCGCGCTCGACCGGCCGGTAATCGGCATCGTCGACACCGGCAGCGCCTACAACCCCTGCCACGGCAACGCGCCGCAACTGATCGAAGCCGTCAAACGCGGCGTCATGCTGGCGGGCGGCCTGCCGATGGACTTCCCCACCATCTCGATCCACGAATCGTTCTCGCAGCCGACCAGCATGTACCTGCGCAACCTCATGTCCATCGACACCGAGGAGATGATCCGCGCCCAGCCGATGGATGCCGTCGTGCTGATCGGCGGTTGCGACAAGACCGTGCCCGCGCAGTTGATGGGCGCCGCCTCGGCCGGCATTCCCGCCATCCAGCTGATCACCGGCTCGATGCTGACCGGTTCGCATCGCGCGGAACGGGTCGGCGCCTGCACCGATTGCCGCCGTTACTGGGGCCGTTTTCGCGCCGAAGAAATCGACGAACAGGAAGTCTCCGCGGTCAACAATCAGCTCGTCGCCAGCGTCGGCACCTGCTCGGTGATGGGCACCGCGAGCACCATGGCGTGTCTCGCCGAGGCGCTCGGCATGACCGTGCCGGGCGGCGCATCGCCGCCGGCCGTGACCGCGGATCGCATGCGCATCGCCGAGCTGACCGGCACGCAAGCCGTGCAGATGGCGCATACGCGCCTCACCGTCGACCAGGTGCTGACCGCCAAGGCGTTCGAGAACGCGATGCGCGTGCTGCTCGCCATCGGCGGCTCGACCAATGGCATCGTGCATCTGAGCGCCATCGCCGGCAGGCTCGGTTTTGACGTGGACCTGCAGGCGCTCGACCGCATGGGCCGCGAAACGCCCGTACTGCTCGACCTGAAACCGTCCGGCCAGCATTACATGGAGGACTTCCACAAGGCCGGCGGCATGGCCACCTTGCTGCGCGAGCTGAAGCCCTGGCTGCACCTCGACGCGTTGACGGTCACCGGCCGCACCCTCGGCGAAGAAATCGAGGCGGCCGGCCCCGGTTTCGCGCAGGACGTGGTGCGTCCGCGCGACAATCCGATCTACCCGCAAGGCGGCATCGCCGTGCTGCGCGGCAATCTGGCACCGGACGGCGCGATCATCAAGCAGTCCGCCGCCGACGCGAAACTGATGGAACACACCGGCCGCGCCGTGGTATTCGAAAACGCCGAGGACCTCGCGCGCCGCATCGACGCCAACGATCTCGACGTCACCGCCGACGACATCCTCGTGCTGAAAAACATCGGCCCCAAGGGCGCGCCGGGAATGCCGGAGGCCGGCTACATCCCGATTCCGAAAAAGCTCGCGCGCGCCGGCGTCAAGGATATGGTGCGCATCTCCGATGGCCGCATGAGCGGCACGGCGTTCGGCACCATCGTGCTGCACGTCACGCCGGAAGCGGCGATCGGCGGCCCGCTTGCGCATGTGCGCAACGGCGACACGATCCGCCTGAGCGTCGCGCAACGCGAGATCAGCCTGCTGGTCAGCGACGCCGAGTTGGCGCAGCGCGCAGCCGAACGTCCAGTCAGCGTGCCGAGCGCCGAACGCGGCTATCTGAAGCTGTTTTTGCAAACCGTCACGCAGGCGGATCAGGGGGTCGATTTTGACTTTTTGCGGGCGGCCCAGCCACGCGGCACCATCCCCAAGGCGTGAGGCATGCGGACGGGCGCATGGCCCGTCGCGGTCGCCACCCGCTTCTATTGCCGCCCGGCTTAGGCGGTTGCAGCGGCCCATGCCGCCTGAACATGACTCTTGCGGATCTGACGGCGCGCCAAACACAAAAATAATTAACGTTTGAAGCAAGCGCGCCGCCCTTCTTCGCCGTTTGCGCTCACGCAATACTGCATTGATACCTCGATGCACTGCGTAAGCGGCCTGACCAAAAAACGGAAATCGAAGGAGACGCGTCCCATGAGCCCCCCTATTCCGGCGCCAGCCGGCGCTCCCGCCTTGCGCGGCGTGCTGTCACCCGTCCTGACGCCGTTCAACGCCGACGGCTCGCCGTCCGCGCCTCGCTTCGTCCGGCACTGCCGCGCGCTGCTCGGGCAACGCGTGGGGCTCGCCGCGTTCGGCACCAACTCCGAAGCCAACTCGCTCTCCCTGAACGAAAAGCGCGCCTTGCTCGATGCACTGCTCGAAGCCGGCTTGCCGCCGCAACGCATGATGCCGGGCACCGGCGCATGCGCCCTGCCAGACACCGTCGAACTCACGCGCCACGCCGTGACGAGCGGCTGCGCCGGTGTTCTGATGCTGCCGCCGTTCTATTACAAGGGCGTGAGCGACGAGGGCCTGTTTCGCAGCTTCGCGCAGGTGATCGACGCGGTAGGCGATGCGCGCTTGCGTGTCTACCTGTACCACATCCCACCGGTCGCCCAGGTGGGGATCAGCTTCGGCCTGATCGCGCGTCTGCTGAAACGCTATCCCGGCGTGGTGGCGGGCATCAAGGACAGTTCGGGCGACTGGCAAAACACCGCCGGTTTGTTGCGCGAATTCCAGCCGGCGGGCTTCGACGTGTTTGCCGGCAGCGAGACGTTTTTGCTGCGCACGCTGCAAGGCGGCGGCGCGGGCTGCATCACCGCCACCGGCAATGTCAATGCCGCCGCCATCGCGCGACTCGCCGCCCATTGGCGCGACGCGGACGCCACCGGCCAGCAGCAGCAACTCGACACCACGCGCGCCGTGTTTCAGCGCTTTCCGATGATCGCGGCAATGAAGGCCGCCATTGCATGGCAAGCGGGCGACCCGGGCTGGGCCAACATGCGCCCGCCGCTCGTCGAACTCGACGCGGCGCAGCGCGAAGACCTGCAGGCGTCGCTAGCGCAAATCGGCTTCGAAATTCCCGATGCCGTCGCGCTGGCTCTGGCAGCGGACGAAGCAAGCGGGCCGGCCTGATGTTCATCCGCACCCCGCTGTCTCCCGCACTCGCAACCGACCCCGCCGACGCCTTGTTCCGGCGTGTCGCGTTGCGCTTCATGCCGTTGCTGTTCATCGGCTACGTGGTCGCGTATCTGGACCGGGTCAACGTCGGTTTTGCCAAGCTGCAGATGCTCAACAGCCTGCATCTGAGCGAAGCCGCCTATGGACTCGGCGCGGGTCTGTTCTTCATCGGCTATTTTTTGTTCGAAGTGCCAAGCAATCTTTTGCTGCACAAGCTCGGCGCGCGGCGCTGGATTGCCCGCATCATGCTCAGCTGGGCGCTGCTTTCCATGGCCAATGCATGGGTCAGCACGCCGCTCGAATTTTACGTGGTGCGTTTCTTCCTGGGCATCGCCGAGGCAGGCTTCTTTCCCGGCATGATCCTGTACCTGACTTACTGGTTTCCCTCGCACCGGCGCGGCAAGATGGTGGCGCTGCTGATGGCCGGCAATCCCGTCTCGGGACTCGTCGGCGGCCCGCTGTCGGGCTACCTCATGCACGCGCTGCACGGCGTCTGGGGACTCGACGGCTGGCAGTGGCTGTTTGTGGTCGAGGCGCTGCCTTCGATCGTGCTCGGCATCATGATCTACTGCTATCTCGACGATCGCGTCGCCGACGCCGGCTGGCTCAGCGCCGCGGAAAAAAGCCAGATCCAGCACGAAATCGACGCCGACGCCGCCGTGCGCACTCACGGCTCGGTGCGCGCCGTATTCGTCTCGGCGCGGGTGTGGCTGCTGTGTCTCGTGCTGTTTGGCGTGGTGATGGGGTCTTACGCAATCGGTTTCTGGCAGCCCACCATCATTCGCGGCACTGGAGTGAGCGATCCGCTGACGATCGGCCTGCTCACGACGATCCCCTACTCCGTGGCGCTGGTTGCGATGATCGCCACGGGCCGCCACGCCGACCGCACGCGCGAGCGCCGCTGGCATATCGTGCTGCCCGCGCTGGTCGCCGCGAGCGGCTTTTGCGTGTGCGCGCTAAACGGCGACAGTTCCGCGCTGTCGATGCTCGGCCTCACGCTCGCCGCGGCGGGCGTGGTCACCGCCTTGCCGATGTTCTGGGCGCTGCCCACCGCGTTTCTCGGCGGCACCGGCGCGGCGGCCGGGATCGCGCTGATCAACTGCACGGGCAATCTGGCGGGGTTTATCAGCCCGGCGGTGATCGGCTGGCTGAAAACCCACACGCACACGCTGTCGTCGGGATTGTTCGTCGTGGCGGGGACCTTGACGCTATCCGCCGTGCTGATTCTTGCCTGCATCCCCGCCCGGCTGGTCAACCGGTAGACGGCTTATTTCCCGCTCATTTGCGATTTACTTCGCAAACAGCGAAGCGAGATTGGCGAACGCCTTGAACTCCAGGGCGTTGCCCGACGGATCGAGAAAGAACATCGTCGCCTGCTCGCCCACTTCGCCCTTGAAGCGCACATGCGGCTCGATGATGAAGCTGATGCCGGCGCTTTGCAGTCTGTCGGCAGCGGCCTGCCATTGCTCCATTGGCAACACCACGCCGAAGTGGCGCACCGGCACCGCGTCGCCATCGACCGCACTGGTTTGCCGATGCCCGGCCTCTTCGGGCGCCAGATGCGCGACGATCTGATGGCCGTGGAAATTGAAGTCGACCCATTCGTCGGAACTGCGGCCCTCCGGGCAGCCGAGCAAATCGCCATAAAACTCGCGGGCGGCAGCGAGGCTATGAACGGGAAACGCCAGATGGAACGGCGGCAAAACAGCTTCGGTTGTGCTCATGGTGATCAAGACCCGGAAGTTGAACAGAAAAATAATGCCTGGCGGACCAGTTTAGACATTCCTGAATTTGTTGAATAGCGATAATTTTTTGGTGTGAGTAACGCGAAAATTGATGAATCAAGCGGGCGTTTGTGGGCGCTTCTGGGATTGTCATGCTCGGCCGGACGCCAACTGTCTCTGTGAAGCCGGCCACGCCCTGATGCAGAATGGACGTGCATTCCGTCCGGCTGCGTGAAGATGGGTACCTTCAGATTGGTGCCTTCAGGTTGGTCTTAGCCACCAACCGCCACGTGTCACCGGCAGCACCGCCCCTAACCCGCTCCTGGAAACCCGTTCCATGACTGCCAGCGCCTTCCTGTCGGCCAACGTCCTGCTCGCCTACACCGCCTATTTCATCGGCACGGCGAGCCCCGGCCCGAGCAATCTCGCCATCATGTCCCTCGCCATGGGTTCGGGCAGAAAGGCGGCGTTCGCCTTCGCGCTCGGCGTCATGTCCGGTTCATTCTCGTGGGCGCTGCTGGCGACTCTCGGCCTGTCCGCCCTACTCGCCACCTATTCGCAGTTGCTGGTGGCCATCCGCGTGGTGGGCGGCCTTTACCTGCTGTGGCTGGCGTGGAAATCGGCCCGCTCGGCGCTCACCCCGCAGATGCCGCCCGCCAGCACAATGCGCGCGCCCGACTCGTCGCGACGGCTGTACGTGCGCGGCCTGCTGCTGCATCTCACCAATCCCAAGGCGATCCTCGTCTGGCTCTCGATTGTCTCGCTGGCCGTGCCGGCTACCGGTGGCGCTGCGCATACCGCGCCGGTCGTGCTCGGCTGCATGGGGATCGGCGTATTCGTGTTCAGCAGCTATGCCGTGCTGTTTTCGACCGAAACCGCGCGCCGCGTCTACGGCTCGATCCGCCGCTGGCTGGATGGCTCGCTGGCGATCGTGTTCAGCGTGGCCGGCATCAAGCTGCTGACCTCGCGCAGCTAGACGGCTTTTGCAGCATCCGCGCGGCGCCGCTTTGCGCTACTGTGACGGTCTCGCATCGGCGCAAGGCAACGGGAAACCGCATGAGCAGTCAGGACAGACAGGCACGCTACTCGTCATGGCAGATTCGGCTGTATCTGGCGAGCATCGTCATTCTCGTGCTGGGACTCGCAGGCGCCGTCGTCATCTATGCCATGGCGCCAGAAAAAGACCGCGCGGAACTGATCTACGGCGTCAGCAACGATCCGCGTTACACCCTCGAACTGCAACGGATCGGCGGCAACGCGGAAGTGGCGATGGCCGGGCTTCATCAATGGTTTGACGGTCTTTGGCACGGCAAACCGCTCGCCTATACGGTGGCGGCGTTGTGCGCCACGGTGGCCGCCCTTTGTTTCTGGGCGGGACATACGCGGATTTTTGAGCCCTTGCCTGACGAGACAGACCAGATCGACCAGACCGACGATCGGGATCGTTAGCTGTACCGTTGATTGCGAGGTACGGTGGCGCCAGGTGCGGGCGCAGCGGCCACCACGCCTGCGCCGCCGCGTGCCCCTGGCTAACGCGCCGGGTCACGCATCACGGCGATGCTTCATAACCGGCCCGCCGCGCCCGCACTAGGCGGCATCACGCTCCGTGACGCGATAATTGCCCACCCGTTCGACCTCGCCGAGTCCATTGATCACGCACGCCTGGCCGATCAGCCCCTCGCAGCTGAATCCGGAATCATTGAGCTGTTGAGCCGTCAGGCTGCCACTTGCCACGCCGATGTACACCCAGTACTGCAGCGGCCGATTGGCGACGCCCAGACCGCCGGCATCCACGATCACCCCGAAATGCTTCTGCGCCCGATAGTGTTCGGGCCGGGCATTCTTGTCATCGTCCGCCTTCCACTCTTCGATAAAGCTGTCGTAGCGGCTCGAACGCAGCGCAACGAAATCGTAGGCCCATGCGTCGCTGAACAGAGACTCGAGGAACGCCGTGCGCGCCCCATCCTGCCCCATCGCCTTGCACATCACTCCGAGCAGACCGCTATTCAGGTTCGACGTCGCGTCGTTAAAGTGATTCGGCAGTCCCACCACGCTCCAGCTTGCGACGAGGTCCGCGTCTTCGCCAGCCGTCTGGCCGTACTCCATGCGAATGCCGCGGGCGTCCCAGTCCAGAAAGGCCCGCATCAGGCTATCGATATCGTTGGCGAACAGCCATTCGTCGGGATTGGCCTGCGCGCCGCCCGAATCGTCGCCGCCGCAACTGACGGCAAAGCGCGGCCGGCCGATGCCGTTAACGTACTCCTCGAATTGAGCACCGCTGGTGATAACGGATCTAAAGACTTTCGTATCGCGCGTGGGCGTTTTCATTGACGATCTCCTGGAACCGCAAACTTTTGATTGACTACAGGAACGGCAAGGAAAGTACGATACGCAATTTTTAATCCGCAGGGAAGATCGGAATCGCAATTTAGCTTCCATAACGGGATGTCAAAAGCAGGATAATTGATTACCTTAATCAGGACATTTTGTTTCAGATTTCGCGATGAATAGCTTAGAAAAAGTCAGCGCTCGTCGGCTTTTATGGAAATTGAAATAAAATAGAAAGTAAAACGTAAATATCAAGACGCGCATGAAACAGATCCATCCAATCCGTCAGTCAAATAATTTTATAAGTCATATTATCTTTATTTAATAAATATTAACTTAGATCACCGGGATGCATTCTTTTTTAACCTTATAGAAACAATTATATAAATAATTTAGGCTTATGAAATTCTGACATCTCAAATTTTTTATTCACGATTTTTTATAAGATTTTTTCCGATTTTTCTCAAAATTCCATTACACTCAAATCGTACTGTCCTTTGAGGTTTCCCCGCGCGCTTCGACCTCCCTGGGTCGTAGCTCATGAGTGCGCCCGCCTCCGGCGGGCGTCTTTTTTGAACAGCACTTCGACGGCCGCTGAGGCGCATCGGGCCGGCACTCGCTGTTGAATATGCGCTTGAACCTTATGTCAACGATCAGCCCTTTCGTACGAATCGAAGGCAGTATCAGTCAGCCGCGGTCTGCCGCAGCGGGTTCCTTCCCGCCTCCATTCGGTGCCGAATGGTCCTTGCTTGCGCCCGACGGCGGCATGCGGGCCGATCTCAGCGCGCTGCTGCGAACGTTTTGCCTGCACGATGAAACCATGTGGTCGATGTGCCATTGGTCGTCCACCTGGCCGGGGCAACCAGCTGTGCGCGGGGTCGAGCAGCTTGCACCCGTCGCCATGCCGGCTGGCGAGAGTCGGTCTGGGTCCGCGCAGGCGCCATCCGCGACGGCGGGTGAATCAAAACTGTCCCGAGGCGGCGGCATCGCGCGAGGTGGATACATTGCCGGAGCCTGTGTGCTGGGCGGCGCCGCGATTCTCGCCTGGACGGCGGTCGGCTATCTTCAGCAGCGCACCGCGCCACCTCGCGTCGAAACGGCGCAGCATACGTTGGCCGCCCCCGACCTGTCCGCGAGTACAGCGCCGGCTGACGCCGGTCACGAGGAGCCGATACCACTCCTTCCGCCGCTTCCCGGCTTGCCGGGTCTGGATGTCACGCGCCACACGCACTCACACATGACGCAGACGGGTCATAGCGTGCATCGCAAGCACCACCCAGCAGGTTCGCAAACTCTCAAGGTGACGCGGCATGGCCGGACAGCGGCCGCGTCCACTGAAGCACATCGGGTGGCATCGTTGGCTGCCCATCGTCGGCCGTTGGCTCGCCCGTCGACGGCGGGCGGCTACTCGCCGTTCGCGCCAGCGCGACTCGGCAGCGACGAATACGCGTCCGTCACGATGCCAACCGAGGCACGCCCGCCTGGCGCGACAGTCGCCTCACCGTCGGTAGTCAAAAGCAACGTGAGCGGCACGGAGTGGGTGAACCACATCTCACAGCGCCGCGTGACCGAAGTCCCTGACGATTTCGTCAAATAGGAAGGGCGACAATATGGCCGGCAACTGCAAAGGCAACCGCAACGGCAACCACCACACGCCCGAGGCATCGCCGGAAGCCGGATAGAAAACACGCCGGCCCGTGCCGCGCTCGCGGCTACAGCACGCCTTGAGTTTGCGGATCCGCCGCCACTCCCGCCGCCGCCAGAGCTTCATGCAGGGTACTGAAGATGCACGAAGCCTTGACGACCTCGGTGATGCCATGCCGGTCCATGTCCGATCGCAGATAACGATTCACCCGCGCGAACACCACCGTGACGTGCTGTTGCCGCAACGTTTCGAGCAGATCGGTCAGCGAACGCGCCGCCGAATAGTCGAGATCCGTGATCGCGCTCGCGTCGACGACGAACGTGCGCACCTTGTCCGGCGCCTGAGCAATCAACTGCTGCACGTCTTCGACAAAGAAGTGATCATTGGCATAGAACAGGTCGGCGCCAAAGCGATAGACGATCAGCCCCGGTGCGGTCTCCTTGCCGGGTTGCGCTGGCACCGGTTGCCAGCGTCCGTCGGGCCCCGGCGCCAGCATCATGGTATGCGGCCGATAGCTGTGGCGCACGTGACGCAGCAGCGACAGCGCCACGGCAGTCAGAATGCCATGCTCGACACCCAACACCACCACCGCTACCGCGGTAAACACCGCCAGCGTAAATTCGCCCGGCGTCTCGCGCCGGATCGCCTGCAGGCTTGGCACATTGATCAGCCCGATCGCGATGGTGAACACGATGCCGGACAGCACGCAATGCGGCAGATACTGCAGATAGCGACTGAAAAACAGCAGCACCACGACCACCACACCCGCAAACGCCACTTGCGCCAACTGGCTGCGCGAACCGGCGCGGTCGGCCATCGCGGTCTGGGTCGGACTGCCGTTGACGACGAATGCCCCCGAGATCGACGCCACCGCATTGGCGGCGGCGAGACCGAGAATGTCGGCGTTCAGATCGACTTCCTCGTGATAGCGCTGCGCGAACACGCGTCCGGCGGCCGCGCTCTGCGCGACGATCATCACGAAGCACGATGCGGCCACCGGCACCAGATCGAGAATCTCGCGCCAATGCGCGAAAGGCAGGCGCAAGGGCGGCAGTCCGCCGGCGACGGGGCCGAGAATCGCCACGCCGTGCGCGGAAAACCGGTAAAGGTCGCTGGCGGCGATGCCGCCCACCACCGCCAGCAACGGCACCGGCAAGCGCGGCAGAAAGCGTTTCGCGGCGAGAATGCTCAGTACGACGATCAATGAAATGGCGAGCGTGGGAAGATTGATTTGCCTTAGATGGCTCACCACCTGCGCCAACTGCCCGACGCTACGCGGCGAGGACACGGCGATGCCGAGCATGTCGCCGAGCATCGCAATGCCGACCTGCACCCCCACACCCGCGAGAAAACCGACCAGCACGGTGCGCGATAAAAAATCGGCGAGAAAACCGAGCTTGAACACGCGCGCCACCAGCAGCAGAATCGCGGTCAGCAAGGCGACCACGCCGGCGAGTGCGACGTATTCGCCGCTGGCAACAGGCGCCATTTTGGAGAGTTGGCTGGCGAAAATGGTGGCCGTCGCGGAGTCCGCAGCCACCACCAGGTGACGCGACGCACCAAAGAACGCAAACGCCAGCAGCGGCAGAAACACCGTGTACAGACCGGTCACCGCAGGCATGCCGGCGATGCGCGCGTAACCGAGTACCTGTGGAATATCCATCGACGCCAGCGTGATGCCGGCAAAGACATCGCGCAGCGCAGCGGCGCGATGCAACGGCAGGATGCCTTTCAAGAGGCCGAAACGTGAAGCTAGTTTTTCCAGGGATGCTTGCATGCAGGAATGACGTCGCAATCGGGTGGAGAATCCCGCATCCTGCCGCGAGTGGGCATGACAGTGCAAGAGCCGATTGTCGAACAGACACTAGACAGTACGACAACCGGCAGGCTCGCAACCGGGCCGAGCGGGCCGTATGACCCCGTCGCGGCTTGGCGCGCGGCCCACCCACAACTAGCGTTTGAGCCGTCCGGTGAGCGGATCGTCGATCCGGGCGAAGCCGAACCATGCGGCAATCCCAGCGGACAAATCATCATCAGCGTGACTGGCATCTTTCACTCCGTAATAATTCGCGAAGCCGCCGCCCGTTCGCCGGTTTAGGCAATAACGTGGTCGGTCTCCCTAAAAAGCAGTAACCCCGCAAGGCTTACCAGACCGCAAGCCAGCACATACCATGCGGGCGCATAGAAACTGCCGGACATGCGCCATAGGCCGCTCACGATCAACTGTGCGAAACCGCCGAACACGGTCACGCCGAATGCGTAGATCACACCGAGCGAGGTAGCGCGAATCTCCGGCCGCAGCGCTTCGAGAATCAGCACAAACGCTGCGGGACTGGAGAGTGTCATCAGACCGATCAGCACGCACACCACCGCCATGACGGTATAGATGGACGGCCACGTGCGGATGGCATAAAACGCCGGCAATAGCACGCTCAACGACACGATCGACACCGCGTAGAGCAGCGTCTTGCGACGCGGCACACGGTCGATGAGACGCCCGGCGAACGGCGAGCCCACCAGCAGCACGAGGCCTGCGGTACAACCGGCCAGCAGCGACACGGCCGCAGGCATGCCGAGCGTCAGCGTGAGAAAAGACGGCAGGAAGAACACGATGGTGTACATGGTCGAGGTGCCGCCGATCACCAGCATCGTGCCCGCCACGATCTGCCGCATGGGCATACGTTGGCGGCACTTCACGGCTGGCGCAGCCTGATGCGTCTCACGAGCCTCGCGGGCCTGATGCGCTTCATGCTCCAACTGCGCCGCCGGCAAAGTATCGTCGAGGTGACGGCGCAAATAAAAGCCCACCGGGCCGATCAACATGCCGGCGAGGAACGGCACACGCCATCCCCATGCCAACAATGCTTCATGCGACAGTGTCCCGGACAGCGTCGCGGCCACCAACGCTCCGGCCAGCGCCGCACCACCCTGGCTGGTCATCTGCCAGCTCACCAACGCGCCGCGCCGGCCGGCGCCTCCCGATTCCATCAGCAGAGCCGTCGCCGCGCCTACCTCGCCGCCCGCCGAGAATCCTTGCAGCAAGCGGCCCGCCACGATCAGCAGCGGCGCCGCGAGGCCGATCGTCGCGTAAGTCGGCGCGAGCCCAATGGTGCCGGTGCCGAGCGCCATCAACGACACGGTCAGGACCAGCGCCGGTTTGCGTCCCGCCCGATCCGCGTAGGCGCCGATCACGATACTGCCAAGCGGCCGTGCGACGAAGCCAACACCGAAGGTGGCGAGCGACAGCATCAGCGCGCCCACCTCGGAGCCGACCGGAAAAAACAGCTTGCCGATCAGCGCCGCAAAAAAGCTGAAGACCGTAAAGTCGAAAAACTCCAGCCCGTTGCCGAGCGCGGTGGCGAGAATGGTCCGGCGCGTCGTGCGCCGGGCGGCTTCACTGGCAGCAGGCGCCGCGGCGCCTGCTGTCTGGTTGATGGCGTTCATGGCAGTCATGGCAGTTTTACGCTCTCCACAGTCAGAAGTTGTGATACATGCCCACCGAAGCCGTGACCGGCGTCATACCGGTTTGCGGCACGGTGCTGTCTGGCTGCGTCGGCAGCGGGTTATTGTTCCGGAGTACCGTTGAAATGCCGTAGTTGCGGATGAATCCCGCCCGCGCGTAAAGGCCCGTGCGCTTCGAGAGCGTGTAGTCGTAGCCGAGCATCACGCCTAGCGCCGAGTCTTTGCCGGGGTTGTCCTGCGCATCGCGCACGCCCGATGTATCGCGATACACCACCGAGGCGCGCAACGCGTGGTGTCCAACCGGCACGATGGTGCCGAGCGTATAGACCCGCGCGATGCCGTCGCCCGCGAGCCGCGGCGCATATTGATTGAAGGCCGCGGAAAGCACCACCTTGCCCGTGTCGTAGACCGCGCCGATGCCATACAGGTCGTTGCGCACGGTACTCATGCCGTTTTGTCCCCACACCTGGTTGTAGCTGCCGGACACGTAGGCCGTGCCGTTGTACCACTGCAGCAAGGCGCCTTGCGCCGAGGCTGTGGGCGAGCGCCCCGCGACGTTGCTGGGCGCGTACATCAGCTCGGTGCTCAAGCCCGCGTAGGTCGGCGAGAGATAGGTGATCGCATTGCTGACGCGCGCGGGAAGTTGCGTCGCGCCCGGTCCGAGATCGCTGTTGTAGCCGATGCCTTTGGCTGTCTGCACGACGGCGGTGCCGAGCCACGTGTACACCGAATTGGTGCCCACCGTGCCGAACACGTCGATGAAAAGCGGCAGCCCCGTGCCGATCTGCTCGCCGAAACGCAAGCGTCCATAGACCGGCGAACCGATTCCGACCCACGACTGCCGATTGAAGAATGCGGTGCTGGATTGCGTCGCGCCGTTGTTGGCGAGAAAGCCGCTTTCCAGATTGAACTCGGCACGCCACCCGCCGCCGAGGTCCTCGCGCCCGAACATGCCGAACTTCGAGGTCCATTCGCCGCCGCTCTGGGTTTGCCAGAGCGACCTGCCGCCGGCGCTCTGGTAGTTGACGCCCATATCCACCGAGCCATACAGCGCGACGCCGTTCAGCAATTTGCCGTTGAACTCCGGCACCGCCGACAGCAAAGTGCTCTGATACGACTCGGCCTGCGCCGAGCCGGTCCCGAGCGTCAGCAGCGCCGCGCTCATCGCTATACGTTTTTTCATGGTCTCCCTCCCTCCTCTTGCAAGGTCCGGCACCATGCCGGACCGAAACATCGCGTCACCCCGCGTGCAGATAGCGCTCCACGAGTGCGACGAAATAGGCGGCGCCCCAGCTCAGCGCCTCGTCATTGAAGTCGTAATGCGGGTTATGGACCGCGCAGCCGCCCCGCGAATCGACGCCGTTGCCGAGCATCACGTAGCAGCCCGGCACGACTTCGCTCATCCACGAAAAATCTTCGCTGCCCATGACGGCGTCAGGCAGTAGCGTCAGCGCGTCCGGTCCGGCCAGCGCGGCGATGGTCGAAATGGCCAGCTCGGCGGCGCCGCGGTCGTTGAGAAGTGGGCGGGAGATCTGCCGGTAGTCGACGTGAGCCGTGGCACCGTAGGTTCGCGCCTGCAGATCGGCAATGCTGCGAATGCGCGCCTCGACCATGTCACGCGTCTCGGCATCCAGCGCGCGTACTGAGAGTTGCAGCGTGGCCTGCTCGGGGATCACGTTGGGCGCCGTGCCGGCATGGAGCGCGCCGACCGTAACCACGGCGGCGCGGGTCGGCTCGAGGTTGCGCGAGACGATCGACTGCAGCGCCAGCACGATGTTGGCTGCGGCTACGATCGGGTCGCAGCCGAGTTGCGGCATGGCGCCATGCGTACCCTTGCCCGTCACGGTAATGGTGACGGAATCGGACGAGGCCATCATGCAGCCATGGCGCAGCGCGAAATGACCGACCGGCTGCCCCGGCGCGTTATGCAAGGCGAACACCATGTCGCATGGAAAGCGCCTGAAGAGGCCATCTTCGATCATGCGCGTCGCGCCGCCCAGGCCTTCTTCGGCCGGCTGGAAAATCAGGTTCAAGGTGCCGTCGAAGCGGCCGCGCGTGGCAAGCCGGTGGGCCGCCGCCAGCAGGATCGCCGTGTGACCGTCATGACCGCAGGCATGCATGGTCTGCGCGACCGTGCTGGCGTAGGGCAGCGCGGTGGCCTCCTGGATCGGTAGCGCATCCATATCGGCGCGCAGTCCGACACTGCGAGTCGGGTTGCCGCGCCGCAACTGGCCGACCACGCCTGTGCCGCCGACCCCGGTCGTCACGTCATAACCCCACTCGGCCAGCTTGCGCGCCACGAGGTCCGCCGTGCGCGTTTCCGCGAAGCCCAGTTCCGGGTGCGCGTGGATGTCGTGGCGAATGGAAATGAATTCGTCTTCGGACTCGCGCAGTTCTGCGAGTAATCGGGTAAATGCCTGCGTCATTTTTTGCTCCGTCCAAGCCTGATGTACGAGCACGACACGACGGGTGCCGCTACCGCGCCCGCTGTATGCGGCTGTCCTGCAGCCGTTGGGATCAAGCGTAAAGAGCGAAACTAAAAACAAAAACGCACAAATTTTGATGCGCATAACCAGCAGTGCTATATTCCGCATCATGAAAATTCACCATCTGCGCGCGTTGGTCGCGGTCGCCTCGACTGGCAGCATCAACGGCGCCGCCAAGTCGCTATACGTGACTCAACCCGCCATCACCAAAGCCATCCGCGAACTTGAAACCGAGTTCGGCGTGCGTCTGCTCGAGCGCAATCCATGGGGCGTGGTTCCGACGGCGGAAGGCGCGGCGCTGGTCAGCCGGGCGCGGACAGTCGTGCGGGAAATGGAACGCGCCGAAGAGGACATGGCGCATCTGAAGGGGCTGCGCGACGGCAATCTGGTGGTCGGCATCACGCCGATTGTGGGTACTACGGGGCTGACCGAGGCGCTGGTCGAGTTTCGCCAGCACTGGCCGCTCGTCACCCTGGAATTGCGCGAACTGGGCTTTAACCAGTTGAACGAACAATTACGCAACCGGACTCTGGATCTCGCATTTGCGGCGTTTGCGAGGCCGCTCTCGGACACCGGCGGCATCCGCGAAATGTCGTCGTTCGAGACCGTCTTCGTGACCCGCGCGAGCAGCATCTATGCACAGGCCGATTCGCTCGCGGCGCTGCAAAACGCGGAGTGGATCCATACGGACGTCACGGACAATTACCCTGCCTTTATCCGCGAGATCCACGAACAGGCCGGCTTGCCGCCGCCCAGAGTGATTACGCGCTGCACCTCGTATGCGCTGTTTTACAGTCTCACGCAGAACCTCGATGCAGTGTTCGCGTGGACCCGTCACTCGCTGACCGAGACGGAGCTCGGACGCTCGTTCGTGCAACTCCAACTGCCGGTCGCGCCGCCGCCGTTGCGGCTTTATCTGCTCTCGCCTCCCGAGGCCCAGCTCACGCGGCCCGCCGAATATCTGCTCGATTGCATTGAACGGGCCATGCAGCCGACGTTCGCGCGTGCCTGAGCGCGCGAATCGAAGCGCGCTTTTCAGCCAACCGCCCCGAACACCTTATAATCGGGCATGACTTTATCCCTGCTCCACGCGGCCTGCGCACAGGCCGCCTCGCTCACGCGCCCCACCCTCCTGCGTTGCCCCCGCGTTGCAACATCGTGCAACCCTCAGGCGATGACGATATGAAAACACCTAAACGCCTGCTCCCGCTCGTCGAAGAGGGCCTGATCGACGAAGTCATCGGCCAGTTGATGAGCGGCAAGGAAGCCACCGTCTATGTCGTGCGCAGCGGCGATTCGACCCGTTGCGCGAAGGTTTATAAGGACGCCAAACAGCGCAGCTTCCGCCAGGCGGCTTCGTACCGCGAAGGGCGCAAGGTCAAGAACAGCCGTGAAGCGCGCGCCATCGAAAAAGGCAGCCGTTATGGCCGTGAAATGCAGGAACAGCTCTGGCAAAACGCCGAGGTCGATGCCCTGTTTCGTCTCGCCAATGCCGGCGTGCGGGTGCCGCAGCCGTATATCTGCACGGACGGCGTCCTGCTGATGGAACTCGTGACCGACGCGGACGGCAACGTTGCGCCGCGTCTCAACGACGTGGAGATGAGCGAGGCACGCGCAATCGAACTGCACGCGTTGCTGCTCAACCAGGTGGTGCGCATGCTGTGCGCCGGCGTGATCCACGGCGATCTGTCCGAGTACAACATCCTGCTCGCCGCCGACGGCCCGGTGATCATCGACCTGCCCCAAGCCGTGGATGCCGCCGGCAATCTCGAAGCGCCGGCCATGCTGGAGCGCGACGTAGACAACCTCGCCACCTACTTCGGCCAGTTTGCGCCGCATCTGCTCGAAGCCAGCTACGGCAAGGAAATCTGGGCGCTGTTCGAAGGCGGCGGTCTGACAGTCGACGCAAAACTGACCGGACGGGTCGAACTCGACACGACACCGGTCGATCTGGATGCGGTATTGCAGGAACTGGAAGACACGCGTCTCGAGGAAGAGGCGCGCGTGCGCCACGAACAGTCACTGCGCGAAGGCGGCTGAGCGACGCGGCGCCGGTCCCACCGAAGCACGCATGGTCACGGTGACGGGAAACTCGCGGAAGATCTCCCACGCCGTGCCATAGCATTGATTCACGAGCCAGCGCACGGCATTGCGCGTCAAATCCGCGGTGGGAATGTGCACCGAGGTCAGCGCGGGCGCCGCATACGCGGCCGAATAATCGTCGTCGTAACCGATCACCGAGACGTCGCCCGGCACTGCAATGCCCGCTTGCTGAAGGCGCGCCAGGACGCTTACCGCCATGGTGTCGTTGGCGCAGAACACCGCCGTAAAACGCCGTTTGGATTCGAGCAGCGTCTGCGCAGCGGCGTAGCCGCCTTCCGGCGAGAAGTCCGACTCGATCAGCGTCACATCCTCACGTTCGATGCCGTGCCGCGCCAGTTCCGCAAAAAACCCCTGGATACGCGTCTGATTGTCCGAGGCGGTAGACGGCCCGGCAATCACGGCAATGTCCCGGTGCCCATGCTCGACCAGCGTGCGCGCGGCCAGTTCGCCGCCGCGCTCGTGATCCGCGCAAAACGAAGCCTCGGGCAATTGCCCGAAGTTGCGATTGAGGAACACCATCTTCGGATGCATCTTGTGCAGCCGGACCAGGTCCTCGTCGTGCAGATCGTGGCTGATCACGATCACACCGTCGCAATCGCGGCCAATCAGAAATTCCACCGCTTCGAGTGCCTGCTCGCGCGGCGACGACTCGCCGCATCCCGTTGCCACCACCACGTGACGATGCACGGCGCGCAGTTCGGTATCGGTCTGTTTGAGGATGGTGCCGTAGTAAGAGCCGAAGAAGGTCGGCACGAACAGGCCGATCATGCCGAGCGATTGCGCCGCCATGGCGCGGCCAATCGACGACGGCCGGAAGTTCAATGCTTCGATCGCGGCCTGCACGCGGCGCGCGGCGTCGGCCGATACCGGCCCTTTGCCGGAAATCGCCCGCGATGCCGTCGACATGCCGACGCCCGCCAGCTCCGCCACGTCTTTCAGGGTTGCCACACACGCTCCATCGTCGATCCGTGCTGCTCATCGAGCTGCTTATAGACGGGCCCCGGTAGCCTCGTCGAACAGCGAAATATGGGCGCTATCGAGCGAAAAGGCACAGTTGTCGCCCAACGCCACCGGCGATTTGTCCTGGTCGATCGACGCGATCTGGGCGCCATGATAATCGAGCCAGATAACGCGGTGGTTGCCCATCGGCTCGACCAGCGAGACATTGCCTCGCTGCGGCAGGTCCGCGCCGATCCGCACATCCTCGGGACGCACGCCCAGCACGCACGGCCGCGTGGGGTCAGGCCGCGTTTTGAACGGATAGCGCGACACGTCCAGATCGAGATGCGCCGTGCGAAAGCGCACGCCTTCCTCGATCCGCTCAAGCCGCCCCTGCAGCAGGTTCATGGCCGGCGCGCCAAGAAAGGTCGCCACGAACAGATTGTCGGGCCGCGCATAGACTTCCGCAGGCGTACCGATCTGCTGGATCACGCCGCCGCGCATCACGGCCATGCGGGTGGCGAGCGTCATCGCCTCCACCTGATCGTGCGTCACGTAAATCATGGTCGCGCCGAGCCGTTGATGAAGCTGCTTCAGCTCGCGGCGCAGTTCGGTGCGCAGCTTGGCGTCGAGATTGGACAGCGGCTCGTCGAACAGAAACACATCGGCTTCGCGCACGATGGCGCGACCAATCGCGACGCGCTGACGCTGACCGCCGGACAGTTGCGCCGGCTTGCGCTTGAGCAGCGGCCCGAGCTGCAGCATCTCCGAGGCGCGCGTCACTCGACGCTGGATTTCCGCTTTCGGCGTACCATTGATACGCAGTGCGAACGATAAATTACGCTCCACACTCATGGTCGGATACAGCGCATACGACTGGAACACCAGCGAAATGCGGCGGTCTTTCGGATCGGCCCAGGTCATATCCTGGCCACCGATTTCGATGCTGCCGTCAGTGACGTCGATCAGTCCCGCAATGCTGTGCAGCAAGGTGGATTTGCCGCAGCCCGAGGGGCCGAGCAGCACGACGAATTCGCCCGCGTTGACATCGAGATCGAGCGCCTCGATGACCTTGTTCGCGCCCAGATCGATCCGCAGGTTACGAATCGACACGTTCGATACGTTGGTCATGCTCTATCCCTTGACTGCGCCGGAAGCAATGCCGCGCACAAACCAGCGGCCCGAGATGAAGTAAATGGCAAGCGGCACCATGGAGGTGAGAATGGTGGCCGCCATGTTGACGTTGTAGAGACGCTCGCCGGTGGTGGTGTTGATGATGTTGTTCAACTGCACCGTCATCGGCAGATTTTTGGTGCCCGCGAAAACGAGCCCCAGAATGAAGTCGTTCCAGATACCGGTGACCTGCATGATCACGGCCACGACGATAATCGGTGCGGACATGGGCAGCATCAGTTGCAGAAAAATGCGCCAGAAGCCGCCGCCGTCGATGCGCGCCGCCTTGAACAGCTCCAGCGGAATCGACGCATAGTAGTTGCGAAACAGCAGCGTCATGATGGGCATGCCGAAGATCGTATGAATCACCACGATGCCCGGCAGCGAACTGAACAGATGCACGCTCGCCAGCACGCGCACCAGCGGATACACCATCACCTGCACCGGAATGAAGGCGCCCATCAGCAGGATGGCGAACAGCAATCCGGCGCCACGCGGACGCCAGAAAGACAGTGCATAGCCGTTCACCGCGCCGATCGCGATCGACAGAACCGTGCTCGGCACCACGATGCGCACCGAATTCCAGAAGCCGACCTGGATGCCGTTGCAATCGAGCCCGGTGCAGGCCGAGGCCCATGCATCGCGCCACGGCGCGAGCGTGACATGCAGCGGCAAGGCCAGCAGATTGCCCATGCGAATCTCGCTCATGGGCTTGACCGAGGTCACCAGCATCACGTAAAGCGGCAACAGGAAAAACAGTGCGGCCGTCAGCAGGAATGCATACACGCCCAAACGCGCCGGGGTGAAGCGCGGGCGGCGCCGTTTCGGCGCGGGTCCGGCGGCGCGTCCTGCGGCAGCCTGGACAGGCGGAACAGCCGGTTCGGCAACTGAAGGGACCGTATTCATCAGACGTCCTTTCGCAAGGCGGCGCGGCTACGCAGATAGAAGAACGGTGCGAGAATCGCCAGCACAGTCGTTAGCAGAACGATCGAAGCCGCCGAAGCCAGACCGATGTTGGCGCGGCCGAACAGATAGTCCATGATGAATTTGGCCGGCACTTCGCTTGCCGTGCCGGGACCGCCCTGGGTCATCGCCACCACCGCGTCGTAGAGCTTGACGACCATCACGAACAGCAGCACGAATGCCGTGGACATGGAGGTCTTGAGCATCGGCACCACGATACTCATATAGACGCGCCAGCGCGGAATGCCGTCGATGCGAGCCGCTTTCCAGATCTCGTCGTCGATGCCGCGCAGGCCCGCCAGCAGCAACGCCATCACCAGACCCGAGGCCTGCCACACCGTGGCGATGACAAGCGTGTAGATAACCCAGTCCTGATCGACGATCCAGTCGAAGCGCGCATGCACGAAACCCATGCGATGCAAGACCTCCTGCACGCCCAGCTGTGGATTGAGAATCCACTGCCACACGAGCCCGGTAGCGACAAACGACATCGCATAGGGATACAGGAACACGGTGCGCAGCGCGCCCTCCGCCACCACCCGCTGATCGATGAAAATAGCCAGCAGCAAGCCGATCACCATGCATGCGACGATGAAGCACAGACCGTAAATCATGATGTTCTGCAGCGACACCATCCAGCGGTCGTTATGAAACAGCCGCACGTACTGCGTCACGCCCGCGAAGTGGTCGGACGGGAAGGTGCGCGAGAGAGTCAGCGAAACCCGCGCGGTCCATAACATGGTGCCGAGGTAGGCGAAGATCACCGTCGCCACCATCGGCAGCAAGGCTATCCACGCGGCCAGTGGCCAGCGCCGGCCAAGCGGCTTCGAGCGCCTGGCCGGTGTCGCGGGGGTGGAGGTCAGCCCGAGCGCGCGCATCGTGGACTCAGCTTTTCAGTGCGCTGGCGAAGGCCTTTTGCGCATCGTCGACCGACTCGTTCTTGTTCCAGAAGTTGGTGATGACGTCCGTCAAGGCGCCTTGCAGATCCGGCGAAATCAGCATTTCCGGATTAGGCAACTGACGCGACTTGTCCTTCATGATCGCGATGCCCTCCTTCGCGCAGATGTCGAGGCTGCTGGTGTCCACGTCGGGACGAATCGGAATCGAACCCTTCCTCGCGCTAAATGCCACCTGGGCCGCCGGCGAAGTCATGACGGTGGCAAGCAGGTTCTGCGCCTTGATCGCATTGGCGTTGTCGGTCTTCGGGAATACGAAGACGTCGCCCGCCACCATATACGGCGATTTCGGACCAAAACCCGGGAAGCAGCCGAAGTCCTTGCCCGCCACCTGGTGGGCCGCCGAGAACTCGCCCTTCGCCCAGTCGCCCATCACCTGCATGCCGGCCTTGCCCGAAATCACGAGCGCGGTGGCGTCGTTCCAGTTGCGGCCGGGCGAGCCGGCATCCACATAGTTGTGCAGACGTTTGAAAGTGGCGAGCACGTTCTTGAAGGCAGGCGAATTGACTGCGTTCTGATCGTGATCGCGATAGACCTTCATATACAGGTCGGTGCCGCCCACGTCGGCGAATACCGCGTCGAACGTAATTTTCTCCTGCCACGCCTGGCCGCCGAGCGCGAGCGGAATCAGACCGGCCGCTTTGAGCTTGTCGAGATCGGCGAAGAGTTCATCGAAGGTCTGCGGTTCGCCGTTGATACCGGCCTTCTTGAACGCGGGCTTCGAATAGAAAAACCAGTCCTGCATGTGGATGTCGACGGGCGCGGCATAGAAATGCCCGTTGACTTTGATGGAGTCGAGAATCGACTGCGGGAAAATCGCGTTCCAGTTTTCCTTGGCCGCTACCGTGTCGACATTGTTGAGCATGCCCTGATCGATCAGGTCATGAAACTGCTTCGAGGTGTTGAACTGCGCCGCCGTCGGTGGATCGCCGCCGACGATGCGGTTGATCGCCGTTGAACGCGCCTGATCGGCGCCGGCCACTGCGTTGTCGACCCATTGACCGCCGGCCTTGTCGTAAGCGTCCGCGAACTGCTTGATGGCGGCGGATTCACCGCCCGAGGTCCACCAGTGGATCACGTTGGCTTTCAACGGATCGGCGTGGGCCGCTACACCATTGAGCGCGAGCGCCAAAGCTATGGCGCTTACGAGTTTCCTTCTGCTGTGCATTCCGTCTCCTCCAGGCTTTGCGCCTTTGTTTCAGGTGGACATACGAACCAGCTCTGTGTGTTCGGGCGCGCGCAGCGGGCGCGTGCAAACAGGCACGTGCAGCGGGCGCCTGTTCAGTTGCGCGATTTTCGCTCTTCAAGAAATTTTGCGATCAGTTCCGCGCTGCGTTTGACGGTGCGTTTTTGCGTTTTGTAGTCGACGTGCACCACACCAAAGCGCCGTTCATAACCGAACGCCCATTCGAAGTTATCCATCAACGACCAGACGAAATAACCGCGAATATCGACACCTTCCTTGATCGCGCTATCCACCGCGGCGAAGTGGCGCTTGAGGAAAGAAATGCGCTGCGGATCGTCGACGCGGCCTTCGATCACCTTGTCGTCCGACGCCATGCCGTTTTCGGTGATATAGATAGGCGGCAGGTTCGGGTAAGTCCGGTGAAAGCCGATCAGCAGATCGCGCAAGCCGTCGGGATGCACTTCCCATCCCATCTGCGTGCGTTCGACGCCTTCCGGCGGCGCTTCGGTAAAACCGTGTGCGCCATCGCTCTTCACGTTGGTGCGGAAGTAGTAATTGATACCGAGGAAATCGAGCGGCGCCGCGATCGTCTTGAGGTCACCGTCCAGCACGAGCGGCTCGGTGCCGGGCCACAGTTCGAACAGATCCTTCGGATAAGCGCCTTTGAGCAGCGGGTCGAGAATCCACGCGTTATGTTGCACTTCGAACAGATGCGCCGCGCGTTGATCTTCGGCACTGGCCGAATTCGCGGTGCCGCGGCCGACATTCGCGACGATGCCCTTCTTCGACGCCGGGTCGTTCGCCTGCAACACCGGAATCGCCGTGCCGTGCGCGAGCAGCAGATGATGCATGGCCTGGGTGGCATAGCGTCCGTTTGCGAGACCCGGCGCGTGATGTCCGTTGCCATAGCCCAGATACGCCGAGCACCACGGCTCGTTGAGCGTCATCCACGCGTCGACCTTACCCGCGAGTTCGCGGCTCATCAGATCCGCATAATCGGCGAAGCGGTACACGACATCACGATTGAGCCAGCCGCCGCGATCCTCCAGATGCTGCGGCAAATCCCAGTGATACAGCGTGACGAAGGTCTGGAGGCCCTTCTCCTTGAGACGGTCGAGCAGACGTTTGTAGAAATCGAGCCCTTTCTGATTCGGCCGGCCCGCTTCATCCATCACGCGCGGCCAGGCGATCGAGAGACGGTAGGCTTCGAAATTGAGCGACGAGAGGAGGTCGAGGTCACCTTCCCAGCGATGATAGTGATCGCAGGCCACTTCGCCGGTGTCGCCGGCGAGCACCTTGCCGGGCTTGGCGGAGAACGTGTCCCAGATCGACGGCAGGCGGCCGTCCTCATGCACGGCGCCTTCGATCTGATACGACGCGGTGGCCGCGCCGAGCAGGAATTGCTTGCGCCAAAGCGCGGAATTAGCCGGCGGCGAAAACGGATCACCGTTGGGGTCTCGGGACTGGGCGGATGCGTCGTTTGCCACGGATTCTCTCCACGCTTGATCGTTGGACCGCTTGGGTTGAAGCGCAGTGGAAGCGCTTCCACAAGACCTGCGAACGATAGCAGCGGCTAATTCCATGCAGCAATCAGGGTTTGTCTGGATAAGAGGCGCGGCGTGATCCGCACCGCATTTTTCTGCCGGGGACGCGGATTTTAGCGAGATGTTTACACCGAGGGGTCTACCCTAGTCACTGTGTTGAACAACCACTGCCGCGACTAACTTCTTATGGCTCTTCCCCTGTCAACTCACCGCTTCGATGCCGGTCCTCAACAAGCCGAACGTGCGCCGAACGCGCAACCTGCTGCACACCAGAACGTCATCCCCTTTCCTTCGCCGCGCGTGCGGCTGCCGGTCACCCTCCTCGGGGTCTCCGAGGACGATGTGCGCACCCAACTGAAGACGCTGCTGCACTCGCCACTGGGCGTGTATGTCGTCAGTACCGAAGTCGTACACGACCACGTTCATCTGAACCTGGACATCGCGTCCGACGACCTCGACTTCACGATGCACGCGCTCATCACCACGCTCCCCTATGCCATGATCGGACCGCTCAAGCGCCGCCATGCGGCCAGGGAGGCGAGCTAATCATGTATTCAGGCATCTGGCTGCCGCTCGTCACGCCCATGCGCCACGGCGAGGTGGACATCGACGCGCTCCAGCATCTGGCGAACTACTATGCGCACAGCGAAATCAGCGGTTTCGTGGCGCTGGGCACAACCGGCGAAGCGGCGTTGCTGACGGAAACCGAACGGGTCACCGTGTTGCAGGCCATCACCGATGTGGTCGGCGGGCGTCTGCCGGTGCTGGTCGGCGTAGGCGGCCCGGACACGCGCGAAGTGATCCGCGAAATACGCCGCTACGAGCATTGGGACTGTGCCGGCTATCTGGTCTCACCCCCCTCTTACATTTGCCCGGATCAGGCCGGCGTGCAATGGCATTTCGAACAGGTTGCGCTCGCAACCAGTCGACCGGTAGTGCTGTACAACGTGCCGCATCGCACGGGCGTCGCCATTGCGCCGGATACCGTCGCGCGTCTCGCCGAATATGAGAACGTGGTCGCGATCAAGGAATGCGTGAAGGAGAATTTCGAAAAACTGGGCACGCTACCGGTCAGTTTGCTGTGCGGCACAGACGACGCCTTCCTCGACTGCATCCGCCAGGGCGGCGCGGGTGGCATTCTGGCGAGCGCGCATAGTTGCGCGGATCTGCTGGTCGAAGTGCAGGCACTTGCCGACAGCCGACGCATGGAGCAGGCCACGGCATTGTTCACAAGCTTGCAGCCGGTATTGCGGTTGCTGTTCGCCGCGCCTAATCCTTCCGCGATCAAGGCCATGCTAGCATTCGATCATCCCATGACCGACGAAACACGCATGCCGATTAGCCGCGCTTGCGCCGATCTGGTCGCACGCCTGAGTGAGGCTCGCGAAGCATTGCAGGATTTGCGCTCGGAGTTTGTGGGCGTGGCGCATCAGACGTGATTCCGTGGCCGCTTAACTGATTCCCGCAATTCATTAGCATTACACAATAGCTACGGGGCCCATCAATGCCATATTGATGAGCCCCGTTAGTTTTTTCTCGACGCGGCCGCTTGAAAAGACGCCGACGCTCAGGAGATCAACCCGCGTCGTACTCCACGAACAGGCGGCGCACCGCATGCGCATCGTCACAGCCATGCAATTGCTCGCGGAAGTTGTGGTCGCAAAAACGCTCCGCCACATCCGCGAGTAGCCGTAAATGCGTCGTGTTGGCCCATTTCGGCACCAGCAGGACGACAATATCGCTAACGGGCTTTCCGTCCGGTGCATCGAATGCAATCGGCGTAACGGGCCGCACGTAAAGCACCATGGCCTCGCGCAAGCCCTTGATCTGGCCATGCGGCACGGCCACGCCTTGTCCCAGACCGGTGGACCCCAGCGCCTCACGCGCCGCCAATCCCGCCGCAACCGCAGCCGCCGGCAGTGCATAGCGTTGTTCGAAGAAGCGGCCGAGTTCGACGAACAGGGCCTCCCGGTCCGCCACGTCCAGACCGAGCAGCACATGATCCCGCGACATCAATTGCGCAATTGCGTCGCCGCCGACATCCGGAGCGGCCTCGCTTGCGACTGCTTCATTCGCGGCGCCGGCCGCGTTCGCACGGGGTGCGGGCTCGGCATGCATCAAGCCGCGCCACACATCGGTGGGTGCATCGGGGACTTCGAAGAGTTGGCCCATTTGCGCGGTCGGCGCAATGTGCGCGACGCGCTGGATCGCACCGTTGACCGCTGTTTTAGGCAGATAAAGCGAAAGCCGCACGCGCCCGCTGCCGGGCAGCGGCGCGACGCGGATGGTCCAGGGCTGATCGCCGCAATCGCGGGTCAGCGCCTGGCGTAAAGGTGTGGCGTGTTGCGCGTCGAGCGTGACGTGCATCATCACGTTGCGGCCCACCGTCCTATGAGAGCGCGGCTGAGCGGCGCGCCTGCCCGCTCCGAGGAGAGCCCGCAGGCTCGTCATTGGGTGCGTCATGTCGCCCCTCGTTTCGTTTGCTTGATGTCAGGCTACACGAGCCGGCGTCAAGATCGCGTAAAAATCTTCGGCATGTGCCAACCGCTTTTCCCGTCGCGCTCAGCTCGAACCACCGCATGTCGACGCATGCGGGCAAACGCGACCGGAAAGGCAGTCGAAGAGCATGCCGCCTGTCTCAGAGGCCAAGAATGCGCCGGGCTTCGAGTTCCGCCAATTCCAGCGCCGCGTCGGAACTGCGCATGGGTCGGCCACAGCCGCGCCCTGTGATCTGCTGCAGCGTTTTGCTGTTACGCGTAGTGGTCACACGGAGCGCGCCTTTGAACATCTGGCCCGGAGCGGGAAACACGCAGGCCTCTACGGTCATGTTTCCCTTGGTCTGTTTGAACGCCATATTTATTCCTTCGCATTCCCGATTAATGTGCTGCGCCGTTGATCGCAAGACCCGCTGGCCGCGCCTCGAAACGGCACTGAAGATGCTTGGGATAATGCGGATCCAGTTCGCGCGCCAAGCGGTCGATTTCGCGGCCGAGTTCGTCGCAATCCGCAACGCCGAGCAACTGAGCGGCCTTGGCGATGCCCTCACCGAATTTCTCCACCATGAGCGCCGCGAGGGCCGGTGTTTCCGCGCCGCGTGCGACGTCGCTCTGACGATTCTCGGCATAGCGCTGGATTTCCACGATCAAAGCCTTGATGTCGTTATTCTGCATTGCTTACCAGTCTCTACTGTTGGTGCGGCCGCGCTGCAATGCGGCCTGTGCGGGATCAACGTCATTTCAGCATAGGCCGCGTCAAGAACACGCAAAACCGCGCGCGTCAGGCGCAAAGAATGTGTAATGACGTGACCCGCGCCCTACCCGGCCGGCCCATCTTCAACGCCGATCAGCCGGTAGCCGACGCCACTCTCGGTGACGATATGCTCGGGTTGAGCCGGATCGGATTCGAGCTTCTGCCGCAAGTGGCTCATGTAGATGCGCAGATAGTGGTAGTTGTCGGAGCGAGTCGGGCCCCAGACTTCCTGGTAGAGCTGATGATGTGTGAGCACCCGCCCCGGATGCTGCGCCAGCGCGGACAGCAGGCGGTATTCGATCGGGCTCAGATGAACGGTCTCGGAGCCGCGCAGCACGCGCCTTTCGCCCAGATCGAGCGTGACGGTTCCAAAGCGAACCCGCGACAACGCAGCGCGGCTGCCACGCGCCTGCCGGCGCAAATGGGCACGAATGCGCGCCAGCAATTCTGGCAAACCGAAGGGCTTGGTCAGATAATCGTCAGCGCCGGCGTCGAGCGCCCTCACCTTGTCTTCTTCGCGGCAGCGACCGGACAGGACGATCACCGGCACGGTCGACCACGCGCGCAGTTCCTCGATAACTTCGGTGCCGTCCATATCCGGCAAGCTGAGATCGACGATCACGAGGTCTGGCCGCCGGGTGGCGGCCTGAGCCAGCCCCTGCAAGCCCGTGCTGGCATCGAAAACCAGCATGCCGTCGGCCTCCAGCGCGGCGCGCACGACGCGGCGAATGTTTTTCTCGTCGTCGATCAGGACGACAGTCACCGTCTGCCCGCTCATCGCTCTAGGCGAGGCAAACCACGGTGGATGCTTTTACCGCCCGCGTGCCGACACTCATCGTCACGCGACTACCTCACGCCACGTCATCAAGTTCACGACGAACCTCATTTTTAATGTCATCACACGACACCGCACACAACACCGTTGCACGAGCAACGATGTCGTCACCTGTTTTTCAAGGTTCGCCAGATGTATAGCGCGATGCGAATAAAAATGTCGTAAATCCGCAGGGGTTCGACTTGATGTGCCGGGCCAGCGGCGATTCAATTCGCGCGTCGTAAGGACGTTTTGATCATCCGAGCCTGGCCTGCAATTCCGCCGCGCCGCCGCGCCGGTACAGCACCAGCGTCGCAAAGAATCCGCACAACGCCGCGAAGATCAGCCAGTACGCGGGCGCGGCCTTGTCGCCGGTCATTTCGATCAGAAACGTCGACACGGCCGGGGTAAAACCGCCGAACAAGGCAGTTGCCAGACTGAACGCCAACGAGAAACCCGCCACCCGCACTTCCACCGGCATCACCTCCGTCAGCGCCGCGACCATTGCGCCGTTGTAGGCGCCGAAGAAGAACGAGAAATACAGCAGCACGGTCAGCATGCGCAGGAAACTCGGCGCGTGCGCGAGCCATTCCAGCGCCGGATACGCGGTGACGATAGCCAGCGCAGAAACGAACAACAGTAGCGGACGACGCCCGATACGATCCGAAATCGCGCCGCCGATCGGCAGCCAGATGAAGTTCGACACGCCTACGAGCAACGTGACGACGAGCGCGTCCGAGGTGCTCAGGTGCAGCACAGCACGGCCGAAGGTCGGCGTGTAGACGGTGATCAGATAGAACGTGGTGGTTGTCATCGCAACCATCATCATGCCGGCCACCACGGTCTTCCAGTTCGTCAGCATCGAGCGAAACACCTCGGCCGTGGCCGGATGATGACGCCGCGCCTGAAATTCCGCGGTTTCCTGCAGCGAGCGGCGCAGCACGTACAAAAACGGCACGATCATGCAGCCGATCAGAAACGGCAGACGCCAGCCCCACGCGCCGATTTGCGCGGACGTCAGCAATAGATTCAGCGCGTAACCCAGCGCCGCCGCTACCACGATGGCCACCTGCTGACTCGCCGATTGCCAGGCGGTGTAAAAGCCCTTCTTGCCCGGCGTCGCCATTTCAGCCAGATAAACCGACACGCCGCCGAGTTCCGCACCGGCCGAGAAGCCCTGTAGCAAGCGCCCGATCAAAACCAGCGCCGGCGCCAGCAGACCGATCGACGCATAGCCCGGCACGCAGGCAATCAGGATCGTGCCGCTCGCCATGATGGCCAGCGTGACAATCAGGCCACGGCGGCGCCCCACCTTGTCGATATACGCGCCGAGGACGATCGCGCCCAACGGCCGCATCAGGAAGCCGGCGCCGAACACGGCGAAGGTCTGCATCAGCGAGGCAAACTCGCTGGCAGCCGGGAAGAACGTTTTGGCGATGTAGGTGGCGTAGAAACCGAACAGGAAGAAGTCGAACTGTTCGAGAAAGTTGCCGCTCGTCACGCGCAGCACGGCGCCGAACTTCGAGAGGCGCGCAGCGGTACCGGCAAGCGGCTGGGTCGGTTGATCGGATTGCATGTCGTCTCCTGAATCGCTTAAATACCGCCCTTTTCATTATGGATGATGCGTCGCCTGTCTTTCACATATTAGTCGTCGACCAGCAGAGCGCCAGGGCGGCGCTTTTCGACTGACCATTTGAGCAATGCTGCCGTGCGAAAAATGCCGTGGGCAAACTTGCCATACGGCAAGGTCAGGAACAGCGCCATCACGATGCCAAGATGAATGGCGAGCAGCAGGCTCATCATCGACGAGTCGCGCAAAGCCAACAGTGCGAGGCCGCTCACACTCGTCAGCAGGAGCAGCGCAATGAAGCCGCGGTCCATGGGCCGTTGCGCGACGTCGCCGTGCTGCGGATCGCGTTTGAGGTTCAACCACAGGAGTCCTGCGGGTCCAGCCAGCAGGCCGATGCCGCCCAGCGTGCCGAGCAGCACCGGCAGGCTCGTGAACGCGTAGGGCGCCTCCAGTCTGAAGGCATAGTGATAAAGCGTGGCGATACAGGTTGCCGCGAAGCACAACATGAAGCCGTAGAAGGTCAGATGATGGAAGCGGCGCCGCGCCAGCGAGAAAGCATCGTCCGCGTCGTTGCAGCCTTTGCCGTGGCCGCCGCCGAGATAGCGCAGAGTCAGCACGTCATGCACGGCCTCGCCGATTGCCGCGCCCGAGAGTGTGCCGGGCTCCTCGTTGCGCCAGAAGCGCCGCACGCCGACGCCGAGTGCGAACAGCGCCAGCACGAACACCACACCAAATAACAGCGCCAATACGCTGTGCGGGAAGACCGCGTAAAAATTGCCGTCATGCCCGTGCGACGACACCGCTGACGGGAACAGCGAGCCTTGCAGCATCAGCGCCAGGATCAGGAATAGCGCGAGTCCGCCTGCCAAAGCGAGCGCCAGCGTCAACCCATTGCGCTTGTAAAGCGAGCCGAAACTAGCGGGCCACGCGTAGTCCACATAGGTTTGCAGGCGCACTTCGGCCATCGCCTTTGGCACATTCACCGCGAACTCATGGGGCGGCGCGTACTGGCACGCATGTAGGCACGCGCCGCAGTTGTGGCAGAGGTTGGCGAGGAAATGCACGTCGGCGCGGCCAAATTCGAGGCGGCGCGTCATGGCTGGAAATACGGCGCAGAACCCTTCGCAATAGCGGCAGGCATTGCAGACCTGCATGATGCGGCTCACCTCGCCCTCGGCGGGGGTCATCGCAAACCCAATCGGGCCTTCGTTCATGGGGTTCGAGGCAAGCGCGCTCGCCTCCCGGGTGAGCGCCTCAAGCGACTGCATGACGGCCTTCCTTCGATTCAAACGCGGCTTTGGCCGCCTGGGTTCCCGCGATGCGGCCGAACGCCGTGCCGATGGCCATGCCGACACCGGCCGTATACCCTTTGCCGAGCACATTGCCTGCCATCATTTCACCGGCCACGTAAAGATTAGGACTAGGCTTGCCGCCGAAATGCACCGCCGCCTGTTCGTTGACCTTCAGACCGAGATACGTGAACGTGATACCCGGACGCAGTGCGAACGCGTAAAAGGGCGGCTTGTCGATGGGTTGCGCCCAGTGCGTTTTGGGCGGCGTCAGGCCTTCCGTGTGGCAATCGTCGAGTACGGCGTGATTGAAGGTGCCGACGCGGCAAGCGGCGTTATAGGCTTCGACGGCACGCACGAAGGCGGCTTCATCGAGCCCGACGGCGCGCGCCAGTTCGCCGAGCGCGCCTGCCCGGGTGCCGGGAAATACCGGCGGCATGAAACGGCCAATCGCTTTCGAGTCGATGATCGAATAACCGATCTGCCCCGGCTGGTACGCCACCAGCCTGCCCCAGATTGCGTAGCGCTTCGGCCAGAAATCCTCGCCTTCGTCGTAAAAGCGCTCGGCATGGCGATTGACGACGATGCCGAGCGACACGCAATCCACTCGGGTGCAGATACCGCCGTCGTATAGCGGTGCACGGGCGTCAATCGCGACGCAATGCGATTGCGCAGGATCGCCGATCGAATCGGCGCCGGCCTCGATCATGAACTTCAGCAGTACGCCCATGTTGAAGCGCGTGCCGCGAATCAGGAAGTTTTCCGCGACCCATTCGCCGTTCACCTGCCCCCAGGCCTCGCGCAGCCACTCGCGGTTCGATTCGAAACCACCCGCGGCCAGCACGCAACTACGCGCCTCGATCCGTTCGCTGCCGATGCGCGCCGCGACGAAGCGCTCACCATCCAACTCGATTGCATCCACGGGGGCGTTATAGCGTATCTGCACGCCGAGTGCTTCGGCACTACGAAAGTAGGCATTGACGAGCGCCTTGCCGCCGCCCATGAAAAACGCGTTGGTGCGTGCCACATGCAGCGCGCCCGACAGCGGCGGCTGGAAATGCACACCGTGACGGCGCATCCAGTCGCGGCAGGTCGACGATTCACGAATCGCCAGACGTGCGAGCGTTTCATTCGTGAGGCCGCCGGTGACCTTAAGCAGGTCTTGCCAGTATTCCTCTTCCGGATAGGCGTCGATCAGCACGTCCTGCGGCGCGTCGTGCATGCAGCGCAGATTGCGCGTGTGCTGCGAATTGCCGCCACGCCATTCGCGCGGTGCCGCTTCGAGCAGCAGCACCGAGGCGCCCGCCTCGCGCGCCATCAACGCGGCACATAGCGCGGCATTGCCTCCACCGATGACCAGTACGTCCACCATATCTGTCTCGCTCCGCTCCCACACGCAACCGGCTTGCCATACCAGCGAGTGTAGGAGCTTAGGTATTCAGCCGCCAGCAGAGACCGGGCAAGACGGGTTCGCGATTCGTGAAGGCCGGACGACGCCTGAGCCACTCAGGCGTGCAATACCAGCTTCTGCACTCGCCAGTTCAGCAACTCCGCAACGAACAGCACGTTCTCCGACGGGCAAGCCATCTGATGAATCCAGCCAAACTGCTTCGGTTGCTTGCCGGATTCGCCGAGCACGCCGAGCACCTTGCCGTCGAGCGACAGCTTGTAAATGCGTCCTGGAAACGCATCCGAACTATAGAGAACCTGGTTGGGACCCGGCGAAATGCAGATTGCCCACGGCGAGCCTGGCGCGAACGTTCCGGCGGCGATGGCGGCTTCATCCGGTGCGTAGCCGATTGCCGGGCGCGCGCCTGGCGGCACGGGTACGTCGATCGTGAACTGGCGCTGGAAATTGCCTTCGCCGTCGAACACCTGAATGCGCCGGTTGCTGCGATCGGCCACATACACGCTGCCGTTGGCGTCGAGTGCGATGCTATGCGGCGTATGGAACTGGCCGGGACCGGTACCCCGCTCGCCCCACGACTTGAGCCAGTTGCCGTCCTTGTCGACCTTGGCGACGCGCGAGTTGATATAGCCGTCGCTGATGTAGGTGTTGCCGGCTACGTCCCACGCCACGTCCGTCACCTGACGGAAGCGGCCCGGCTCGGCGGGCAACGGTGGATTCGGATGTTTGAGCGGCGCGGTGTCTTCATCCGCGGCTTCCTGTTTGCGGCCGAACACCATCGCGACACGTCCCTCGGGGGTGAACTTGATCACCATGTCCGAGCCCTTGTCGGTCACCCAGATGTTGTCGTGAACATCCACCTTGACCGAATGCGCGAACGACCACGCATACAGGTTGCGGCCGATTTCGCGAATGAACCGGCCATTCGGTGCGAATTCAAGCAACTGTGCCGCTGCCGCGCCATAAGCCGGTCCGCTCGTATTGCCGCGCGACAGCACGAAAATGTGGCCTTTCGAATTAAGCGCGACGCCTGAGCATTCGCCCAGATAAACGTCGTTGGGCAAACGCACCGGGTCGGGTATGGAGTCGTAGGCGATGGCTGGCACCGTGCCGGTTTCCGTCTCGGCATAGCCGAAACGCGGCATCAAGGCGAGTGCCGCGGCGCCCTCGCCCGCAAGGGCAAGGAAACGGCGCCGGGTAACGGAACGCTGCTGCGGATCGCCGCAGCATGGACAGGATTCCGAATGAGGGACGTTCATCGACTTCACCTCCTTGTTATTCGTGGACCTTGCAGGGATCTTTCGTTAGCCTTGCCCGGCACGGCATGTCTCCTATGTGCCGCTCTCACTATAGTGCATGTTATGAGGCATGTGCTTCAGACAGGCCCGCTCATGGCTTCTGCATGTGCGAATGCGGGCAATCCCTGAGACGAAAGGCCAGAAACCATCATGAAGATGGCAGGAATGTCAGCAAGAGGTGTGCGCTAAAGCGGCCGCAAGAATGCAGCGGCCCCGCGAACCGGACGCGGCTCGCTATCAATAACGGATGATAGCGAGCCGCTTCAGTTGGGAGACCACTTCGGCGACGCTGCCGGTCACTATTTTGTTGCGGAAAGTGCGTGTCACGACGAGGCTCGCGACCGCGTCGTAGTACCAGACACCAACTTTCCGTCCACCAAGCTCGACGATACCGCCCACGCTATCCGCAGGGCCGTCGTCTATCGAAACGACCAGCCTGATCGAAGGTCCATGGCGCATATGCTGCTATGCCTCAATTCTGTTTGCGCCGTTGCGCGGAGACCGTGATGCCGGTCCCCGCTCATATCGCTTACTTCGTGGCCGGGTTCGTGAGCGGGCCGGCCGCGACCAGTGAATCGCTCTTCATCTGTCGCACGGCGTCCGCGGCTGACGGCGCCAGCTTCTGCTCCACCAGTGCCGCTTCGAACGCATCGTGCCGGGCGTGCTTCGCCTCGTCGTAATCGGCATCCAGTTCGGCGATGCGCCGCTCGTACCAGTTCTGTACGCAGGCCGTATCGGTGCAGTTATGCTGGCGCCACAGCCATTGCTGGATTCGCGCGGATTCCACCGACGTCGGATCGATACTCGCGTCCCGCGCGCGCTGATACGCCGTCGCAAGCCGATCGTCGAGGCTGGAGAGTTGCGGGTCATTGCAGACAATCTTTTCGGAGACCGAAGATTTACTCGTGCAATGAAAACTGGCTGCCGACGCGGCGCCCGCAAACGTCGCGCACACCGCCAGAATGCAGATCGACAGGCTCGCCGACGGTCTCGCCAGCAAACGGGCAATGAATAGAGATGCGGTGTTCGATTTGGACATGACTCACCCTGTAGAAAGAGGTACGCGGATAGTGGCGAACGCTCTCATCGAATCAGGGCATACACGAGACACAGACAGGGTACAGACGGGGCATGCACCGGCAGATGAGATTCGCACGCGAACAGAATAATTTGCTCGCGCGGAATCTAGCCGCGAAAAAAAGGCCGATGAGCGAGAGTGCTTACGAAAGATTTCCGGTCCGGGCCTGGACCTGGCTGCGGCTTATGCCTCGATCAAGCGGAATTCAAGCGGAATACCTGCGCGAGAGGCGTCCATTCGATTTTGGTCGAATGCGGCAAGGGCTGCTGAAAATAGGACATCAGCGTCTCCCATTCCTTGACTCGCGCAGGCGTGCCTGCGCCGATAGCCAGTTGCTCCGGCCTGAAATCCTCGGGCGCGTCGATCAGCATGACGAGCCGGTTTTCACGCCGCCAGATCGTCATGTCATGAATGCCTGAAGCGCGCAGATGCGCCAGTACCTCGGGCCAGACTTCACGGTGATAACGGTCGTATTCGGCCAGTACCGCAGGATCGTCGCGCAGATCAAGGGCAAGACAATAATGCATGCAACACTCCAGAACGGTAACGGGTGGCCGGCGGCCCGGACTCACGCGTTCACAGGCGTGTCGACTTCGATCTGCAGCCGCTGTTGCGCGCGAATCGCGTCCCGGTCGACGCCGATGCCCGGCGACGCCAGCGGCGTCGCATAACCGTGCTCCCCCACAATCGAGGCGCCGGTCAGCGAGTCCAGTTGAGGAATGTACTCGAGCCAGCTCGAATTGGGTACAGCCGCGCACAACCGGGACGTACCCGCGGAAATTTTCCGCATGGTGGTGACGCTGGAAGCGCGCGGCTATCTGCTGGCTACGGGCGACCGCTACGTTCTCTCGTTGCGGCTGTTTCAACTGGCGTACCGGCATCAACCGGTGCGTTCGCTGGTCCCGACCGCGCTGCCGCTGATGACGCGGCTCGCCAAGCAGGCCGGGCAAGTCGCGGCAACCAGGCGGGAACTACGTGGCGACGGCGTGGCAAATAAGCCGCAGTCAAACGGCAAACCGGCCCTCCGGTAGGTCCTGCCGCACCGCCAGCCCGACCGGAAAGTCCGGTTTGTGCGATCATTACACTATTTTGAAAATGCGGGCTCCCCACCCCGTCCAGCGCCAGATCGGCCATTACCGGTCCAGCGGACGTGATTAGCCCTATTTAGTACACGATCGCGTCCGATACGGGCGCGAAACGATCTATTGAACACAGTTGCGGGCTCCGCTCGCGGCGCAACACAGTTATTGAGGAGCATTGCCAGTATGGGAGTGCCAATTTCGCAGGCCTGGACGGTCGCCACTTATGTCCTGAAGCAGAAGCTGATGCGGCGCACCCGCTATCCGCTCGTTCTCATGCTCGAACCGCTGATGCGTTGCAACCTGGCGTGCGCGGGCTGCGGGAAGATCCAGTACCCCGCGCACGTCCTGAAATCGCAACTCACGCCGGAGCAGTGCTTCAAGGCCGTCGAGGAATGCGGCACGCCGATGGTCGCGATTCCGGGCGGCGAGCCGCTCCTGCATCCGCAGATGCCGGAGATCGTCGCGGGTCTCGTCGCGCGCAAGAAATACGTTTATATGTGCACGAACGCGTTGCTGCTCGCCAAGAACCTGCACCTCTTCAAGCCGAGCAAGTATTTGTCGTTCTCGGTGCACGTCGACGGCCAGCGCGAGCATCACGATTTCGCCGTGTGCCGTGAAGGCGGCTACGACATCGCCATGGAAGGCGTGCGTGCGGCAGTCGCCGCCGGTTTCCGCGTCACCACCAATACGACGCTGTTCGACGGCGCCGATCCGAACAGCGTGCGTCTGCACTTCGACGAAATGATGGAAGTCGGCGTCGAAAGCATGATGGTCTCGCCGGGTTACACATACGACAAGGCGCCGGACCAGAAGCACTTCCTCGGCCGCGCGCGCTCGAAGAAGCTGTTCCGCGCCATCCTCTCGAACCGGAAGAAGAGCTGGCGCTTTAACGCGTCGCCCATCTTCATGGAATTCCTGATGGGCAAGAAACAGCTTACCTGCACGCCGTGGGGCATGCCCACCTACAGCATCTTCGGTTGGCAAAAGCCGTGCTACCTGCTGCAGGACGGCTACGCGGACAGCTTCGACGAGCTGATGGAAAGCGTCAAGTGGTCCGAATACGGCACGGAAAGCGGCAATCCGAAATGCGCCAACTGCATGGTGCACTCGGGCTATGAAGCGAGCGGCGTGAATTACACGTTCGGTTCGTTCAAGGGCCTGTTCCAGACCGTCAAGGCGATGCTGTTCGACAGCTATAAGGATCCCGAAGCAAATCAGATTCTCGACGGCTGGAAGAAGACCTCGCACGAAGTGCCGATGGTGTTCGTCCCGACGGCGCCGAAGGCCAAGGCGGATGCCGCCGCTGACGTAGCCGCGGTTGCGCTCGCGCAACCTGCGGCTGCCCCGGTCAATCCGGACCAGATGGAAACGGCGGCCGGCACCGAGCACGAGCAGCTCGAAGGCTGGGCGCCGGAGCTGAATTCGGAAGCCGAAGTGCGCGAAGCCATGGAAAAGGCCTTCGATTACCGCGGCGACGTCACGATCACCCGCAAGGACGGCTCGACCATCGCGGGCTACCTGTACGACCGCCAGTACGGCGCGGCCTTCAAGGATTGCTTCGTGCGGATCATTCCGACCGGCAAGCAGACCAAGGAAGTGATTCCGTATCCGGAGATCGGCGGCATTGCCTTCACCGGCAAGGATACGGCGGCCGGCAAGACCTTCGAAAACTGGGTCAAGCGGTACTGGGAAAAGAAAGCTGCCGGCGAGCAGAACATCCAGATCGAACCGGAATACCTCGGCGACTAAGTTTGCCGGGTGATCGGCCGGGGCTCGCGCGGAGCCCCGGCCTCTCAAACTTCATCGAACCCAAGGCCCGTCAGGGCTTTTTTTTCGGCCCTGCCATTGCGCCGTTTCATCGCGCTCGACTCATCTCATTCTTCATTCTTCGCACCGCTGCGCGCTCGCGCCCTGTCCGTGTAAATCAAACGGCAAGTTCAGTCCGTTAGTTATGGATGGATACAGCGCCTGCATGAATACGTGCGGACAAGTCATCAATCTGTAACTGTACTCCTTCCGAAACCCTGCGACTGTACGGGTTCCCGCTCTCACGCTGCCGCTAAGATTGCGCCTCGACAGGAATCGCGTTGCGATTCGTCCCGGCCGGTTTCCGCCCTCGCTGTATCCGACGGTATATCTCGCTTGTTGCTCTGCACGGACACAGCGACTGTCGCTCCCCCATACGCACGACAAAACCAGAAACATCATCGACATGAGAAAAACCCTACTGGCTGCGGCTATTTCGCTCTGCTGGACCGCAAGCAGTTACGCACAAAGCAGTGTCACGCTGTACGGCATCATCGACACGGCGGTGATCTATGCGAACAACCAGACCACCAATCCGGGCAAAGCCGGCGCACCGGGACACAGCGGCGTGGAAATGGACAGCGGCGGCATTAGCGGCACACGCTGGGGCCTGCGCGGCTCCGAAGATCTGGGCGGCGGCCTGTCGGCCATCTTCACCTTGGAAGACGGTTTTTCGAGCGCCAACGGCAAGCTCAGCAACTCGGGCGACCTGTTCGGACGCCAGGCGTTTGTCGGCTTGAGTTCGAAGACTTACGGCAGCATCACGCTCGGCCGTCAGTACAGCTTCATGTCGCAGTATCTCTCGGCGATGAGCGCGGAAGGCCTAGGCTGGGCCGGCAATCTTGCGGATCACCCGTTCGACAACGACGACATGATCCGCCATCAAAGCATCCAGAATTCGGTTCGCTATGAAAGCCAGACGTATCGCGGGCTGACGGCGGGCACGATGTACGGCTTCTCGAATGAGGCCGGGCAATTCTCGAACGACCGCGCCTATAGCGCCGGCGCCAAGTATGCGAACGGTCCGGTGTCGCTTGCAGCCAGCTTCCTGCAGATCAACCGCTCGGTCGGTGCTGCCAATGTCAACCCGAGCGGCGCCGTCACCAACGGCGACAGCGATGCGGTCATCACTGGCGGCAGTCAGCAGATCTGGGGCCTGGGCGGAAAGTATGATTTCGGTCCCGCGTCGATCGGGCTGGTCTGGACGCATTCGTCCACGACCGACGTCACCAGCGTCTACCAGGGCGGCAATCTCGCGCCGCTGGTGGGCAGCCTGCTGCGCTTCAACAACTTCGAAGTCAACGGTCAGTACTTCGTGACGCGTGCGCTGAGCCTCTCCGCGTCGTACACCTATACCGATGGCCGCTTCGATTCGGCAACCAGCAGTCTCTCGCCGAAGTGGCACGAGGCTATCGCGCAGGCGGATTATCAGTTCAGCCGCCGTACCGACGTCTATCTGGAAAGCCTCTATCAAACCGTGAGCGGCGGTCGCGGCAATCCGGCGTTCAACGCCTCGATGTTCAACGTCACGCAGTCGTCGAACAATCGGCAGTTGCTGTTCGTCGCCGGCTTCCGTCACCGCTTCTGACTGGATACCGCGCAGTTCTGCGCGGTTTTAAAGGCTGACGTCACGGCGCCCGATGCTGCCGCCGTGACGCATCATTTCACTGCACGCCCCAGCGACGCACCGTCACGCGCTCGAGCGTATCGAACACCAGATGCTCGATCAGCAGACCGATCACAATGACCGCAGCAAGACCGGCGAAGACGCGGTCGGTATAAAGCTCGTTGCGATTCTCGAAGATATACCAGCCCAAACCGCCGCTGCCGGAACTGGCGCCGAACACGAGTTCGGCGGCAATCAGCGTGCGCCATGCGAATGCCCAGCCGACCCGCAAGCCCGCGAGTATCGACGGCAACGCGGCCGGCACCAGAATCAGCAGGACATGCCGCAAGCCCGTCAGACCATAGTTGCGTCCCGTCATGCGCAGCGTCGCCGGCACGGCCTGAAATCCCGAGTAAGTATTAAGCGAGAGCGGCCACAAGACCGCATGCACCAGCACGAACAACAAACTGCCCGTGCCGAGACCGAACCACAGCAACGCGAGCGGCAGCAGCGCGATAGACGGTAACGGATTGAACATGGCGGTCAACATGGTGAGCAGATCGCGGCCGATCCGGCTCGACACCGCCAGCGAAGTCAGCACGAACGCGCACGCCACGCCGAGCGCATAACCGCGCAGCAGCACCGACATCGACACCGCCGTCTTTTGCAGTAACTCGCCGGACAGGATCCCCTGGACGAACGCGCTTAAAGTGGCGCTGAAAGTGGGCAGAAGCAGATCGTTGTTGACCGCGCGCGCGGCGGCTTCCCATATGATCACCAGCACGAGCGCGATGAGCGTCTTGCGAAACCACGTCTGCGCGAAGATCCGTTTCGCCGGCGGCAACGGCACTTCGAGCTCGATATCGCCAGGCGGCTCCAAGGGACGTTCGTACTCCTGCCGAACTGGCGGCAGCAGATTGGCGGGTGTACTCATTGCACGGACTCCGTCTCGTCGAACAGCAGGTGATGGATGCGCTCGGCGGTGCGCTGAAAATCGCTTTGGCCGGTGCTGTCCTGCGTATATTGATGGCTGTTGAGTTCAGCGCGCACACGGCCCGGATGCGGCGACAACAGCAGAATGCGATTGCCGACGATCAAGGCTTCCTCGATCGAATGCGTCACGAACAGCAAGGTGAAATTCACTTCCTCCCACAACCGCAGCAGTTCTTCCTGCATCTTGCGGCGGGTCAGGGCGTCGAGTGCGGCGAACGGTTCGTCCATCAGCAACACGCGCGGCTGCATGGCGAGCGCGCGGGCAATCGCCACGCGCTGCTTCATGCCGCCGGACAAGGTATGCGGATACGCTTTCGCAAACGCACCGAGCCCTACCTTGTCGAGATAATGCAATGCGCGTTCGTTGGCTTCGGCGCGCGAGAGCTTTTTCGCCACGCGCAGCGGAAACGCCACGTTTTGCAAGACCGTCTTCCACGGCGGCAACTGGTCGAATTCCTGGAACACCACGATACGGTCGGGACCGGGACCCCGCACCGTTTGACCGTCGAGCGAGATGCTGCCGGAAGTGGGTTCGATAAAGCCGCCCACCGCCTTGAGCAAGGTCGACTTGCCGCAACCCGACGGGCCGAGCAGCACGAAACGGTCGCCGCCGTAGACGTCGAAACTCACCTGGTGGGTCGCGCGAACGATGCGCTCGCCGGTACGGTATTCGAGGTTGACGCGGTCCACCTCCAGCAATTTCTCGCTGGTGTGCGGATGTGCGGCCCGCGCCGCCGAGTCTGCCGGGCCAGCGGCGGCGGGGAACAGAATCTTGGGGTTGGCTACCATCTGATCGGTCCAGGTTAGTTGGCCGCGCCAAAGCGGCCGGCCGGTATAGACGACAGCGCTCAGCTTCCCGCAGCGGTCGCAGGGTCGTCGAAGAAGTAGCCCTTCCACGACTTCGGCTCGTTTTTGATCGCGCCGACCCGATACATGAATTGCGCCAGCACGAAAGTATTCTGCGGCGCGATCTTGAACTGTACTTCAGGATTCCTGATGACTTTCAGCAACAGGTTCCGGTCGATTTTCGACTGGTTGACGCGGATGTAGATGTCGGCGGCCGCCTCGGGATTCTGCGTCACGAAGCGCGCCGCGTCGGCCAGTGCGTCGACAAAGGCGCGATACGTGCGCGGATTGGCGTCGCGGAATTTTTCGGTGGCGTAGAGCACCGTGGCCGAACTCGGGCCGCCCAGCACGTCGTAGGAATTCAGCACGATATGCGCCTTCGGATTGCCCGCCAGTTCCTGCTCCTGAAATGGCGGATTGGCGAAGTGCCCGGTAATCTCCGTGCCGCCGGCGATAATCGCGGCGGTCGCGTCGGGATGCGGAATCGCCTGGGTGTACTTGTCGAGGCGGTTGTAATCCTTGTCGCCCCAGCGTTTCGCGGCAGCCAGTTGCAACACGCGCGATTGCACCGAGACGTTGACCGCAGGTACCGCAATGCGGTCTTTGTCGGTGAAGTCGGCAATCGTCCTGACGTTCGGATTATTCGACACCAGGTAGTAAGGCAGATTGCCGAGCGAGGCCACGCCCTTCACGTTCTGCCTGCCACGCGTGCGGTCCCAGATGGTCAGCAAGGGACCGACGCCGGCCGCGGCGACATCCACGGCACCGGACAGCAGCGCGTCGTTGACGGCGGCGCCGCCCGAGACCCGCACCCAATCCACCTTGATATCGAGCCCTTGCTTGTGCCCTTCCTTCTCGATGAACTGCTGGTCGCGTGCGACGTCGAGCAACAGATAGACCACGCCGAACTGGTCGGCAATGCGAATCTGCCCCTCCGCCCGCGCCGGCGCCGCAACGCCGAAACCCGTCGCGCCGATCAGGGCGGCGAGCGCCGCAACCGCGCAACGGCGTGCGAACAACGACCGAACAGCCGTCGGGCGAAAAGTGGCCAGCATCGATACTCCGGTCAGCGTGTGGGAAATCCTGGCGGGCGTGTTTGCCGTCAGAACGGCACGTCGCCTTCAATCGTGGTCCGATACATCTTGCGGCGCAGATGGTCGGGTGTGCCGGCTGCGAGATGCATCAGCGAACGGTTGTCCCAGAACACCATGTCGTGCTCGGCCCAGACATGCCGGTACAGATGCTCGGGACGCACGCTATGTGCGAAAAGCTCTTCGAGCAACTGCTTGCTCTCATCCTCGGGAAGGCCGATCACGCGCGTCGTGAAATGCTCGCTGACGAAAAGCGCCTTGCGGCCGGTTTCCGGATGCGTGCGCACCATCGGCTGCTGGACCGGCTTCACCTGGGCGATCTGCTCGGCGGACAGATTCGGCCGCCACGGGCTGCGTTTCTGCAATTCCGCGTATTTCGCCAGATAGGTGTGCTCCGCGAAGCGCCCTTCCACGGCTTCGCGCAGATGCGCCGGCAGCGTGTCCCACGCGAGATGCATGTTGGCGAACAACGTGTCGCCGCCTTCAGCCGGCAACTCCTGCGCGTGCAGCAATGAGCCGAGGCTCGGCTTTTCCTTGTACGAGAGGTCCGAATGCCAAAAATGACCGGCGTCGCCGAGGCCGATGGGTTGGCCGTTTTCGACGATATTCGACACCACCAGCACTTCCGGATAACCCGGCAACTGGAACTGATGCAGCACGTGGATCTGGAGCGGCCCGAAGCGGCGGCTGAAGGCAATCTGCTGATCGGGCGTGATGCGTTGGTCGCGAAACACCAGCACGTGGTGATCGAGGTGCGCGCGGTGGATGCGCGCGAAGTCCTCGGCGCCAAGCGGCTGGGTCAGATCGAGCCCCAGCACTTCGGCGCCCACTGGGCCGTCGAAGGCACGAATTTCAATGCGTTGGGGGGCGGCCGTGCGGATAGGAGCGGCCTGGGCGGAAACAGCGGAGTCGGAAGCAATCGTCACACGAAACTCTTCGTTCAGTCGTAGCGGGAGCGCCAGACTCGGCGCGATTGGGCCAATCTACCGGCTCGCGCGCGCGAGGACAACGAAGCAAATCCCATACGCTTATCTGCTGTAGTGATAAACCCGCTGTTGCACCGGATACAGCCGGATGATGGCGAGTTCGATTCCGCCGGGCGGCAAATACTTTCAGTTATATTACGAGTTGCCGCCAAAACCGCTTCAATTGCGCGGTTTTTCGCCCTCAAAACGGCTAAAACGGGCACTGCGGCGGCTCCCAGACTTGCCTTGCAAGCGAGCACAGCCGATACTTGTCAGTTGCGCGAAATCCCTTCACCCCTCGATTTAACGGCTTTTCTCATGAGCACAATCCTTGAAAGTCTTCCGTCCGGCCAGAAAGTCGGCATCGCCTTCTCCGGCGGGCTCGACACGAGTGCCGCTCTGCACTGGATGCGGATCAAAGGCGCCGTCCCCTACGCCTACACGGCCAACCTCGGCCAGCCCGACGAAGACGACTACGATTCCATTCCGCGTCGTGCGATCCAGTACGGCGCGGAAGGCGCGCGACTCATAGATTGCCGGGCCCAGCTGGTTGCCGAGGGCATTGCCGCCCTGCAATCGGGCGCGTTCCACATTTCGACCGCCGGCGTGACCTACTTCAACACCACGCCGATCGGCCGCGCCGTCACCGGCACGATGCTGGTGGCCGCCATGAAGGAAGACGGCGTCAACATCTGGGGCGACGGCAGCACCTACAAGGGCAACGACATCGAGCGCTTTTACCGCTACGGCCTGCTCGTCAATCCGGAACTGAAGATCTACAAGCCGTGGCTCGATCAGGCGTTCATCGACGAACTGGGCGGCCGCGCGGAAATGTCGGAGTTCATGCGCCAGTCGGGCTTCGAATACAAGATGTCGGCGGAAAAAGCCTATTCCACCGACTCGAACCTGCTCGGCGCCACGCACGAAGCAAAGGACCTCGAAAGTCTCGAAAGCGGCATCAAGATCGTCAACCCGATCATGGGCGTCGCTTTCTGGCGCGATGACGTGGCGGTCGCGAAGGAAGAAGTCACGATCCGCTTCGAAGAAGGCCAGCCGGTTGCGCTGAACGGCGTGAAGTTCACGGACGCGGTCGAATTGCTGCTGGAAGCCAACCGCATCGGCGGCCGTCACGGCCTCGGCATGAGCGATCAGATCGAGAACCGCATCATCGAAGCGAAGAGCCGCGGCATCTATGAAGCGCCGGGGCTCGCGCTGCTGTATATCGCCTACGAGCGTCTCGTCACCGGTATCCATAACGAAGACACCATCGAACAGTACCGCGAAAACGGCCGTCGTCTCGGACGTCTGCTGTATCAAGGCCGCTGGTTCGATCCGCAAGCCATCATGCTGCGCGAATCGGCGCAGCGCTGGGTGGCGCGCGCGATCACCGGCGAAGTCACGGTCGAACTGCGCCGCGGCAACGACTACTCGATCCTCAGCACGAAGTCGCCGAACCTGACGTATCAGCCGGAACGGCTTTCGATGGAAAAGGTGCAGTCGACCTTCTCGCCGCGCGACCGTATCGGTCAGTTGACGATGCGCAATCTGGATATCACGGATACGCGCGCCAAGTTGCTGATCTACTCGGAAACGGGTCTGCTGGCTCCCGGCGAAGCGCTGGCGCTGCCGCAGTTGAAGGACGACAGCAAGTAAGCTGTAGAAGTTTTGCGGCCGGGTGAGGAGCGCTCTTCATCCGGCTGGATTGCCGCCTGACCTCCCTCCTGCTTCACTCCCCGCTTCACTTCCTTTCCTCACATCCCCTCCTCGCGTCAGTCCCTAGGCTCGGCCTGCGGTCGTTCTGCGCAATATGAGCGCGCCATTCCCGTTTCGGACAGAATGGAGTTTTCATTCACGCTCACGTAACGATCCGCTTTTCGTCAACTCAACATGTAGCTTCGGTCACCTCACTCACCTCACTCACCTCACAAAAGGGCAAAAGCGATGAATCATCCATTGCTGGCGGGGTATGCACTTGTCATGGTCGACGTGTTACTTTGGCGATTCGAGTTCCCAAAGAATGAAAGCATCCGGCTATGCATTCGGCTGCTTTTCTTCGCCCTGTTGACCGCACTCCTCTTCAACACGGGCCTTAGCCCCATGTCGCCCGCGCCCGCCACGCCATCCTCCGCTCAGCATGTCGCGGAACAGGCTCTCGAAATCGTCTGGTGGCTCAATGGGGCGCGTCTGCTGTCGCTCGCGCTCGACTCCCTGCTGCTGCCACGGCGCTGGCGCAAACAGCGTCTCTTCCAGGACGTGTTCGGCGCGGTCATTTTTCTCGCCGCAGTGGTCGCCGCGCTGGCGTTCGTACTGGATCTGCCGATCCGGGGCGTCGTCGCGACGTCGGGCGCATTGGCCATCATTCTCGGCCTCGCCATCCAGAGCACCTTGAGCGACGTCTTTGCGGGCATTGTCATCAACACGACCGAGCCGTATCAGGTGGGCGATTGGGTTTCCATCGACGGCGTCGAAGGCAAAGTGCTGGAGATGAACTGGCGCGCCACCAATCTTTTGACGGGACAAGGCAACGTGGTCATCGTGCCGAATGCCGTCGCCGCCAAGGCCAAGATCTCGAACAATAACCGGCCACCGGCTTTACATGGCGTGAGCGTCGTGCTGGAGATATCGCCCGAAGCACGGCCCCGGTCCGTGCTCGGGGCGCTCGACAATGCGCTCGCCGCCATCCGCGGCGTTCTGCCGACACCCGCGCCCTACGCCCAGGTCAAAACCGCCAGCGTCAATTCGATTCAATATGAAATCACGGCCTATGTCGACGATATGGCAAAAAAGCTGCCCGTCTCCAACGAACTCTACGACCTCTGCTATCGACATCTCGCCGCGGCGGGCATCGACCTGTATCCGCTCGGTGGCGCGGGCCCGGCGCGCCAGTCGATCGGCTCGAAGGAGCGGCTTCTGCGCTGCGTCGACCTCTTCGTTGCCCTTGAAGACAGCGAAATCCGCGACCTGGCCGCCCATCTGACGCGACAGGAACTGGAGCGCGACCAGGTGCTGGTCACCGCGGATGCCACCTCGAACACCTTGAGCATCGTCGAGTCCGGCGTGCTGTCCGTGACCGCTGAAGAGAGCTACGGCCACATCGAAGTCACGCGTCTCGGTCCAGGTGACGCAGTGGGCGAAGCAGGTCTGCTCGCCGGCCTGCCGGCGAAAGTGCAGATTACCGCCCTCACGAGGAGCACCGTGTATCAGTTGCAAAAAGACGACCTTACGCCGATCCTCAAGAAAAACCCCGAAGTCGCGACACGCATGTGCCGGATGTTGTCGCGCCAGCAGGCAACATTAGGCAAGCTGTCCACCGAGGTGCAGAAGTCCCCCGCTGCTGAACAATCGGCTTTTCAATGGCTGCTGGAACAGGTGCGAAAACTCCACTCGCTGACGTTTTAAATTTCGGTATCCGAATCGATAAGAGCCGTGTCGCCGCACTAGCGGCGACACCGGCACATCGGCGCCGTCTTACCTGGCGCTAAACGGCGAAACGGCCGCGCTCTTCGCTGCATTCACCGTACTCGCTGTACTCGCCGCAGCCGTCGATGCTGCCGCCGGCGTCCAGCGAAACGCCACGATGCTCGCGTCGTTATAGTCGTCCTTGGTCACGAGATAGTCGCCGGTGGAACGCAGATACGCGCGCAGTCCGTACATCGAATCCACATCGTTGCCCACGTTGACCGTATTCGGATTGCTATCGATCAGCGTGGTATCGAGCTTGCCTGTCGTGAGGTTGAAGGCATCGATATTCGGCGTGGTCTGCACGTAGCCCACAAACAGATCATTGCCGGCAGCCGCAATGGATTTGGCGTTCGCGCTCGTCAGGTTGATCACCGGGTTCGGCGTGCTCCGGTTACCGGCGAGCCAGCCGTGATACACCTCGATGCGCTGTCCGACCGCGGTCCAGTCCGTGCTGCCGCTCAAGCCCTGCGTGAGAATCATCGTATCGCTCTCGGGCAGGTAGATGATGCGCGTCAGTTGCGTGATCGTGGCCGGAATCGGCATGGTGACCGGCGCGCCCCAGAGCGGCTTGCCGTTCGCATCGAAACCGGTCAGCGGATAGTGGGTGATGACGTTGGTTTTATCGAGCCCCGCCCAGATATCGCCCTTGCTATCGAGGCAAAAACCATTGCGGACTGGCGCCGTCGTGTTGAAAGCCGTACCCGGCAGCGTGCTGTCGGGAATCGCAATGTAGCCGCTCGCCGCGTTGAAGTGGAAAAAGTAGAACGTATCGGTGTTCTGGCCTTCGGCAACGAGCATCCGGTGTCCGTTCACGCTCGCGAGTTGGGCGAAATGTTCGCCGCGTTCGTGATCGGCGGGATTGATGCGCGGATCGGATGGATACGTGATCGGATCGACCGTGTTGGCCACGAACGTGCCGCCCGAAGTGCCCGAGTAGATGTTCATGCCGCTATAGAACATCGCTCCGTCCGTGGCGGGATCCGGCGCCGCATTGCCCTCGAAGTTGACCGACTGAAGCTGCCAGATCTGCCGGCCGGTGTTGTCATACGCGTGAAGATCCGTGCCGCCGTTGCGACCCAGATCCCACGTGCCGCCCCACGGATTGTTCAGGACGTACAGGTTGCCCGCGGAGTCCTTGCCGATGCCGGTAACGCGCGTGAAGCGCAGACTGCCCACCTGCCCCTTGATGCCGGCGGTCGTGTCGAGATAACCGCCCTGCACGCCAAACGTCCCGGCCAGGGAAGGCGTGCTGGATACGTTATACAGCTTGATGTTCATATCCGGCCCCTCGTCGCCGATCCACAACTGCGCACTCGAAGGGTCGAAGTACAACGAAGCCGGCTGCGCCTTGGCCGGCAACTGGATGGTGTTGAGCCGCGTGCCGCTCGGGCTGAACTGGATGACCGTCCCCGCGCTTTGCTGCGCGACCCACAGGTTGCCCTGCGCATCCAGCGCGAGCGCGCCCGGCGCCGTCACGCTGATATCGTGTTGCCAGACACCCGCGGTTGAGAACACGCGCACCCGGTTACCGGGGAAATCGCTGGCGTAGAGCAGCGAGCCGGAGGTCGCGAGTCCGGTGACGACATCCGCGAGCTGTTGGGTGGTGGTGGCGCTGACGGTGATCAGCAGATCGCGCGCGTGGCTCGTCCGGTTATAGCGGCCAACTTTACCGCTGCCATAGGTGGAGTTGAACTGCAGCGCGGCAAACACCGACGTGGCGTTGCCGGTGATCGCACCGCCCTGGAATTCCCCTTGCGCGCCGATCGAGCCGCTGTTCTGGCCGTTCTGATAGATCGCAATGCCGCCTTCGTTTTCATCCCACATCGACGACGTATAGATCACGCCTTCCGGCGCGACCCACATCGAACGGGCCACGTTGCCGGCGCGTGTCGTGTTGGTGCCGTAAGTATTGGCCAGCCAGTCGGTGGTGTTTTGCGCTTCGCAAACGGATGCCGCCGTTGCGGTCAACATTACCGCGACGAACGCGGTGCAGAGTCCTTTGAAAAACATGAGAGAGATTTCTTCGATCGCACGCCATGCGTTGCAGGCGTCCATAGTGCGGTGTTGCCAACCCTGGCAAACTTGCAGTCCGGCCCCTGACGAATCGAATCAGTGTGTCGCGCTGGCTGCAGCGCGACGCGTCGAATTGGTGTGGGATGTCATGCAAGTTAACGGCGCGGCCCCGCGAGAATTGAATACTTATTTAACAGGGTCGTGACGGGATAACGAGCTCGAGACCTTCGTCGAGCCAGCCGGTGATGCCACCGGCCATCAGCTTGACGGGGCGCCCCAGTTGCGCCAGCCGCAACGCACCACGCGCGGCGCCGTTGCAGTGCGGACCCGCGCAATAGGTGACAAATAATGTATCCAGCGGGTACTCCGCCAGCTTCGACGCGACGATCTTGCCGTGCGGCAGATTCAGCGCGCCCGCCACATGCCCCGCGTCAAATAGCGCGGGACTGCGCACGTCGAGCAGGACAAAACCCGGCGTGCCGCTTGCCAGCGCGCTGGCGACATCGGAGCAATCGGTTTCGAATTGCAGCGACGCCTGGAAATGGGCGAGCGCCGCTTCGCTATCGGCGGCGGGAATGGCGGTGACGGCGTTGAGCGTCGGCATGTTGGATCTCCGGATAGGTGACGTGATGATTGCCATGGCCTGAAACTGACTTATCAGGCTTCATTCTGGCCGCGATCCGTCAGTTGGATAAGTGGCGCAATCGTCAATATCCGGTAACATCGCGCCATGAACCCACATCTCGTCGTCGCGCTGGCCTATGACCGGCTCTGCACTTTTGAATTCGGCTGCGTGACCGAAGTGTTCGCGCTTGACCGCCCGGAACTCGGCATCGACTGGTACAGGTTTGCGGTTTGCGCAAGCGAGGCCGGCCCGCTTCACGCGGCGGGCGGCATCACGATCTCCGCGCCGTACACGCTAAGGCTTCTGGATCGCGCCGACACCATCATTGTTCCCGGTTGGCGCGACGCGGACGAACCGCCGCCCGAAGCCGTGCTGAAGAAAATCCGCGCGGCTCACCGGCGTGGCGCACGTCTTTGCTCGATCTGTTCCGGCGTGTTCGTGCTGGCGGCAGCGGGCGTACTTGACAGCAAGACCGTCACCACCCACTGGCGTTACGCGACGAAATTGCAGCAACGATATCCCCAGGTGCGCGTGCAGCCCGACGCACTGTATATCGACGACGGGCAGATCATCACGTCAGCGGGATCGGCAGCGGGGCTGGATATGCTGCTCCATCTGGTGCGGCGCGATCATGGCAGCGCCGTCGCAAACCGGGTCGCCCAGAGACTCGTCGTGCCGCCGCACCGTGAAGGTGGCCAGGCGCAGTTCGTGCCGCGCCCCATGCCTCAGGATGAAGGCGGGCGTCTGGCGAAGCTGATGGATTGGGTGCGTCAACACCCCGCCTTGTCGCACACACTGCGCTCGCTCGCGGAACGTGCCGCAATGAGCCCACGCACGCTGCAACGGCAGTTTCGCGATGCGACCGGCATGGCGCCTTACGAGTGGCTCGTGCGGGAACGGGTGGCGGTCGCCCGCGAGTTGCTCGAAGTGAAAAGGTCCATGCCTATTGCGCGCGTGGCGGAGCTGGCGGGGTTTGGCTCCGAGGAATCGATGCGCAGACACTTTCGGCGTATCGCGCTTACGAGTCCCAGTGCATATCGGGAGAAGTTCGGGCGGCAGCTTGGGAGTCAAGGAACTGGGGCTACGCGCGGAACGGTCGCCGGAAAAGGCGGCCGCTCAAATATCCGTTAGGAAACCTTAGCGTATCATTCCGGCCGCGATTTACCCGCATTCGCGGCCGCTATCAGCTCCCGGTCCACCAGTTCCAGTTTCAGCGGCGCGTCCGCCGAGAGCTGTTTCTTCGGCACGACACGGCGCCAGGTTCCCGTCGAGTCCGGATCGCGGTAGAACGCAACAATGCCCACGTATTCCGTATCGGATTGCATCGGCTGCGACACGCTAACGGACGCGCCCGGGTTGACGACAGTCGCGATGCTCGCCTGCAGATCCTGCGCGAGCATTGTCTTATCGTGCTTCAGCAGATCGTCATACGAGGCCTTGTCGAAGAGCTTGCGATCCTTGAGCTGATATACGCGCACGGCGACCGAGGTCGGACGCTGCGCGTCGTCGGGGTTGAGCGACGCACGCGCGGTCAGGTCGACGTTAAGCACCTTCACCTGCTTATAGAAGACAGCGTGATACGCGCCTGAAGTCGAGTCCGACACGGTCTGCCATGCACCGCATGCACCAAGCAGCACGCTGGCGGCCAGGAGAGTCGTAAATGTCGTGGTCGGGCGAATGGGCATACAGGTACTCCAGAATCAGGCAGAGGGCGTGAGGAATGGGTTAGGAGCCGGCGTCGGAAACGCTTTATACGAACCAAGCGGAATGGTGATGAGGCGCTCTTGCGCCGAAGGCAGCACAGTGGTCCAGGCGAGACGCGGCGCCGGACCTTCGATCACAACACCGATTTTCGGCAAGGGCGCGAGTCGCGAGGACACTTCCATGCGCAGGAAGATGTCAGCCTTCGTGCCCGCGTACAGGCGGATAAACGCCATCAACTCGCGATGCAGCCATGCGCCGGGCAGCAGGTCGTGAGCCTGTTGCGCACTAGCGGGCCGCAATGTCACGCGAGCGGCGCGGCTGCGGTATGTAAGGCGGGTGCCCAGCACGTAGCCGCCGCCAAGGCCCCGGCGTCTGTTCGTGCCGCCACCGCCGCCCCGCCCGTCATCAACCGGACCTTTGGACGTGAGCGGTTGCGGCTTGCCCGCGCCCTTGAGGGTCGGGAAAAATTCGTCGACGCGAACCTCGACACCGGGCGCTGCCAGCGCGACCACGCCCGCAAGCCCCTCGGGCGTGCGCGTGCGCTGGATCAGCAACCCCAGCAGTGCGAGCACGCGCGAATCGGGCAGCCCAGCTCGCTGGGGCTTTTCGCCCCAGCCGAAGCCCGCCAGCGCAAGCAGGTGGCGCGAATGCGCGTCGGTGCCGCCCGCACGGAAGCCAACCGGATAGCGGTACTTCTTCCATGCGCGGTACAGCAGCGTCACCAGTCTGTGATTGAACTGGTCAAGAAACGCTTCGAGCGCTTCGTGTCCTTCCGTGCGCAGCACGATGTCGTCGATCAGGTGCGACGGCATGGCCGCGTCGACACCGTAAAGTCCCATGAACGTCGTGCGCACGGTCGGCGGAGCGCTTGCTCCATACGTGATGTCGTCGTCGAACTCAACGGAGGCGATTTCACCAGCCGGAAAGCCGACACGAGGACGCGGACGAAACCTCACCGGCTCGTGAGCGGGCGTATCGCGCGTGCCGAAGCCAGGATGGTTGGGCACGCGCACTTCGAGCAACTGACACAGTTGCATGAAGTTCATCAGCGGGGCGCGGGCGAGCAGCGACGCGACCAACGGCTCCAGATCGGGGATGTCGCGTCCCTTCATAGCGGAGATCGCTGCGCCTTGCTGCGCGGCCATTCAGTACGTTGCTGGGACGGCAGGCTCACGACAGCAAGCCGGGTGAACAGATTGATTTCCGCATACAGCGCGAAGAAGCGGTGCAGCAGGTCGCCGAACAGCATCACGTCGCCCTCGCCCGCAAATGCCTGACTGTCGAGCGTGACCTCGATCAGCACGCCGCGCTCGACCGAGCCGCCCGATACTTCCTCCAGCAGTTCCTCGGATACGTGCACGATGCCCGCGAGGCGGCGCCGGTTCAGTTCATCGCCGGTCCAGTCATAGAGCGCCAGAGCACCGCGCAGCACTTGCGCATCCATCATCGACAGGAAGTTCGGCGCGAGGTGCGATAGTACCCGCCACTGGAAGCGGTCACCGGTGGGTGGATAAAGCGGCAGCGTCGGCGCGGCCAGATTGCGCACGGCCGACACGTTCGGCGTGCTCTCGCAGAGTTCATTGATGCTGGCTTCGCGCAGGCCCTTTCTCGGCAGCATGCCGTTGGTGCCGGTCACGCGCAGCGACAGGTTTTCCTCCGGCAAATCCTCCACGGATTCCCAGGCGTGGCCGCCGAGGATGACCCACGTGTCATGCATGCCCGTCGCGCCTTGCCGTACCCACGCACGTCCGGCCGCGATAAACGGCTTGATGCTGTCATCGCAGAACACCTCGATATGCACCATCCGCGTCGAGCTTGAATCGCGCAGGGAATCGTAGCGCCCCAGATAACCGAGCACGTCGCCCGCCTTGACCTTGACCCGCTTACCCTCAGGTACAACGTTCACACGGTCGAAGGAGGAATCCGGCATGACGTTTTTCGCGACAGGTCCGTCGTGTCCGCGCTCTTTGCCCAGAAAGATCCATCCACCCTTTGCGGCGCCGGGATGCACATATCCACCCACGGTCGGCGCATACAGTGCATCTGGATCGTCAGCTATTTGTCCCCAGTCGCCGTCGCGTTTAGAAAGACTCACTTGCGTACCCCGCGGGAGAATTCCGAGAATGGCTCCGTGAGGTTTGCTAGCGCGGACATTCAGCCCTGTCTGGTCGCCTGATACAGGCTGGCTGTTTGCGCCGGATTTGGGTTTGTCGGCGGCATCCTGCGTCACTTCAATCTTTGCTGCCCAGTACGCAGGCCAAGGCAGTGTCGGATCACTTTCGTAGCCGGCGTAGTCATGCAGATGCATGTAGAGGGTGAAGAACGTGAGCGTCGTGCCACGTGGAAACTCCATCGTGTGCTTCACCAGCACAAAGCCTGTGCTGTATGACGCACTGATCGCGGGTTGTCCTTCACGTGCCGCAATCTGGCTGATCGGATAGGCGAGATTCAGGCGCCATGCGACGACTTCACCATCGGCAATGCAGCGCACCCCGCCCTTGATATCCAACGATTGACCAGCACCCGCCTCCGTCACATGGATACCTCCATGCCACATCCCCCCGCCGCTTACCAGGAAAGCGCCTGACGACTCCTGTTTCAGAAGCTGATATATCTCGTGCTCGTCAGTAAAGTCCGCGGCGACGCCTCCGTTCCCCTGTCCTTTCTTGCGAAACGGAAAAGCGAACGTTAACTGCTTCAGAGGCGGCAACGGGGTAGCCGGCGACGAACTGTTTGCCATGGGATATCCTATTCAGAAAAACTAAAACCTAAGTTGTCCTTTACATCCTTCAAGGGAGTACTGGTCCAGTTTGGAAACGTGAAGCTCCCTCCAGCGGGGCCGTCCACTTCCAGATTGCCCTTCATATCTATCGGACCGCTCGGACTCGCCAGTTCAATACGTCCATTCGCGATCTTGATATAGGCACCCGAACCATCGCCCAGCGTGATGCCTTTTGCCGCGGTGATCATGACCTCTCCCGTAGAGGAACTCACCACAACATTCTCGAGCGCCATCAATTCCAGAGCATCGCCTTGCGCCTGAATTTGTACTTTCCCCTTCGCCGAAAAAATCCGGATCCCAAGTTTTGACGCAAAGAACGATAGGGCGTCGCCGGCGGCCATGGTGATGCGCTTGCTGGCTTCGCCCACCAGCTTGAGAAACGCGCTCATGCCGCGTGCCAGACGCTCGTCCGCGGATGACTCGGAAAGCAGGTCGTTATCACGAAACGCTTCGAGCGGACGCGCCACACTGACCGGCTTCAGGTTGATCTTGCTGCACAGAGATTCGTAGATGCTTTGATTTTCCAGCACGACGGTCTCGGTGGTGCCGCCCTGCAGGGATTCGTTGCTTGACATGGGGTTTCCTATCGCTAGAGATGTCCGGGACGCGGTGAAGGCGGCTTTGGCCTTACGCATGACCTTCGGGCTGCGTGGCCGCCGTCGCAATCTGCGCAAGCTCGCCGCGCAGTTGCTGCGAGAGCGCGCCGTCTTTCAGGATCTTTTCGAACTCGCGCCGGAATGTGCCGTTGTCGAGCAGGTTCGACTTCAGATCGCGCAGCAGATTGCGCATGGCCAGCATGGCTTGCAGTTCGGGAATCTGACGCGCCACCTGTTCGGGCTCGAAGTCCTTCATCGAGCGGAAACTGAGCGACACCGGAAGCTCCGAGCCGTCGTCGGCGAGCGTGTTCGCTGCCGCGACTTTCAGCTCGGGCGCGAGGTCTGAGAGCACGGCGTCGAAATTGTTCTTGTCGATGTTCGTCTTCTTGCGCTCGGCCAGCGGTGCGTTTTCCTTGCCTGCGCTGAAGTCTCCGGCAACCAGCAGCTTGAGCGGCAGCTCGACCTTCTTCTGGGCGCCGCCCGTGTGCAGGTCGAGCGTAATTGAAACCCTCGACTTGGGAATTTCTCTCTGGAAGCTATCCATTCGTAGTCCTTGATAACAGGATGGTCACGGGGTATCGCAAAACCACGGCTCCATGCAGTGCGGCATTCCCGCGTCCTCCCTGGCGGCAAGAGCATTCCGCCGTCGAACGACGCCCCAGGCACACCACGGCACGGTCCTCATTGATGCGATTGATTTACGACGAGGACAGAATTAAACACTCAATCCGGCATATAAGTCAAAGGGATACATCACCAAATCTCCGCCTTATCATAAATCATCTCTTAATGGACATCTTGAAATTAAGGCCAATCGACAGTCTCGAATTAACCCTCAGTTTTTATTTCCCAAACCCTTCACCAACGTCGCCCATAAACCCATATCTGACAGGGAAATACAGCCTTTATAGATCAGAAATATCTCAACCATCGTCAGATTGATTCGATAAATTCTGCGCCGATGGATGCATTACTTTTTATTGACTCCATTTAGAAAATTTTATTTGCTTCCACGCAACATCTACTCCCAAATTTATTCATCCAGGTATACCTCTCCCATTCATCGAATATAGAATCCGCAATCCGGTCTAAAGATAATCAAAGAAGACGACACTCATGCGGATCGATAAACCACTCTGGCAGGAAGGCCTGATCCTCAACCAGCAGCAGTTCCAGCAGCAGGAACGGTGGACGGACTTCGTGCACCGGCAGTTCGCCTCAGTCGCGATAGCGGAGCCATGGGGCACACTCGGCGTTGAGATGGACGAGGAAGCGCTGGCCAACGGACGCCTCAAATTCACGCGCCTGAAACTTCGGTTTCCTGACGGTACGCTATTCGACACGTCCGTGAGCGACGCGTTGCCGCCGGCACGAGATCTGACGCAAGGCCTGGCGCCCGATATACAAAGCATCGTGGTGGTCGCCGCATTGCCACTGATCAATGCCACGGGCAACAACTGCCGCTTCGATGAGACGACGCTCGCGCGGCCGCGCCGCTCGTATCGCGAATTCGTCAAGGTCACCGACCTCAACGGCGCCGACGAAGCGGAGATGGCGGCCGAACGCCACGCGGTGCGGCTGCTGTTCGACTTCGAATCGCACGCGGACGACACCGTCTGCGCGGTCGCGCGGCTCGTGCGCGGGACAGGCGGTCATTTCCAGGTCGATCACCGATATGTCCCGCCCTGTCTGACGTTAGCGGGACACCCGTTGCACGTCGAGCGTGCGAAGCGTCTTGCCGACATCCTGCAAGCCAGGAGCGCGACCCTCGGCGCGCGCAAGAGCGAGCGTCGCGAGTCGGTTGCGGAGTATGGCGTCGCAGATGTATCGCTCTTCTGGCTGCTGCATAGCATTCACACCTACTGGCCGCAGTTGCGGTTTTTCGCCACACACCCGAGCCAGCCGCCCGAGCGCCTCTATTCGACGCTCGCTCAACTGGCCAGCGTGCTGATGACGTTTTCCACCGGGGCGCAGCTTACGGACATCCCACCCTATCAGCATGCGCATGCCGACGAAATCTTTGCCAGGCTCGAATCGCTTATCCGCGACCTGCTCGACGCCATCATTCCGTCGCGTGTCGTTTCGATCGACCTCACACGCAAGAGTCCGACCACCTGGACCGGGCAGTTTCTGGACGAACGGCTCGTTAGCGGTGCGGATTACTACCTGTCCGTCAACGCGGCGGTCGCACCATACGAACTGGTCGAGCAGTTTCCGCGACTCTGCAAGATCGGCGCGCCGGACGACGTCGAGCACATCGTCAATTCGGCGCTGGCGGGCATCCCGCTTAAAGCAGTGCAGCGCGTGCCAGCCGCGATTCCGGTGCGTCTGGATAACCTGTATTTCGCGCTCGACCCGAACGATCCGGCGCACGCCAGGATGCTGGCGGCGAGTGCCTGCCAGATTTACCTGCCGGCCACCGTCGCCAATCCGTCGCTTGAACTCTATGCGGTGTTGCGCTCATGAGAACAATCAGTCAACTGAAAGAAGTCCGGTTGATGGACGCGCATTCCGCAACAGCCCGGCTAACGGATCCAGATAGAAGAGAGCACGGTATCCGCGACCTGTTGCGTGATACGGCGCTGCTCGTGAGCATGCTCACCCAGAGCGGGAACACCGATTCCGCAAAGGTGTTGCGCCAGAAATGCGTAGACCTGATGGCAGCATTTTCCGCAGCACTCGAGCAGCGCGGTTTCCCGGCCGACGTGCGCGAGGACGCGCAATACGCCCAATGCGGCCTGCTTTACGAGGCTGTACTACGCTGTCCGTCGATCGAAGACAGGGCCTGCTGGGCAGCGCACCCGTTGCAGGTGGAGCGGTTCGGCAAGCTGGACGCGGGCGACCACGTCTTTGACCGCCTCGCGGAGCGTATGCGAGAAACATCACCCCATGCTGATCTGCTCGAGTGTTACGCCGCGGTTCTCGGACTTGGCTTCACGGGGCGTTATGCACGGGACGAAGCAAAGCTCGCCGCATTGATTGCCGCGCTTGATGCCCGTCTGGAAAAACTGCGGCCCGCCGTCACGCGAACATTTATCGCCGAGCAGGCAGAACTGCGCATCACGGACTGGCTTTATCGTCTCTCGCCGTGGGCAATCGCCGCGCTTGCCGGCATCGCTGCCGCGCTTGTTTACCTGATCTGGGGCCATGCGCTTGATGCGCAGCTTGCGCACCTGGTATCGTCCGCTCCCGCCGCCAAACCGTGATGTCAGATCTGCGTCTGGGATATCCGTTTCGCGCAATGGTCGTTCTGGCGACCGCGCTTGCACTTGCCGTGCTGTTCATGATCCTGCCGGTCGGCCGTGGGCTGGCCTGGACGATCGGCTCGGTCCTGAGTCTGGCTGCACTGGCCATCGTTACGCTTCGCACCTTGCAACGCAACCGCGCCCGCGAGCAAAGCGCGCACGTGCTGGCCGCATTGGGCAGCACGACAGCCGACCTGCCCCTGAGCCTGCGAACCCGCATGCCGCTTGTGCTGGTCATCGGCGACTCGCTCGCCCAATTATTCAATCGCGGCGGTGCCGAAGAACGGCTGGCTCATGTCGGAGACGGCGCGATCTGGCTGCGGGTGAACAATCCGCGCGACTTGCCGCGCCTTGGCGTTGCCGTGAAGCAGTGGCGCGACGGTCGCGCACCCGATGGCATCGTGCTGTCGGTGGCGCCCGCCAATCACGTCAGTGAAGACGCGCTCGTGCAGGCGCTGCGCGTTGCACGGCAAGCGGCCAGCGACACCTCACGCATGCTCGGCACGAGGATGCCTGGGTACATCGCGATCTATCAGCGGCTTACCGGACCGTCCTCAGTACGACTGGATCCGCAATGGTACGGCGTGTCATCGTCCAGCAGGCTGGCCGATCCCCAGCGATTCGAGGCAGTGATGCGGGCGGCTGAGGCCCAGGCGCAGCGGGCTGGCGGCGATCCGGTTCCCACTGCGCGTGCAGCGGCTCTCGCGTCGGTCATCGGGTGGACGCAGCGCGTGGTATGCAGCCCGCTTCTCGACCGATCGCAGCCGGCCGCGCCGTGGGCGCTCTCCGGCATCGGCTGGATCGATTGCGGCCCAGCGAGCGACCCTCGCTCACCGTGGGCGCGGGACGTGCGTGCGCGATCGCTGGTCACGCCGCCGCCGATGCTGGCGTCGCCCGCGCCATGGCCATTGCCGCAACCGGTGATCGAAGCCATGCCACGGCGGCGGTGGATATCGCCACGTCTGGCGGCGCTCGCTCACGCAATTGCGCTGGTCGCCTGTGCCGGTGCGCTCGCAGTCTGGGGCGCTGCCAAAAACAACCAGGCCGTGCTCACACGCATCGGTAGCGATCTCGGCCGCTTCTCGATGATTCCCGCGGCACATGACACCGCGCGTCGCGACGCGTTGCGGGCACTTGTCGCCGACCGGGACGAGATCGATCGTTATGCACGCCTCGGTGTGCCGATGCGTCTGTCGTTCGGCATGTACCGGGCGGCGGCTCTCACGCCTGCCCTCAATGCCGCGATCGCCTCGTATCAGGCGCCGCCTCCGCCGCCGGCCCTGGTCACGCTCGACAGCATGTCGCTGTTCGACAGCGGCAAGGCGCAACTGAAGGCGGGGTCGACCCGCATGATGGTCGGGGCGCTCGAAATGATCAAGGCCCATCCGGACAAGCGGATTCTGGTCGCCGGCTATACCGATAACGTCGGCGACGCCGACAGCAACCTCAGTCTGTCGATGGCGCGCGCCGGCGCGGTGCGTGACTGGCTGGTCGAGGCGTCGGGCATTCCCGTCACACAGTTTGCGATCCAGGGCTATGGCAATACGCGCCCGATCGCCGACAACGACACGGACGCGGGCCGTGCGCAGAACCGTCGCGTCGAAATCACGCTGGTACCCGACAGCACAAGGGGAAGCGCCATAGCCTCTGCGGCGGGTATCTGAGCAGGACACAAGCGTCTCACCCGAAGCCATTCAGGCCTGGAGCGTCGCTCCGGGATATTTGTGGTCTGGGGATGGACCCCGGACGATTGTTGTAGTCGAAACGAAGGAGAAAAAAAGATGGCAATTCCGGCATACATGTGGATCAAAGACGACGGTGGCGCCGATGTCAAGGGCTCCGTCACGGTCCAGGGCCGCGAAGGCAGCGTCGAAGTAGTCGCGCTCCAACACAGCGTCAACATCCCGACCGATTCGAATACCGGCAAGCTGACCGGCACGCGCGTGCATGCGCCGATCACCTTCACGAAGGAGACCGACGCGTCGTCACCTTATCTGTACAAGGCGGTGACGAGCGGCCAGACGCTGAAGTCGATCGAAATCAAGTGGTACAAGATCGACGATGCAGGCAAGGAAAAGGAATACTTCAACACGAAGCTCGACAACGTGAAGGTCGTCGCGGTCAAACCGAAGATGCTCGACATCAAGAATCCGGCGTTTGAAAAGCACAACCACCTCGAAGACGTCGAACTGCGCTACGAGAAGATCACCTGGTCGTACAAGGACGGCAACATCATCCACGCCGACAGCTGGAACGAGCGCTCGTAAAGGGCTCCGGGAGGCTGGCACGAGCCTCCTGATGTCCCGAATCGCGGCAAGGTCAGCCTCCGTTGGCCAGCCGGCTCTGTACCGGCTGGCGCTTTCATTCATTCCCCGAAGCCTCTCTGGCCTCGGGCTCCTCTTTTCTGTGACGATCATGACGCTGCGCGACTCCACGCATCTGCTTCGCAAGCTCAACTCCCACTGCGCGAGCACCCTCGCCGATGCAGCCAGCCTCTGCAATGCCCGCCTGCATGGCGAGATCACGCCGGAACACTGGCTGCTGAAACTGCTCGAGCGCGGCGATGGAGATATCCCGGCAATCCTTCGTCACTATGAAATCGACATCGATGCGGTGTGGGACGCGTTGCTCGCTGCGATCGAGCGGCAGCCACGCGATCTGCGCGGCAAGCCGGCTCTCGCGCGAACGCTTGCCGAGGTGCTGCAGGGCGCATGGCTGCATGCATCGGCCACCGGCGATGGATCATTCGACGCGCCGTCGATTCGTTCGGCTCACGTACTACAGGCGCTGGTGGACGCTCCGCATTGTCTGCGTGCCAGGGACGCATGGCCGCTTCTGTCGCTCAGTGCCGTGCAGATCCAGCGACTTGCTTCCGTAATCGACCGGCACTCGGTCGAGGCAAATGATGCAGCAACCGCCAGCACCAACGCGGACGATAGCGGTTCGCGAGCGCAGACAGCCGGCGCCGAAGACGGGCCGCATCCCGACATATCTGCTACACCTCGCCCTCACTCGCGTTCGAAGCAACCGGATGGCGAGGCGCTTGCCCGCTTTGCGATTGATCTGACGGCAAAAGCACAGCGCGGCGAAATCGATCCGGTATTCGGCCGGGATCGTGAAATCCAGCAAATGGTCGACGTGCTCGCGCGGCGCCGCAAGAACAACCCGATCCTCGTGGGCGAGCCCGGCGTGGGCAAAACCGCCCTCGTCGAAGGACTGGCGCTGCGGGTGGCCGACGGCGCCGTGCCGAATGTGATCCGCGACGTGCGCATCCTGACGCTCGATCTGGGACTGTTGCAGGCGGGCGCCGGCGTGAAGGGCGAATTCGAGCAGCGCCTGAAAAGCGTGATCGATGAAGTCCAGCAGTCCGAAGTACCCGTTCTACTCTTCATCGACGAGGCACACACGCTCATTGGTGCAGGCAACTCTGCAGGCGGCGCGGATGCCGCCAATCTTTTGAAGCCGGCCCTCGCACGCGGCGAGTTGCGCACGATCGCGGCCACAACCTGGTCCGAATACAAGGAATATTTTGAGCGCGACGCGGCGCTCGAGCGGCGCTTCCAGGTGATCAAAGTCGACGAGCCCGACGACCCGGCTGCATGCCTGATGCTGCGCGGCCTCGCGAGCCGTTACGCCAGGCATCACAACGTGCACATCCTCGATGAAGCCATTACGGCGGCGGTCAAACTGTCACGCCGCTATATCCCGGCCCGCCAACTCCCGGACAAGGCGGTCGACCTGATCGACACGGCGGCGGCACGCGTGCGCATGGGGTTGGAATCGCCACCGGCTGAACTCCAGCAAGCCACGGCGGCCGTCGCGGCGCTTGAACTGGAAATCAGCGCCCTCACCGCCGACGAGGATGCCGGCGCGCAAAATCTCAAGACTCGCCGTGACGCCCTGGACGCCGCGCTTACCCAGGCGCGCGCGCAGAGGGATGCGCTGCAGGAGCGCTACGCACACGAACTTGCACTCGTCAATGCAGTGCTCGCGCAGCGCGGTGCTGATCGGAACGCATCGCGCCACGGAAACGAAGCACTCGTTATCGCCAGGAAAGCCGTGACGGATGCACAGGGCAAGACCCCGCTCGTCTTCGTGGACGTCGACGCGCAGGCTATTGCCCGCGTCGTCGCCGAGTGGACGGGGGTACCGGTCGGCAATCTGCTTGAGGACGAACTGGCGGGGCTGCTCACGCTTGAAGAAACGCTGGCCACCCGCGTGGTCGCTCAGGACGACGCACTTTCAGCACTCGCCGAAAGCCTGCGCACAGCCAAAGCGGGCCTGAAAAACGAGCATTCGCCGCTGGGCGTGTTCCTGCTGGCAGGGCCCTCTGGCGTAGGCAAGACCGAAACCGCCCTCGCCCTCGCCGATCTGCTCTTTGGTGGCGAGGCCGCGCTGACAACTATCAATATGTCGGAATATCAGGAAGCCCATACGGTTTCACAGCTTAAGGGCTCGCCTCCCGGTTATGTCGGATATGGACGCGGCGGGATTCTCACCGAGGCGGTGCGGCAGCGTCCATACAGCGTTGTGCTGCTGGACGAAGTGGAGAAAGCTCATCGTGACGTGCTCGACATGTTCTATCAGGTGTTCGACCGCGGCACGATGCGCGATGGCGAAGGCCGCGAAATCGACTTCCGCAACTGCGTGATCCTGATGACGTCCAATCTTGGCAGCGCGCAAATCGACGACGCCACGGCAGAGAGCCCGGCCGTCTCGCAAGCCGAACTGCTCGACGCGATTCATCCTCACCTCGTCGCTCATTTCCAGCCCGCGCTGCTGGCCCGGTTCCGGACGCTGGTCTACCGGCCGCTCGACGCCGCGGCGCTCGCATCCATCGTGCGGTTAAAGGTCGCGAAGATCGCAGAACGTCTGCGCAGCCTCTACGACGTGGTACTTGCCTGCGATGACGCGCTGACGGGTTCACTCGCGCAGCTCTGCCTCGCACGCGAATCCGGTGCGCGCAATGTCGATGCATTTCTTAACCAGCGCATCCTTCCGGCTGTGTCGCGCGAGCTTCTGGCACGGATGGCCAAGGGTCTGCTACCCGCTGAGATCCGACTGTCGATGTCCGCGGACGAAAGTCTTGTGATCGATTTTATCGATCGACGCGAAACGGAATCATCCACAGCGCCACAGCTGACGACCTGATTGCTGCCGGTACGTGAAGGAATAAACGATGTCCGTCGGACCCTCGCTGTACGACAAGCTGTTAGGCCAGATCGGCGGCGAGCCGCTGGACGCCTATGACGACAAAACGCTCGAAATCCTGAGCGTGCAGCAGAACATCCGTCACATTCTCAACACGCGGGCGGGCGCGCTTAAGCACCTGCCCGATTACGGACTGCCGGATCTCACGAACATCTACAAGGCGCTGCCGGCTTCAGCCCATCTGCTCAGGCAGCAGATGGAGGCAACATTGCTGGTTTATGAGCCGCGCATCCGGTCAGTCGAGGTCGAGTACATCCATAATTCCGATCCGGGCGTTCTGGTGAGCTATGAAATGACGTGCCATCTGAAGCAGGCGGGACTGGTCCGCTTCGGCACATACTTCGAGCCGCCGGGTCGAATGCGCGTGCAGCGTATCGACCGGGAACGGTGAGGCCCGTGAAGCATCAAACCACTCAACGCCGACGTTCGCCCCACCGCAGCCGCCGCCGGCATGCAGTCGGCCAGTCCGACCGCATCGCCAGCTTCCAGCATTGCCCGCCCCTCATCGCGGCGGAATAATCCCTTCCCTCCTGAGCCGATCAAACAGCATGAAAAACGCCTCCGCCGTGCCCTGATAGTCGAGAAACCCCGCCTTCCGGCTCTTCGTCATATCCGTGATCACCTCCATCGGACGCCCAAGGTCGGCGTCCGTATGCCACCACGAAGCCAGCTTACCGAGATCCGCTTCCTTCAGGCCGAACTGCGCCGCAATCCCGCTCCACGCCTGCGCGGCGTTCTGCATGCGCGGCTCTAGCGGACGCACCTCCCCGTCGAACGGCACCGCCTCGATGCCGAAGTAACCGGCAATTTGCGACCACATCCACTTCCAGCGAAACACGTCGCCATTGACGACGTTGAAATCCTCGTTGCGCGCATTCGGGGACAGCGCCGCCCACTCCAGATGACGCGCCAGCAGCCGCGCGTCGGTCATGTCGGTCAGGCCGTTCCATTGCGCGGCAGAGCCCGGAAACACGAACGGCTGGCCGGTTTGTCTGCAAAGCGTCGCATAGACGGCCAGCGTGACGCCCATGTTCATTGCATTGCCGATTGCATAGCCAATGATCGTATGCGGCCGGTGCACGCTCCAGCCAAAGCCATATTGCTTTGCCGCCTCGAACAAACGGTCTTCCTGTTCGTAGTAAAAATTGTCCACGGCCTGGCGGCCCTGTTCCTCGCGAAACGGCGTGATGGGGACGGCACCGGTTGCATACGCTTCGAACGGTCCGAGATAATGCTTGAGCCCGGTGACCAGCGCCGCATGCTCCACGGTGCCCGACGGCCCCACCGCGTCCAGCACGTGACGCACCATGCCGCCATTCACGCGAATGTTGTCCTTTTCCGTGGCTTGGCGCGACCACGCCGTGAAGAACACATGGCTAAACGACTGCCCCGCCAGCGCCTCGCTCACGGAAGTCGCCGAAGCCAGATCGGCGGTGATGGGTTCGACGCCCGGCGGCAACGCCGTGCGCCCGCGCGAGAGACCGGCAACCTTCCACCCGGTCGACAACAACTGGTCGGCCAGATTGCTGCCGACAATACCGCTTGCGCCAATAATAAGTGCCTGCTTTTGCATGAGATGGATCGTCACTAAGTGAATATCTGTCGATACGGGCTTACTCAACCACACACAGCCCCGCCTCAAGCCGGCTCAAAAACTCCTCGAAGCCTTCAATAGGCAGCGGCCGGCAGAAGTAGTATCCCTGATAAGCGTGACATCCTGCAGCCGCGAGGAAATCACGCTGCGCCTCGGTCTCCACGCCTTCGGCGATCACGCCCAGACCGAGGCTCTGCGCAAGCGCCACGATCGCCTTCGCGATTACCGCGTCGTTTGGATCGACCAGCACGTCGCGCACAAACGAACGGTCGATTTTCAACTGATCCAGCGGCAGACGTTTCAGATACGACAACGACGAATAGCCGATACCGAAATCGTCCAGCGAGAACACGACGCCGTTCGCCCGCAGCGCCGTCATCTTCTGGATGACGTCCTGCGCGTTATCGACCAGCACGCTCTCCGTGATCTCCAGCTTCAGGCGGTCCGGCCGCGCGCCGGCCCGGCGGATGATGGCCAATACGTTGTCCACGAAATCGGGTTCGCGAAACTGCTGGACGCTGACATTGACAGCGATCGTGAGATGTTCCATCTCTGGCCGGCATGCCCATTGCGCCAGTTGCAGACAGGCGGCTTCCAGGACCCAGCTTCCCAACGCCCGGATCAGTCCGGTCTCTTCGGCAAGCGGAATGAAGTCCGCGGGCGGCACGATGCCGCGCGCGGGACGCTGCCAGCGCACCAGCGCCTCGGCGCCCGTCACGCGGGTACCGTCCACCTGCGCCTGGTAGTGCAGCAGAAACTGGTTTTCGTCGATGGCCTGGCGCAGGGCCGCCTCCAGCGCCGCCCGTTCCAGCACCACCGTCTGCATGTCCGGGTCGAAAAAACACACGGCATTGCGGCCCTTTTCCTTGGACTTGTACATCGCGAGGTCGGCCTGCTTCAGCAGTTCGTCAATCGACGCCTGATGCCCCCTGAATACGGTAGCGCCCACGCTCGCGGTACTGCGGTATTCGATCTCGCCAAGTTGATACGGAGTCCCAAGGACGGCGAGAATTTTTTCGCCCAGCGCCTCGGTCTGATTCGCCGCTTCCTCGTGGTTTTCGTGCAGGCTGCCGAGCACCACCACGAATTCATCGCCGCCGACGCGCGCCACCGTGTCGCTCTCGAGGACGCTCGCCGCCAGACGTTGCGCCACCTGTTGCAGCAGCATGTCGCCCTTGTCGTGGCCCAACGTGTCGTTCAGGGTCTTGAAGTGATCGAGGTCGATGAATAGCAACGCGCCGCAGGCTTCGCTGCGCGCGCTCGCCGTGATCGCCTGCTTGAGGCGATCCAGCAGCAAGGTCCGGTTCGGCAGATGCGTCAGCGCGTCGAAGAAGGCCAGTTCCTTGATGCGCTCTTCCGCGATCTTGCGCTCGGTGATGTCGTGTCCGCTCGTGCGAAAGCCGATGAAGTCGCCCTTCGCATCGCTAATCGGCACCCACGAAACGGATAGCCAGATCAACGAGCCGTCCTTGCGGATGCAGCGAAACTCGAGTTCATCGCCGCGCGCACCCAGCATCCCTTTCTGGAACTCGGGCGCGACGCGCGGCTGGTCGTCTGGATGGATCAGGGTGCCCGCGAAATCGGCCATCGCCATGCATTCCTCGACCGTATAGCCGATGTACTCCTGCACGGACGGATTGATCCAGCGCGGCTTGCCGTCCTGCCCCCACCAGACTTCCCAGTTGACCGTGCAGTCAGCAATCGCGCGGAATTTCTCCTCGTTCTCGCGTAGTTCGCGGGTCATGGCCGAGGCAAGCCGCATCGCGCGGCCGCGCCCGGTCATGATGAGCCACGTCAGAAACGCCAGCAGCAGGCTCAGGCCCGTGCCGATGCTGGCAATCAGCCACGCCGCGTTACGGCCGAAACGGGCTTTGAAGTCGTCCTGCGGACTCATCGCCAGGGTCCAGTCGTGACCGTCCACGACCAGATATTCGTTGGCCGCAAGCTCCGCCACGTCCTCCGATGCATGTCGCGCGGCCGCGCCCGGCGTTTTGTACAGCAAGGTGGCGGGCGACTGTTCGACGCCGTCGTAGATCGCGATAGACAGACCGGGCGGCTGTTCGCCATACAGGCTGGCCATCACGTCGTGCATGCGAAACGAGGCGTAGACCCAGCCCAGCAGATGCGCGCGGCGCTGCGCGACACTGTCCTGCGACTGTCCGCGGGTATAGATCGGCAGGTACAGGATGAAGCCGGGGCGCGCCTTGTCCGTGGCATCCACCCGCAGATGCACCTTGCCGGAGAGGGTGGCCATGCCGGAATCGCGCGCCTGCTCCATTGCATGACGCCGCGTCGGATCGGTCCAGGTATCGAAGCCGAGCGGCGCGCGGTTGATGCCGATATACGGCTCGCGCTGGATGATCGGCGCATAGTCGTCGCGCACGCCGGCAGGCTCGATGGCGTAGCTGGACTCCCCTTGCCCGCGCATGGCAGCGACATGCCGGTCCTTTTGTGCAGCCGGCACCCACGGCACCATGCCGACTGCCTGGATGCCCGAGAAATTGGCGTCGAGATCGAGTGTGGCCACGTAGTCGCGAAAGCGGTTGCGGTCCATCTCGCCGGTCGCGGCGAACATGCTTTGCACGCCGCGCAGCAGGAGTTCGTAGGTGCCCATGCGCTGCTCGATCCGGCTAACCGCATCGCCGAGCGAAAAGTCGAATTGCGCCTGCAGTTCGTGACGGGCGGCTTGCCGCTCATGGTCCCACAGCATCCACGTCACGCTCAGCGAAGCGGACAGGACGACGATGGGTAGCAGAACAAGGCGCGCCCAGTTCACGGCGGCGTCGGGAAGTTGACCATCGCGGCGGCGAGGTCGGGTTTGAAATACTTCTCGAAGATTCGCTGCACCGTGCCGTCGGCCCGCATTTCATTCACCAGGGCGCGCCATTTTTCGCGCTCCGCCGCAGGCAATGCCCGCTTCGACATGATGAGTCCGTGTGGCACGGACGGGTCGTTGAACGCGACGATGGTGGTGACGTCGCGGATTTTTTTGTCGTCGATGGCGGGGTAATCGAAGGGCTCGATGATCATCCCCTGGATACGTCGCAGAAGCAGCGCCTGGTACAGCGGGTCCAGCCCGCCCGCCTGGGTGACGCGGTTTTCGGCGCTCAGCGTGTCGACCAGCTGGTTGGCGGATTCGCTATAGCGGAAGCTGCGGATCACGCCTAGTTGAAACTGGCTGTTATGTTCGAAATCGGCCGGTTGACGCACGCCCGCGTCCTTGCGCACCAGCAGATAGTATTTGTCGCGGAAATACCAGGCGAAATCCGCATATTGATTGCGTTCATTGTCGGCAATGCCGGACAAACTGAAATCGAGTGCGCCGGATTCGATCAGCTTCCAGATTCGCGCACGCGACATCAAATTCACCCTGATCTGGCAACCGCTGCGGCGAATCAGTTCGTCGGCAATGTCTTTGTCGATACCCGAGTCGGTATCGACCGAATACAGCAAACCGTGATCGTGCAATGCCAGCGTAAATGAGCGCGAGCAGGTCGGACCCGCGGCCATTGCGCTGCCAAGACAACAAAAACTGACTAGCAAACCCCCGAGGCCACGTCGAATCACAGCGTCTCCATCATGCGAAGGTGACTAGGATACAAGCCTTTGATTTTGTCAAAACGGCACAGATTATTGATTTCCCCGCCCCGTCGTTCGCGGGTGCCAACAGGATACCGATTTATCGCTCCAGTACAAATAAACATCCACGAGTTCGCATCGTCGCAAACCTTGCGGCCGCAAAAACCGTTTGCAAGCTGTGTCAGTGACCTGATAACGCACGAGCGTGCGACAGTTTGTCACACAAGTTACACTGTGACGACACCGCGCTTTATCCCCGGCAGCGGTATTACGCAAAGGAATGACGGCTAGATGAGAAACATAACAATTCGCCAACTAAAAATTTTCGAAAGCGTTGCGCGAAATTTAAGTTTTTCCCGTGCGGCTGAGGACCTGCATCTGACTCAGCCCGCCGTATCCATGCAAATCAAGCAGATGGAAGATCACGCGGGCATGCCGCTGTTTACTCAGGTGGGAAAGCGCATTGCCTTGACGGAGGCCGGCACGCTTATGCTGCGCCACAGCATGGTGATCCTTGCAGATCTGAAAGCTGCCGAACTTTCAATCAACAATCTGAAAGCAGGCGGCACCGAGCATTTGCGGGTCGGCCTCGTGACATCCGGCAGTTATTTTTTTCCGCACCTGCTTGGTGCATTCCTGCAGGGCAAGAGTGGCGTCGAGCTGGACCTGACGGTGCGCAGCCGCGACCAGTTGATCGCGTTGCTGCGCAGCGACCAGATCGATCTCGCCATCATGGTTCATGCGCCGGACGACCCCGCCATCGTGGCCGAGGCCTTTGCGCCGAATCCTTTTGTGCTGGTCGCCGCGCCGACCCATCCGCTCACCGGCGAACGGAACATCCCGTATCAACGGATTGCCCGTGAGTGCCTGATCGTCCGGGAAAGCGGCACCGACACGCGCAGCGCCGCCAACGCCACCTTCGCCAATCACGATCCGGCGCCGCGCTTCATGGAGATCGGTTGCGCGGAAGCGATCAAACAGTCGGTCATGGCCGGCATGGGCATCAGCTTCATGGCGGCGCAGACAGTTCAGTTCGAAGTGCGCGCCGGCTTGCTCAAAGTGCTCGACGTACAGGGTTTTCCCCTCAAACGCCATTGGTGCGTGGTCCATCGTGCGGACCGGCATCTGCCGCCGGCGGCCCTCGACTTCCGGCAGTTTCTTCTCACTGAGGGCGGCCCGCGGCTCGAACATTTCACGGGAATCGACAAGGTGCAGACGGGCATGGATCTTCAACCTCCTGAAGGCGCCGCTCAAGAAACACCGATGATTGCCTCGCCGAGCGCCCATCTCGATGTGGCGCTTCGCACCCGCGCACTGTTACGCGACGATGGATTGCCAGATGAGCATCACGTTCAGGGCCAAAATCACGCCGGTGGCGACGACAGCCGTGCCGATCAGCTTGCGGCCAGCCGTAAATCCACCCATCACTGAGCGGCGCGAGGACAGCACGACAAGCGCGACGAGCGGAATCGGCAGGATGATGCTCAGCACGATCTGGCTGTCGATCATCGCGCTCATCGGATTGCAGGTCATGCAGACGATCACCGCCGGCACCATGGTGATGAGGCGTCGCACCATCACCGGCGTCTTGAAGCCGACAAAACCCTGCATGATGTTCTGGCCGGCCATCGTGCCCACCACGGAACTGGAGATGCCCGAGGCCAGCAGCGAAACGAGGAACAGCGCGCCGGCACCGGCGCCCAGCACCGGCGTCAAGGTGTGATAGGCCACCGCGATGTCCGAGATGCCCGGGGTCTTCTTGCTGAATACTGAAGCGGACATCGCCACCATCGCCAGATTCACGAGGCCGGCAAAACCCAGCGCAATCATCACTTCGCGATTGGAAAAGCGCACCAGCTTGCGGCGCTGGTAATCGTTGCGTGCCGGCGCGCGGTTCTGCGTCAGGCCGGAGTGCAGATAAATCGTATGCGGCATGATGGTGGCGCCGACGATCCCCACGGCGAGCATCAGCGCGTCGTTGCCATGCAGATGCGGCACGAAGGTATGAAACAGCGCGGCGTGCCAGTCGGGCGGCGCGATCAGTAGCTCGCACAGATAGCTCAGGCCGATCACGGTGATCAGCGCGGCGATCACGATTTCGAGCGGACGAAAGCCCTTTTTATCGAGCGTCAGGATCCCGACGGTGACGACGCCCGTAATCAGCAAGCCCCAACCCATCGCCAGATGGAACAGCAGCGAAATGCCCATCGCCGCGCCCATGAATTCGGCGAGATCGGTGGCCATGGCGGCGATTTCCGAGCCGATCCACATGCCGATCACGAGCGGCCGCGGAAACTCGTCGCGGCATAATTCAGCGAGACTACGGCCGGTGACGATGCCGACCTTGGCCGACATCGCCTGAAACAGCATCGCCACGAGGCTCGACAGCAGCACCACCCACAGCAGTTCGTAACCATAGGTCGAACCGGCCTGAATGTTGGTCGCGAAGTTGCCCGGGTCCATGTAGCCCACCGAGGCGATCACAGCCGGCCCCGCGAACGGCAGCAGCGCGCGCAAACCGCGGCGGTTGTTGTCGAGCGTGTCACGCATCGCCGTGACCGTGTCGGCGGTCGCTTCCCCGGAGAGTGCGTAGCCGGCGGTTCGTTTAATGGCCATCAACATGATGAGCGCCTCTTCACAGTGCTGCTTGGTGTCGGTAGGGACTGACTGCTTCTGCCGCGCCACGCGGGCGGGACAGTATCGAATCCGGATGGGCGCCGTGGCCCGGGTTCGCATGGAACCCGCGCACGCACGGCGCCGGTACTACGGGTTACTGCACGCGTGACGCTTAGGCCAGCACGTCGCGGCGTTGCTTCAGGTTGTGGATCGCATCGAGGGTTTCGTCGTCGACGCGCAAGTGTTCCTTCAGCAACTGACGCGGCACATTGGCGAGCCACTGCGACAAGGTCACTTCCGAGAAATGATCCGACTTGAAAATCTCGAGGAACACCAGATCGTCCTTACCGGTGTTCTTGATGTAGTGGCCGAGGTTCTTCTCCACATAGCCCACATCGCCCGGATTGAAGTCCACCGTCTGCGCCGCCGGTCCGGTGTTGAACACCGTCATGCGGCCCGTGCCCTTGATGAAGTATTGCCATTCATCGTTGTCCGGGTGCCAGTGCAATTCACGCAGACCGCCCGGCTTGACCGTCACGAGCGCCGCGGCCACGGTCTTCGAAATCGGGAAGTTGCGGCTGTCGACGATACGCACTTCACCGCCTGACGTGGAAATGGTCGGCGCCATCGAGCCCATGCGGAAGATGAACGGATGATCCGGACGGCCAGCCGGCGATGCACAGTACTCCTGATCGGCTGCCAGCGGGCCGGCCTTCGCGCCCTGGTAAATCCACAGTTGTTCGAGCGGGATTTCCTTAAACTTCTCAGCCGGAACGCCGAAGTTCTGCGCCAGAATATCCGGCGGCGTATGGGCGATCCAGTCGGACACCATCAGCGTGTTGAATTCGCCGGCCGCGCCGTTGTCGAATGCCAGCACGAATTCGCCGCCGTTGTCGCCGAGACCCTGCAGCGAGTGCGGCAGACCGGGCGGGAAATACCAGATGTCGCCGGATTGCACGTCCGCCACTTCAGCGCGGCCCTTGGTGTCGATGGTCGTGATACGCACTTCGCCGCTCACCATGATGGCCCACTCGGCCTGCTGGTGCCAATGCAGCTCACGCACGCCGCCCGGTCCGAGGCGCATGTTCACGCCGGCGATGTCCTTCGACACCGGAAACGCCTTGGTCGTCACTTCACGCGCCCAACCGCCCGCCTGAATCCGCTTGTGTGCTTCGTTGAACGAGGCCCAGGGAATCGGCATGCCGCCCACGTCGGTCGGCGGCGGGTTGTTGAACGACGGCAGGACGTCGCGCAGTTGCGGATTCTGCGGACCGGGCTCCGAGATCGCGGCGGGTGTCGAGTTGATGGCGCCTTGCAGCGGGCTATCGGGGTTACCGAATTCAGCAGCCTTGGCGACAGCCGATGCACCGAGCGCCACCGCACCAGCAGCAGCCCCAGCCAGCACACTGCGACGGGTCAAATCAGTCATTGTTTCTTCTCCTAAGCATTTCTTTAGATCAATTCCCGCAAGTCAGGGTCGACGCCTGTGCGACGCGGGCTATAGGGAGGACCGGCTGTTTCCTTTGCTGCAGTGAGCCGCCGCTCAAGGTGGATGGCTCACTGCAGCAGCAGGACAGCGTCCTCTCCGTGCCGCAAATATTAGGAACGTGACCGGCAAATGAACAATCAGGATTTCTTTGCCTAACCATCAACAGCTCTGATACATCGACGGCGCGAATGCCGTTACGATCTGCGCACGCCCTGAGTCAGGTTATCGGGCGAGTTCAAACCATCAGTAAGGAGTGTGATCATGGGTAGCCTCAGCATTACGCATTGGCTGATCGTTCTGGCGATCGTTTCGCTGGTCTTCGGCACGAAGAAAATCCGCAACCTCGGTTCGGATCTCGGCGGCGCGATCAAGGGATTCAAGGAAGGCATGCAGGACGCGGAACCGGTGGCCGCGCAGAGCAGCTCGAAGGCCGTCGAACCACAATAACGCCGTGCGTCCGAGCGATAGCACATCAACCCGGAGACCCAGCAGCCATGCTTGATTTCGACGTTTCCAAACTGGCCGTGATCGGCGTGGTCGCGCTGGTCGTGCTCGGCCCCGAACGATTGCCGCGCGTCGCCCGCACGGCCGGCACACTGCTGGGACGTGCGCAACGCTACCTCAGCAGCGTGCAGTCGGAAGTCGACCTGCAGATCCAGATGGATGAACTGCGCAAGCTGAAAAGCAGTATCGAACTGGCGGCCGCCGACGTGCAGAGCACCGTCGAGCGTACCGTCAACCAGCATGCGGGCGAGCTAAAGGCAGGTGTCGATGCGGCGGCGGCCACGCTTCAGGAAGCACTGCCTGCTGCCTACCTGCCCTCCATTCATGAAGGCGCGGGCGATCTGCAAGCAGACCTGTTCAAGGTTCGTCCCGCACATGCGCAGCTTGCGCCAGCGACTGTGGCATCCATTCCCGCGCAGATGCGGGACGAGGGGGTGTCGTTCGCCTGTTCGGCGTCCGCCGCGCAGCGTGCGCGACCGAAATGGCGCGGCGCCTCGGCGGTTAGCCGGCGTGGCGCGATCAAGCGCAGCCGGGTTGTTTCAACCGCGGCGAGCAAGGCGCTCGGGCGGGATTTTGGCCGCCTCGCCTGAGATATTAAAGGCGAGGCGCAGCGGGTTGCAGGCTATTTACTGACTCGCGCCCTGACCGATTCCCGCCTTCTTCTCCGCGCTCTGCAGATCCTGCGGATAGTTGGGGTCGTTCTGCGATGGGTGATAACCCGCATCTTCCAGCTTCTTCAGTTCGGCATTCTTTTTCGCCCGCGCCTGCTTGCGGGCGGCCTTGCGTTGAGCCTTGGTTGACGAGGCCGGAGCGGGCGCCGCGGTGCCCGCATTGGCGTCATCGCCGCTGGCCGAACCGCCCCCGCCACTTTGCGCGAACGCTGAACCGACGGAGCCGACTGAGCCGACGACGAGCGCCGCCGAAGCCAGCAAAACAGCGACTTTCCTGGAAGGTGAAAAGGTCATTATTTATCTCCATACGAATGCTTCGTTGATTCCCAAGGAAGGCACAGCGTGGGAACCGACAATGTATCCGAATTGGTGACGCTTCGCCCCTTTTCGCGTAGCCGTATCGAATCAGTACAGACCCAGGGTGCGCGCATGCAGGCGGCTCAAACCCAGTAGCGCGTCGATGAACGGCGTCGGCACTTCGGTGATCTGGCCCAGTTCGCGCACGGCGCCCACCAGCGCGTCTAGCTCCACGCTCTTGCGCGCCAGCACGTCCTGCAGCATGGAGGTTTTCATCGCGCCGAGTTTGAGTGTCACCTGATGCCGGTCGCTCGGCGCCTGATCGATAGGAATGCCGAATTTCGCGCCGATCTCCTTGGCCTCGAGCATCGCGCTCGTCACGAAGCCGCGCACCAGATCGTCGCCGAGAATCTTGTCGGTGGTGGCGCCCGTGATGGCGCTGATCGGGTTCATCGTCATGTTGCCCCACAGCTTGTACCAGACGTCGCGCTGAATCTGCTGTGAAGCGGACGCGTTGAAGCCGGCTGCCACGAGCATCGCCACCAGCGTCTGCAGGCGCTCGCTGGGCTGCCCGCAGGCTTCGCCCAGGATGAGTCCATTGCCGAGATGATGGCGGATCACCCCCGGCGCATCCTGCAGGCAGCTCGCGTGAACCACGCAGCCGATCGTCTGCGCGCTCGGAATCGCCGCGGCAATTGCGCCGTCCGGATCCACCGAGGTCAGGCGCTTGCCTGCGAAAGCGGCGCCCAGGCCATCGCAGAACCACCACGGCACGCCGTTCATCGCCGTGACGACGACGGTGTCCTTCGTCAGCAACGGCGCGATGCCGGCCGCCACCGCGGCCATGGCCGGCGCTTTCACCGCGACGATCACGATATCCTGCGGCCCGAGGTCCGCACTGCTCTCGCTCGCGGCGACCTGTACCGCAGCCGTCTTGCCGTTTTCCACGAGTTGCAGACCATGTTCGCGCAACGCCGCGAGCGTCGCACCGCGTGCGACCACGCTGATCTCGTGGCCCGTTTGCGCGAGCCTCACGCCCATCCAGCCGCCGATGGCGCCGGCTCCATAAATGCAGATCTTCATGCCTGAATCCTTATAACGGGTGTCCACACGCCGGGTTGCCGCTCACGCACCGGCCACTTCCGCGATCGCCGACACCACATACGAAACATTGTGCTCATTCAGTCCGGCGACGCACATGCGCCCCGAGCGCAGCAGATAGACGCCGTGATCGTTACGCAGCGTTTCCACCTGACGTTCCGTGAGACCCGTGTACGTGAACATGCCGTGCTGGGCGAGATAGCGCGCTCTCAACACCTCGTCGACCCGGCCGGCCAGGCCCGCGTGCATCGCGTGACGCATCGAAAGAATGCGTTCACGCATGACGCTCAATTCAGCCTCCCACTGCCGCTGCAATGTGGGGTCGCGCAGCACGCCTGCCACCAGTTTCGCGCCATGCGTGGGCGGATTGCTGTAGTTGGCGCGGATCACCGACATCAGTTGGCCCTGCACGCGCCCCGCTTCATCGGCGGAAACACACACGACGCTCAGCGTGCCGCAGCGCTCGCCATAGAGCGAGAAATTCTTCGAGAACGAACTGGCGACGATCAACGCAACGCCGGCTTCGGCCAGCAAACCGACGCAGGCCGCATCTTCAGTGAGCCCTGCGCCAAAGCCCTGATAGGCCATATCCACGAACGCGATCAACTCGCGGCGCTGCAATACCGGCGCCAACGCGGCCCATTGCGCGAGGCTCAGATCGACGCCCGTCGGATTGTGGCAACACGCGTGCAGCAACACCACGCTTTTGGCCGGCAAACGATCGATTGCGGCCAGCATTTCGTCGAAACGCAGACCGCCGGTTTGCTCGTCGTAGTACGGATAGGTGTTGACGGTATGGCCCGCGCCCTCGAACACGACCCGGTGATTTTCCCAGCTCGGGTCGCTGATCCACACCTGCGATGCGGGGAAATAGCGCTTCAGAAAGTCCGCGCCCACCTTCAGCGCGCCCGAGCCGCCCACCGTTTGTAAGGTCGCCACACGATTCGCCTTGCGGACCTCGGAGCCCGCGCCGAATATCAGCGCCTGCGCAGCATCGCGATAGTCGGCGAGACCCGCCATGGGCAGGTACGGACGCGGCGCGCGCATCTCCAGTAACGCGGCCTCCGCTTTGCGCACCGCGTCCATCATCGGCAGCTTGCCGTCGGCATCGAAATAAATGCCAATGCTCAGATTGACCTTGTTCGCGCGCGGATCAAGCTGGAAGTCTTCATTCAGACTCAGAATCGGATCGCCCGGATAGGCGGGGACATGCTCGAACATCAGAATCTCCTGTACGTGGTCGGCGAGCCAGTCGCCGTTCTCAAACCCGCGCTATTGTCGCCGATACCGCGCCGACCGTGCGGCGACTGCGGCAGTTCCGGCAAAAGGAAAGGCGCGCTGCCCGAGAATCCGCGCGATGCCGCGAACGTGCAGCACTGGCTGTCGGCGGCGTCGGGAGAGATCAGTTATGGCGTCGCGGCGGCGTCGACGTAGACGGAACGGTCCTCGGCGCGGGCGGCTTTGCCGGCCTGTACCAGCCCGGCGTGCTGCAAGCGGGCTACGAACGCGTCGTGCTGTTGCTGTTCATCTATCGCGAGCGCGCCGCCGCTCCATACGAAGCGAAAGAGTCCAGTCCGGCATAGCGATGTGATACGCCGGTTGTTACTTACGTGATCGCGCCGATCTGCCACGGCACGAATTCGTTCTGCCCATAGCCATGAAGCTCGCTCTTCGACATCGAGCCGGACGCCGTGGCGAGCATCAGTTCGAAGATCTCCTGACCCAACTCGTCGATGCTCTTCTCGCCGTCGAGAATCGTGCCGCAATTCAGGTCGATGTCCTCTTCCTGGCGCCGCCACAACGCGGTGTTGGTGCCCAGTTTCAGTGACGGCGAAGGCGCGCAGCCATAAGCGGAGCCGCGCCCCGTCGTGAAGCAGATGAGATTGGCGCCGCCCGCCACCTGCCCGGTTGCCGAGACGGGATCGTAACCCGGCGTGTCCATGAAAACGAGGCCATGCGCGTGAACCGGTTCGGCATAGCGATACACCTCCACGAGGTTAGTGGTGCCACCCTTCGCTACCGCACCCAACGACTTCTCCAGAATGGTCGTTAGTCCTCCTGCCTTGTTTCCCGCCGAGGGATTGTTGTTCAGATCGGCGTTCATGCGCGCGCAGTAATCTTCCCACCAGTGGATGCGCTCGACGAGTTTCTCGCCCACTTCCTTCGAAACGGCGCGGCGCGTCAGCAGATGCTCGGCGCCGTACACTTCCGGCGTCTCGGAGAGGATCGCCGTGCCGCCGTGCGCCACCAGACGATCGACCGCCGCGCCCAGCGCCGGATTCGCCGTGATACCCGAATAGCCGTCCGAGCCGCCGCATTGCAGGCCGATCACCAGATGGCTGGCGTCCACCGGTTCGCGCTGCACCTTGTTCGCTTCGACGAGCATCGCCTTGACGGCTTCGATGCCGGCCGCCACCGTGCGCGCCGTGCCGCCGGTCGCCTGGATCGTCATGGTCTTGAGCGCCGCGCCCGGCGTCAGGCTTTCGCTGCGCAACAGGCCGTCGATCTGGTTGGTCTCGCAACCCAGCCCGACGATCAGCACGGCCGCGAAATTCGGATGCCGGGCATAACCGCCGAGCGTGCGGCGAATCAGGCCGAGAGCTTCGCCTTCGGCGTCGACCGCGCAGCCCTGGCCATGCGTCAGGGCGACCACGCCGTCTACGTTAGGAAAGGCGGCGAGCGCTTCGGGATGGATGTCGCGGCGAAAATAGTCGGCAATGGCCCGCGCGGCTGTAGCCGAACAATTCACAGAAGTCAGGATTCCGATGTAATTGCGGGTCGCGACACGTCCGTCCGCGCGCACGATGCCCATGAAACGCGCCGTCTTGCTGCCCGGGCTAGGCGGCCTGGCATCCTCGCCATAGGCGTAGTCGCGGTCGAAATGCCCCATCGACAGATTATGCGTGTGGACATGCTCGCCCACCTCGATCGGCCGGCTGGCAAAGCCGATGATCTGTCCATAGCGGCGCACCGGAGCAGCCGATTCGACGGCGCGCACCGCGACCTTATGACCGGCGGGAACCAGACCCCGTACCACCACGCCGCCGCCAATCTGTACCCCTGCGACAAGCTGATGCCGCGCGATCACCACGTCATCCAGCGGATGCAGGCGCACGACCGGCTCGGCACTTGCCGTGTTGTCAGCGGATCCGGCCGCGGTCTTTTCAGCTTCGAACGTCATGATGCTCTCTCCAATAGTGCTGCCGCCTGCGCCACAGAGCGCGGCAAACGCAGCCGCAACGACAACGACAACGCCAGCGGCAGCGCGCTGTCCGCGCGGCGACACGCCACTCTAGGGCCGCCACGTTTAAACATCCAATCGCGCCTTCAGTACAATCGATTCCAAACGGTTATGAGCTACTTGGTGCAAACCCTATGTCCAGACTGCCCGCCTCGCCCCCTCCGAATGTGCTGAGCCGACTGCGCTTCAAGCATCTGCAGTTGCTCGACATCCTCGGACGCACGCGCAATCTGCGGATTGCCGCCGAGCAGATGCACATGACCCAGCCCGCCGCGACGAAGATACTGAGCGACATCGAAAGCATGTTCGGCGCGCCGCTGTTCGAGCGTCTGCCGCGCGAAATGCGGCCGACCGATCTCGGCGTGCTCTCTTTACGCTATGCCAGCGCGGCCGTGGCCGATCTGGGCAAATTCCTCGGCGAATTCTCCGCGCAAAAAAACGGCGGCTACGGCCACCTCGCGATCGGCGCCATTACCGGATCCACCGCGCAGCTCGTCACCGCCGCAATCAAGGAAATCCAGCAGCAGCGGCCGCGGCTCATCGTCAGGCTGAGCGACCAGAGCAGCGACCAGTTGGCGCTCTGGCTCGAAGAGAAAAAGCTCGACGTGATGATCGGCCGTCTCACGGAAGCGCGTCAGGAAACCCTCTTCAATGTCGAGGATCTCTCGGCGGAGCCGGTGTGGGCGGTGGTCGGACGGCATCATCCATTGCTCGAACAGGCGTCGCTCGAGATCGCCGATCTCGGCTCCTGGCCGTGGATTCTCTACCCGCCCGCCACCGCGATCCGCCATCTGTTCGACGAAACCTTCGCTGCCGCCGGCCTGCTTGCGCCAGTCGGCATGGTCGAGACGCCTTCGATTTTTGCCACGCTCGAACTGCTGCAGGCCACCGACATGATCTCGCTCCAGCCGCGCGCCGCCGTCGAGAAGTATGTCCAGAACGGTGTGCTTGGGCGGCTCGCCGTGCCGATCCGGCGCACCATGTCGAATTACGGCATCGTCACGCGCAAGAATGAAACGCCGTCGCAGCCGGCCCAGGAGTTCATTGCGATCCTGCGCGCCTGCGCCGAGCGGCTTGGCGATCATGCGCCGCTTCACGTCGCCGCGCCGCGCACGGCCACATAGAGCGAATAGAGCGAGGTATTCGCGGCAATGAACAGGCGATTGCGCTGCAAGCCGCCGAAGGTCAGGTTGGCCACCACTTCCGGCAACAGGATCTTGCCAAGCAGCGTGCCGTCCGGCGCATAACAATGCACGCCGTCGAGCGCGCTGGTCCAGACGTTGCCGAATTCGTCCACGCGCATGCCGTCGGGCACGCCTTGCTGAATATCGACGAACACGCGGCCATTGCGCAGCTTGCCGTCCACCACATCGAACACGCGGATATGATGCGGCGCGCCCTCGATATGCGAAGCCGCCGAATCGGCGATATAGATGTGGCTTTCGTCCGGCGAAAAAGCCAGTCCATTGGGTTTGACGAAGTCATCCGCCGCCAGCACCACTTCGCCGCTGCCCGGCGTGATGCGGTACACATTGCAGCGGCCGATTTCGCTGTCGGCGCGGCCGCCTTCGTAGTCGCTGAGAATGCCGTAGTCGGGGTCCGTGAACCAGACCGAGCCATCGGCCTTGACGATCACGTCGTTGGGCGAATTGAGCCGCTTGCCTTGATACGCGGAAGCCAGCACCGTGATGCTGCCGTCATGTTCGGTACGCGTCACGCGGCGCGAGCCGTGCTCGCAGCTAACCAGCCGCCCTTCGCGGTCACGCGTGTTGCCGTTGGAGAAATTCGAATTCGCGCGAAATGTGCCCACGCCCATGCCGGGCACCCAGCGCAGCATGCGGCTATTCGGAATGTCGCTCCACACGAGGTAGTCGCCGGCGGGAAAATACACCGGCCCTTCCGCCCATAAACAGGCACCGTATAGCTTTTCGAGTGCCGCGTTGGGCTGCAGCAAGGCACGAAAGCGTGTGTCGTGAACTTCAAAGTCCTTTGGATCCATTGTCGCCTTCCTAATAACGCGCCGACCGGCCGCCCGCCGCCACCACGACGACAATAATCAGCAGTCCATAAGCAATCGAGCGCACGCCGGCGCCCGCACCCAATGCATTGAGCACGGCATTGGTGAGAAACAGGAACATCGACGCGCCCCACACGCCGACGACCGTCGCGCGGCCGCCGGTCACCTGGGTGCCGCCGATCACCACCACCGCAATCGAGATCAGCATGTATTCAACACCCATATCCAGCGTCGCCCCGCCTGACACGGCCGCGAGCAGTACGCCGGTCAGCGCGGCGATACTGCCGCACAGCATGTACACCTTGCAGCGCGTCGCCTCCACCCCCACGCCCGATAGCCACGCCGCACGCGGATTCTGACCGACCGCGGACAGCCCGCGCCCGAATACCGTCAGATGCAGCAACACCGCAATCGCCACCGACAAAACCAGCGCGATCACCGCGAGATGCGGCACGCCCAGCAAGTGTCCGTTGGCAAAGGTTTCGAGCGCGACGGGCGGTGCATTCATGCCGCGGCTCTGGGTGATCGCGACCGACTGGATGATGAAACTCGACGACAAGGTCGCGATAATCGGTGGAATGCGCAGCACGCGAATCAGCAGATAGTTGGCGAGACCTGCAACCGCACCCGCCGCAATAGCCACGACAAACCCGCTGAAAATCCCATAGGCGTCCATCACGTGAACGCCGATCATGCCGGCCAGCGCGATGACGGACGGCACCGAAAGATCGATATTGCCCGGCCCCGAGGTGATGACGAGCATCTGTCCGAGACCGACCAGTACCATGAATACGCCGAATACGAGCGCGGTCAGCACGACATTGCCGGCAATCGACAGCCCAAACACCAGCGCGATAACAATGGCCACGCCGATCGCCCCGACGAACGACCACGCCCACGGCGCACGCAACGTTCTGAGGCGCGCGCCGAGCGTGGGCCGTGCGTCGCTAGCTGACGTAGTGGCAGAGCGAAGTTCGGACGGCCGGTTCATTGACGTCCTCCGCTACGCTGCAACAGTACCCGCAGAGACAGCACCGCAATCAGGATCGCGCCTTGCATGCCCACTTGCCAGTCGGGCGACACGTTCAGAAAGGCGAGAAACGATGCGGCCACGGTAAGCGTAATGGCGCCGAGCACGGCGCCCCACACGGAGACCCGTCCACCGATAAACTCGCCGCCGCCGAGGATCACCGATGCAATCGACAGCAACGTATAGCGCAATGCGAGGTTGGGGTCGGCCGAGGTAGTGAGGCCGAGCAACGACAGACCCGAGCACACGCCAAAGATGCCCGCCACGCCATACAGGATCGCGCGGCTCTTCACCATCGACCAGCCGAAGCGGCTCATGGCCCGCGGGTTGCCGCCCACCGCCCTCACCCGCACGCCCGCCGACGAACGCATCAGCAACAGATGCCCGAGCACCGCAATCACAATCGACCAGACAATTGGCGCGGCGATGAGCGGCGTCTGAAACGTCATCAGGCTGCCGAGCCATGTCGGGCTGCTGCCGCCCGGCGACGGCAACAGCAGTACGGCGAGTCCGGTCCAGACGAACGACAGGCCGAGCGTGACCACTATCGAAGGAATCTGCCGGAATTCGATCAGCGCGCCGATCGCCGCATACGCCAGCACGCAACCGACCAGCGCCACCACGCCGAGCCACGGTTCGCGCACGCACAAGGTGGCGCCAATACAGGCGGTCAGGCTGACGAAGGCGCCGATCGACAGATCGAGATCGTTCACGGTAATCACGGCCAGTTGCGCGAGCGTGGCGAACACAATCGGCACGGCGAGATTAAGCAGGAGTCCCAAACCAAAGTAACTGAAAGTTGCCGGCTGCAGAATGAAGATGGGCACCAGAATGACCACCAGCGAAAACACCGGCAGCGACGCCCTGAGAACGCGGACATTGCGCGCGTTGTGGACCTTGAGTCCTGTCGCGACGGAAGGCGTCATGCGGCTTGCTCCTCGAAACTGGCGGCGAGCAGCGCCTCTTCAGTGCATTCGTCGGCGTGCAGCATGCGCGTGACGCGGCCCGAACGGAACACATAGGCGCGGTCGCACCAGGCGAGCTCGTCGTTTTCCGTGGTGTACCAGATGAACGTGCGGCCGTTCGACGCCTCGCCGCGCACGAGCTCGTAGATGTCGCGCTTGGTGCCGATATCGACGCCGCGAGTCGGATCGTCCATCAGGATCAGGTTGGCATCCGAGGCGAGCGCGCGTGCAAACAGCACCTTTTGCTGATTGCCGCCCGACAGCGACAGGATGCCCGCACGCGTCGCGGCGCCGCGAATTCCGATCTTCGCGCGCCAGTCCTGCACCAGCTTGCGCACGCCTTCGGCATCGACCAGGCCGCGCTTGCGCAGACCGTTCGCTGCGCCATAGAGCGAGCGGATCGCGAGATTCTCGCTGACGGACCAGAGCGGGAACACGCCGTCGTCGGCGCGATCTCCAGCGACGAACGCCACGCGTGTCGCCGCTCCGCGTTTCACGGCATCGCGATAGATGGCGAGCAATGCCTCGGTCTGCCCCTGGCCGGCAAGGCCTGCAAAGCAGACGATTTCGCCGCGTGTCGCCTCAATCGTGGAGCGTTTCGCGGCAGCCGGCCCAACCTGCCACGTAAAATCCGCTGCGTGGCCGTTGCCCCGCGCCCGGCCGGCCTGGTGCGATTGACGCTCGACTTCGACGTGCTGTCCCATCGCGCGCACGATTGCATCCTGAGTCAACGCGTCACGCGGCAACACAGCAGCGGCCATGCCGTCGCGCATCACCAGCACGCGGTTAGCCACCCGTTCGATCTCGCCCAGCATGTGGCTGATCAGGATGCAGGTAATGCCACGGGCCGCCGCCGCGCGGATGAACGTCAGCAACTGCCCGGCCGTATGGGCGTCGAGGCTGGAGGTCGGCTCGTCGAGAATCACGAGTTTCACCGGCGCCACGACCACCGTGAACGCGCGCGCGATTTCAACCATCTGACGTTGCGTGAGCGTCAGGTCCGCGACGAGTTCATGTCCCTTCAGGCCGTGGCCAGGGAAAATCGCATCGAGCTGCTTGATCATCAACGTGGTCGCTTTTCTGCGCCAGCCGCGTCCCTTGAGTTGCGGATGCAGGATGCACATGTTCTCCGCGACCGACAGGTTCGCGCACAGCGACAACTCCTGAAACACGCAACGCACGCCCGCTTCGCGCGCGACGTTGGCGTCGTAATGGCTGAGCGGCTGGCCCGCCACCGAGAGCGTGCCCTGGTCGGGCGCATACACGCCCGCCAGCACCGCCATCAGGGTCGACTTGCCCGCGCCGTTGTGACCCGCGACACCGACACACTCGCCCTTGCGAAATGCAAAGTCGATGCCGCTCAGCGCCTTGACCTGACCGAACGTCTTGCCGATGCCGGCAAGACCGATCAACACCTCGTCCGGCGCACTGCCGGATGATTCATTGAATGCAACCGTCATAGAGCCCTTCGTTGTGCGCGCAGCGATCCGCGGCGAAGCGATTGCGCAATGCTGCAGACCGAGCGCCTTACTTCGAGTCGACTACCTTGAGCACTTCGTCGCGCGTGTATTCCTTGTTGGCGAGCTGGCCCGGCGGCGTTTTGGCGAGCACCGTATCGAGTTCATCCGCCTTCACCTGGAGCAACGGCATCTGGATGTCGTGCGGCAGCTTCTTGCCGGCCAGCAGTTGTTGCGTCACCCAGAAGGCGAACGTCGAGCAGCCGGGCGGAATCGTCACGGAGAGGGTCTCGTAGCTGCCTTTCTTGCGCTGATCGGCCCACCACGCCAGCTCTTCCTGACGGTTGCCGAGGATGATGATCGGCGTCGGACGGCCGGCCTCGGCGAACGCCTTGGCGGCGCCAAAGCCATCGCCGCCCTGGTCCACCACACCGTCGATTTTCGGCAGCGTCGGCAGAATGCCGGCCACCTGCTTTTGCGCCACCGTCTGGGTCCAGTCGCCATGCACCGAGCCGACGACCTTGAGCCCCGGATACTTCTTGAGCTCATCGACGATGCCCTGATGAATTTCGTCGTCCACGGATACTCCCGCGAGGCCACGGATCTCCAGCAGATTGCCGGTGCCGTTCAGACGCTTCGCCAGATAATCGACCTGCATCGAACCGAGCTGGCGGAAATCGACCGTGATGCGATACGCGCAGGGCTCGGACGCGATGCCGTCGAACGACACCACCGTCACCCCTGCGCCACAGGCCTGTTTGATGACGCCGTTGAGCGCGGTCGGCGAGACGGCATCCACCGCGATGCCTTTGAAGCCCTGCAAGATCAGATTCTGCATCTGCTGAACCTGCTCGGTGGCCTGATTCTCCGCGGTGGTGAAGGTGGGCGCGGCGGCCACTACCTTGTTCTTGACGGCGGTGTCGGCGACATTCGACCAGCTCTTGAGCATCGCCTGACGCCAGCTATTGCCCGCGTAATTGTTGGAGAGCGCGAGTTTGGTCGACGAGGTGTCGCCGGTCGCTACCTGGGCTGCGGCGCCGCCGCCAAAGCCAATGCCAACCACGGCGGCAAGAATGCCGCAGGCCACTTTCGATCTCACGTGATGTCTCCGTTTTGGTATTTTGAATGAGTCAGATCTGGCGTACTCGGGGCAAGCGAACCCCGCGGACGCCGTCCGCTCCCGGAAAGTCTAGTACGCCGAGCCACCTTATCCAATCGCGTATTGCGCGCAAGCGATTCCGGGCGGTTATCGGTCCGGCAACGTAAACCCTGAACGGAGATGGGCCGGTCGATATACTGGGCGGCGGGCCTGCTTCATGCGCCGCGCGTCACCGGTACGGGTGGCGAGCGCGCCGACCGCCACCGGCGCCGCACCGAGCGCGACGGCGATGATCGCCGGCGCGATCAGCACTTCGATCAGGGTGAAGCCTTTGGTGTCGTTAGTACGACGGGGTGTAACGGGCTGTCGAAGGCGCATTGATCGAACCCCTACGCTTGAGGCAAGCCCATGACGGGAAAAACGGCAGCCCGAATTGAACGACCCAATTTATGCGAAATGGATACGCAATTAACTCAAATCGAATAAATTTTAGAATGCCTCGCGCGGGTACGGATCAGCACTGCGTCTGTCATGCCGTCCGATAACAGGGGGATCGCCCGGCGAGCATCCCGCCGGCCGTGGCTTTCACGGACACGGGCGGACGAAAGAAAGTCAGGCGCAGACCTAAAGTTTTCGTTTTTTAATCCGATATTATTTCTGGGCTGGTAATGCGCCGGTTATGCATCAATCACCGGCGGACTACGGTCGAACACGATCCAGACGCTCGCTCAACCGGCACCTCGCGAAACTGGGCAAGAAAATATATTTCAAAACACTGCAATAATAAAAATCGGGAACTTCATGAATACGAAAATTATCGCCGCTATTGGTCTTGCAGCCGCGCTGTGTGGCTGCTCGGCGTTGCAGCAGTCTTCATCCCAACCGCAAGGTTCCACGTCTACGGCAGCAAACACCCAGCAGTCGGCTTCAACCGCCGACGGCCGCCCCATCCAGAAGGTCCGTGCCGGCCAGATCGACGGGGAAATTATCGGCGTGCCTGCCAAGAACAGCAAATTTGCGAAAATTCGTATTGGTATGGGGCAAAAGGAAGTTCAGGACTTGATCGGTATGCCTAACGATTCTCACAGTTACTCGACGGGCAAGGCATTTATCCCCTTCTATTTTGGAAAGGATGCCTATCGTTTTGAAACCTTTTACAAGAAAGAAGGCTCCCTCACCTTCCAGGGCGGCGGCATAACCGGAACCAGTGGAGTGCTTATCCGCGTGAGCGTCGATACGACGTCGGATGGTTATGCGCACGACGACAAATAACCATTGCGATTAGTTTTCCGGCTCGGCAGCGCAACTTCGTCTGCCCATCTGGAGTCGTGGCCGGTTAGCCGGGTTGGTTAGGCCCGGCTGGCTGGTTGGAGTGACAGTGGGAGCGTGAAAGTCTCGAAGGTCTGGTGATAACCGGCCCTGGTTGCCCCCTCAAGCCATCCATGGAATGAACCAGGGTGTCCGCTATGGGTTTCGCCGCAGACATTGCGAACGCAAACTGACGACGTATAGCAGACTAAACCTGTCAGGCAGCGGACCACCGTCAGCATTGACACAGCAATGCGTTAGCGGCAGGACAAGGCGCCGACGCATCGCTGTGCAACCACGAACCTTTACTGTTTCAGCAGCTTCACGATGGTCAGCGTGCCATCCACGTTTTCAACGCGAACCTTGACCTTTTCGCCCTCCTTCGCCTGTTTGACCATCGACACATCCTTGGCCTTATAGGCCATCGTCATCGCCGACATGCCGATGTTCTTCAGCTCGCCGTGCTGAAGCGTCACCATGCCGGTGGACGGATCCACCTTCTTCACGACCGCGTCGGTGAGCGCGGCGTCGTTCGGCGCCATGGCATTCGTTGCGCCGCTGTTCATCTGCATGCCGGCCATGTCGTCCGCAGCCAGCGCCGCACCGGCGAGCGTAAGACCGGAACAGAACGCAGCCGTCAGGGTGATCAACTTCTTCATTGGTTTTCTCCAGAGTGGGTTTGCGGCACAAGCGTGCCAGTGGGTACTACGTGAGGTTGAAGCGTTTCTTGCGTGTCGACTTTCATGCGCGCGACGCGGCGGCGTTGCAGCAACAGCCAGGCGGCCGGAATGATAAGCATCGACAGGAGCGGCGCCGTGACCATGCCGCCAACCATCGGCGCGGCAATCCGTTGCATCACTTCGGATCCCGAACCATGACCCAACATGATCGGGATGAGCCCCGCCAGCACGACCGCGACGGTCATCGCCTTAGGTCTCACACGCAGAACCGCGCCTTCGCGGATAGCGTCGACCAGGGTCGCTTCGGTAAAGGGCTGACCTTCGTCGAGCCGGCGATTGAGCGCGCCCTTCAGATAGAGCAGCATCACGACGCCGAATTCGGCTGCCACGCCCGACAACGCGATGAATCCAACCGCCGTGGCGACGGACACTGCGTGCCCGAGCATCCAGATCAACCAGAACCCTCCGACGAGTGCAAATGGCACCGTCGACATCAGCAGTAGCGCGTCGGCCGCCGAATTGAAGGTCAGGAACAGCAGCACAAAAATGACCACCAGCGTCACAGGAATGACCGTTCGCAGCTTCGCCGCCGCCCGCTCCAGGTATTCGAACTGCCCCGACCACGCGATCGAATATCCCGGTGGCAATACAACGTGCTGCGCAACAGCGATCTGCATGGCCTTCACCGCCGATTGCAAGTCAGTATCGCGAATGTCGACGTAGACGTAGCCTGATAGCCGGGCGTTCTCGCTGCGGATCATCGGCGGCCCATCGGAGATACTGATCGTGGCAACGTCTCCCAGCGTGATCTGTGCGCCGCGGTCCGTTACAACCGGCAACTGACGTATGTTGTCGACCGAGTCGCGGATCTCTCGTGGATAGCGGATGTTGATCGGAAAGCGTTCGCGACCCGCGACTACTTCGCCGACGTTATCGCCACCCACAGCAGTCGATACGACGGACTGGATGTCGGCCACCGACAAGCCATAACGGGCGGCCGCTAGCCGGTCGATATCGACGTCGATGTAGTGACCTCCGTTCAGGCGTTCCGCCAACGCTGACGTGACGCCCGGAACGTTCTTCAGGACGGCTTCGACTTGCGTTGCGATCTTGTCGATCTGCCCGAGGTCCGCGCCGGATATTTTCACCCCGACGGGCGTCTTGATGCCGGTCGACAGCATGTCCAGACGATTGCGAATCGGCGGCACCCAGACGTTCGAGAGGCCCGGAATTTTCACCCGCGCGTCGAGTTCATCCACCAGCTTCTCGGGGGTCATCCCAGGCCGCCATTCGCTGCGCGGCTTGAACTGGATGGTGGTCTCGAACATTTCGAACGGCGCGGGATCGGTCGCGGTGTCGGCACGTCCCGACTTGCCGAACACGGTCTTCACCTCGGGAACCGTCTTGATGAGGCGATCCGTCTGTTGCAGCAGTTCGGCGGCTTTGTCTGCCGAGATGCCAGGTAACGCGGTAGGCATGTAAAGCAGATCGCCTTCGTCGAGCGGCGGCATGAATTCGCCACCGAGCCGCGACACGGGAATCATCGTGACGGCGAGCGCGGCGACTGCCAGCCCGATCGCAACCCACGGCCGGCGCAGCGTCGCTTCGAGCAACGGACGGTACAGCCTGATCAGTACCCGGTTGATCGGATTGGCGTTCTCATGCGGAATCCGGCCGCGGATCAGATAGCCCATCAGCACCGGCACAAGCGTGACGGATAAGCCGGCAGCCGCCGCGATGGTATAGGTCTTGGTGAACGCGAGTGGCGCAAACAGCTTCCCTTCCTGACCTTCGAGCGAGAAGACCGGAATGAACGACAGCGTGATGATCAGCAGCGAAAAGAACAGCGCCGGCCCGACCTCGGCGGCGGACTGCGCGATCAGTTCCCACCGCTGGGCGGTCGTGATCGGCGTATCCGGGTGCCGATGATCGTACGCTTCCAGATGCTTGTGAGCGTTCTCGATCATCACGATGGCTGCATCGATCATCGCGCCAATCGCGATCGCAATTCCGCCCAACGACATCAGGTTTGCATTGACACCCTGATAGCGCATCACGATAAATGCGGCCAGCACCCCGAGCGGCAGCGACAGGATCGCGACGAATGCACTGCGCAGATGGAACAGGAACACCGCGCAGACCAATCCGACGATGATGAACTCTTCGATGAGCTTGTCCTGGAGGTTGTCGACTGCCCGTTCGATGAGCTGCGAGCGGTCATACGTCGTCACAACTTCCACGCCCGGCGGCAGGGACTTCTTCAGGTCGGCGAGCTTCGCCTTGACCGCTTCGATGGTCGTCAGCGCGTTCTTTCCAGAACGCATGACGATTACACCTCCGGCCACTTCGCCTTCGCCATTCAGTTCGGCAATGCCGCGGCGCATTTCCGGGCCAATCTGAATGCGCGCGACGTCACCCAGCAACACGGGGGTACCCGTGTCGTTCGTGCGCAGCACGATACGGCGGAAATCGTCGAGCGAGTGCAGATAGCCCGATGACCTGACCATGTACTCCGACTCGGCCAGTTCGACCACCGAACCGCCCGACTCCTGGTTCGCCCTGCCGATAGCATCCACGACAGCGCCCTCTGCGATACCGTAGGCGCGCAGCTTGTCCGGGTCGAGTACGACCTGATATTGCTGCACCATGCCGCCGATGCTCGCCACTTCCGATACGTCCGGTACGGCTTTGAGCTCGAATTTCAGAAACCAGTCGTTCAAGGCCCGAAGCTGGCCAAGGTCATGTTTGCCTGTACGGTCAACCAGCGCGTATTCGTAGACCCAGCCCACCCCCGTCGCGTCAGGTCCAAGAGAGACGGTTGCACCGGCGGGCAAACGGCTCTGCACCTGATTCAGGTATTCGAGCACGCGCGAACGCGCCCAGTACTGATCCGTCTTGTCGTCAAACAGCACGTAGACGAATGCATCCCCGAACGACGAATAGGCGCGAATGGTGGTGGCGCCAGGCACACCAAGCAGCGTTGTAGTGAGCGGATACGTCACCTGGTCTTCGACGACTTGTGGCGCTTTGCCCGGATAGGAGGCCTTGATGATGACCTGCGTGTCGGACAGATCAGGCAGTGCGTCGAGCGGCGTCTGGGTCAGCGAGTAAACACCCCACGCGGTCACTAGCACGGTTGCGAGCAGCACGAGGAAGCGGTTGTAAATCGACCAGCGAATGATGCGCGCGATCATTTCGTGCCTCCCACCGGTTCGACCTGCGTCAACTGGTAGCCATCGTCGGACGGCTTGAAGACGAAATGCACGGATTCGCCCACCCTGACGTCCGGAAAGGCGGTCGGAGACGGTTTGCCGAAGGTCATGGTCATCGCCCCCCAGCCCAGCGCCGGCACGGGCTGGTGCGAGAACGTGATGTCGCTGGCGGTGACTTTTTCTACCTTGCCGGTTGTTTCGTAGGTTTGCGCGGCAGCAGGCGCAGGGGCAGAAACGGGCGCCGAAGGCGACGCCCCGGGTGCCGCGCCGCCTTCAAGTTTCGGCAGCACGGAGGTCAGGCTCGCCTCCGAGTCGATCAGGAACTGACCCGATGCGACGACCTGTTGGCCCTCGGTCAGCCCGCCCGTCACTTCGGTGCTGTCGCCGCTATCGTTGCCGACGGTGATCTGGACAGGCTGCAGCCGTCCATCGCCGTTCCTGACGATGACGATCGACCGCTTGCCGGTCGTGATCACCGCTTCGGACGGCACAAGCAGCCGCGAGACCGGTTTCGCCCCACTGACCCGTGCGCGCATCAGCATCCCGGGAGTCAGCCGCTGACCCGCATTATCGATTTCGAGGCGCGCCTGCAGCGTCCGGCTGTCCGGACTGATGCCCGGCAGGATTTCACGGATGTGGCCGCTGAAGTGCTGCGAAGCGGCGCCAGCGAAGGTCGCCTCGACCAGCATGCCGGGCCGCACCTGCAACGCAAGCGACTCAGGTATTTCGACGATTAGCCACAACTTCGAAAGACCCGCGATTTTGGCGAGCGTTTGTCCCGGCGACACCATCGCACCATCGCGCACATTGAGCTCCGTCAGCACACCGGCTTCCTGGGCGAAGAGCGTGACGTGGGTCTGCGCCTTGCCGCTTTGGTCGAGGCTCGCAATGAGCCCGTCTGGAATCGACAGCGCCTGCATGCGCGCACGTGCGGCGGCAAGCAGGCCGGCATCCATGCCGCCACGTTTGAGCGCGAGGTATTCCTCCTGCGGAGCCAGCCAGTCGGGGACGAAAAGCGACGCAATCGGCGCCCCCTTTGCGACACGTTGCATTGGCGCGCTTGTGTACAGGTGGTCGATATAACCCGTCACCCGTGACTGAACGACATCGGCCATCGACTCGTCGAACTGGGTGGTTCCGATCGCATCGAAACCTTCAGCGGTGTCCTGACGGACCACGGTCGCGTAGCGGATGCCAAGATTCTGTTGAAGTGTGGAGTCGACCCTGATACCGCCTGAACCGCCTTCGTCCGCGAAGACCGGCTGAAGCTGCATGTCCATAAAGGGCGATTTGCCGGGTTTGTCGAAGTGCTGGTTCGGTACCATCGGATCGTGCCAATAGAGCACTTTGCGACCCGTCTTGGGATCTACCTTGTCTGCGGCTACGGATGGAGTCGCGGCTGCGGCTGACGCCATGGGTGCATCTGTGGCAGCACGATGGACGCCGATCACATAGCCGGCACCTGGCAGCACAGCGGCAGTCAACATAGCCGCAACGGCGCGTACGATCAGTTTCTGGTTCATGTTTTTCTCTTTACCGGCCGGAGGTCATGTCGGGCGGCAGAACCTGGTATTCCAGTTGCGCCCAGACGAGGGAAACTTCCCGTTCAAGGTTCAGAACCTGAAGGTCCGCTTCTAGCTGCATGTGCCTCGCGTCCAGCGCGTCGGCGAGAGTGCCGGCACCGGATCGATAGGCGGCATTGGCAAGCTCCACTTTCTGTTCAGCAGCGGGAAGAACGGTTTGCCTCAGATTGGACAGGCGCTCGCGGCCACTCGCGAGCTTCGCCGTCAGACTCTGGATATCGGCGACGACCTGCCGCTCGGTGTCTTCATAAGCGAGCCGCGCCTGCGTACCCATCTCGGACTTCTGCTCGACGTCGCGGTCTTCGACGTTCCCTCGGTGGATCGGCAACGGGATGGAAACGCCCAACGACACGTAGTTCGGGAACTTTCCGCCGCTCTGGAAATAGGTCACCCCCCAGGTCCAGTTCGGGTTCCGGTTGCTTCGGGCCACGTCGGTGTCGGCATCGGCCAGCGAGATGGCTGAACGGGCCGCGATCAATGTGGGCTGGACCTGACTGAGTTGATCGGGGCTTAATCCAGAGACACGCGACTCAAGGTCCGGTGGGTCGCCGGCGACATCCAGCACGTTGCCGGCCGCCGTCCAGCGCGACAGGACAATCAACGCGGTCTTCTCGTCCTGCTGTGCATTGATCAGTTCGTCGCGGGCATTGCCGAGGGTCAGGTTCGCCTGGGCGACATCGATTGCGGTCCCGGTTGCGCCACGGTAGGACGCCTGCCTTGCCGCAAGTTCCTGGCCCAGATGGTCCACCAGCGCCTCACTCAGGGTGACAGCTTTCTTTGCATAGATGGCGTTCAGCCAGGCCATGGCCGCTTGCTGACGGACCTCGGCTACTTTTTCAAGGTACGTCGATGTGTCCCGCTCTACAGCACGATCGGCGAGCGTTGTCTGCAGTCGGCGTTTTGCAGGGGAGACCCATTCCTGCTGGATGCCGATGCCACGCATGGTGAAGTTGTCCTGCCCGATGGTGAAGGCATTGGGTCCATTGATGGGCAAGTCCTGGACACTCAGATTCAGCGTGGGATTGGGCAGTTGCCCGGCTTTGACGACCACGTCCGAACTTCCCCGAACCGAGGCTTGCGCAGCCTGGATCGAGGACGAGCGGCTGGTGGCTATTTGAAGCGCCTCATCGAGCGTCAAGCCCGCGTCCTGGGCCTGCGCCGCGCGGCCCGCTAACGGGCCAAGCGCGAGGCCGAACGCGAAAAGGACCGCACATGAGCGAGCCCAGGCGCGCCGGGATGCCGGCGTGCCAATGATGGAAAGCATGTTCTAACCTCGAATGGTCGAGCCGCGTATAGCCGCGCGAGCGGACACACGAACTCACGTCCCGAAACGGAACGACATCACCGCGCAGAAGCGGTGAACCAGAACGATGGAGTTAGAGGGACTGCGGTGGACGCCAGAGACCATCCGGCTCGCGGATGGAGAGCGACCGTGTGTAGTGGAAGCTGACGGGGAGAAACGACCCGGCGGGTCGAGTCACGGTGGGAGAAGAAACGGGGTGATAGAGGCTACCCATCTGACATTGGGCACTTACCTTGCACAGCGATACCTTTGACTTGCCGTGTTCGCTGGACGTTGGACTCATCGAATTGCAGCCGGGCATCTCAGCCGCCATGGAGGCGGTGCCGCCGGCCATGGCAGATTCCATTGGGCACGCGCCAGTCGCGCCGCTAGCTGCCAGCCCGCTCAGGGGCAGCATCACGCACAGCAGCAAGACGAAGAGTGTCCGCAGGATTTTCATTGCGACAAGTATAGCTGAGCCATTTCAATCTGGTTGCTCTTGTTTCACGGGGTTGCCCGGATCGTAGAATGCGTGGACGGCGGAACCGACCGGCCGCGAAAGCAAAGGTCAAGAGCCAGACTGCCACTCCGGGAAGCGAAGCGATTTTGCGCCGGAACATCGAGAGCTTGCAGTCGGGACACCCCAGATACTCCGAAATGTCCCCTGATTTACAGGACGCGACACGCGAGCAACTGCCGAGAATGGCCGAAGACATGACGCGATGGGGTCCTATTGAAAATGTCCGGTTTTTGGGGGTTGGCAGCCAGGGTTGGGACATCTATCAGGTTACGCATGCTTCCGGATCTGCCATCTGGCGTATTCATCTCGCAGATAACGGCATTATCGATGGCTTGCTGGTACAAGCCGGTCCGTAAATCTGTTTCGGGAATGAGCAGCCTAAATGGCCGGCATCGATTCATCGACCGGTTCGGAGGTCGATAACCACCAACCGACCCCCACGAACCACGCAGATTGGTCTGCGGGCATTTCGCGTCTTAGCGACTTGACCGCGGCAGTCGTATTCGATTCGAACACGCTGACCAGAGACTCCCCGATCGCATCCTCGCGGGCGCCGATGCATTCGATGAACGTCGCCGGCGAAATGAACCTTGCCGCGTAAGAGTTGGGGCCAACGCGTGTCACAAGCAGCATGCCGCCGAGACCACGATTTGGCGTCAAGGGGAAAATCAGACGGCCACCGTCATTGAGTGCGTCAAGCCAGCTATCCAATGGATGCGTCGCGCCCGCGCTCACGTAAATCAGATCGGATGGCGGCAGCACAACGTTAGTGCCGCTTTCTTCGAGCACCCGGACGTGTTCCAGATGAGCAAGGTTCGATGTTGCACGCACACTAAGAGCCGGGTTAATTTCATACGCAGTCACACGTCCTGCCTCACCCGTGAGATGCGCGAGAATTGCCGTGTAATAGCCGGTGCCCGAGCCAATGTGTGTGATGCTCTCGCCACGCGAGATGGCTGCTGCATCCAGACAACGTGCATGGAGGCTCGGCTCACCGTTGTTAATGCCTCGATCGGTCTTGAGCCCAATGAGAATGTCCTGATAGAGAACGGCAGGGTCGGACGTTTCGGTAGAGGTGGCCCCGGAAATCTGGACAGTCGGTTAGGTGGAATCGCTGGGTTCTGAGATAGGCATAATGCCTACAAAGGAAACCAGACGATGACGAAGAGAACCCGGCGCACGCACTCAGCGGCGTT
>NZ_CAAJGM010000056.1 GCF_900996235.1 Paraburkholderia sp. BCC1885
CCACAGCGGCAGCCCGACGGGCGCGGCCGGGGCCGGTGATGCCGCCGGGCTGGCCTGCGTGTCGGCCGCCACGGCCGCCGCGCTGTCGATGACCTCGTTCATCAGGCCAGCTCGATCCAGTGCTTGTCGAGCGCGACCAGCATGAACTGCTCGACGTCCTCGCCGAGCTCGGGCACGCCCGGGAACTGCGCGTCGAGTTCGGCGACGATGGCCGCCACGCTGCGCTTGCCGTCGATCAGCGCGCCGATCGCGGCCGCGCTTTCATTCAGCTTGATCATGCCTTCGGGATAGAGCAGCACGTGCGCGTCCTGCGCCGGCTCGAACTGGAAGCGATAACCGCGGCGCCAGGCCGGCGTGCGTTGTCGGTCGAAACTCATAGCGCGATTCCCTTGTGCCAGACGCGATCGGCGGTGACGGTGTGATAGGGCGGACGATTCAGCTCGTAGGCCATCGACATGGCATCGAGCATGGTCCACAGGATGTCGAGCTTGAACTGCAGGATCTCCAGCATACGCTGCTGCGATTCGAACGTCGTGTAGTGCTGGAGCGTGATCTGCAGGCCGTGCTCGACGTCGCGGCGGGCCTGGCCCAGCCG
>NZ_CAAJGM010000057.1 GCF_900996235.1 Paraburkholderia sp. BCC1885
TGAATGCGGGATCGCCCGCGTGGCTCGCGCGCACCTCGTCTACCGTGGCCTGTAGGCTGTGCGGATAGTCCGCCCCCGGGTTGCCCGCCGGCACGTTGTTCGCAATCACCCACGACGCCCCGATCACCGCGAACTCCTTCTGGCTCGCCTGATCCGGGTCGTGGTCCGGGTGGCCGCTGAGCGTAAAGCGCCGCCCCGCGTCGATCCTTCTCACGCCGCCGACGCCCTCAAACCGTTTCGCCCGCGACTCCCACTCCTCCATGCGGATTCCGGAGAGCTGGTCGCCCCGGTCCTGTTTCGCATACGTGTACGCCCCGGTGTATTCGTACACCTCGGCCTGATCCGGCAACGCGCCCTGATTGGGCATCGTCGGCACGCTCGTGCCTTTGGGGTTGAACTGCGTCGATGGGCTCTTGTAGTCGAACGTGCGGGTGGTGAGCGACGTGCTTTGCAGCGTGCGCGTGCCCGACCACTGCGTGAGCGCGTCCGTCTCGCTGCCTGTGCCTGCCCGGTAGAACGGCACCGTTTCGGGCGACAGCGCATCGAGCGTCGCGAGCCGGTCGGTGATGACCAGCGTGTGCGATCTGCCGTCCTG
>NZ_CAAJGM010000058.1 GCF_900996235.1 Paraburkholderia sp. BCC1885
GTAAGCAAAACGGGCTACCGCTTCCGGTGAACGGAAAGGATCAGTTTCCGGACACTGGGACCAATATACAAGTAAGCAAAGAAAGCGGGCTGCAACCGCTAGCCCGTAGTGAGCCATCCCGGTCTACAACCGGGAACGGCCCAACACGAGACCTGCCCTCGCACCTCCATCTCCTAATGACACAGGGCTCATCCCTCCAGCGTCGCGCTGCGCGCCCCGCCGACGGGCAGAACGCCTTCTGCGATTTCTCAAGGATAACTAAGGTTCTAAGGAAAGGGCGTTTTGGTAGCTATCCGCGAGAAGCGCTGCTCGTCACCTGCCTTCCCTCGCAAACCCATCCGCGACGCACGCAGTGCGGAGTGGGATGAATGAGCCCTGTGTCACCAGAGTGAGAATGCGAGGGACGGTCTCGTCTCGGACCACTTCGGGGTCGCGTAAGGGGTGGACACCTACAGGCTAGCGGTTGGAAGCCCGCTTTCTTTGCTTACTTGTATATTGGTCCCAGTGTCCGGAAACTGATCCTTTCCGTTCACCGGAAGCGGTAGCCCGTTTTGCTTACCGGGGCTCACAGCCCGAAAGAAAGCTGGTGGCGC
>NZ_CAAJGM010000059.1 GCF_900996235.1 Paraburkholderia sp. BCC1885
GCCGTGGAGGCGGTGGCGAGGCCGTCGGCGCGCGCGGCGGCGGCGAAGGACGGATCGACGGGATGATCGGCGCGCACCACGAAATCGGCGCCGAGCATCTGGCGCGCATCGCGCTCGAGCCCCTGGCGCAGCCGGTCGGACAGGAAACCGACGCTGGTCAGCGCGGCGACCGCCAGCACCAGCGCCAGCACGAGCAGGGTCAGCTCGCCCGAGCGCCAGTCGCGCATCGTCATCCGGATCGATTGCCGTACCAGTTCGCCCGGCGTGAGACGCGCGCCGCGCGCGGCGCGCCCTGCTTCATGCTGCCTGGTCAATCCCGCTTGCCCCCGAGTGAATTGAAACGCGACACCATCTGGTGCGCCATGCCGCGGAACCCGCCCGACACGCCGCGCCAGAGCCGGGGCAGTGCCCAGGCCGCGAAGGCGACGAAGCCGACCATCAGCAGCAGGAACAGCAGCGGCACGAAGAAGGCCAGCGCGAGGCCCGCGAATACCAGGCCGTCCTCGGTGGCCGAGGCGATCCAGTTCGAGATCGGCTCGGGCGAGAGATTGATCAGCGCGCGCGTGCCGGCCTTCGCGACATGGGCCGAGC
>NZ_CAAJGM010000060.1 GCF_900996235.1 Paraburkholderia sp. BCC1885
GCCGGCCTGGCGCGCGGCCTCGAGCACATGCTGGTCGGCGCCGCAGCTGATCTCGCGGTGGCTCCTGGCGAAGCTCACCGTGTAGTGCGTGGTATCGGGCACCGGCACGCCCTCCTCCACCAGCGTCTCCACCACTTCGGGCGCGGCCTCGTCGAGCAGCGTCTCGAACGAGAAGCTTTCCTCGTGATACTGCTTGCGATCGAAACCGGCTTCGTCGAGCAGGTCGCGCACGGCCTTCATATAGGGCGCCGGCCCGCAGGTGAAGATCTCGCGTTCCATGAAATCCGGCGCGATCAGCTTGAGCAGCGGCAGCGAGAGGTACCCCGTCACGCCGTGCCAGTTGGTACGCGTGCCGATCCGCTCGCAAACGAACGAGGTGCGGAAATTGGCCTGGTTGGCGGCGATCAGGTCGAGCTCGCGCGAGAAGATGATGTCGTCGGGCGTGCGTGCGCTATGCACGAACACGATGTCGCGATCCTCGGCGAGATCGTGATGCGCGCGGCTCATCGACATCAGCGGCGTGATGCCGGAGCCGGCCGAGAGGAACAGGTACTTGCGCGCCGGATGCCGCGCGCAGGTGAATTC
>NZ_CAAJGM010000061.1 GCF_900996235.1 Paraburkholderia sp. BCC1885
ATTCGGCGTAGAGCGCGCGCAGCGGGCGCGGCGCGCTCGTGCACCGATGCCTCGAGGGCGCGGCGACCACCGACGCGTTCACTCGCGGCCAGACGTGCTCGGCCAGCGCGGTCAGCACCAGCGAGAGCAGGGCCAGCCCGAGCCAGGTGTCCTGCAGGCTGCGCTGCAGCAGCAGCGGCACGACCGTGCCCGAGGCCACCACGCCTACGCCCACGCCCATGAAGATCACGCCGCCGGCCAGGCCGCGGCGCGAGGCCGGCACGTGCGCGAGCACGGTCGGGGCGGCCAGCAGCATCATGGTGCGCAGCGTCAGCGTGACGCCGGCCCGGGCGGCCAGCGCGCGGCCCGCCAGCGCGCCGCCCAGGTAGCCCGCCAGGTTGGCCGCGCCGAGATAGGCGGCCAGCGAGGGCGCGAACCAGTGCGCGTCGACGATCGCCGGCAGCAGCGGCGTATAGGCGAAACGCGCCAGGCCGATGCCGACCAGGCTCGCGCACAAACCCGCGAAGATGGCTCGCCAGATGGCGGCGGCACCGGGCGCGGCCTGGGCGCCGGCCAAGGATGGGGTGGACATGAGGCA
>NZ_CAAJGM010000062.1 GCF_900996235.1 Paraburkholderia sp. BCC1885
ATCGACGGCGAAACGCGCGGCCGCCAGCGCGTCGGTGAGCGACTGCGCCAGGGAGGGATTGTCTTCGACCAGCAGCACGCGCATCGCGACCTCGGGAAATCCATGACGAAACGGACGCTATTGTGGCCCGAAACGAAAGCAGACTGAAAGTGCCCGCCGCTTACGATCCGCGTCACACAAACGAACACAATCCCGCCCGGGGTTTCATCTGGAGGAAGACATGCAGCACGCAAAGACAGGCCGCGCGGCCGTTCTGGCCACCGCCGCCCTGCTCGCCGCCGGCGCCGCGCAGGCGCAGGTGCCGGCCGGTTATCCGGGTAACTACCAGGGCGTGATCGACGCCGCGAAGCAGGAAGGCCGGCTGATCGTCTACTCGACCACCGACACCAGCCTGGTGCGCCCGCTGATCAAGGACTTCGAGAGCCTGTACGGCGTCAAGGTCGAGTACAACGACATGAACAGCACCGAGCTGTACAACCGCTACATCAGCGAGAACGCGGCGAAGAGCACCAGCGCCGACGTGCTGTGGAGCTCGGCGATGGACCTGCAGATCAAGCTCGTCAACGACGG
>NZ_CAAJGM010000063.1 GCF_900996235.1 Paraburkholderia sp. BCC1885
CTATTTCCGGCCCTCGAAAATCTGGGAGATTGTGCGCGAGATGCTGATGAGCTGGGACATGATGAAGCGGCGCCTGCGCGAAGGCGTCGAGTTCTTCCGGTTCCTGCGCGCTCACGAAGCCTGATGCGTATGCGCCCCTCCCGCTGCGTTGCGTGGATGGCCCCGACATGAAGCGCCTCGTCTGGCTCGCGCGCCCGCTTGCCGCGTTGCTGGCGGGCGGCCTTGTCGCCCTTATCGCGCTTGAAGGCCTCGTGGGTGCGGCGCATGTGGTGCGCCTCGCGCTGGTCGCGTTCTGCGCCATGGGCGCCGTGTTCGGCATTGCGTACACGCTGCTGGCCGGCGCATTGATTGGGCGGTTCTTCGCGCGCCTGCCCTCGGAGCCCAGCAGTCATCCTCCGGTCACCGTCGTCAAGCCGCTGCACGGCGCCGAATGGACCCTGCTTGGCAATCTGTCGAGTTTCTGCCAGCAGGACTATCCGGGGCCATTGCAGTTTCTGTTCGGCGTGCACGATTCGGCGGATCCCGCGCTGCAAACGGTTGAGCAGCTACGTCTGCTGCATCCGGACGCG
>NZ_CAAJGM010000064.1 GCF_900996235.1 Paraburkholderia sp. BCC1885
CTATTTCCGGCCCTCGAAAATCTGGGAGATTGTGCGCGAGATGCTGATGAGCTGGGACATGATGAAGCGGCGCCTGCGCGAAGGCGTCGAGTTCTTCCGGTTCCTGCGCGCTCACGAAGCCTGATTCGTATGCGCCCCTCCCGCTGCGTTGCGTGGATGGCCCCGACATGAAGCGCCTCGTCTGGCTCGCGCGCCCGCTTGCCGCGTTGCTGGCGGGCGGCCTTGTTGCCCTTATCGCGCTTGACGGCCCCGTGGGTGCGGCGCATGTGGTGCGCCTCGCGCTGGTTGCGTTCTGCGCCATGGGCGCCGTGTTCGGCATTGCGTACACGGTGCTGGCCGGCGCATTGATTGGACGGTTCTTCGCGCGCCTGCCCTCGGAGCCCAGCAGTCATCCTCCGGTCACCGTCGTCAAGCCGCTGCACGGCGCCGAATGGACCCTGCTCAGCAATCTGTCGAGTTTCTGCCAGCAGGACTATCCGGGGCCATTGCAGTTTCTGTTCGGCGTGCACGATTCGGCGGATCCCGCGCTGCAAACGGTTGAGCAGCTACGTCTGCTGCATCCGGACGCG
>NZ_CAAJGM010000065.1 GCF_900996235.1 Paraburkholderia sp. BCC1885
CGGTGACGAGGATCACGGGCAGCGTGCCCGGGCGTCGCTCAATCTCCTCGGCCAGGTCGATGCCGTTGAGCGTGCCCGGCATGTGGATATCGGAGATCACCAGGTCGAAGGGCCGCGACTCGTCCTCGGGATCGAGCGGCGCGTCGATCAGCGCGAGCGCGTCGTCGGCGTTGGCCGCGTAGGTGACGCGATGGCCGAGCAACGACAGCAGCGCCTCGGTACCGGCGGCCACCTCGCCGTTGTCCTCGACCAGCAGGATGCGCAGGCCTTCCCGCGGCGGATCGGTTTCCAGCGAGGACGCTTCGCGCGACGCAGGGGCGGCGGGCGGCGCCTCGTCGGTGATGCGCGCGCGCGGCAGGTAGAGGCGCACCGTGGTGCCCTCCCCCAGCGCGCTGTCGATCGTGGCGATGCCGCCCGAACGCTCGCAGAACGCGAACACCTGCGGCAGGCCGAGGCCGGTGCCCATGCCCTTCGGATTGGTAGTGAAGAGCAGCTCGAAGGCATGCGGGAGCACTTCGGGCGGCATACCGCTGCCAGTATCGGCCAGCGAGAGCTGAAGGAAGTCGCC